>JBKJLC010000065.1:0-20956 GCA_046597055.1 Kofleriaceae bacterium | reverse complement strand
ATCACCGAGTAGCAGAGCGTCTTGGTCTCGGTGGCAGTCAGCGGCTCGGTCTGGAGCTTGACCAGATCGCCGTCGATGCGAAGGCGGGGAGGTGAGCCCACGGTGACGTGAAGATCCGACGCGCCCTTGTCGGTCAGCGCCTTGAGCAGCGTCGGCAGGCTGAGGTTTTGCGCCACTAGTCGTCCACCGTGGTGCGGAGCACCTCTTCGGGAGTCGTCACGCCTTCAAGGATCTTCTGGATTCCGGCCATGCGCAAACTCTGGACGCCGCCGCGGATCATCTCGGTCTTGAGCTCGGCCGCCGAGGCGCCCTGGAGCACGAGCTCTTTAAGTGGATCGGTAAAGGGCATGACCTCGTAGAGCGCGACGCGGCCCTTGTAGCCGGTGTTGTTGCAGGTCTGGCAACCACGGCCCTTCATGATCTTGCCGGTCCGGATCTGCTCTTCGGTCATCCCCATCTTGGCGAGCGCCTCCGGGTGTTTCTCGTCGGGGATCTTGCAGTCAAGGCAGATCCGGCGCGACAGCCGCTGTGCGAGGATGAGGTTCACCGACGCCGTCACGAGGAACGGTTCGATGCCCATGTTGAGAAGGCGTGACACCGTCGATGGAGCGTCGTTGGTGTGCAGCGTGGACAGCACGAGGTGGCCCGTGAGCGCGGCCTTGACTCCGATCTCGGCGGTCTCGAAGTCGCGAATCTCGCCGACCATGATGATGTTCGGGTCCTGGCGGAGGAAGGCGCGCAGCGCGGTCGCGAAGTTGAGGCCGATGTCCTCGTGCATCTGGCACTGGTTGATGCCCTGCAGGTTGAACTCGACCGGGTCCTCGGCCGTCGAGATGTTGGTGTTCACCTGGTTGAGCTCGGACAGCGCGGAGTACAGCGTCGTCGTCTTACCCGACCCGGTCGGCCCGGTGACCAGCACCATCCCGTAGGGCTTCTTGATCGCCTTCTTGAAGTCGGTGAGCGGCCCGACCTCGAACCCCAGCTTGGTCATGTCGAGCTGGAGATTCGACTTGTCGAGGAGCCGCATGACGATCTTCTCGCCGAACAGCGTGGGCAGCACGCTGACGCGGAAGTCCATCTCCTTGTTGGCGCCGATCTTGAGCTTGATGCGACCGTCCTGCGGGAGCCGGCGCTCGGCGATGTCGAGCGACGACATGATCTTGAGGCGGCTGGTGATCGCGTTGCGCAGCTTGATCGGCGGGCGCATCTCCTCCTGGAGGATGCCGTCGATGCGGAACCGGACCCGGAAGTACTTCTCGTACGGCTCGACGTGGATGTCGGACGCCTTTTTCTTGATCGCCGACAGCAGGATCGCGTTGCACAGCTTCACGACCGGCGCCTCGCCGGCCTGGTTCTCCAGGTCCACGACGTTGACGTTGTCGTCGTTGACCGCGGCGAAGTCGACGTTCTCGACGTCGAGGTCGCCCATCATCGCGTCGAGGTCGGGGCCCTTGTCGTAGTAGCGCGACAGCGCGACCTCGATCGCCCCGTCCGACGCCACCACCGGATCGATGTTGTACTGGGTGAGGAACTTGAGCTCGTCGATCGCGTAGATGTTCGACGGGTCGGCCATCGCGACGATCAGCGTCGCGCCCTGGCGGCGGACCGGGATGACCTGATGCTTCTCGCAGATCTCCTTGGGGATCAGCTTCAGGACGTTCGGATCGATCTCGATCTCGGCGAGGTTGATCGCCGGCAGGCTGTACTGCCTGGCGACGAGCTGGGTCAGGACGTTGTCCGGCACCAGGCCCATGCGGGCCAGCGTCGCGCCCAGGCGTTTGCCTGTGCGCTTGGCCTCGTCCTGGGCTTGCTGAAGCTGCTGCAGCGAGAGGACCTTCTCGCGGACGAGCAGCTCACCGATCCGGCTCATCTATGTCTAACTCCCCTCGAACCGGTGGGATTTCCGGAACGTGAACAGCGTATCCGGGCATCGATGTCCGCGTCAAACCGGTCGGGGCTGCGAGCGGGTAGGCGGCCCGAAACACCCCGTTCCCGCCGTCTGCCCTGCCCACCTGGGCTGCGAGCGTCCCCCAGGCTGGTGATCCCGGTACCGACACTCAGCGTCACCCAGCTCGCCTGATCCTGCTCGTCAGGTCGACCTGAGCGCACGGCCCCTCGGCCCCTCGTCGCTCTCGACACCAGCTCCTCAGGAACAGCGGCGGGATGCGCGGCCTGGTAGCAGCGAGCGAGGAGCCTCGAATGCGAGGCGGCGGGTGGGGCCCCCAGCGGCCGGTCACCCTGAGCAAGGCGCGAAGCGCCGCGTCGAAGGGCCGTCTGGTCGTGACGAAGTGGGGGGGACCCGCCAACGAAGCAGACGAGGCCCGCAGCCGCTGCTACGGGCAGGGCAGCATCGTGGTGCACACCTTGATCGACAGGTCGTAGTTGTTCTCGGTCCCATCCTGGGACTGGACCTGTACGTAGTACTCGCCGACCGCGAGGCGGTTGACGACCTCCAGGTCGACCCGCTGCGGGCTGGTCGCCAGCGGCGCGCCGCTCGCGATGAGCATCCCGCTCGCGTTGAGCAGGTTGAGCGCGAGCGGGGCCCGGCCGGCGACGCTGGTCACCGAGGCCATGAAGTTGATGCCGGTCTGATTGATCTGGATCTTGAAGTGATCCTTGTCAGCCGACGGGCAGATCGCCAGGGCGCGCAGCGCGTAGCTCGTCATCCCCGAGATCGGGGTGACGAAGGCGCGGGTGATGACGTCGTTGTCGCCGGGACGGCCCTCGACCGAGCCGTCGTCGGCGCACGAGAACGCGCCGGTGGTAGCGTCGACGACCACCGGGTCGTCGTCGCCGCGCACGCAGACCTCGGCCTCGCAGGTGTAGCCCTCCGGGCACGCGGGCTCGTCGTTGCCGCAGGTGAACGGGCGCGGCCCCAGATCGGGGTTGTACGGGTTGCACGCGGCCAGGGTGGCGAGCGCGAGCGTGACGGGCAGAATGATGGTGCGGTGCATGGCGAGCCTCAGAAGCGCAGGGCGGCCGAGCCGCCGAGGAAACCTTCACCGACCACCGGGGCGGCGACCATCGAATCGAGTCCCGTGGTGGCGGCGGTCTGGCCATCACGCTTGCTCGCCTTGATCTCCTTGTACCAGAGGTAGGCAGCCACGCCGGTCGCGGCCAGGCCGACGCCGAAGCTGATCCGGCTGACGAGCTCGTTGCGCTCGCCGGCGATCTCGACCGCGCGGCGATCGTCGTTGAAGCGGCGGCACGGCTTGGGGTCGGAGCCGCACTCGCTGGTGTCATTGGCCAGGGCCGCCTCGGCCTCGAGCGACGACGACATGCTCGCCGCCATCAGGTAGAACGTCACCGACACGCCGAGCAGGCCCACGCCGGTGCCGGTCGCGATCCACTTCGCGCGCTTGAACTTGGTCGAGCCGGCCTCGGAGTAGCCGCCCGCGACGTAGCCGCCACCGCTGGCGCCACCTGCGCCAGCGCCGCCGCTGCCGGCGACCTCGCCGCCGATCTCGCCGCTGTCCTCCAGATCGGGGTAGAAGCGCGCGCGCGCCTTGGGGTCGAGGTAGACGATGTTCGGGCTGGCCGGCTTGCCGACTCGGGTGACGATCTTGGCGTCGGGGGTGCGAACCTCGATGTAGTACTGGATCGAGACGCCGGTGAGCTTGGACGCCGGGACCCGGCCGACCAGCTCGTTGTAGCGGGGCTTCATCGGCACCGCGTGGAACTTGGCCTCGCCGTGACCGCGGTAGAACAGCGTCACGTTCCAGCCGCTGTCCTCGGGCGAGAACGCGGTGAGGTCGAGCGGGCGGCCCGGCGGCGCGTCGTCGACCACCTGGTGCTGGAAGTCGGCGGCGGTGAACGACGACGGATCGACCGGCTTCTTCGGCTTCCGGAGCGGCTTGACGTCGTCACCGGCCGCGGGTCGCGCCGGCGCTTCGGCCGGCTCGGCGGCGGTGGGCCTGGTCGCGACGGCGGCGAGCTCCTTGTCGAGCGCCGCGGCACGGGGCGTGGCCTCGGCGCGCTGGGCGGCATCGGCCGGCGCGTCGGCGAGGAACTTCTTGTAATAGAACAGCGCCAGATCCTTCTGCCCCATCGAGTCGAGCGTGAAGGCGAGATTGTAGAGGAGGAGGGGATTGCGGCTGAGCCGGTACGACTCCTTGAACTTCTCGACGGCCGGCTCGTACTTCTTCGCGTCGAACAGCTGCTTGCCGGCGACGAACGCCTGCTTGGCTTGCTCGAGCTGGGCCGGTGTCGGCGGCGGTGGCTGGGCCGGCTTCGCGCCCGGCTGGGCCCACGCAGACTGAAGGCCACTGCCCCCGAGGATAGATGTCGTGGTCGCGGTGGTGAGTGCGACGACGATCAACACGAGTGACAGGGGACGGCCGATCACGGTCACGATGCCTCCGGGCGCGGCGCGATCCGCCGCGGCGCCGTAGTTATCACACACGGGAGTACGAACACCACGACTCGGTGATGTCAGCGCCGCGGCGCGCACGTCGCGCACGTCGCGCTCGGCGTCACGACGCGAACGGGTCGACGATGCCGCCGGCCGGCTTGGCCGGCTTCTTGGGCGCCCGGGCCGGTGCGGCCGGCGTGCCGAACGGGTCGACGATGCCGCCGGCCGGCTTGGTCGCCTTGGTGCGGGCCGGCCTGGCCGGCGCCTTCACCGCCGCCGGCGCGCTGCTGCCGAACGGATCGACGATCGCGCCGGCCGGCTTGGCGACCTTGGCCGGCGCGGTGCGAGGTGCGCGCGGCTTGTCGGGCGTGGTCGAGGCCGGCGCGCCGGTGACGACCTTGGCCGCGGTGGGCACTGCCGCGGGCGCGGGCGTGGGCGTCGCGACCACCGCGGCGGGTGCGGGCGCGACCTCGGCCGGCGTCGGCGCTGCGACCGGCGGCGTGGCGATGACCGCCGCGGGCGCGGGCACGACCTCGGGCACCGGCGTCACCACGGGCGCGGCCACGACCGGGGCGGGCGTGGCTGGCACCGGCTGCGCCGGCGCGGCGAGCGGGGCCGCCAGCGCCGGGGCCGGGGCGGGCGTGTTGCTCGACCCGAGCAGCTTCACGCCGACGAGCATGGCGGCGACACCGCCGATGAAGGCGGCGACCACCGCGGTCATCGGCAGGCCCCTGCGGACCGGCGCGATCGTGTCGTCGTCGACGGCGGGCCGCGCCGGCGCGGTCGCGACCCCGAGCGAGAGTCCGGCCTCGATCTTGTCGAGGTCGGCGCTGGAGACGGTGAGCCCGGCGGCGGCGGCGCGGGCCGCGGCGACCGCCTTCTGGGCCTTGAGCTCGGCGATGCGTGCGCGCTCCTCGGCGGCGGCGGCCTTGCGCGCCAGCTCAGGGTCGGCGCCGGGCTGCGGCGCCGGCGCGGCCGGCATCGGCGCGACGGTGACCTTGACCTCGGCGGCCTTCGACTCGGCGGCGCGGGCCCGCTCGTCGGCGGTGCGGGCCCGCTCGTCGGCGGTGCGGGCGCGGCCCTCGGCCGCGGTCAGCTGGGCCTGCAGCTCGTCGACGGTGACGCTCATCGCCTGCTGGCTGCCGAGCACGGCGACCCGGGCCTCGAGCTCGGCGCGGTGCGCCTGCGACTCGGTCAGCTCGGCCTCGAGCGTCGCGATCCGGCGGTCGAGCAGCCCGCGCTCGCGGGCGGCATCGGCGCGGACCGCGGCCTCGACGTGGCGGAGCTTGGTCTCCTCGGCGTCGGTCTGGGCGCGGGCCTGGCGCTCCTTCTCGACGCGCGCCTCGGACTCCCAGGCGTCGACGTCGACCAGGGTCGCGTTCGCCCGTGCGATGAAGTCTTCGAGGGACGACTCGACGGTGGGCAGGGCCACCGCGGCCTGCATCAGGCTGCTCCGTCGCCGCGACCGGCCGTTGCCGGTGTGCCCGTTGCCGTGACCGTTCGTCGGAGCGTGCTTCTCTTCAGTGGACATCTAGTAACCTCCGGCCGGTGCTCCCCGTGCGAGCTCCGGCTGAACGTGCAGATTAGCGCGGCAGCAAGCCGCGCGACAGACCGATGACGAAGTGGAGCGAGGTACGCAGTTCGGCTCGAGGGGCGCAGCTCACGACTGCGAGGGCAGCCGGGGCCGGGCGGTCGGCAGGGGCATCGAGACCTCGACGACGTCGAGGCCATCGTGGAAGACGTCGGCCGCCTGCTCGACGACCTCCGACGGCAGCACGCCGAGCTCGACCAGGATATCGCCGAAGCGACGGCGGGGCCGGGGCGTCGTCAGGAGGGCGCTCCAGTGGAAGGCCAGCGCGGCCAGCCACTGCTCGTCGTCGATGAGCTGGCGCTCGCGCAGGAATTCCCCGAATCGCACCGTCACCAGCGCGGCCGCGCTGGCCGATGGCACCGGCGCGACGCCGGGAACCGGTTCAGGGGAAGTCGAAATCGCGGCAAGAGGCGGAAGAGTGACCATGTGGGCTCCCAGGCGCGCGCAGATTACCCGATCGAGCCACCCACCTGTAAAGAGCGATCTTCGGAGGTCGGCATCCACCGGATGGCTGGACCGTCCGCCTGCGAACGCCAGGCAAGGTGTTGA
Source organism: Kofleriaceae bacterium (assembly GCA_046597055.1). Lineage (GTDB taxonomy): Bacteria > Myxococcota_A > Polyangia > Haliangiales > Haliangiaceae > UBA2376. The sequence goes on along the minus strand of JBKJLC010000065.1, from coordinate 14,465 downwards.
CACACCTCGCCGTGTCGCTAGGATGCGCGGCCCATGGCCCGGACCGACGACCAACCTCCGCGCCGTGGACCCAAGCGTCGTCCCCCCGGCGCTCCCATCGTGCGCCGCAACACCATCCGCGTGCCGCACGACGTCGCCGGCCATCTGCGCTCGGGCCATCCGTGGGTGTATCGCGAGGCCATCGGCGCCCGCGTCCTGCGCGACGAGGTCGGCGCGGTGGTCGACGTCGTCGACGGCGATGGCGAGCTGGTCGGCCGCGGCCTGTCCGAGGGCGAGGGCAACATCGCAGTCCGGCTGTGGACCCGCGATGACCGTTCGGTCGACGCCGGGCTGGTCGGCAACCGCGTGCGCGAGGCGATCGCGCTGCGCCGCCGCTTCTGCAACCTCGACGCACTCGACAACGTGCGCCTCGTCAATGGCGAGTCCGACGGCCTGCCCGGCATCGCCGTCGAGCGCTACGGCGCCTACCTGGTCACCCAGCTGTTCTCGCCGGCGCTGGTCCAGGCGCCCGCGCTGTACGCGGCGCTGTACGACACCCTCGAGCGCGAGCTGTCTCCGCGCGGCATCTACGAGCAGCGCCGCTACCGCTCGCTCGGCGGCGACGCACCGCGCCAGGCCGGCGCCGACCTCGTGCGCGGCGCGGCCTCGCCGGTCGAGCTCGAGGTGAAGGAGGACGATCTCCGCTTCGGCGTCGACGTCACCGCGCCGCTGTCGACCGGGCTGTTCGCCGACCTGCGCGAAGGCCGCCGCGCGATCCGCGCGTACGCCAAGGGCCGCCGCGTCCTCAACCTGTTCAGCTACACCGGCGCGATCTCGGTCTACGCGCTCGCCGGCGGCGCCGCCGAGGTGGTCGCGGTCGACGTCGCCGCCAAGGCGCACGCCCGGGCCCGCCGCAACTTCACGCTGTCCGGCTTCGATCCCGAGAAGCCCGAGCACATCGTCGGCGACACCTTCAAGGTCCTGGCCCGGTTCGCCGAGCGCAACCGCAGCTTCGACCTCATCGTCCTCGATCCGCCGGCGTTCGCGTCGGCGGCCGCGCGCGGCGGCAAGCCGTGGAGCGCGCTGAAGGACTACAGCGAGCTGGTCGCCGCCGCGCTGGCGGTGCTGGCGCCCGGGGGCCTGATCGCCGCCGCCTCGTCGACCCACAAGGTCTCGGCCGACGAGTTCGACGGCGCGCTCGCCGATGGCGCGTTCCAGGCCAACACCGAGCTCAAGATCATCGATCGGCGCGGCCTGCCGGTCGACTTCCCGGTCGCGCCGGGCTTCCCCGAAGCCAGCTACCTGAAGTTCGCGATCGCGGTACGCTCCTGACCGGTGCGCCGGACCCTGCGGTCCTGACCTGACGCACCGAGCCCTGCGACTCGCTGCCGGACCCCGCCTGCCGTGACCGACCTCTTCAAGTCCCTGCTCGTCGTTGGCCTCGCGCTGGGCGCGGCCTGCGACCGGCCCGGCCACCGCGGCGACCAGCGGGTCGACCTGGCCCAGATCGCGATCCGGCCGACGGTCACCCTGCGCACCGACACGGTCGGCCACGATCAGTGGGAGACCCGCGCGACGTTCGTGCTGGTCGACGCCGACAATCGCGGCGACCAGCCGCTGCGGGTCACGCTCGGCGGCGTGCTGGTCGACGACGATGGCCGCGAGGTCGGCCGGGTGAAAGCCGAGACCCTGACCATCCCCGCGCGCGGCCGGCGCACGTTCGCGCTGGTCGATGATCGCCAGGCCGAGCGCCCGACCGCGGTCGGCGCCAACATCGACGTGCGCGGCGCCCGCCTGCCCAGCGGCGTCGACCCGGTCGGCGTCACCCAGGGTCACGCCTGGAACGATCACGGCAAGGTCGTGGTCACCGGCATGGTCGTGAACCAGTCCGACAGCGCGTGCATCGCGGTCGTGCTGGCCGGGTTCCACGGACCCGATGGCGTGCCGATGACCCGCCCGTTCGCGGTGTTCGAGCTGGGCGGCAAGGCCGAGAAGCCGACCCGCTTCGTCGGCCCCGAGGGCTCGAAGGCCGGCTACATCTTCGTCGGCGACATCCGCTGCTGACGGCCTAGAACCGGAACACGACCGTGCCGCACGAGCTCGCGTCCGGGCACGCCGGCCCGCCTCGATCGAGCGACCGGACGAGCGGCACCCCGATCGCGATCGACGTGACCGCGCCGACCCCGGCCCAGAACCACCAGCGCGTGTGGAGCCGACGACCGGCGCGGGCCGGTCGGGCCGGCGCGCGGACCGGGCTCGCCCGCTGCGCCTTCGCGACCTGCGCGTAGAGCGCGACCACCGCCGTGGCAAAGGCGTCCTCGAGCTCGGCCTCGCCGACCTCGATCGACTGTGCGGCCAGCCGGGTCCCGCCGTCGGTCGCATACACGTAGGCCTGGTAGCGGCCGTCGCCGGGCAGCGCGACCAGCGCGACCACGTGCTCGACGTCGAGCCGCGCCCCGAGCACGGCCAGGCCGCGCTGCGCCGCGGGTGGGGTGGTCGCCTCACCGAGGCCGCTGGCCAGGGCGCGCTCGGCCGCGGCCACCTCGGCGGCGCCCGGCGATGGCGCCAGCGTGAGCTCGAGCCGGGCCGGCCGCGCGTTGGACACCGTGACGGGCTCGACCCGCCGCTCGTGGCCTTCGCGGCGCACGGTGACGTAGTGCACGCCGACCGACAGGCCCTCGACCATGGACGGCGTGAAGCCGACCAGCTTGCCGTCGACGTACGCGAGCGCGCCGCCCGGATCGGTCTCGAGCTCGATCGATCCGCCGTCGAGCCGGCGGGCCTGCTTCCGCGCCTTTTCCCACAGCGGCAGGATCTTGGTCGGCTCGATCTCGGCGTCCGCGACCATGTCGGGCCGCCATGCCAGCAGCGCGACGAAGGTCGCGGTTGCGCCGCGCGCGTCCCCGGCCAAGGCCCGGGCGGCCCCGACCAGGAACTGGGCGCGCGCCAGCTCCTGCTTCTGGGTCCACGCCAGCACGCGGGCCAGCTGCACCGATGCGCCCTCGAGCTTGAGCAGCGCGGCGCCGGCCTGGCCGCGGCGGAGCAGCGCCTCGCCCGAGGTCACCAGCGCGCGGGCCTCGGCGACCACCTCGGCCGGCACCCGGCCGGCGCGGGCCGCGAGCCGGTCGTCCTCGTCGATGACGATCAGGCGCGGATCGCGCTTGAGCGCGCGCTCCATCGACACCTGCAAGGTCACGCGACGCACGGCGGGCAGCGGCACGCCGGGCGCGCCGGTCACGAACACCACGAGCTCGACGTCGCCGCGCTTGCCGGTACCGGCATCGCCGTCATCGGCATGAGCCGGCCCCGCCAGCGCCACCGCGCAGGCGAGGATCATGGCCGTGCGGCGCGAGCGGGTCATTCGATGCCGAGATCACCTTCCGGCGGGGTCGCCCCGAGCTCGCGGACGAGATCGGCCAGGTACGGGTCGGCGGCGACCAGGTCGCCGATCAGCGCGCGCAGCTCGGCCTGATCGGCGGGATCCAGCCCGCTCAGGCCACCCTCGACCAGCTGGGCGAGCGCGTCGTCGGGGCCGATCCGGCCCGCCTCGAGGTCGGCCGCGAGCTGGGCCACGTCGTCGGTGCCGGTCGGGCCGGTGGTCCCGGCCGCAGCGTCGGCAGCGCCGGCACCCTCCGCAAGGTCGGGTCCATGGAGATCCTCTGGGCCCTCGGGGCCCTCGGGGCCGCCGGGGCCGCTGGGGCCACCGGGGCCGGACGGTCGGTCGATGCCGGTCATGACGCGCTCCTCTGGATCATGGGGACGGGCGCCGCGCGTCCGCGTCGTGAAGATACTGCAGGTCGTTGGGGTTTTCGATCGACAGCGACGGTTGGGCACACGGTTGTCTCCATGGTCTTGCGCCGCCTATCGACGTTCTCCCCGCCCGGTTGCGTGGCTTCTTTGAGCGTGCATGATGTCGGCGTGGTTCGCACATGTCTTGTCCTCATTCTGGTGACGCTGGCGACCTCGTGCGGGCCCCGGTCGGCCAGCCCCGGGGCGCCCCCCGGCATGCCGGCGGCGGTCAGCGCCTACGCGGGCCTGCGCTGGGTGCCTGCCGATGCCACCTACGTCGTCGCCAGCCGCCGCGTCGAGGACGTGGTGCTGGTCGCCCGCGAGCTGATCGATGCGATCGGCATCCTGAGTGACAACGACGTCGCGCAGATGAGCGCCGACTCGTCGCGCGACCTCGGCGGGCTCGACCTGTTCTCGACCGCGAGCCTCACCGATCACGGCATCGACGTCGGCCGCGGCGCGGTCGTGTTCGCCAGCGGCCTGTCCCCGACGATCGCGCTGCCGCTGTCCGACCCCCAGCGGTTCGCCGCGTACATCGAGCAGCGGCGGGGCGGCGGCGCGGTGGTCCAGGTCAGCCGCGCGCACGATCTCGACGTCTACACCTTCCGGCCCGATCGCGATGAGGCGGTGCACTGGACCTTCGCCGGCGACTGGTTCCTCGCGCACTACGAGTCGTTCGACGAGCGCGAGCCCGAGGGCGCCTGGCTCGACGTGGCGCTGGCCGCGCGCGGAGGCTTCGGCGCGGAGGCCGACCTCACCGCCGCCATCGCCGAGGGCACGCGCCGCCTGGGCGCCGAGCCGCCGGTGCTCGCGGTGGCCCGGCTGCCGCGGCTGATGGCCAACAAGCTGGTCACCGAGCCGGCCGCCTGCGCCGAGACCATCGGCCGGCTCGGGCGGCTCATGGCGGTCGCCGGCGTGACCGGCGGCGAGGTCCGGGGCGCGATCGTCGCCGACGTGACCGGCGGCACCGACGGCGTCCGCGCGCTGCGCACGCCGATCCCGGCCGGCTGGCAAGCCGCCCGCGCCGAGGCGCCCATCCAGGCCGAGGTCGGCATCGATCTGCGCGCGATCGCGCAGCGGCTCAGCCCCTGCGTCGAGGACGATCTGGTCGAAGAATTCGACCTGAACGTCGTGCGGGCGGCGCGGGCGTTCATCTACCGGCTCGACCCGGCGCGCTTCGAGGGTCGCGCCGCGGTCGCGGTCGAGCTGGTCGAGCCCGGCTACCTGGAGCAGATGCTCGACCAGATCCCGGGGCTGTCGTTCATGCGGAAGTCGCGCAAGGTCGGGACGGTCCAGGTCCACGACGTCGACGTGCCCATGATGGCGAAGTTCTCGTACGCGGTGGTTGGCTCCACGTCGATCGCGGGCCTCGGCGGCACCCTCGACGCGGTGGTGGCGGGCGGCATGGGCCAGCCGGGGGACGAGCTGGGCCGGGTGCGGCTGCGGCCGCAGGCGCTATCGGCGGACGAATGGGTCCAGCTGCTCGAGCCGGTGGTCGGTCGCGACCGCGCGCGCGACCGGATCGTGCGCCGCTTGCGGCGCTGGAAGCTCGGCGAGGTGACGCTCGCGATCGATGGGGCCGCCCTGGTGCTCGCCGCCCACGGTCAGCGATGATGGACCTGGCGTGCTAGGTTCCAGGCCGAAATCGTGCCGACCGAACCGGTGATCCAGCTCGCGAACGTCACCAAGAGCTACGGCGAGGGCGCAGCCCGGAACCCGGTGCTCCGCGGCGTCTCCCTCGACGTGCCTCCTGGCGAGTTGCTCGCCCTCGTCGGCCAGTCGGGGTCGGGCAAGTCGACCTTGCTCAACATCGTCGGTGGTCTCGACAAGGCCGAGGCCGGGTCGATCAAGGTCCTCGGCCACGACTACGCGCGGACGTCGGAGCGCGAGCTCGCCCGCATGCGCAACACGTCGATCGGGTTCGTCTTCCAGGCGTTCAACCTGCTCGACCACCTCACCTGCCTCGGCAACGTGACCCTGCCGGCCAGCTTCGACCCGGCGGCCCGGAACGTCGACCCGCGCGGCCGCGAGGCGCTCGACCGGGTCGGGCTCGCCGACTTCGGGCTGCGCCGTCCGTCGGAGCTGTCGGGCGGGCAGAAGCAGCGAGTCGCGATCGCGCGGGCGCTGTTCGCGCGGCCCAAGCTGCTCCTGTGCGACGAGCCGACCGGCAACCTCGACTCGGCCACCGGCCACGAGGTGATCGAGTTCTTTCGCGAGCTCAACCAGAAAGACGGCGTGACCCTGGTGATCGTGACCCACGAGCGCCGGGTCTCCAACGTCGCCCAGCGCGTGATCACCATGCGCGACGGCCTGATCGTCGAGGGCGAGCTCGCACCCGACGACGAGCACGGTGGTCCGGTCGGAGGTCCCGCATGATGCCCACCCCCAATCTGTCCCGCATGGTGTTCGGCAACACCTTGCGCAGCCGGCGCCACTTCATCTTCTCGGCGATCGGCGTCGTGATCGGCATCGGCGCGTTCGTCTTCTTCCTGGCCGGCGTGCTCAAGGTGCGCGCGGTCCTGTACTCGGTGTTCCCGCTCGAGCAGGTCGAGGTGATCGCGCCCCACACCTCGATCGCGGGCAAGAACCTGTCGCAGAAGCTCAACCAGGCCACGGTCGACCGCATCAAGGCGCGGCCCGAGGTGAAGGAGGCGCTGCCGCGGATGACGCTGCAGTTCCCGGCGGTCGGTTTCGGCAGGTTCGAGGGCCAGGAGATCCGCTTCGAGGTCGGTGGCTTCACCGACGGCATCCCGGCCGCGTACGTCGCCGACGACGCCAAGCTGGCGGCCAAGTTCAAGGACTTCGATCCGGGCCACGTCCCCGGGCCGACCTGCGAGCCGAGCAAGGGCAAGGCGGCGTGCCCCGACAAGGCCTTCACCTACTGCGACGCGCGCGACAACCTGTGCCATCCGCGGGTGCCGGTGATCATCTCACCGACCGTGCTCGAGCTCTACAACACCCAGGTCGCCGACTCGCACGGGCTGCCCCACATCGGCCTGATGGAGCAGTTCGTCGCCGAGCGCGGGCCCGAGCGCATGGCGTTCACGATCGCGCTGGGCGACACCATGGTCGCCGGCTCGAACAAGAAGCTCACCGCCGCCCACCGCGAGATCGGCGCGATCATGGTCGGGGTGTCGGACAAGGCGCGCCGGGTCGGGCTGACCGTGCCGATCTCCTACGTCACCCACTGGAACCGCGAGTACGCCGGTGAGGAGGCGTCGCTGACCTTCTCGTCGATCATCGTCACCTTGCGCGACAAGGACCGGCTGGCCCCGTTCACCCAGTGGCTGCAGAGCGAGCTCAAGCTCAAGCTCGAGGACTCGCTGGGCGAGCAGTTCGGGACGGTGGTCTTCGTGATCACGATCGTGCTGATGGCGATCTCGTTCGTGATCATCGGCATCAGCGCGATCAACATCGCCCACAACTTCTTCATGCAGGTCACCGACCGCCGGCGCGAGATCGGCGTGCTGCGCGCGGTCGGCGCCTCGCAGGCCGACGTGCTGGCGATCGTGCTCGGGGAGGCCGCGCTGATCGGGCTGGCCAGCGGGCTCATGGGCAGCGGCGCGGCGGTCCTGATGTCGTTCCTGGTCGACTGGGCCTCGGCCGCGCTGGTGCCGGCCTTCCCGTTCAAGCCGACGAGCTGGTTCGACTTCGAGTGGTGGATCTTCGCGCTCGGGATCGGGTTCTCGATCCTGTTCTGCGTGGTCGGCGGCTTCTTGCCCGCCCGCAAGGCGGCCCACATGGAGCCCGCCGCGGCCCTGGCCGCCAACTGAAGCCTTCCGCCGAGTTGAGCCGACGCGGGATCTCGCTCACGCGAATTCGCAAGGGGTCTTACCAGTCGAGGCTTTCACTCTGGCCCAAGGATTTCAGTTGGTATACGGTCCCACGGTAAGGGGGCGACCCACGCTGCACCCCGGGAAAGTTCCGTGAAAAAGCCCGTACCCTTCGGCAAGTACTACTTGCTCGAGCGCATCAATGTCGGCGGCATGGCCGAGGTCTTCCGTGCCAAGGCCTATGGCGTCGAGGGCTTCGAGCGGCTGGTCGCGGTCAAGCGCATCCTGCCCAACATCGCGGAAGACCAAGACTTCATCCGCATGTTCATCGACGAGGCGAAGATCGCGGTTCAGCTGAACCACGCGAACATCGCGCAGATCTTCGACCTGGGCGTCGTCGACAGCAGCTACTACATCGCGCTCGAGCACGTCCACGGTCGGGACGTCCGCGCGATCTTCGATCGCAGCCGCTCGCAGGGCGAGCCGATGCCGATCGCGCAGGCGTGCTTCGTCATCATGAAGATCTGCGAGGGCCTGGACTACGCGCACAACAAGCGCGACCAGGCCGGACGCGACATCAACCTGGTCCACCGCGACGTCAGCCCGCAGAACATCCTCATCTCGTTCGAGGGCGAGGTGAAGCTGATCGATTTCGGCATCGCCAAGGCGGCCGGCAAGGGCAACAAGACCCAGGCCGGCATCCTCAAGGGCAAGTTCGGCTACATGTCGCCCGAGCAGGTGCGCGGCCTGCCGATCGATCGCCGCACGGACATCTTCTCGTGCGGCATCGTGCTCTACGAGCTGCTCACCGGTGAGCGTCTGTTCGTCGGCGAGAGCGACTTCTCGACGCTCGAGAAGGTGCGCAACGTCGAGATCCTCCCGCCGTCGACGTACAACCGCAAGATCCCCGACGAGCTCGAGCGCATCGTCCTCAAGGCGCTCGCGAAGGACGTCGAGGACCGCTACCAGAACTCGATCGATCTGCACGACGAGCTGCAGGCCTACGTCTACACCGCCGGCGAGTTCTACTCGCGCAAGGACCTCGCGGCGTGGATGAAGCGCACCTTCACGAGGGAGATCGAGGAGGAGACCGCGAAGCTCGAGAGCTACCGGCAGCTGAAGCCGCCGCCCGAGCTGCTCGCCGGCCGCCAGCAGACCGCACCCGAGCTGCGTGACTCGCGCGACGGGCGCGACAGTTTGCGCGAGACCCGTCCGCCGCCGTCGCCGACCCGGCCGCCCGCGGTCCCCGCCGGCGTGCGCCGCACGACCTCGATGCCGTCGGTGCCGCCGCCGGTCCTGGGGCAGGGCGGGGTCGGCGCGGTCGGCAAGCCGCCGCCACCACCCTCCGGTCGCATCACGCAGGGCATGCCGGTGGTGCCCCCGCCGGCGGCACCGCCGCCCACCGCCGCGCAGATGCTGGCCGCGACGCCGGCACCTGCCCCGATGGCGGCGCCCAAGGCCGACCTGAGCTGGGACGACGACGAGCTCGAGACCCAGATCTACGACAACCCGGAGGAGGAAGCCGCGGCGCGGGCTCGCAAGCACGGCCACGACGCGCCGGGCCCCGGGGCCCGCATGCCGATGGCAGCCGCGTCGGTCGCGGCGCCACCGGCCGATGACGAGCCGGATCTGTCATCGCTGGTCCGGACCTCCAAGGGCTGGGGCTCGCCGGTGCAGCCAGGGACGTCCGCTGGCGCTTCGGGGCCGCCGGCCGGCCTGGCTGGCATCCCCGGTGGAACCGGCATGGGCCTGGGTGGACCAGGCATGGGCCCGGATAGCCCCGGCATGGGGCCGGGCGGCGGCAAGGCGGCCAACGGTTCCAACGGAAGCAACGGCAACGGCGCGCACGTCCCCAGCGCGATCGCGACCGGCTCCAACCGGATGGCGACGCCGTACTTCGACGAGCGTCGCGAGTCGTCGTCGGTGGGGCCGCTCGCGGTCCGCGAACAGCCGTTCGACCCGATGGGTTCGTTCGGCGCCGGCGTGGTGCCCCCGCAGAAGCCGCGGACGCTGATGTGGGCGGTCCTTGGCGGCCTCGCCCTGATCGGGGCGGCGGTCGCGGTCGTGATCCTCACGTCGCGCGGGACCGAGACCACGCCCGGCGCGGGCTCGGCCGGCGTCGCCTCGGGTACCGCGGCGGCGTCGGGTACCGGCGCCACCGCGCCGGTGGGCGAGGGCGCGTTCGAGCTGGTCGTGCGCCCGGCCGCGGTCGCCGGCTGGCGCATCAACGGCCAGCCCCAGGAGACCAAGCCGCCGGTGAACGTGAAGATCGCGGCCGGCAAGGTTCAGGTCGCGATCGACGCGCCGCCCGGCTTCATGAGCGCGACCGAGGAAGTCGCGGTCGAGGCCGGGAAGACCACCAAGGTCCTGATCGAGCTCAAGGCGATCGACGTGGTCGCGACCTTCGAGAGCACGCCGCCGGGCGCGATGGTCGCGCTCCTGGTCGGCGGCAAGCGCATCGAGGTCGGGCCCAGCCCGGCGTCGTACAAGATCGATCCGCGCGAGCGCTATGACGTCACCTTCGAGAAGGAGGGCTACGTCTCGGTGACCCGTCCGCTCAGCCTGACTGGCTCGCCCGAGGAGAAGGTGGTCGTCAACCTCGAGCGCGCCGCGGTCGCCGCGGCCGGGCGCGCCGACCGGCCCGTGCGCGACCGGTCGGTCGGCGGACCCGTGGCCACGCCGGCGGGTGGCGAGCCGGGCGGCGCCAAGCCGGTGGGCGCCAAGCCGGTGGGCGACAAGCCGGTGGGCGACAAGCCGGTGGCCGACAAGCCGGTCCCGACGGGCGACAAGCCGGCGGTCGACAAGCCGGTCCCGGCCGCCAAGGGCGAGGGCGTCCTGTCGCTGGGCGCCAAGCCGCCGTGCGAGATCTTCATCGACGGCCGCAACACCGGGCTCAAGACCCCGCAGCGCGAGATCAAGCTCTCGGCCGGGAAGCACAAGATCACGTTGCTGAACAACGAGTTCGGGATCAAGGAGTCGTTCGTCGTCGACATCAAGACGGACGCGCCGACCAAGATGGTCAAGGACTTCTCCGACCGCATTCAGCCGTAGCGCGCTGGCGAGCGGCGCGGTCAGTCGGTCAGCGGCGGCAGCGGCGACAGCTCCTCGTCGATCCCGATGAGGTCGCGATCGACCGCAAGATCGTCGAGGCGAAACCGGCTCGGCAGCCGCGGGCCGATCAGGATGTACATCGTGCGCGTGAGCTCGGGGCGCTCGGCCCGCCAGGTCTCCTCGAAGCGAAGGCGCTCGGTGTCGAGCTCGTAGGCGAGCTCGCCGGCGTCGGACTCCTCGAGCTTGGCCAGCTTCTGGATCAGCGCCTCGCGCTGCTTGGCGTTGCTGGTGTAGACGATGAGCTCGCGCAGGTCGCGGATCGCCTTGTCGCGCTGGCCGAGCTTGGTGCGGAGGTGGGCGGCGAAGGTGCCGAGCTCGGCGGGGGCGCCCGGGACCCGGACCGCGCGCTCGAGCATGCGCGCGCCCTCGAGCTGCCAGCGCCGGGTGACCACCGGGTCGTCGCTGTGCAGGTCGACCGTGTAGATCTGGCCGGCGTAGAGCGGCAGGACGTAGCTGTTCGGAAACCGCGCCATGCCTCGCTCGAGGATGCGGATCGCCGCGAGCAGATCGTCGTTGCTGGCGTTGCTGCCGGTCGCGCTGATCGCCAGCGCGCCCCAGCCGTAGATGCGCTCGAAGGTCGGGTCGAGCGCGACGATGCTCTCGACCAGGGCGCTGGTCGCGACCGCCTGGTCGTCGTCGCCGCCGACGTAGCCGAGCGCGCGGATCCACAGCAGATCGGCGGCCAGCTCGCGATACCCGAGCGCGATGTACGGCGCGGCGCCCGGCGACGGCGCGTACGGCAGGTCGAGCGTCTTTGGCCAGCGGGCCCGGCTGGCGTTGGCGACGGTGCCCAGCCCGTGGGCGCCGAGCACCAGCGCGAGCACGGCAGCGGCGGCGGCAAGTCGGCCCACGCCTCGATGGTAACCGATCGCGATCCGGCTGCCGAGGCGCGGCCGGCGCGGCGTGGCGGGGGGCCCGCGGCCGGCCCCGGCCCGGCCGAAACGAGTATCCTCGGCGGCGAGATGTCTCGTGCTCGTGAGCTCGCGGTCCTCGCGCTGATCGTCGGAGCTTTCGTCGTCTCGCTCGGCCGCACCACCGCGCACGGCTACGTCTGGGACGACGTGCCCGAGATCGAGCGCAACCCGGTGTTCGATCGGCCGCTGGTCGAGGTCTTGACCCTGACCCAGGTCGAGCGCGCCGAGCCCACGCTGGCCGACCTGCCGGGCCTGCAGTTCGACTACGACAGCTACCGACCGCTGGTGTCGGCGAGCTACTGGCTCGACCTCCGGCTGTGGGGCCGCGCCCCGGGCCCGCTGCACCGCACCAGCGTGATCCTGGGCGCGCTCGCGATCGTCGTCGCCTACGGGGTCGCCCGGCGCTGGCTCGGTGGGGCCCTCGCGCTGGTGCCGACCGCGCTGTTCGCCCTGCACCCGGCGCAGATCGAGACGGTCGCGTACCTGTCCGCGCGCGGCGATCTGCTGGCCGGGCTGTGCGCGCTGCTCGCGACCTACGCCGCGCTGCGCGCGCTGGACGCGCCGGCGCGCGCTCGTGCGATCGGGTGGACCGCCGCCGCCGCGCTGGCGTTCGTGGCCTCGCTCCTGTCCAAGGAGGCCTACCTCGCGCTGCCGCTCGCGATCGGCGCGGTCGCGCTGGCGCGCCCCGACAGCCACCGGCGCGGCTGGATCGCCCTGGCCCTGGTCGCGGTCGCGCTGGGGTACCTGCCGATCCGCGCGGCGATGGTGACCACCAGCAGCGGCCCGGCCTACGGCGCCGCGGTGATCGGCCTGCCCGCGGTGCTGCTCGAGTACGTCCGGATCGTGCTGCTGCCGTTCGACCTGTCGATCGAGCGCGCGCCACGCGACGGCTACCTCGCGGTCGGCTGGGCGCTGGTGGGGGTCGTGGTGGTCGCGGCCGGGCTGCGGGCCCGCAGCCGCCAGCCGGTTGCGGCCTGGGCGCGGACCGCGCTGGCCGGCCTGGCCTGGTGGATCGCGCTGATCGGGCCGGCGGCGATCGCGGTCCGGACCACCGAGGTGGTCGCCGACCGGTACCTGTATGCGCCGCTGTTCGGCCTCGGCATCGCCGCCGCCGCCGCGGGGGCCCAGCTGGCGGCCGCGCGGCCGCGCTTGCGGATCCCGCTCGTGATCGTCGCGGGGCTGTGGGCCACGCTGCTGGCGGTGGTGGCCTGGCGCCAGGTGCCGGCGTGGCACGACGCGTCCACGCTGTACCGGCACGCGGCGGAGATGGCGCCGGACAGCTCGCGCGCGCAGTACCGGGTGGCCTTCCTCGAGATCCAGGCCGGGCGCTGGGACCGAGCGGTGCCGCGGCTCGAGCGCGCCGTTGCCCTCGACCCGCGCAACGTCGAGGCGCTCAACAATCTCGGCGTCCATTACCTGCGCACCAGCCGGCCGGCCGAGGCGGCGGCCGCGCTCGGTCAGGCGGTCGCGGTCAACCCCGCGCGCTTCCGGTCGTGGCTCAACCTCGGCCTCGCCCAGCTTGCCCAGGGCGATCAGGCCAGCGGCTGCGCCAGCATCGCGCGTGCGCTCGCGCTCAACCCCGGCTACGCGGCGGCCCAGGCCGAGCAGCAACGCCGCTGCGCCGCCCCGCCGTGAGTCGCGCCGGCCAAGCGGCTACGTGGCCGGTCGTCCGGTCGGCCGCCGGGCCCGTGCGGCCCGCTGTTCAGGGCTTCGGCCAGGAGCCGCAGATCAGTCGGCGTTGACCGGGCGGACGACCGCCTGGCCGGGGTTGCCGGCGGTGGCGGTCAGGTTGAGCGTGTACGTGATCGAGGTGGTATCGCAGTCCAGATCGCCCACCGCAGTGGCCGCTGCAACATCCGCTGAGATGTTGTCGTACTGGTACTGGAAGTAGTGCGGCTCCGAGACCGAGAACGCGAGGTCGATCCAGCCTTGGTCGGAGGCCCAGAGGGCGTCGTTGGCGGCGCACTTGTTCTGGGCGTTCACGCCGCAACACTGCGCGGCCGGCGTGAGCACGGCGTCGTTGGGCGGGAACGAGCTGTTCTCGACGAAGTGGGCCTTGGCGCTCTTGCCGATGGCGTTGAGGTTGAGCTCGGCCTCGCTGCGCTTGCCCTTCTTCATGTAGTCGAGAAAGGCGGGGATGGCGACGGCGGCCAGGATGCCGATGATCGCGACGACGATCATGAGCTCGATGAGGGTGAAGCCGCGCTGCGATCTCGAGTTGATACGGTGCATGGGACTCTCGCTTGGGGTGAGGTGGCCCTCGGGGGCGGTTGTGTCGAGGTCGTCACCTCCCGTGAGGACCTCGAGCCCGGCGGACGCACAGCCGCGCTGTCGGACTCTTCCGCACATCATCGACGATCTGGCCGCGGCGAGCAGCCCTCATGCTGCGTAATCGCGTGTGCCAGCCGCACTCGGCCGGGCCCTGACCGCCGCGACGACATCCGTGCTACCGAAAATAGCAACGGGCCCGCGCGGGGCCCGTCGTCGTGTCATCCGCGCAGGTACAGCTCAGTCGGCATTGGTCGGGCGGGTGATGGCCTGACCGGGGTTGCCGCCGACCGCGTTCAGGGCGAGCGAGTAGACGATCGACGTGGTGTCACAGTCGAGGTCGCCCTGCGCAGTGGCCACGGCGGTGTTCGCCGCGGTCTGGGTGTACTGATACTGGAAGTAGTGAGGCTCGGTGACCGAGAACGCGAGGTCGATCCAGCCCGGGTCGGTGCTCCACAGGGCGTCGTTCTCGACGCACTTGTTCTGGGCGTTCACGCCGCAGCACTGCGCGGCCGGGGTGAGGACGGCGTCGTTGGACGGGAACGCGCTGTTCTCGACGAAGTGGGCCTTGGCGCTCTTGCCGATGGCGTTGAGGTTGAGCTCGGCCTCGCTGCGCTTGCCCTTCTTCATG
>JBKJLC010000268.1:0-49313 GCA_046597055.1 Kofleriaceae bacterium | reverse complement strand
AGGACGATGTTCATCTCGGGCTTTGTCATGAGGAAGTCGAAGGCGAGCGGGATCGAGCGGACGGTGCCGGACTTCGGATCGCGGCGCTGCAGGACCATCTGGTTGCGCTTGGCGAACCGGGTGAAGCCGCCGGCGAGGGCGATCGCCTCGCTGACGGTGACGAAGTAGCCGAGCGTCATCATGCCGGGGCGGGACACCTCGCCGGCGACGGTGAACCGGTAGCTGTTGGCGCCGCGCAGCGCGATCGTGATCTCGGAGCCCTGGATCTTCACGAAGTCCTTCAGGCGCATCGCGATCTTGGCCTTGAGCGTGGTCGGGGTCTCGCCGACCGCGCGCAGGTCGCCGATCAGCGCCATGGTCACGTTGCCGTCGGGGCGGATCGTGCCCTCGGTCGACAGCTGCGGGTTCTCCCACACGCTGATCGTGATCTCGTCGCCGACGCCCAGGATCCACTCCTGGTTGCGGGGGTCGGGCTCCTGCGCGTAGTCGTAGAGCGGCATCTTGGGCCCGCAACCCGCCACCACGATCGAGACCGCCCCCAGGAACGCCAGCAGGACGAGCCCGGTGCGGCGCAGGAGCGATCGGCTGGACACGCGCGACGTCTTCACGGACATGTGCGAAGAATCAGCCGAAACCCGCCGGCTAGCAATTCACCAGCCGTCGAACGTGAGCGGCGAGCCGCCCAGGGGCATCACCACGACCCGCGCCTTGCGGGTGCCCCGGTCGCTCGCCAGGTAGATCACCAGGCCGTCGCAGCTGCCGTCCGGGTAGCACCGGACCTGCAGGCTCGACCCCGCCGCCAGGGGGGTCGGCGGCGCCAGCGCACCCTCGGTGAGGCTGGCGCCGGCCCGGTAGCCGCGGATCGACACCGCGTGATGGACCGTCGAGGACGACAGCTGGACCCAGCTCGCGGTGCTCGCCGGCAGCGGCGACTCCTCGAGCCGCTCGAGCGACAGCGTGCCACCGGTCACGCCGACGTCGATCACCACCCGGGTGCGCGCATGGTTGGCCGGGATCCGGGCCCCCAGGGCCTCGAGCACGTCGCCGCGGACCGCGCCGGCGGCGACCGCCTTGCGCGAGCTCTCCCCGATCTTGGCCGACAGCTGCGACGCGATGTCGAGTGCGCGCGGCTGGTCGCGCAGGAGCGCGATCCCCAGCGTGGCGAGCACACCCACCAGGGCGACCACGACCATCAGCTCGACCAGCGTGAAGCCGCGCGGGCGGGCCGGCCGCCTCACTGTCCGACCCCGAGGTTGCGCAGATCCGAGCCGACCGTCGCGTAGCGGTAGACGTGATCGCCCTGCAGCTCGTCGGGGCGCGATGGATCGGCGACGCCCTCGAGCTGGATCGAGGCGCGATCCCCGAGCTGGTTGTGGTTGGGTCGGGCCGGGTCGATCAGCGCGGGTGTCCGCGCGCTCGGCACCGAGTCGATCCGGTTGTGGCTGCGAAGCACCAGCGAGACCCGGACCTCGGTCGGCACCGGGTGCCGCTCGATCTCGGGCGGCACGATCGCCGGCGAGATCGGCGCCGGCTGGTAGCGGATCTGACGACCCAGCGGGTCGACGTAGCTCTGCGGCAGCAGGTACGGGGCGCCGCTCGCCTGCAGCGGGAGCGACAGGAGCTCCTGCTGCTCGCCCGAGTACCACTCGCGCGCGGGGTCGGGGTCGCCGTCGTCGGCGGCCAGGTCGTTGCCCTCCTCGTACCAGCGCGACGCGACCTGCAGGTCGGTGAAGCCGACGCCGAGATCCTGCCAGTCGTCCGGGCGAATCCCGCCGCTGGTCGAGACCTGGAGCACCGCGAGGTTGCGGCGGGTCGGGTCGATCCGGTAGGCGCGGGCGCGGAACCGGTAGATCATCGTGGTGTACGAGCCGACCCCGATGTTGGGGCGGATGCCGTCGCAGTGGGCGTGGGCGGCGGTGCCGTAGACGCCGGCCTGGTTGAGGTCGATCGTCCCCGGGCTGCCGGGGTAGACCGCGTCGATCTGCACGATGCAGGCGGTGAAGATCTTGCTGTTCTGCAGCCCGCCGTCGTAGCCCACGATCACGGCCACGTCGTTCGGTTCGAACCAGTCGACGTCGTCGACCGTCACCTGCGTCGCGGTCAGCGCGGTCACCCGGGCCTGCGCCGACGGATCGGCGGCATAGATCTTGATGAGGTCGGGACCGAAGCCGTCGGCGTTGTTCTCGATCTGGAGCGGCGCGTACAGCACCTGGTCGCCGCTGAAGAAGAAGCCGTCGGGGATCCCGAACCCGGCCTGGCGCAGGTCGCGCGACAGCTGCGCCTGGGCGGCCGACAGCACCTGCTGCAGATCGCCGACGTTCTGCTGGGTCCGGAACGCCAGCGACATCCGCGAGAAGATCGAGAGCGTTACCCCGACCAGCATCGCGCTGATGAGCAGCGCGATCATGATCTCGACCAGGGTGAACCCGCGCTCGCGCCGGGCCTGCCCGCGGTTCACAGGTCCTCCTCGACGGTGCGGTTGATCTCGAGCGCGACCTGGTGGTCGAGGATCCCACCCTGGGCGCCGGCGGTGGCGCCGTCGTCGGTCCACGACACCACGACCCGGAGCCGGATGAGGCTGTTGGAGGCGGTGGTCAGCTGCTGGACGATCAGGCGGCGCGCGAAGGTGGTGCCGGCCCGGCCCGCCACGGTGTCGAGGGTGGCGTCGATCGGCAGGTCGACCACCGAGAACTCGGTGAGCAGCGCGAGCGCCTTGCGGTTGCGATACTCCTCGAGCGTGCGCTGGGCGATCGCGACCGCCTCGCCGCTGCGTGCCGACAGCTCGTTGCCCTTGGTCAGGACCACGTGCAGCGACAGCAGGCCGGTCAGGCCGACGGTGGTGATCACGAGCGTGACCAGCATCTCGAGCAGCGTGAAGCCACGCCGCCGCGCCGGTCGCCGACGAGGTGGCTGCGCCACCATCAGTAGACCTGACGCCAGCCGAGCAACGTCAGCGCCTCGGTGGTGCCGATGGTGGCGGCGCCGCCGATGTTCTCGCTGCCCTGCCCGAAGCGCGGGATCGAGCCGGGTGGGGCCGCGCTGTCGCCGCCGGCGACCGCCGCGCGCGGCGTGCCGATGCGCGAGATGGTGCCCGACAGGGTCGCGAAGTAGATCGCGCCGGCGTCGCCGTAGACCGCGCCCATGACCGCCGCCGCCAGCACCTGGGAGAAGTCCTCGACGAAGGTCCCGTTGGTGGCCGCGTCGAGCTCCATCGCCTGCAGCGTGGTGCCGCCGACGTCGCAGCTGGTCGGCCCGACCGCGGGGTCGGTGGTGCGCGAGAAGATCACCTGCTCGGAGGTGACCACCACGCCGCCGTAGAACTTCTCGCACTTGCCGTCGGTGCAGGTGCCGGTGAGCTTCGACCGGATCGCGCCGGTGTTGGCGTAGATCGCGTAGAACTCGTTGGGTGTGGTCGTGGTGTGGCTCTCGAGCCCGCCGGTCCCGAAGAACAGCACCACCCGCGCCGAGTTGTCGGAGCGGGCGGCCAGGGTCCCGGTGATCGGACTCTCGGCGCCGAGTGCGTCGGTGGTGACCGCCGACGAGAACAGCGCCATCTGCTTCACGCCGTCGATGTCCTCGACCTCGATCGTGCCGAGGACGCGGTTGTCGTTCCAGGCGCCGTCGAGGTCGCGGGCCGGGTCGACCTTGTAGACGTTGCCGCACGCGTCGGCGAACGCGACCCGATCCATGTAGCCGTTGATCGTCGGCGCGCCGGGCTCGAATTCGTCGTCGGTCTCGAACACCGTCACGTCGCTCGTGATCGCGCACCGGGCGCGGAACTGCCAGACCAGCTCGCCGGTGTTGAGGTCGTACGCGGCGACCACCCGGCCCTTCACCCACGGCGCCGCGGGGTTGTCGGGCGCGATGCCGGTCGCGGCGATCACGTAGTAGCGCTCGGTGAGGCCGATCAGCACCCGCGCGACCGCGGCCTTCGAGTGGCCCTGGCCGGCGTCGCCCTGGCCGGGGGTCGCGGTCCACATCGGCCGCGGCCCGTTGATCGCGCCGTTCAGCGGGTTGACCGTGGTGGTGACATCGATCGCGACGATGCTCTGGCCGCCGTTGCCGGCCGACACGATCGCCGCGGTGGCGTAGCTGCCGTCGGGCTTGCGGTAGTCGGCCAGGGTCGGCGAGCCGTCCGGATACGACTTGATCGTGAGCGTGCCGCTCAGGCTGTCGGTGTAGTCGCCCAGCATGCCGGCCGCGACCTTGGGCGGGATGAACGCCCACGCCTCGGTCCCGCTCGGGCTGGCGGCGATCGCCGCCGGGTTGGTGTGGACCGCGTGGATCATGCCGTCCTTGGCGCCAAACAGCACCAGGGGCCGCCGGGTCGCGTTCGCGTTCTGGAACGCGACGTGGCGAGCGCGCTCGATCGCCGACGCGTACACGTACCAGATCGGAAACGACGGCTTGGTGAGGATGGCCGGGGTCGAGGTCTCGATCGCGCCCAGCCGGCTGCGCGAGAGGCCGGCGTTGCCGATGCCGAACCGCGCGCTGCGCACCCAGTCGATCAGGGTGGAGGCCTGGACCGGGTCGGTGACCTGCAGGGTCGACTGCAGCGTGGGGTTGCCCGCCTCCGCGGTCGTGAAGTCGAGGCGCGCGGTGCCGGTCGGGTCGGTCGTATAAATGTTGCGGCTGGCGTCGGCGACGCTGTCGATCGTGTCGGCGGCGTCCCAGTAGGTGGTCGACAGCCCGGCGTTGACCGCGAACAGGTGGCCACGGTCGCCCGGCTGGCGGAAGCCGCCGGCGTAGGCGACGCCGTCGTTGACCACGACCCCGGCGCGGAAGTGCTCGCGGGCCTCGGTGTAGTCGAACGACATCTCCACGCTGCGCAGATCGGGGGTGCTGGCCAGGCTGGCCGACGCGCACATCGTCGCCTTCCAGCGGACCTCGCGGCCGACCGGCTTGGGGAAGCTCGCGCACAGGTCGCCGGAGCCGTCGCTGCACGGGCTGGCCTCGACCCAGTTGGCCGGGTCCTCGTTGGACATGAAGAAGGTCACGGTGCCGCCATTGAGCGTGTAGGTCGGATCGATGCGGGCGGCGGTGACCACCATCTCGTTGTTGGCGAGCGAGCCGAGATCGATCGTGCCGGACGCGACCTCGCCACACGGGACGTACTGGGCGACCACGCGGTTGGCGAGCACCCAGAAGCTCGACGAGTGGTTGCCGTCGGCGATCATCACGTCGGGGGTGTGCGACGGATCGTTGTCGTAGTCGAACACGAAGCCGACGTCGAAGTCGGCGGTCGGGCTGCCGGGCGAGGTCAGCTGGGTGCGGGTGCCCGAGAACGGCGTGCCGGTGCCGCTATTCACCCAGTAGTAGGCGCTGCCGCCGTTGCCGGCGTTGTAGTTGAAGTTGTCGGTGCCGGCGATCAGGTCGGGCCGGCCGTCGCCCGAGTAGTCGGCGACCAGGATCGAGGTCGCGCCGCCCGGGAAGGTGATCGACTGCACGGTCGCGGACAGGCCACCGCCGTCGATGCCCTTCCACAACCGCAGGCGGCTGGTCGCCGTGCTGCAGCAGCTCGGCGCGCCGGCGATCAGGTCGCGCTTGCCGTCGCCGTCGACGTCGGCGTACGCGAACACCGCCAGGTTGCCGGTGGCCGGCGACCCGAGGGTCGGGAACCCCAGGTTGGTGATGAGCGTCGTCGAGGCGGCGAACCTCGGCCCGGTGGTCGAGCTCACGCAGCGCAGCGGCTGGCCGGGGGCGGGCAGCGGGGTCGGCTGCGGGCTCACCAGCGTGCAGTTGTTGAGGAAGACCCGGATCGTGCCGCCGTTGCTGCCGCTGCCGATCACGAGGTCGAGCTTGCGGTCGCCGTTGTAGTCGAGGACGGCGACGTTGGTGCCACCCCAGCGCTGCACGCCGAGCTGCGCGAGGCTGGTGCCCGAGGCCAGCGCGTCGTAGCCGGGGTAGAACTGCGGGTTGCCGGCCCCGTCGACGCTGCCCTGGTTGAGGTAGATCGTCGCCGACTCGGGCTCGCTGTTGGTCCGCGCGACCGCCACGAACACGTCGGGCCAGCCATCGCCGTCGAAGTCGCCGGCGGCCAGCGGCCGCCAGCGGTGCAACCCGATCGGCGCGACCAGCTCGCGCGCCATCGTGAACTTGGGCGCGACCACGAAGCTGGAGTCGTCCCAGTTCGGCGTCGGCGGCAGGTTGTCCATCGTGCGGTTGCGGTACACGCGCACGAAGCTGGTGGCCTCGCCGGCGCCGACGAAGTCGTCCCAGCCGTCCTGGTTGAAGTCGGCGGCCGCCGCGAACACGGTGAGGTCGGTGGTGCCGAGCGGCGTCGACCGGAACAGCCCGGCCGCCTTTTCGAGGTGGAGCCGGGCGCCGGTGCCATCGAACACCACGCCGCTCTTCAGCGGGGTGCCGGTATCGAGCGTGCTGCCGTTCCAGCTGGTCGGGCTCGAGGTCTGGGGACAGACCTGCGCCCACGCCGGGGTGACGCCCGTGAGCGCGGCGGTGACGACGGCCAGGGCGCGGACGGGCAGTCTGGAGCTCGAGGTGCGCATCACGGGCCTCCCGGCGAGTAGGTCGCGACGTCGGTGGAGATGATCGTGGTCAGGCAGTCGTTGCGACCGGCGCCGTCCTCGGCCATGCCCTTCTGTCCGTAACCCGGACAGGGGCGGCTGCCGGTGGCGACGTAGGCGGCGACCTGCCACTCGACCTGCGCGGTCACGCCGCCGGGGCCATGGCCGGTGGCCACGATGATCACGCGGTTGTCGGTGTCGGCGATGGTGCCGGTCACCAGGTTGTTGCCGTCGTCGTCAGGGTTATTGATGATCTTGACCTGGTACCAGCCCCGGACGTCGGCCGAGATCACGCTGCCGGTGGTGCCCGGCTGGGCGCCGGCGCCGATGATGGTCAGCGGCTCGGGCGCGACCTTCACGTACGCGGTCCAGCCGTCGACGTTGCTCAGGTTCTGCCGCAGCGCCACCATGGCCGCGGCGGCGCCGCTCTCGGCGGCGTAGAGCGCGACCAGCTTCTGGCGCTCGGCGCCGGCGGCCGCGATGCCGCCTTGCACCGACAGCACGGTGAGCCCACCGAGCGTGACGAGCGCGGTCAGCGCGATCAGCGCGACCAGCATCGCGCTGCCGCGCTGGCGCCGCGGGTGAACACCGGCGACACGAGAGGAGAGGGTCGAGGGCATGAGGCTCCACGGGGCCGGGAGCCCGGCCAATGCACCCGATACCATCTCAGGATTATCCCGGTCGAGGAATGCTTTTCGCGCGACGCTCCCGGGCGCGGCCGGCCCGGATGGGCTGCCGCTTCAGCCGGTTAGCTCCGATGCCGAGGCGGGCCTACCCTACGAAACGGACCCGATCAGGGCACCGGCTGCGCGTCGGCGTCGAGGACGACCAGGCCGCCCTTGCCGAGCGTGCCGTCGGCCGCGAGTCCTTCGAGGGCGTCGCGCAGGGTCAACTGCTTGCCATCCTTCATCAAGGAGACGTCCTGCTTGCCCTCGCGCATGATCATGGGCGCCTTGCCGTCGCCGACCACCACGAAGATCGCGTCGCCCGACTTCAGGTGCTTGCGGGCCGCGGCCGCCACCTGGGACTTGCCGACCTTCTGCATCTTGGCCGTGTAGCCGGTCCAGTAGTCGAGCGGCAGGCCGTAGTAGACCAGGCTCCGGAACATGCCCAGCGAGGCGCCCGCGGTCGCGAACCGGCTGGGCAGGCCCAGCACCGCGCTCGCCTTCTCGCGATCGAGCTCGCCGTCGGTCGGCGGCAGCTTGCCCTGCTCGAGCGCGCGCATATCGCCAAACAGCTCGAGCAGCGACTGGTAGGTCGCGTCGCTGCGCACCGAGGCGCTGGCCCCCATCACGCCGTAGTGGCGGCTGTAGTTGAAGCCGGCGCGGGCGCCGTAGGTGTAGCCCTTGTCCTCGCGCAGGTTCATGTTGACCCGGCTGGTGAAGCCACCGCCGAGGATCGCCGCCATCACCGAGGTCGGCAGGTAGTCGGCCGCCTTGCGGAGCGGACCGAAGTGGACCAGCGAGATCTGCGACTGCGCCGCGCCCGGGACGTCGACGAAGAAGATGCGCGCGGGCGCCTTGGCCGGCCTGGGCAGCCGCGCCATGACCGGGGCCTTGCCGGTCCACGCCGCGAGCGTGCCGACCTCGAAGCGCTCGCGGATCTGGGCCGCGGTCAGGTCACCGACGACGAACAGGCGACCGCCGCCCGGCTTGACCTGCTTGGCGTGATACGCCTTGCAGTCGTCGAGAGTGATCGCGGCCAGCGACGCCTCGGTGACGATGCGGCCGTACGGGTGCTCGCGGCCGTACAGCACCGGACCGGCGACGCGGCCGGCGACCGCCTCGGGGTTGCCCTTGGCCTGCTTGAGGCCTTCGAGCCGGCGCTTGATCATCCGGTCGAGGTCCTCGGCGCGGAAGCCAGGCGTGAGCAGGGTGTCGACGAACAGCCCGAAGGTGGTGTCGAGGTGCTTGGTCAGCGACGACATCGACACGCCCTGGGTGTCACCCCCGGCGTACGACGACACGCTCGACGCGACGTCGGCGAGCGCCTCGCTGAACGCGAGCTTGTCGAGCCGGGCAGTGCCCTCGCTCATCAGCGACATGCACACCGAGGCCAGGCCCTCCTTGCCGCGCGGATCGGCGAGCGCGCCGCCGTCGAAGGTCAGGTCGATGCTGACGATCGGCAGCGTGTGCTGCTCGACCAGGAACACCGAGATGCCGTTCTTCAGCGCGAAGGTCTGCACCTTGGGCAGCCGGAACGAGCGCGGCGCGGTCGGCGCCGGCTGCTTGGCGCGGAACTCTTCCTCGGGGAAGGACAGCTCCTGGGGCTGGGCGGTCTGGGTCACGGGCGCGGACTCCGGGGCAGGAGGAGCGGTCGGGGTCGGCGTCTCGGCGACCGAGCCCTGGTCGGGCAGGGTCGGGCCGGTGGTGGTGGCGCTCTTGCCACCACACGCGGTGGTGGCCGTGGCGGTGGCGAGGACGGCGACGAACAGGCGGTTCACTGGGCGCCTTCCTTCTTGGCGGCGGCGGGCATGGTGATGATCACGACCGCCTTGTCGAGGGCGATCACCTGCTTGGCGGCGGCGAGGATGCTCGCGCCGGTCGCCTTGCGATACCGGTCGAGATCCCACGACAGCTTGCCGGGATCGCCGAGGAAGTGGTTGTAGGACTGCAGCACCTCGGCGCGGCTCATCAGCGACTCCAGGCCCCAGATCGTGCTGGCCTCGGTGGCGGTGACGAAGCGCGCAATCTCCGAGTCGGTGAGCGGCTCGCGCAGCACCTTGCCGAGCTCGGCCGCGACCAGCTGCTCGACCGCGGCCAGGTCGGCGTCGGACCGCAGCGTCACCTGGATCGCGAACACGCCCGAGAACGTCGAGCCGTACTGGTAGGCCGCCACCGACTGCGCGAGCTGCTTCTCGTGGACCAGCAGCTTGTACAGGCGGCCCACGCCCTCGCGACCCAGGCTCGAGGCGAGGATATCGAGCTCGGCGTCGCCGGGCGCGTAGTTGGCCGGGCTGTGCCAGGCCCACGTGATCTGGCGCAGCTTGGCGAAGCCGTCCTCGACGACGCGGCGCTCGGCGCGCGGGGTCGGGGCCGGGATGGTCACCACCGCCGGGCGCGTGCTCGCCGGCAGCTTGCCGAACCACTTGTCGATCAGGCGCTTGGCCTCGGCGACCTCGAAGTCGCCGGCGAGCGCGAGGGTCGCGTTGGCCGGGACGTACCAGGTCTTGAAGAAGCCGGTCACGTCGTCGAGCGACGCCGTGGTCAGGTCCTCGTGGCGACCGATCGTCATGTACCGGTAGGGATGGCGCTCGGGATAGAGCGCCTCGGCCAGCGCGAACTGCGCCTTGCCGTACGGGACGTTGTCGTAGCTTTGCCGGCGCTCGTTGCGCACGACCTCGATCTGGTTGTCGAGGCTCTTCTGGGTGAGCACGGGGAGCAGGTGCGCCATGCGATCGCTCTCGAGCCACAGCCCGGTCTCGAGCTGGTTCGACGGCACCACCTCGAAGTAGTTGGTGCGGTCGGGGTTGGTGGTGCCGTTGACCATGCCGGCGCCGATGTTCTTGAGGACCTCGAAGTGGCGGTCTTCGCCGACGTGCTTCGAGCCCTGGAACAGCATGTGCTCGAACAGGTGGGCGAACCCGCTCTTGCCTGGCGTCTCGTGGCCCGAGCCCACGTGGTACCAGACGTTGACCGCGACCAGCGGCACGGTCGGGTCGGGCACGAGGATCACCTCGAGGCCGTTGGCGAGCCGGTACTTCTCGAACCCGATCACCGGGTCGGAAGGCGGCGCCGGGCGCCGCAGCGCGCCGTCGGCGGCGGGCTGGGCCATCGCGGCGGTCGAGAGCCCGAGGGCGATGACGCACAGCCCGGTGGCCACGCGTCGCGGTCGAGAAGTCTGGGATTCCTGCATGGTTCCTCCGCTGAACGTTCGCGAGGCGTCCTTCGATGCCTCCGCAGGGCGCACCGTACGAGTCGACGCCTCGCGGAGCAACCCGAGCCGGCGCCGCTTCATTCCCTGGGTGCGGTCACGGGGGGCTGGGTTACCGGCGCCGCAACAAGAGGCTGCCCAGCGAGTAGCCGGCGCCGAACGAGGCCATCACGCCGATGCTGCCGGTCGGCAGATCGTCGTGGTGCTTCGAGAAGGCGATCACCGAGCCGGCCGACGCGGTGTTGGCGAGCTCGGGCAGGATCAGCGGTGCCTCGTGCGGGCTCGGCCGGTGTCCGATCAAGCGCTCGGCGATCAGCTCGTTCATCTTCTGGTTGGCCTGGTGCAGCCAGAACCGCGCGACGTCGCCGGTGGCGACGCCGTCGGCCGCGAGGTGGTCGCCGATGAAGCGGGCCGCCATCGGGACCACATCCTTGAAGACCCGCCGGCCCTGCTGATAGAACAGCTTGTCGTCGGCGAACTGGCGGGCCGGGTCGCAGCGGTTGAGGTAGCCGCCGTTGTTGCGGATGTTCGACGAGTACTTCGCCGCCTGCCGGGTCGACAGGATCTCGAAGCTGCCGGCGCGGGCGCCCTCGGCGGGCTCGACCACCACCGCGACCGCGGCGTCGCCGAAGATGAAGTGGCTGTCGCGATCGCGCCAGTTGATGAAGCCGCTGGTCAGCTCGGGCGTGACCGCCAGCGCGCAGCGGGCCTTGCCGAGCTGGACCGCCTCGCTGCACATCGTGATCGCCATCGTCGCCGACGAGCAGCCGAGCGCGATGTCGACCGCGTAGCCGTGGCCGCCGAGCGCGTCGAGCACTTCGATCGACAGCGCCGGGTACAGGCGCATGAGGTTCGACGCGCCCAGCACGACCAGGTCGACGTCGGCGCCGGTCTTGCCGGCCTGCGCGAGCGCCGCCGTTGCGGCGTGGACCGCGAGCTCGGCCTGGTACGACAGCTGGTCGTCGCGGCGGTCGGGCAGGTTGGGGGTGAGCCGGTCGGGATCGAGCAGCCCGGTCTTGTCGAGGACGTAGCGCTGCTTGATGCCCGACGCCTTCTCGATGAAGTCCGGGGTCGACTCGCGCAGCGCCGTGAAGGTGCCGGCGGCGATCTCGGCGGCGTGCGCGGCGTTCTCCCGGCCAACCCACACGTTGAACGCCGCGCACAGCTCGGCGTTGGTCACCACGGTCTCGGGGTGCCAGACACCGGAGCCCGTGATCGCCGTCCCGGTGGTGCCCTGCATGCGCGGACCATACCCATCGCGATGGGACCGTGATAGCGCCCGACGCCGTCGAACGATCCCGCGCGCGCGGTTGCTGGCGAAGGTCCGACCGGGGCGCGCTACTTCTTGTGCGCGGCCAGCTCGGTGAGCGCCGCGCGCAGGAAGGTCGACCGGGGATCGGACGCGATCGCCATCTTCAGGTGCAGCATCGCGGCGGTGTGATCGCCGGTGCGCAGCGCGCCCTCGGCGCGGCGGTACGACGTCAGCGCCTTCGGGTTCATCGCCTGCGACGGCTCGGGCGCCGGTGCGTCGCTCGTCACCGGCGCCGACAGCTTCGGGATGCGCTGGGTGCGCAGGTACGCGGCGCACTTCTCGGGCACCCGCAGCTCGGCGTAGGCGGCGGTCACCCGGGCGTACATCCGCACCAGCCGGTCGAGCCCCGGCACGTCGAGCTGCTGGCGGAACAGGTCCGGGTGACGGGTCCGTGCGATCGCGTGATAGGCCTCCTGGATCGCGGTGCCCGACGCGGTCGGTGGGATCTCCAGCCACTCGAAGGGCGTGCGCTCGTTCGCGATCGGCTCCACCATCCGCAGCCACGCCTCGAGCTCGGCCCGGCTCCAGGTCACGACGCCCCCGGCGCGCCGATCACCTGCAGCTGCGCCTCGCGGGCGATGCCGGTGTCGGCGTCACGCGCGCGCACGTGCAGGATCCCGTCGGTGTCGACCCGGAAGGTCACGTCGATCTTGCACTCGCCGCGGCGGCGCGGCGGCAGGCCGTCGAGCACGAGGTTGCCGAGCGGCTCGTTGTCGGCGTAGCGGCGCGACTCGCCGCGGCAGCACGCGATCGCGACCTGGCTCTGGTGATCGCGCGCGGTCGTGAAGGTCTTGGTCCGCTCGATCGGCGTCGGCAGGTTCTTGTCGAGGATCTGCTCGGTGTAGCCGCCGGCGGTCGCGATCCGCAGGCTGGCCGGGGTGACGTCGAGGAGGATCGGGCGCGCCGGCGGCGACGGGGCCGCCCACGGGACGTCGCCGTGGGCGAGCGGCGACAGCGCGGCGGTCGGCACCGCCTCGCGGGTCGAGCGGACCGCGCCCCGGTACAGGCTGCCCGACAGGCTGCCGGCCTGGATCGCGGCGCCCTGGGCCACGACCTCGTCCGGGTTGATCCGCAGCGCCGGCTCGCGGCCGAACAGCTCGGCCAGCCGGGTCCGCACCAGCGGGATGCGGGTGCTGCCGCCGACGCAGACCACCTCGCTGATCGCCTGGGGTTCGAGGTGGGCCGCGGTCAGCGCGTTGCGGGTGAGCTGGATCGCGCGCTCGACGAAGCCGCCGATCAGGCCATCGAGCTGGGTCCGGGTCAGCCGGAACGGGTGATGCAGCTCGTGGCCGTGGTGCATCAGGCCATCGATGGTGCCCTCGGCCGCGCCGTGCTCCGACAGGTGGCACTTGATCTCCTCGGCGGCGAGCATCAAGCGGGTCATGAGGCCGGGATCGCGGCGCGGATCGACCTGCTGCTGGCGGTTGATCTCGGCGGCCAGGAACTCGGCGATCGCGCGGTCGACGTCGTCGCCACCGAGGAAGAAGTCGCCGTCGGTGGCGAGCACCTCGAAGACCTCGTCGCGGATCGCGAGCAGGCTGACGTCGAAGGTGCCGCCGCCGAAGTCGAACACGCACACGACCTCGTGCTTGCGCTGGCCGAAGCCGTAGGCGAGCGCGGCCGCGGTCGGCTCGTTGAGCAAGCGCAGCACCTCGAGCCCGGCGAGGCGGCCGGCCTCCTTGGTGGCCTGGCGCTGGCTGTCGGAGAAGTTGGCCGGGACCGTGATCACCGCCTGGTGGACGGCCTGGCCGAGCTGGCGCTCGGCGCAGCGCTTGAGGTGAAGCAGCACCAGGCTCGACACCTCGGGCACGGTCACGCGCCGCTGCGGCAGGACGATCAGCGGCTGCTGGTTGGCGCCCTCTTCGACCGGAAACGGCAGCCCGGTCAGCGCCAGCTGCACCAGCGGCGACTTGATGTTCTGCCCGATGAGCCGCTTGGCCGAGTAGATCGTGGTGGTCGGCTCGGCGGCGCGGCGGGTCTTGGCCTCGAGCCCGACCACGACCCCACCGGCCGCCGGGAACGACACCACCGACGGATGGATGCGCTCGCCCTGCGTGCCGAGCGCGAACTCGACCCCGGTGGGGGTCGCGACCGCGACGACCGAGTTGGTGGTACCGAGGTCGATGCCGACCGCGAGGGACATGTCCGATGAGTATCGCTCGATCCGCGGCGGGGTGGCGAATTCCCGGTGCGCGTGGGTCCGCGCGCGAGGCGAAACGCCGGTGGCCTCCGGCAGGGTGGCCGGTCGGCCCGTTCCGCGCGGGCGCTGGGCTAGAGTCCGGCGGTGGGAACCCTCACGCTGGTGCGCCACGGTCAGGCCTCGTACGGCGCCGCCGACTACGATCAGCTGAGCGAGCGCGGGATCGAGCAGGCCCAGGTGCTGGGCCGCCACTGGGCCGCGACCGGGCTGGTCGCCGACGCGCTGGTCAGCGGCCCGATGAAGCGCCAGCGCGACACGCTGGTGATCGCGCGCGACGCCGCCGTCGCCGCCGGCCACGAGCTGCCGGCGCCGACCGTGCTCGACGAGCTGGCCGAGTACCCGGCGTTCGAGCTGATCGGGCGGTTCCTGCCCAAGCTCGTGCGCGAGCGCCCGGCCCTGGCCGGCCTGCTCGACGGGACCGCCGCCGTGACCGGCCGCGCCGAGCTGCACGACCTCGGCTTCGGGATGGTGCTCGACGCCTGGTGCAGCGGCGAGCTCGACACCGAGGGCCTCGAGACCTTCGCCGGGTTCGTGTCGCGGGTCCGTGACGGGCTCGGCCGCCTGATCGTCGCCCACCCCGGCCGCGGCCGCCGGATCGTCGCCGTCACCTCGGGCGGGCCGATCGGCGTGGCCGGCAAGCTCGCGCTCGGCCTGGAGGCGACCGCGACCCTGCGGCTGTGGCGCATGGTCCGTAACGCCTCGGTGACCGAGCTGGTGTGGCGGTCGCGCGACTTCGCGTGGGCGCCCGGCGACCTGTCGCTGCTCGGGTTCAACCACGTCGATCACCTGCCCCCCGACCTCGTCACCTATCGTTGATCGCTACCGCTGGAGGATCCATGGACTTCGCGCTCCCGCCCCACCTCGTCCCCGTCCTCGACCGCATCGACGCGATCATCACCGAGTCGGTGCTCCCCGCCGAGCACGAGGTGCTCGAGCAGGGCTTCGTCAAGGCCGGTCCCCTGCTGGAGAGCCTGCGCGCGAAGGTCCGGGCCGCCGGGCTGTGGGGCCCGAACATCCCCAAGGACCTGGGCGGGCTCGGGCTCGGCCTGGTCGACCACGGCCTGATCTCGGAGCGGCTGGGTCGCTCCCCGATCGGCCACTTCGTGTTTGGCTGCCAGGCGCCCGACGCCGGCAACCTGGAGGTCCTCCACAAGTGGGGCAGCGCCGCCCAGAAGGCGCGCTGGCTGACGCCGCTCGCCGCCGGCGAGATCCGGTCGTGCTTCTCGATGACCGAGCCCGAGAACCCGGGCTCCAACCCGGTGATGCTGTCGTGCACGGCCCGCCGGGACGGCGACGACTACGTCATCGACGGCCACAAGTGGTTCACCTCGGGCGCCGATGGCGCGGCGTTCGCGATCGTGATGGCGGTGACCGACCCCGACGCGGCGCCGCACGGCCGGGCGTCGATGATCATCGTGCCGACCGACACGCCCGGCTTCCAGCTGGTGCGCAACATCCCGATCATGGGCGACGCCGGCGGCGGCTGGGCCAGCCACGCCGAGCTCCGCTACGAGGGCTGTCGGGTGCCGCAGAGCAACCGGCTGGGCGCCGAGGGCGCCGGGTTCCTGATCGCGCAGGAGCGGCTCGGCCCCGGTCGCATCCACCACTGCATGCGCTGGATCGGCATCTGCGAGCGCGTCTTCAAGATGATGTGCGAGCGGGCCGCGTCCCGGAAGATCGACGACGAGAAGACCCTGGCGACCCGCCAGATCGTGCAGGCCTGGGTCGCCGAGGCCCGCGCCGAGATCGACGCGTCGCGCCTGCTGGTGCTGAACGCGGCGTGGACCATCGAGAACCAGGGCTTCCACGCCGCCCGCGATCAGGTCTCGATCATCAAGTTCTTCGTGTCCGACGTGATGATGCGGCTGGTCGATCGCGCGATCCAGGTCCACGGCGCGCTCGGCGTGACCAGCGACACCGTGCTCGCGCACTACTGGGTCCACGAGCGTGGGGCTCGCATCTACGACGGGCCCGACGAGGTCCACAAGATGGTGGTGGCCCGCCGCATCCTCGAGCGCCACGGGATGGAGCGACCGGAGCGAAAGGACCGGCGGTGAGCGGCGACGTCGGCGAGCCGCGGCCGGCCCGCGCCGGCGAGGCGCTCGATCCGGCCGTGCTCGGCGGCTGGCTCGACGGGGTGCTCGGCGGCCACGCGCCGATCGAGATCCTGCAGTTCCCCGGCGGCCACTCCAACCTGACCTACCTGGTGCGCCGCGCCGGCGCCGAGTACGTGCTGCGCCGGCCGCCGTTCGGCTCGCGGGTGAAGACCGCGCACGACATGGGGCGCGAGCACACCGTGCTGTCGGCCCTGGCCCCGGTGTGGCCCAAGGCGCCGCGCCCGATCGCGATGTGCACCGACGACGCCGTGCTCGGCGCGCCGTTCTACCTGATGGAGCGCAAGCCTGGCGTGATCCTGCGCAAGCAGGCGCCGGCCGGCGTCACCGTCGACGCCGCGGCCGCGCGCCGGGTCTGCGAGCTGCTGGTCGACGCGCTGGCCGAGCTGCACGCGGTCGACTACCGCGCCGCCGGTCTCGGCGAGCTCGGCAAGCCGGCCGGCTACGTGCGCCGCCAGGTCGAGGGCTGGACCGAGCGCTACCACGGCTCGAAGACCGACGACCTGCCGGTGGTGCTCGAGGTCGCGGCCTGGCTGGCGGCCCAGCTGCCGACCGACGGTGCGCCCACCCTCATCCACAACGACTGGAAGTTCGACAACCTGGTCTTCGACCCCGAGCTGACCCGCATCGTGGGCGTGCTCGACTGGGAGATGGCCACGGTCGGCGATCCGCTGATGGATCTCGGCACCTCGCTCGGCTACTGGGTCGAGGCCGGCGACGACCCTGGGCTACAGATGATGCGCTTCGGGCTGACCACCGAGCCCGGCATGCTGACCCGCGCCGAGGTCGCCGCCCACTACACCGCGGCGACCGGCCGCGACACCGGCGCGATCGTCTTCTACTACGCCTTCGGCCTGTTCAAGACCGCGGTCGTCGCCCAGCAGATCTACTACCGCTGGAAGCAGGGCCTCACCCAGGACCCGCGCTTCGGCCAGTTCGTCCACGCCGTCCGCGTCCTGTGCGAGCAGGCCCAGCGCACCATCGCCGCCGGTCGGCTGTGAGGCGTGCTCTCAGCGCAGCCGCGCAGGGCGAAGGCGACGCTCGCCGCGAACGATGAGGACATCTGTGCCCTCGAGTCGGTAGAGGATGCGACAGGGTGACACGATGATCTCCCGATATGGGCGATCCGGGACCTCGGGCACCCGCCGACCCGACGCCGGATGGGCCGGGAGGCGTTCCACGGCGGCCAGGCACCTCCTGACCAGGGTCGCGGCGGCGCCGGGCTTATCGAGCGCAATGAACGCGGCGATCTCGTCGAGGTCGTCCAGCGCTGGTTCGGTCCAGATCAGCCGCCGACGAGCCATCTCGAAAGTCGCTTCTTCGCTTTGGCATGCGAGACGACTCTACCCTCGGTGAGCGCGCGCTCTCCCCGCGCGATGCCTTCCAGGATCTCGATCCGACGCAACATGGTGTCGTAGGTCTCGACATCGAGCAGCACCGCTGCCGACCTGCCTCGCTCCGTGATCAAGACGGGCACCCGATCCACGCGCAGTTGGTGGATCACCTCGGTCGCATGCCGCTTGATCTCGGTGACCGGCTTCAAGGTTGCCTTGGGCAAAGTAGTCCTTTTATAGCACCTGCCGGTCCCATCGCGCATGGCAGAGCCGGGCGCGCTCGGCGCGCTCGCGTGTTAAGCCTCTGCCATGGCGGTGGCCTCGTCGTTCCAGCTCAGCCCCGGCAAGCGGGTCCTGTATCTCACCAAGGATCCCGAGCTGATCCGTCGCCAGATCAGCGGTGAGCTGACCTTGCGGATGGCGGATCTCGGGCCCGACGCGCTGCTCGACGACATCAACACCGACGCGATGACGCCGGCGTGGGTGTGCTTCGATCACGACCCGGCCGAGATCGCGCGCAACGCATACGCGGGCCTGATCGTGGCCGGCCAGCGGCTGCTGCCGCCCGACGCGCTGCGCGGCGGCGACTTCGAGGTGATCGTCGCCGGCGCGCAGAAGGGCGTCGGCAGCTCGCGCGAGACCGCCGCCCAGTGCGAGGTCTTCAGCGGCAGCCGGCTGGCGATCGCGTCGTCGTTCGCGCCGATCCACGCCCGCAACAACATCAACATCGGCCAGCTCATGGGCGACCACGCGCTGCTGCGCCGGCTCGAGGCCGGCGAGGAGGTGCCGCTCGCCGAGTTCACCCGCGGCCACGACGCGATCACCGCGCTCATCATCGAGTCGGGCGGCCTCCTGCCGTTCTGCGCCCGGCTCGACCGCAACGAGATCACGGTCCCGCCGACCGGCACCGGGCCGCGCCCGATGAACCTGGCCGAGAAGGTGCTGGCGACCCGGCTCTTGCCGGGCCAGGGCACCCACGTGAAGCCGGGTGACGCCGTGCTGGTCCGGGTCGACGCCGGCTACTCGCACGAGTTCACGACCGCCCAGGTCGACTGGTTCCTGCAGCAGGAGTATGGCGACGGGTACCGGCTCGAGAACCCGTCGAAGTTCGCGGTGTTCGAGGACCACCTGATCTACGCGACCGGCGTGGCCGCGATGGCGAAGTTCACCGACAAGATCGAGGGCCTGCGCACCCGACAGCGCGCGTTCGCCGATCGCACCGGGGTGCGCAACTACAGCGCCCAGGACGGCGTGTCGCCCGGCATCTGCCACCAGGTCGCGCGCGAGCAGTTCATCGATCCCGGCGAGTTCGTGCAGGCGACCGACAGCCACACCTGCATGGGCGGCGCCTCGGGCGCGCTGGCCTGGGGGGTCGGCTCGACCGAGTACGCCGCCCTCATCTACTGGGGCTTCACGCCGATCGCGGTGCCCGAGTCGATCCGCTTCGACCTGCGCGGTCGCCTGCGCGCCGGGGTCACGGCCAAGGACGTGATGCTGCACATCCTCGCCAACCACGCCAAGCGCGAGGACACGCTCAACCGGGTCATGGAGTTCGGCGGCGACGGCCTGTTCGCGCTGTCGCCCGACGAGCGCGCCACCCTCGCCAACATGGCGACCGAGTGCTCGGCGCGCGGCGCGATCATGGAGGTCGACGACGTCATGCTGGGCTGGATCGCCGAGCGGCGCACCGGCGGGACCCTGGCCGACCGGGTCGACGCCCTGCGCGGCAAGGTCGTGACGCCGGATGCTGGCGCGCACTACGACGGCGGCGTCCACGTGATCGACCTGGGCGCGATCGCGCCGATGGTGGCGACCCCCGGCGATCCCGACCACGGGGTGCCGTCGGATCCCAAGAACGGCGCGCTGATCGCCGACGTGGGTCGGGTCAAGATCGACATCGCGTACGGCGGCTCGTGCACCGCCGGCAAGCGCGACGACCTCGACTTCTACGCCGAGGTGATGGCCGACGCCGAGCAGGCCGGCCGCCGGGTCGCCGACGGCGTGCGCTTCTACATCCAGTTCGGGTCGAAGGAGGTCGAGGACTACGCGCGCGCGCGTGGCTACCTCGAGCTGTTCACCCGCACCGGGGTCGAGGTGATCAAGCCCGGCTGCGGCGCCTGCATCGGCTGCGGCCCCGGCGTGTCTGACGCCCCTGATCAGGTCACGGTCTCCGCGATCAACCGCAACTACAAGGGCCGCAGCGGCCCCGGCCAGCTCTACCTGGCCTCGCCGCTCACCGTCGCCGCCTCGGCGGTCGCCGGCGAGATCGTCGAGTTCCGCGCCGGCATGTTCGCCCCGCGGGCGTAGCGGCGGGCCGTCGCGGCGGGCGTCACGGCAGCCGCTTCATCGGCGCAACCTCAGCGCCGGTCACGAGCCGCCGCGCCGGCGGGCGCACCCTGGTTCGCCGCGCTGGCAAACGCGACGCGCGCCGGGGCCACACGCTCGCGCATCGGGGCTCCCCACTCCGGTCGGCGCTCGTCAAGTCCACGAAGTCGCACACGGCGCTGGTGGCACGTCCCGTGAAGCGCTCGAGCGATCTCCTCGATGCCTCCACGCCATGCTCATCGTCCGACCCGTGCCAGCCTGACGGTCGTCACGGCGCTCGCGATCGTCGCGGTGCCCGCGGCCAGCCGCGCCGATGTCGAGCTGTCGATGCACGCCGGCGCGAGCACGCTCGAGCTCGAGTCCTCGACCGAGACGCCGCTCGTCGGCAGCAAGCTCGACGACGCGGTCGACGCCTACAACGGCGCCGCGCTCGCCTACAACCGCGCGCACGGTCACGCCACTGGCGCACCCGGCGCGGCGCCGATGTCGACTGGCGACGACGTCGGCCTGGCCGCCAACCTCCTGGTGGTCACGCCCGCGCTCGACGTGGTGATGGGCCCGCTGCGCGCGCGGCTCGAGGTGCCGGTCGGGTTCGGCGACGGGCTGCGCACGATCGGCGTCGGGGCCTATCCGCTGGGCCTCGCGCTGCGGTCGCGGGCCGCGGCCGCGGTGCCGTTCGTGCTTGCCGGTGGCTCGGTCAGCCACATCGTCGATGGGGGCCGTCGCGGCGCGGTGTTCGAGCTGCGCGTCGTGCTCGGGGTACGGGTCGGTCGCCGGCTCTCGGTCGAGCTCGGGGTCCGACCCTACGTCGCCGGCGGCGCGGTCGATCGCGGCCGCCTCGACACGCTCATGCGCGAGTACGACCCGCGTGGCGCGGCGGCGCCGCCGCTGCCGGGCGCCGTCGTGCGCGGCGGGGTCGGGCAGGCGCTCGATCTCACCTTCGGCGTCTCCCTGTAGCGGCGCCCGCGATCCGCAGGTCAGCGCGGCGGCGCGATCGCGCGCAGCGCCTCGACCAGCGCGCCGGAGTCGGCGCCCTTCGGAAAGATCGGTCGGCTCGGCTCCGCCTGGACGATCGCGTCGCTCGGCCCCTCGGTGACGAACACGAGCCGGTCGACCATCCACGGCCGGAACGTCGCCAGCCACTGCAGCACCTGACCGCCCGAGCCGCTGGCCATCGCCCAGTCGGCGAGGATGACGTCGAACTCCTGCTGATCGAGCAGCGCGATCGCGGCGTGGCCGCTGTCGGCCGCGGTCACCGCCCAGCCGGCGCTCTCGAGCAGCTCGGCCATCGCGGCCAGCAGCATCGGATCATCGTCGGCGAGCAGCAGGGTCGGCCGGCTGCCGTCGCTCCAGGTCGCCTCGTCCGACCCGCTGATGGCGCGGCCGACGCGGCGCGCGGTCGCCTCGGCGACCCCGATCAGCTCCGCGGTCTCGCCCGAGCGCACCATCAGGCACCGCCCGGCCACCACCCGATCGAAGTCGAGCGGCGCCTCGTCGGCGACGAACACGAACCGATCGCGCAGCTCGTAGCGGTGCTCGAGCACCCACCGATAGACGTCGCCGCCGACCGGATGCTGGGTGTCCCAGCCGGCGATCACCACGTCGAACGGCCGGTCGGCCACGAGCACGGTGCGGGCCTGCATCTGGGTCGCGGCCAGGCTCACCGCGAAGCCGCGCGCCTCGAACACCCGGGTCAACCGGTCGAGCAGCTCCCCGTCGTGGTGCAACAACAAGATCGCACTCCGGCGTGCCTCGGCCACGATCGCGAGTATATCGGGAGTGCGCCCCCCGGCTCGCGTGCTTGATGTCCGCAGCGGGTAAATCGCGATACATTGGTAAGGCTGGCCGCTGCGGTACCCGGGATGACCAACCGACTCGCCCTCCCCATCGTCGGCATCGACCTCGGCACGACCAACACCTCGGTCGGCGTCGTCTCGGGCGGCAAGGTCTCGCTGCTGACCGGGGCCGACGGCGCCCGCGCGTTTCCGTCGGTGGTGTCGTTCCCGCACGGAGGCGCGGTGCTGGTCGGGCACGAGGCCCGCAAGCGGATCGCGGCCGACCCGACCCGGACGGTGTCGTCGCCCAAGCGCCTGCTCGGCCGCCAGCTGGTCGATCGGGAGGTCCAGACCTTCGTCGGTCAGGCCACCTACCGGACCGCCGCCGCCGAGGATGGCTCGGTGCTCTGCGAGATCGACGGACAGCAGTGGGCGATCCCGCAGCTGTGCGGCTTCCTCCTCGGCGCGGCCCGGGCGGTGGCCGAGCGGCACCTCGGCCCGATCACGCAGGCGGTGATCGCGGTGCCGGTCAGCTTCGACGAGGCGCGCTGCCGCGCGGTCGAGACCGCCGCCAAGCTGGCCGGCCTCGAGGTGGTCGGGCTGATCGCCGAGCCCAACGCGGCGGCGCTCGCCAACCGCTACGTGCCGGGCTTCGGCGGCCTGGTCGGCATCTTCGACTTCGGCGGCGGCACCTTCGACTTCTCGGTGGTGGACGTGTCGCGCTCGCGATTCCAGGTGGTCGGCTCGGCCGGCGACGCCTGGCTGGGCGGTGACGACATCGACACCGTGCTTGCCGACGCCGCCGCCAACCAGTTCTGGCGCCAGCACAAGGTCGACCTGCGCAAGCACGCGGTCGAGCTGCAGCGCCTGCGCTTCGCGTGCGAGGAGGCCAAGCGCGCGCTGTCGACCGTCGAGTCGACCCGGCTGGTGGTGTCCGAGGTCCTGCGCACCGCGACCGGCATGGTCGACCTGCAGCTGACCCTCGAGCGGCCGACCCTGGCCCGCGCCGCCGGGGCGATCGTCCGGCGGACCCTCGAGGTCGGGACCCGCGCGCTCAGCCAGGCTGGGATCAAGGCCACCGACCTGACCGCGGTCTACCTGTGCGGCGGCTCGTCGCTCATGCCGGCGGTCCGCGAGGCCGTGGAGAAACACTTCGGCGTGCCGCTCAAGGCCGGGGTCGCCCCCGAGCAGGCGGTCTGCGTCGGCGCGTCGATCCACGCATCCCTGATCGCGCAGCGGCTGTCGTCGCCGATCTTGGCGCAGCGACCGGTTTGACCGGAGCGAACGCGCCCCCTAGGCTTGCGCGTATGCAACGATCCATCAGTCGGGCCTGGCCAGCCGGGGCCTGGCCCCGCGTTCTGGCCGCGCTCGCCATCTCCGCGTGCGGTCCGGGCGGGACCGGCGGGCAGGGCGGCTCGAACGTCAAGGGACCCGGCCTGGGCCAGGTCGACCGCGGCGAAAACCTCCCCGACGTCCCCGCCAAGATCGAGACCACGGCGGTCGCGCCGATGACCGACCACACCCCGGCCGCGCGGTCCCCGATCCTCGACATCATGGCCGCCGAGAACCAGCGCTGGACCAAGTCCCTGGCGGGCGGCGCCGACCCGGCCTACTACCTCGCGTACCAGATCGTCGAGCAGCGGGTGGTCTCGTTCGACGCCGAGGGCGGCGCGCTGGTCAACGACTCCGACGAGACCGACCGCATCCTCGACATCGAGATCCGGGTCGGCAGCCCCGGGCTCGACAACACCCGCGCGCTGTCCGACGACCCCAACGGGTTCAACGAGCCGCTGCCGCGCCGCGGCGTGGTCCCGTTCGAGAGCGACGGGCCGGCGATCGCCAACCACCTGTGGCTGGAGACTGACCGTCGGTACCGCGAGGCGGTCCAGGCGCTCACCTACGTGCGCCAGGACCAGCGCACCCTCGGCAAGAAGAAGGGCGTGCCCGACTTCTCCAACGCGCCGGCCGAGGTCTACATCGGCACGCCGGTCAAGCTCGCCTACGACAAGGCGGCCTGGGTCGCCCGGCTCAAGCGCTGCTCGGAGCGCGCGTTCCGCGGCGTCGCCACCCGCGGCTCGTGCGGCGTGGTCCTCACCGAGAACACCGCCTGGTTCGTCAACAGCGACGGCTCGCAGCTGCAGACCTCGTGGACGACCGCCCAGCTGGCGGTGTCGGTCGGGGTCAAGGCCGACGACGGCGAGGGCCTGTCGCGGCTCGAGCAGGCGTTCGGCCGTGGCCCGGCCGACCTGCCCGACGACGCCGCGGTCGACAAGATGATCGACACCGTGACCCGCGACCTCGACGCCTTGCACAAGGCGCCGCTGGCCGAGCCCTACGTCGGCCCCGCGATCCTCGAGGGCCGCGCCGCCGGCGTGTTCTTCCACGAGGTGTTCGGTCACCGCATCGAGGGCCATCGCCAGAAGGACGAGACCAGCGGCAAGACCTTCTCGTCGTACGTCGGCCGCGAGATCATGCCGACCTGGCTGTCGGTCTACGACGACCCGACCCTCACCACGCTCAACGGCAAGCTGCTCAACGGCTTCTTCCGCTTCGACGACGAGGGCGTGCGCGCGCGCCGGGCCAGCCTGGTCGAGCACGGCAAGCTGGTCGGCTTCCTGATGGGCCGCAACCCGATCGGGGTCGAGTCGGCGTCGAACGGCCACGGCCGCAAGCAGCCGGGGCTGGATCCGGTCGCGCGCCAGGGCAACCTGGTCGTCCACGCCGAGAAGTCGGTGGAGTACGCCGAGCTCGAGAAGATGCTGATGGAGGAGGTCAAGCGCCAGAACCGGCCGTACGGGATGGTCTTCACCGACATCTCGGGCGGCTTCACCAACACCTCGGCGTTCGCGCCGCAGGCGTTCAAGGTCAACCCGGTCATGGCCTATCGGCTCTACCCCGACGGCAAGCGCGAGCTGGTCCGCGGCATCGACATCAGCGGCACGCCGCTGGTCGCGCTGCAGTCGATCCGCGCCGCCAGCCGCAACGTCGAGACGTTCAACGGCGTGTGCGGCGCCGAGAGCGGCTGGGTGCCGGTGTCGGCCTCGGCGCCGAGCCTGCTGGTCGAGCGGCTCGAGATCGAGAAGGCGTTCATTCCCGCCGATCGACCGCCGGTGCTCGGTGCCCCGTCGGTGCGTGCGGGAGGGGTCCGATGAGCGCCATCACGCGACCGACCGTCCGTCCCATCGCGGTGGTCGCCGCGCTGGCGCTGGCGTGGTCGCCCGCGCTCGCCAAGAAGCCTCCGCCCGCGCTCGGCAAGCAGTCGACCGCGGTCACCAACCAGATCGTCGACGCGATCGCCGAGGAGATGGATCGCGCGCTCAAGGCGCTCGAGCTGCCCGACGCGCCGAAGCCCTATCACATCAGCTACAAGATCACCGAGGTCGAGGTGAACGACGCGGTGGCGAGCCTTGGGTTCATCACCAACGCCAAGGAGCGGCACTTCGTCAACCTCGAGTGCCGCGTGCGCGTGCAGTACGACGGCGTCGACAACGGCAACTTCGTGGTCCCCGGCGGCGACGGCATCGACGGCGTCGCCGGCATCACCTTGCCGCTCGAGGCGACGCCGCGCATCGCCCGCCGGGCTGCGTGGCTGGTCACCGACACCGCGTACAAGGAGGCGCTGGTCCAGCTGCGGGCCAAGCTCGACGCCCGCACCGCCGGTGGCGTCGGCGGCGCCGCGGCCAACGCGCCGTGGACCGAGGAGAAGCCGATCGTTGGCGAGGATCCGGTGCTGGTGCCGGCGCTCGAGGATCTCGACACGATCAAGGCGCGCGCCACCAAGCTGTCGGCGGTGTTCCGCGGCGACGGCCACGTCCGCGCGTCGCGGGTCGCGGTGACCTCGTTCCTCGAGCGCCGCTGGTACCTGACCACCGAGGGCACCAGCGTCCACGACACCCGCCGGGTGTCGGGGGTCGCGATCGTCGCCCACGGCCAGGCCCCCGATGGCCAGGAGCTCGCGCAGTACT
The DNA here is from genome assembly GCA_046597055.1 of Kofleriaceae bacterium. Classification (GTDB taxonomy): domain Bacteria; phylum Myxococcota_A; class Polyangia; order Haliangiales; family Haliangiaceae; genus UBA2376. The sequence goes on along the minus strand of JBKJLC010000268.1, from coordinate 23,891 downwards.
ACGTGAAGTACGGCCAGACCGGGGCCGACCTGCCGCCCGCCGACGAGCTCGAGGCCCAGGCCAAGAAGCTGTCGGCCAACCTGCTCGCGCTCAACAAGGCGCCGCTGGCGCCGCGCTACAGCGGCCCGGTGCTGTTCGAGAACGAGGGCGCGGCCGGCATCGTGCGCTACACGCTGGCGCCCAACCTCGGCGGCACCCCGCTGCCGCAGGGCCTGCGGCCGCAGGAGGCCAAGCTGTTCGGCGGGGCCCTGGCCGGCAAGGTCGGCCTCAAGGTCCTGGCGCCGTTCCTGTCGATCGTCGACGACCCGACCACCGGCAACGCCGGCGGCACCGCGGTCATCGGCGGTTACAAGATCGACGACGAGGGCGTCCCTTCCCAGAAGGTCGAGGTCGTCAAGAACGGCTTCCTCAAGAGCCTGCTGACCGCGCGGACCCCGTCGGTCGCCGGCGAGCGCTCCAACGGCCACGCCCGGCGCACCACCAAGGGTGGCTCGTTCCACGGCAGCGCCACCAACCTGATCGTCACCGCGCGCGGCGGCGTGCCGGCCGCGGCGCTCAAGAAGCGGCTGCTGGCCGAGGCCCGCGGCCAGGGCCTCGAGCACGCGATCATCATCCGCGGCTTCGACGATGCCGCGGTCACCGCGAGCAGCGAGATGAGCCGGCGCGAGCTGCTGCAGATGCTGTCGAACGCCGACGTCGAGCTGCCGCCGCCCAGCCTGCTCGCCTACAAGGTCGGGCTCGACGGCAAGGAGACCCTGGTCCGCGGCGCCCAGCTCGGCGCGGTGCCGATCAAGGCGTGGAAGGACATCGTCGCGGCCGGCAAGGGCGCGACCGTGTCGAACTTTCTGGCCTCGGCCGAGGGCTTCTTCGACCACAAGCTGGGCGGCGTCGACGAGGGCTTCGTGCCGTCGTCGGGCATCGAGAGCTCGGTCGCCACACCCGACCTGCTGTTCAAGGAGCTCGACGTGGTGCCGTCGACCGCGGGCCAGCGGGCCCTGCCGGCGGTGCCGCCGCCGCCGGCGACCCGGTGACCCCGGCTTGATCGCGCGGGTCCACGGGGCGACGCCGCGCAGCCGGGCCAACGGTCCCGGCACCCGGTTCGTCGTGTGGCTGCAGGGCTGCACGCTGGGCTGTGCCGGCTGCTTCAACCCGGCGACGCACCCGGCCACCGGGCCGGGCACCGACGTCCGCGGGCTGCTCGACGAGCTTGCCGCTGGCGCTCGCGCCGGGGCCGTCACCGGCCTGACGCTGTCGGGCGGCGAGCCGATGCAGCAGGCGCCGGCCGCGCTCGAGCTGCTGCTCGGCGCGCGCCGCCTCGGCCTGTCGACCCTCATGTTCTCCGGCTACACCCGGGCCGAGATCGCGGCCCAGGCGCTCGGGCCCGCGGTGCTTGCCCACCTCGACGTGCTGATCGATGGTCGCTATCAGTCGACCGACCGGCTCGGCGAGGGCCTGCGTGGCTCGGCCAACCAGCAGCTCCACCTGCTGTCGCGGCGCCACACCCGCGCCGAGCTCGACGCGGTGCCGGTCGCCGAGATCCGCATCGATCCCGACGGCACCGTCACGCTCACCGGCGTCGATCCGCTGAAGGCACGCGCGCTGCACCGTCCTTGACGGTCGCCGGCGCCTTGCGAACCCGCGCGTCGAGCACCCGCAGCAGGATCTGCAGCGGGTCGGCGTCCCGCACCGGCAGCGCGTCCTTCACCCCGAGCCGGTAGTCGCGGGTGGCGAACGGGTAGGCCGGCGCGCGCGCGACCAGCGCGATCTGCGCGAAGCCGGCCCGGCCGGCGAGCTGCTGGATCCGCCGGACCCGGTCGGCCGCCATCCGGGGCGGCAGGTGGAGGCGCAGGATGGTCGTGGTGCCGCGCGCGGTCTGCAGCAGCGCGATCGCCTCGGCCTCGCTGTCGGGGACGATGACCTCGGCGCCGAGCTCGAGCGCGCCCTCGTCGGTCGCCTTCAGCAGCGGACCGTCGGCCGGGGGCCCGGCCGCCTCGCCCGCGAGGGGCCAGCGCGCCGGCGCATACCGGGTGCGGGCCGCGGTCGCGGCAGTGATCGCCTGGCTGTCGAGCGCCTCCCAGCCCGCGATGGACGCCTTCCAGGCGTCGTCGCTGCAGGTCAGGCACAGCGAGACCGCCCTGCGCGCGCGCTCGGTCATGCGGCTGATCGCCTGGCCGGCGACGAGGGCGGCATGGCCCTCGGGCACCACGCCCTTGCACTCGAGCGCGAGCAGGTCGCCGCACAGCCGCTCGAGGTAGCTGGCCTCGTCCTCGCCGGCGAGCGGGAGCCACGGCTGGTACGGATCGGCGTCGGGATGACCGGGCTCGGGGGCCTCGAGCTCGGGCGCGAGGGCGAGCGGCCAAACCGTGAGCACCAGCGGCGCGGCGCCACCGGCGGCGCCCGGGACCTGGCGTGCCACCTCGACCGCCTGGGTGACCGCGAGCCGCTCGGCCTCCTCGGCGACCGTGTCATCCATCGTCGGGCGCAGCGCCAGCACCCGGTCGCGGAAGCGCGCGAACGCGGCCGGCGTGTGCCTGGCGACGCCGAGCTCGGTGACCGCCGCGATCAGGGCGGCCCGGCCATGCTCGGAGGCGGTGCCGGTGCCGGCGGTGACGGCGACCGGGTCGTCCTTGCAGCTGGCAAGGAGCGCGACCACGGCGAGCGGCCACCTCATTTGGCGATGCGCGCGAGCTTGCGCAGGGTCGGCGGGTCGATGAACACGTATACCGCGTCGCCGAACGCGATCTGCGCGCCCGAGTAGACCGGGGTCGACACCCCGGGCAGGAGCTGGGTGCCGTTCAGGCGGGTGCCGTTGCGGGAGTTCTCATCGACCAGGATGTGCGCGCTGCGCTCCTGGTCGAACACCACCGACACGTGAACCTTGCTGACCGAGTCGTTGTCGATCCGCACGTCGCAGCGCCGGCTGCGTCCGATCGTCACCGGCGATTCGATCCCGGCCGACAGCGTGTTGGGACCCATCACCATGAAGCTGCACGCCGCCAGCTCGTTGGACAGGTCGTCGGGGCCGTCGGTCGCAGGCAGCTGGATCGTCAGCGTCCGCTCGAGCGTGGAGTCGGCGCCTTCGCGCGAGCCCGGCGTAATATCGACGAGGATCGGCCGATGAAGGACGTACCCGGATCGAAGCTCGAGCAGGAGCTCTCGCAGGGTCCGGGCCGAAGGACGCTCGTCGACCGGCATCGTGACTGATCAGGACGTTAGCACGGCGCGCGCGACGCAGGCGGTGAGCGGCGCTTCTGTTACGCCCGGTCCGAGCGCAACCAACCTGCCACCTCCTGCCGGCGCGGGCACGACCTCGCTCGAGACGCGCAGGCCGACCCGGTGGACGGCCGCCCAGCGCGGGGTCAGGTCGCCGGTGCGCGGATCGGCGGCCCGCACGATGCCCTTCACCCGCAGGTACGCTGAGGGCAGCTCGGCCAGCGCATCCTCGAGCGCTTCGAGGTCGACCAGCCGGTCGGACAGGGCGATCGAGACCGCCTCGATCCCGTGGGCCGCTCCCGGGCCGGGCGGGTGGCCGTGGCCGGTCTCCTGATCGTGGCGGTGGCCGTGATGACCGTCGCTTTGACGGCGGGTGACCTCGCCATCCGGATCGGCCAGCACCGCCTGCAGCCAGGCCACCTGGTCGTCGGCGCTGCCCGCGACCACCGGGGCGCCCGGCGCCAGCGCCGCCACCGCGGTCCGGGCCGCCGCGAGCTCGTCGGCGCTGGCCGCGTCGAGCTTGCTCAGCATCACGACGTCGGCGCTCTCGACCTGGATCTCCGCGGTGACCGACGCCGCGCGGGCGCTGGCGAAGCTCATCGGATCGACCAGCGTGACGATCGCCGCCACCCGCAGGCGGTCAGCGATCGGCGGCCGCTCGAGCGACCACACGATCGGCACCGGCTCGGCCACGCCGGTGGTCTCGATCACGAGCGTGTCGACCTCGGGATAGCGGTCGAGGATCTCGAGCACGGTGCGGTCGAGATCCTCGGTCAGCATGCAGCAGATGCAGCCGCCGGGGAGCTCGACCTGGCGGGCGGCCCCGGCCGGCAGCAGGTCGCCGTCGACCCCGATCGCGCCGAGCTCGTTCACGATGATCGCGAGCTTGCCGGCGGAGCCCGCGCCGGCCGCGGCGCGCGCGCTCAGGAGCCGGTTGAGCAGCGTGGTCTTGCCGGCCCCGAGGAAGCCGGTGAGCAGCAGGCCGGTGACCTTCACCGGAGCTTCCCCAGGATCGCTTCGATGACCACCGCGAAGCCGAACTCGACCGCCAGGCTCGACTCGTACCGGCCGGGCTCGGGCCGGGCCAGCTCGCGGTCGAGCTCCGCGCGTCGGGCGACCTCGCGGGCGGCGCGCACGTCGCGCCCGCTGGCCTCGGCCAGGCCCCCGCTGGCGATGAAGTCGAGCACGCGCGGCAGCTCGCCGGCGTCGAACCATACGCCGTGGTGCTTGCAGGTGTCGGTCACGATCTTGGCGCCGGTCGCGTACTGCTTGCGGTTCATCAGCGCCTCGCACACCGGGCAGGCGACGTACATGCGTCCGCCCTCGGCCCACGCGCTGGCCGCGCGCGGCAGCACGGCGCGCAGCTCGTCGACCGCGCCTTCGGACTCGACCACGCCGTTGAGCACGTCGTGGCTGGCGAACACGCCGGCGCACCGGCTGCAGACGTCCAGGCGCACGCCGGCAGGTTCCTCACCGGACAGCGGCGCTTCGCAGCGCGGGCAGCGCCACGATCCGCGCGCCGGCTCGCGGTAGGGCGCCATCGGCGGGCTGCGGTACGGATCCGACACGCGCGGATGATACCGTGCCCGGGTGCGCACGGCCGTCATCGATATCGGCACCAACACCCTCCTGCTCCTGGTCGCCGAGCCGGTGCCGGGAGCCCCCGGCGAGCTGCGCGCGGTGCTCGACCTGTGCCGGTTCGGTCGGCTCGGCCAGGGCCTCGACGCGTCCGGCCGCCTGCACGCCGACGCGATCGAGCGCAGCCTCGCGATCTGCCGCGAGTACCGGGTCGAGCTCGACCGATTCGGGGGGGTGCGGCCCCGGGTGATCGCCACCCAGGCCATGCGCGAGGCCGGCAACGCCGCTGACTTCGTGGGCCCGGCCGAGGCCATCCTCGGCGCGCCCATCGAGGTCATCGCCGGTGCCCGCGAGGCCGAGCTTGCCTACCGGGCCCAGGCCGAGAGCCTGCCGACCCTGCGCGGCCGGCCGTTCGTGGTCGCCGACGTCGGCGGCGGCTCGACCGAGGTGATCGTCACCGACGGCACCCGCGTGGTGTCCGCGATCAGCGTGCCGATCGGCGCGGTCCGCCTGGCCGAGCGCCACCTCCGCCACGATCCGGCCAGCGCCGACGACCAGGCCGCCCTGCACGCCGACATCGACGCGCACCTCGCGCCGCTGACCCTGCCGGGCGCGGTGCCGCTGGTCGCCTCGGCCGGCACCGCGACCACGCTGGCCGCGATCGACCTCGGGCTCGCGATCTACGACCCGGCCCGGGTCCACGGCCACACGATGACCGCGGCCGCGCTGACCGCGCTGACCGCGCGCCTGCTCGCGGCGACCGTCGCCGAGCGGCGGGCGACCGTCGGCATCGAGCCGCAGCGCGCCGACGTCATCCCGGCCGGCGCCGCGATCTTCGCGCGCCTGCTCGCCCGCCTCGCCGCGCCCGCCGTCGTGATCAGCGACCGCGGGATCCGCTGGGGTCTCGCCTACGAGACCGCCGGGTCGTGACGGCCGGATCGTGAGCCGATCCGGCGCGCGTCACATCGTGATGTAAGCGCCCGAGACTCCCGGGTCGTCGCCTTCGACGTCATCGTCGATGACGGCGGGCACCACGCCGGCGCCGTGCAGCACGAAGATCCGGATCCCCGACGCCGCCACCCGCGCGCCCGGCGCGCAGCGCCGCATGATCGACACGATGTTGCGCTGGATGTCGTCGACCTCGGTGACGACCGGTCCGGCCTTGATCACCTTGCCGATCCACTTCTCTTCTTCGACCTCGACGATCCGGAGGAACTCCTCCGAGCTGCCGTCGAAGTACTTCTTGTCGCTGGGCTTGGCCTGGGACAGGGCCTCGCGCATTTTCGAGTCGATCTTCGTACCGAAGAACAGGGCGCAGGTCTTGTCGAGCTTCATAGGTGATTGCGATTCAGGCCGGAGATCGTCTCGGCGGACTCATCCTAGCGGAACCAGAACACGAAGCACCGGGTTCGGGGACAAGGATTCGAACCTTGATACGCAGCTCCAAAGGCTGCTGTCCTACCATTAGACGATCCCCGAAGATCGCGAAAAGAGTAGCGCGCTGAGCCCCGTGTGGGCGAGCGCGTGTGGTGGCTGGAGGCAGATTTGAACTGCCGACCAAGGGCTTATGAGACCCCTGCTCTACCCCTGAGCTACCCAGCCAGAGGCGCGGGAAGCTAGTAGGTCGCGCGCCAACCCGCAAGCGGGTAATGACGCAAACCGTCCGCGGCCGAGCGTCGCGGTCGGCCAACCGTGCCAGGCCGGCATGCGAAAACCTGGGTCATGTGGACCCGCGGTCGTGGCCGCGCCGCTGGCCGACGAGCCCCGGCGGCTGCCGTCGTCGTGATCGCCGAGAAAGGCGAGTAAGGCCAAACCGCCTTCACCGTCGGAGCGGCGCGCGTATGGTGGCTGGATGGACTTCGCACTCGACGACGAGCAAGCGCTGATCGTCCAGACCGTGCGCCGCTTCGTCGACAAGGACGTGCGGGCATGGGCTGCAGACGCGGACCGCGCCGGTGCGGCCCCGGCCCGACTGGCCGCGGTGGCCGGCGACCTCGGGTTCTTCCTCGACGCCGTGCCCGAGGCCGACGGCGGCCTGCTCGACGGACCCTACTCGCACCTGCGCCGTGCCCTGCGCGGGCACGAGCTCGGGCGGGGCTGCGCCGCGGTCGCCGCGCTGCTCGAGACCAACGTCGAGCCCGCGCTCGCGACCGGCCGGTGGGGCTCGCCGGCGGCGCGGTCGGCCCTGTTCACCGCGCTGGCGGCGGGCGGGCTGGCGACCACCGGCCGCGACGCCCGCGGCACCCTGGTGATCGAACCCGACGAAGGCGGGGTCCGCATCACCGGCAAGATCGGCCCGCTGCCCGCGCTCGGCCGCGCCGGCTTCGTGCTGCTCGCCGCCCGCACCACCGCTGGCGAGCCGGTCCTCGTGCTGGTCGAGATCGACGACCGCGACCGCCAGCCGCTGACCCCGTCGGGCTGGCGCGCCGCCGCGTGGGGCACGCTCACGCTGGCCGCGACCCGGGTCCCGGCCGACTTCGTCCTGGCCCGCGGCAGCGCCGCCGCCGACGCGATCGCCGAGGTGCTCACCTGGTACAAGGTGAGCCTGGCCGCGCGCGCCGCCGGCGTCGCGCTGGCCGGCATGGAGCACGCGCGCAAGTACGCGGCCGAGCGCATCCAGTTCGGACAGCCGATCGGCCGGTTCGAGTCGCTGATCCGGCTGCGCGACGACGCCGAGACCGGCGCGGGCGCGGTCCGCCTGATGGCGCAGCACGCCGGCTGGCTCGCCGACCGGGTCAAGGACGACGCCTCGCGGGCCGCGGCGGCCGATGCCGCCAGCCGCGCCCGGGTGCTCGCCGGCGACGTGGTCAGCCGCGCCACCATCGACGCGGTGCAGATCCTCGGCGGCTACGGCTTCGTGAACGACTTCCCGGTCGAGAAGCTCATGCGCGATGCCCGCGCCTTCGAGCAGCTCCTCGGCGACGAACGCTTCGATCGCATCCTCGCCGACCACGCGGCGCAGCTCTCGGCCTGAAGGAGAACGGCATGGACCTCTTCCACGACCAACCGATGCTCCAGGGTGTGCGCCAGATGCTCGGCGCGTTCGCCCGCCAGCAGATCCGTCCGGTCGCGCCGCGGCACGACGCCGACGAGTCGATGCCCTGGGAGCTGATGAAGACGGCCCAGGGCTTCGGCATGACCCAGACCGCGGTCGTCGACGGCCGCAAGGCCCTCACCGGCGAGGACGAGGGCACCGGCGCCCAGAAGCCCAAGTCGCAGGCGCGGCTCGGCTGCGTCGGCTCCGAGGAGCTCGCCTACGGCTGCGCCGGCATCGCCCTGGCGATCGGCGGCTCCGGCCTGGCCGCGTCGCCGGTCGCCCGCATGGGCACCGACGAGCAGCAGGCCGAGTTCCGCCGGCTGCTGAAGGGCGACGACGAGCACGGCCACATCAAGGTGGCCGCGATGGCGCTGTCGGAGCCGTCGACCGGCTCGGACATCTCGGGGCTGTCGACGGTGGCGCGGCCCGACGGCGCGCACTGGGTGCTGAACGGCCACAAGCAGTGGATCACCAACGGCGCGTCGGCCGCGGTCTACGTGGTGTGGGCGCAGACCGATCCCGACGCCGGCCGCGCCGGCGTGCGCGGCTTCGTGGTCGCGCGCGGGACCCCGGGCCTGATCCCGGGCCGCAAGGAGACCAAGCTCGGCATCCGTGCCTCGGAGACCGCGCAGGTCCACTTCGAGGACTGCCGGGTCCACGGCGACATGATGCTCGGCATCGGCCAGGCGAGCGCCGGCCTGAGCGACACCAAGAAGATGCTCGACTCGACCCGGCCCATGGTCGGCGCCCAGGCGGTCGGCATCGCGCGCGCCACGTTCGACTACCTCGTCGAGCGCGTGCAGGGCGGCACGATGCAGGGCACCCCGCTCGCGCAGCACCAGCACGTCACGTTCGAGCTCGCCGAGATGGAGATGGAGATCCAGGCGGCGCGCGCGCTGGTCCACAAGTCGGCGTGGATGGCCGACCACCACCTGGACAACGTGCGCATGGCATCGATCGGCAAGGCCTACGCGGCCAGGGTCGCCCAGAGCGTGACGTCGCGCGCGCTCACCCTGCTCGGCGAGGAGGCGCTCGAGCCCGGCCACCCCGTCGAGAAGTGGTACCGCGACGCGAAGATCTACGACATCTTCGAGGGCACCGGTCAGATCCAGCGCCGCATCATCGCGCGCAGCATCTTCGGCGTGAACCCGACCTGACGCCGGCCGGCCCTGCCGGGCGTGAAGCCGGGAGGGTGAGGGTCGTCACCCCGATCGTTGGCCGTGCCGTGACAGGCTGGCTCGGGACTCCATGCCCCACCGAGACGGACCTACATGGCTAGACCGTCGACAATGCGGGCCTGACGATCGTCGTGTTCGATGGCATGAAAGTTGGTTACGATCAGATTCCTTGCAGTCACCTATTCTGGGGGAGTCATGAAGTTACGCCTGACCCTGGTCGCTGTTCTCGCGGCGGCCGCCGCCGCCTGCGGTGGATCCGAAGGTACTGGCGGTGACGATATCGACACCCCGGGTGACGTCGACGGCGACGGCATCTCCGACGCCGACGAGGGCCAGCCTGCCGGGACCGACACCGATGGCGATGGCACGCCGGACGCCGAGGACGACGACTCGGATGGCGACGGCGTCCCGGACTATCGCGAGGCCGGCGACACCGACCCCGGCACCCGCCCGGTCGACAGCGACTCCGACGGCACCCCCGACTTCCGCGACACCGACTCCGACGGCAACGGCCGGCTCGATGGCGTCGACGGCGCCGGTGACGTCGACACCGACGGCACCCCTGACTTCGCGGACCTCGACGACGACGGCGACTTCATCACCGACGTGAACGAGATCGGCGCCGACCCGGCCGCCCCGATCGACACCGACGAGGACGGCACCCCCGACTTCCGCGACACCGACTCCGACAACGACACGATCCTCGACAGCCAGGACGGCTTCGAGGACTACGACGACGACGCCGCGGGCAACTGGCGCGACACCGACTCGGACGGTGACTGCCGCTCCGACATGGTCGAGTCGGGCGGCGCCAACCCGCCGCGCGACACCGACAGCGACGGCCGCCCCGACTTCATCGATCGCGACAGCGACGACGACGGCATCGCCGATACGACCGAGGACACCAACTGCAACGGCGTGCGCGACGGCAGCGAGACCGATCCCGGCAACGGCGACACCGACGGCGACGGCGTGTCCGACCTCATCGAGCAGGCGGCCGGCACCGACCCCAACAGCTCGACGGACAACCCGCAGGCCAACGGCGACTTCGTGTTCGTGGTGCCGTACCAGGCGCCGCCATCGCCGATGGACGACGACCTCGACTTCACCACCCGCATCAGCGACCTCGACGTCTACGTCGTCGTCGACCGCTCGGGCTCGATGTCGGGCGAGACCAGCACGATCAAGAACAACCTCGGCGGCGTGATCGACCGCCTGCAGTGCCCGCCGTTCGGCACCGGCGCGCCGGCGACCTGCATCCCGAACCTCTACGCCGGCCTCGGCGCGGTCGGCTACGTGGGCTCCGAGCCGTTCCGCAACTACCTCGACATCCAGGTCGACCCGAACTTTGCCGGCCAGACCATCTCGAACGTCAGCGGGTCCGACACCCGCGAGCCGCTGACCTTCGGCGTGTGGGCGTCGACCACTGGCAGCGGCACCGCGGCCGCCGCCGGCTGCACGTTCGGCGCGACGGTCGCGCCGCGCACCAACTGCCCGGCTGGCACCTACGGCTATCCGTGCTTCCGCAACAACGCGCTCAGCGTGATCGCGCTGGTGACCGACGAGGTGCCGCTCGCCAGTGGCGACACCTACGTGTGCCCGAGCTGGGCCACCACCCGCGCCGCGCTGGCGACCCACAGCGCCAAGCTGATGGGCATCTATGGCTCGGGCTCGAGCGCGACCGTGATCAGCGACCTCGGCACGATGGCGCGCGACACCGGCGCGGTGGATGCCGGCAACGGCAACGCGCCGCTGGTCTTCAACGGCGCGGACGCCAACGCCGCCACCGCGATCGAGAACGGCATCCGCACCCTCGCCAACGGCGTGCCGCTCGACATGGGCGCGCGCTCCGAGGACGACCCGGCCGACGCGGTCGACGCGGTGGCCGCGTTCGTCGACCACCTCGAGACCCTGCAGCTCGGCACCGCGGCCTGCACCGGCGGCCTGGTCGATCGCGACACCAACGCCGACACCTTCGACGACGAGTACACCGACGTCCGCGCGGGCACCCCGGTGTGCTGGAAGCTGGTCCCCCGCACCAACGTCACGGTCCCGGCCACCGATCGCCCGCAGCTGTTCCGCGCCACCGTGCGCGTCACCGGCGACGGCGTGACCACGCTCGACACCCGCGACGTGTTCTTCCTCATCCCGCCGGTCGCGCTCGATCCGCCGATCGGCTGATCGCAACCAGGGTTCGTCCATGAGGGCGCGGCGGGTCCGCGCCCTCGGTGTTTTCGGGCGACATGCCGCCTTGTGCTCGGCATCGCCATGCAAGGTGATCGCGTCGTGCTGGACGCGCCTGTACCATCGCGCCCTCGGAACCGAAGGGACCCCCATGCGCAAGCTCATCGTCGTGATCGTGCTCGGCTTCATCGCTGCGTGTGGGCCCAGCCCGACCGGCACTGGCACCTGCGACGGCGATGAGCCGCCGGCCGCGTGCGGGATGACGTGCGATCCGCGGCCCGGCGCCGCCAGCACCTGCGCGGCCGGGTTCTACTGCCAGAGCGACGGTCGCTGCGGCCAGGATTGCGCGCCGGGCAGCGCCACCTGTCCCGACGGGCAGACCTGCACCGCCGACGGCCGCTGCCTGGCGGAGACGCCGTGCGTCGGGCTCGAGTGCTTCCAGGTGTCGTGCACGCTCGGCGGGACCACCTCGGTGAGCGGCACCGTGTACGCGCCCAACGGCACGCTGCCCCTGTCGGGCATCACGGTGTACGTGCCCAACGGCCCGGTCGAGCCGTTCGCGGATCAGCTGGCGTGCGACCGGTGCTCGACGGTGCTGTCGTCGCCGCTGGTCCAGACCACCACCGACACCAACGGTCGGTTCGTGCTCGAGAACGTGCCGGCCACCGCCGACGTGCCGCTGGTGCTCCAGGTCGGTCGCTGGCGACGGCAGGTGCGGATCCCGTTCGTGGCCGAGTGTATCGACACGCCGATGACGGCCGCCGAGACCCGGCTGCCCCGCAACAAGACCGAGGGCAACATCCCGCGCATGGCGGTGACCACCGGCAGCTTCGACGCGCTCGAGTGCCTGCTGCGCAAGGTCGGCGTCGACGACGCCGAGATCACCACGCCGTCGGGCACCGGCCGCATCCATCTGTTCACCGGCAACGGCACCGATCGGTTCGACAACGGCAATGGCGGCGCGGACTTCCCCAACGCGACCACGCTGTGGGACGACCTGCCGAGCCTGTCGCAATACGACGTCGTGTTCCTGTCGTGCGAGGGCTCGCCGCGGCCCGAGACCAAGCCGGACGCGGCGCTCGCGGCGATGAAGGCCTACGCCGATGCCGGTGGCCGCGTGTTCGCTTCACACTGGCACAACATCTGGCTCGACAGCAGCCCGCAGCCGTGGCCGTCCGCGATCACGCGGGTCGAAAACCTCAGAGACCTCGGCAGCGTCACCGCCGATGTCGATCAGGCGTCGGTGCGGGGCGCCGAGCTGGCGCAGTGGCTGCTGAACGTCCAGGCGTCGACCGTGCTCGGCAAGATCCCGCTGACCGCCGCCAAGCACACGGTCAGCATGGTCGCGCCGATGCTCGCCCAGCGCTGGATCCACGTGCCCACCAACGACAACAACGTCCCGTCGGTGCAGTACCTGTCGTTCACGACCCCACTCGAGCAGCCCGCCGACCAGCGCTGCGGTCGCGTGGTGTTCTCGGACATCCACGTCGCCGCCGACCGATCGAGCTCGTCCCTCTCCTTCCCGTCGGGGGGATGCACCACGCCGGTCACGTCGCTCACCCCGCAGGAGAAGGTGCTCCTGTTCATGATCTTCGACATCGCCTCGTGCATCCCCGACCTGGTCGGTCGCGAGGCGAGCGGCGCGAGCGGCCCGGCCGCGCGGTAGCTCAGCGGGCCGGTCGCTCGGCTACGGCCCGAGCAGCACGGCGAGATCGGCCGCGGTCAGCGACGCCAGCTGGCCCGCATCCTCGGCGAACAGGCCATCGAGCAGCGCGCGCTTGCTGCGCTGCAGCTCGAGGATCTTGTCCTCGACGGTGTCCTCCGCGATCACGCGGTACGCGGTCACCGCGCGGGCCTGACCGAGGCGGTGGGTCCGGTCGATCGCCTGCGCCTCGACCGCCGGGTTCCACCACGGGTCGAGCAGGTACACGTAGCTGGCCGCGGTCAGGTTGAGGCCGGTGCCGCCGGCCTTGAGGCTGATCACGAAGACCTGGCAGGCCGGGTCGGACTGGAACCGCTCGACCCGCGCCTTGCGATCGCGGGTCTGGCCGTCGAGGTACTCGTGGACGATGCCGGCCTCGTCGAGGCGGGCCCGCACCAGCGTGAGGAACGACGTGAACTGCGAGAACACCAGCGCCTTGTGGCCCTCGGCGCACACCTCGGCCAGCTGCTCGAGCAGGAGGTCGAGCTTGGCGCTGCCATCCTTGGCGCGCGCCGGGGTCACCAGCTCGGGGGCGCACGCGGCCTGGCGCAGCCGCAACAGCGCCTCGAGCACGTGCATCGCGGACCGCGCCATGCCGTCGGTCTCGACCTTCGCCAGCAGCGAGGCGCGGTAGCCCTCGCGCAGCTGGTCGTAGAACTTCCGCTGCGGACCCTCGAGCCGGCACATCAGCACCTGCTCGGAGCGCGCGGGCAGCTCGGGCAGGACCTGGGCCTTGGTCCGGCGCAGCATGAACGGCCGCAGCGCGCGGGCCAGCGGCGCCAGCTCGCCGGGGGCCGCCGCGGCCCGCCCGTTGAGCCGGCGCAGCGCGTCGACGTCGCCGAGCATGCCGGGGTTGAGGAACTCGAAGATCGAGCCGAGATCGCCGAGGTGGTTCTCGACCGGCGTGCCGGTGAGGGCCAGCCGGTGCTCGCCGCGCAGCACCCGCGCCGCCCGCGCGAGCTGCGAGTCCGGGTTCTTGATCGACTGGGCCTCGTCGAGGATGACGTACCCGAACGTCCGCTGCGACAGGGCGTCGAGATCGAGCCGCATGGTCGCGTAGCTGGTCACGATCAGATCGGCGTCGGCCAGCTCGGCCGCGCGCAGGCCGCGCAGGGGGCCGCTGTAGTCGAGCACGCGCAGCCCGGGCGCGAACTTCGCGGCCTCGTCGACCCAGTTCCACACCACGCTGCGCGGCGCGACCACCAGCGCCGGCCGGCGCGCGCCGCCCTGCTGCTGCTGCGACTCGACGATCGCCGCCAGCACCTGCACGGTCTTGCCGAGGCCCATGTCGTCGGCGAGACAGCCGCCGAAGCCGAGCTCGCGCAGGAACGCCAGCCAGCCCAGGCCCTCGCGCTGGTACCCGCGCAGCTCGCCGACGAAGCCGGCCGGCTCGGGGTGCGGCACCACGCCCGCGAAGTCGTGCAGGCGGTCGCGCAGCTTGCAGAAGCGCGCGTCGCGATCGACCTCGGGCAGCGCGTCGAGCATCATGTCGAGCCGCAGCGCCCGGTTGCGCGGCACCTTGACCAGGCCATCCTCGACCGAGCCGAGCTCGGCCAGGTCGACGTGCTGGCGCCAGGCCGCGGGCAGGATGCCGTGGCTGCCGTCGCGCAGCCGCACCAGCTGCTGGCCGTCGCGCAGTGCGTCGATCAGCGCCAGCGCGTCGACCGGCACGTCGGCGATCGAGCCGACCAGCGCGATCTCGAACCAGTCGATGCCCGAGACCACCGAGGTCTTGAGCGTGCCGCCGCTGCGGACCCGCTTCGCGCGCAGCCAAACCTGCCAGCCGGCGGTCTCGAGCGTGTCGACCGTGCCGGCCAGCTGGTCGGTGTTGATGACGAGGTCCCCGGTGCCGCGCACCTCGCCGAGCCCGCGCAGGGCGGCCCGGTGCGCCACCTCGGCGGCGCGGTCGATCGGGTGCAGGCGCTGGTTGACCGGGTCGAGCGCGAAGCCGCGCGCGGCCCCGGTGACCGCGCGCACGTCGCGATACCGGAACACCACGGTGGCGATGAAGCCGGTGCGATCGGCCAGCTCCTCGAGCTCGAGGTGCGGGGTCGGCGCGACCGCCTCGACCGACCAGCCCACCGCCGGCTCCAGCTCGAGGCGCGGCAGCTCGGGGAGCCCGGCGAGGCGCTCCACGAACTTGGTGAGCTGACTGCGCGGCACCGTCAGCGGCTCGCGGCCGGCGATCGCCCACCACTGCGCCAGCGACGCCCCGGCCTCGACCCGGATCAGCCGGTCGTCGATCGCCAGGCAGCCGCCCCCGAAGAAGACGGTCACGCCGGCCAGCGACAGCCGCTCGTCGCCGCGCACCAGCGCCGCGTCGATGGCGAGCCCGCGGCCGGCCACCCGGATCGAGACCACCAGCGCGAAGGTGGTGTCGCCATCCCAGCGCAGCGGGAACCACTCGGGCGCGCACTCGACCGGCTCGTCGTGCGCGGGCACCCAGCCCAGCCGGTCGGTCGCGGCCAGCACCGGCATGACCCGGTCGAGGATGCCGGCATGGATCCGCGCGCCCCGGTACCGGAGGGTGCCGCGCGCGCTGCGCGCGGCCTCGACCCACGGCGCGGCCCCGGCCTCGTCGGCCAGCGGCGCGCCGAGCCGCAGCGCGGCCAGCGCCTCCGCGTCGCCGGGTCCGGGCGCGACGTCGTCGCCGTCGAGCCACAGCCGCAGCGGCGTGCGCGGCCCCAGCGCGCCGTTCTGCCGCTGGGCGCGCTGGTGGGTCACCACCTCGACGTGCGCCGGCAGCACCCGCGGCGTCCCGCCCGGATCGAGCGGGTCCTCGGCCGTGAGGTGATATTCGATCGCGAACGGCCGGGCCGGCGTCCGCGCCGGCGACAGGCTGTCGAGCCACTCGAGCCGCGCCGACCAGGCCGGGCCCCGCGCCGCCCGACCCGCCCCCGGCGCCGAGGCCAGCGCGGGCACCGCGCGCCTGGCCGCGGCCGGAGCCGCCGGCACCGGCAGCTCGTCGTTGTCCTCGTCGTCGTGGTCCTCGTCGTCCCACTCGGCGTCTTCGCCGGCTTCGAGCCACAGCTCGCCCACCTCCAGCGCGGCCACGCTCACGCCGATGCCGAGATCGACCTGACGGGCATCGAGCGCGAGCAGCGTGGCGTACACGTGCTGGCAGGCCTCGCCCCGGCCACCGTCGGGGCACGAGCATCCGACCCGCAGCAGCCCGGTCCGATGGGTCGGCGCGGCGATGTTCACCGTCTGGGTGCCCGCGTACAGCTCGCGGACCCGTCCGATCGCGGTCCGGGCGGCGAGGGCGGTGATCTTGACCCGCCGGTCGCGCACGTAGGCCTGGGCCTTGTGGATCGGCGTCGCCGAGAACCAACGCACCGCCCGCGACGCCAGGCCGGCGACCACGCGTTCGCGATCAGCGTCACCCGCACGTCGAGACATCGGCCGTGCACACTAGCGCGTCTGCGCCCCCTGGACCTCGCCCGGGAGCACCAACCTGACCGAGCCCGCCGATCGGGCAGGTCGGGAGCGGTGTACGCCCGGTCACCCCCGCTGCTGGCGCAGCGTCTCCTGGAGGACGGCCAGCATGTGCTGGTCCTTGGGCCGCGTCGAATGCCGCTTCAGCTCGACCAGGACGGGCAGGGCGAGGATGCGCACCTCGTGCGCGCCGAACCGGCTGACCACAGTGTCCGGTAGCAGCGACATGTAGTCGCGTCCGCCCTCGATCGCGCCCAGGACGTCGAGGGGGCCCATGGCGGTCATCAGCAGCGAGTGTCCCGGTCCGGCCAGGATTGCGGCGGTCGGCCGCAGGATCTCGCCGGCGGGGCGGCCACGGTAGCGCGCGTCGATCGTGGTGAGCACCGCGATCAGCCGCGCCACGTTCTCCGGCGTGCGGTGATGCACGATGTCGACGTCGAACGTCGTGATCGGGGCTCCTTGCGCAACGGCGGCGAGACCGCCGACCAGCACGAGCTCGATCTCAGCCGCGGCGAGCGTCGTCAGCAGGCTCTTGAGCTGGGGCGAGCCCACGGCGCAGCTCCTCGATCATCGCGAGCATCTGGTCGTTCTGGTCGACCCGCTGCTCGGGCGTGAGCCGGAGCATCTCCGCGATCAGCGTGGGGTCGACCTCGGGGGCGATCGCGTTCACGCGACGACCCTAGCACGTGAGGTCATCGTCACGATCCGCGACCGGCGGGCCATGGGCCCCGGCGGTGAGCGCCGCGACGGACGCCGCGGCGGTGAGCGCGGCGATGGATGCCGCTCAGTGGCGGCGCGGCGCTGGAGGCCGCTCGGCCGCGGGCGCTGGATGCCGCTCACCCGCGGAACGCCGCCAGGTCGACCCCGAGCCGGCGGCACCAGCGCCGCAGCTGGATCGGCGCCTTGCTCATCACCCGCGCCGCGGCGGCCACGTTGCCGCCGTGCGCGCGCAGCACCTCGACCAGCCGCTCGCGCAGCACCCGGTCCTCGGGCCGCAGCCCGCTCGCGGGCGCCGCCGGCGAGTAGGTCCGGATCGCCTCGGGCAGGTGCTCGACGCGGATCTCCTTGCCGTCGGCCAGCACCGCGGCCGTGCGCAGCGCCTGCTCCAGCTCGCGCACGTTGAGCGGGTACGCATACGCGAGCAGCGCCCGCGCGGCCTGCCGGTGAAAGCTGATCTGCGCCGGATCCGGCACCAGCGCCTCCAGCCGTGGCAACAGCGACGCGATCACCGTGCCCAGATCCTCGCGCCGCTCGCGCAGCGCCGGCAGTGTCATCTCGAAGCCGGCCAGGCGCGCGTACAGATCCTGACGGAACCGTCCGTCCACGATCCGGCGCGGCAGATCCTGATGGGTGGCCGCGACCACGCGCACGTCGACGCTGACCGCCTGGCTGGCGCCGATCGGCCGGACCTCGCCCTCCTGCAGCACCCGCAGCAGCGCGACCTGCGACTCCTCGGGCAGCTCGGCGATCTCGTCGAGGAACAGCGTGCCGCCGTCGGCCCGCCGGACCAGGCCCTCGCGGTCCTCCTTGGCGCCCGAGAACGCGCCGCGCCGGTAGCCAAATAGCTCGCTCTCGATCAGCGTGCGCGGCAAGGCCCCGCAGTTGAGCGCGACGAACGCCCCGCGCCGACCCGACCGGTCGTGGATGGCGCGCGCGACCAGCTCCTTGCCCGTGCCGGTGTCACCGCGCACCAGCACCGGCACCGGCGACGGCGCGATCTTCATCAGATCGGCAATCCGGGCCTCGAGCTCCAGCGCCAGCGAGCGGAACGCCGCCGGCGTGGCGGCCTCGGTCGCCAGATCACGGTCGACCACCTCGCCGCCGGGCCCGGGGTCCTCGCGGAACATCAGCAGGGTGGTGCCGACCTCGACGACGTCACCATCGGCGAGCACGCTCCTCACCACGACCTCGCCATTGACCAGCGTGCCATTCTTCGAGCCGAGATCGACAATCTCCCACCCGCTGGCGCCGCGCTGCAGCCGCGCGTGCTGGCGCGACATCTCGTGATCGCCAATCGCCAGGTCCATCCGATCGCGCGTGCGCGTCCACGTCCGGACCGGCCCGCGCCCGAGCGTCACCTGGTCGACCCCGGCCAGCGACACCCGCAGCGCCGGCGCCGTCGGCTGCCGGCACTCCAGCACCACCACCAGCCGCGGCTGCTCGGCCCCGGCCCCGCCGGCCGCGTCCTCGTCCTCGCTGTGGCTGACCGTCCGCGTCAGGTCCGTGACGGTCACGGCCGCCCCGCCGCCAGTTTGGTCCCCTTGGCGCCCGTCACGGCTGCGCGTCCGCCGGTGGCGCGATCTCGCACAGCAGCGCGCGATCCCAGGCCGGCTCGATCTCCGACGTCGCGGCCAGCAGCACCAGCCCGACGCCGGTCGCGCCCATCAGCAGCCCGGCATCCTCCTGCCAGATATCGCGGCCCTCCTCGCGCGTCATCGACGGAAAGCCGGCGACCGCCTCGCCGGGCCGCCGCATCGCCAGCAGTTGCTCGATCCACGCCCGGGCCGCGTCGCCCAGCACCTCGTCGCCAGTCGCCTGGTACAGCCGATTGAAGATGTGCGCGACCCCGGCCGCACCATGGCAGATGCCCATGTCGGCCACGCCACTCGTGGCCATCGGCCGCGCGGCCATCCCGTGCGCGATCTCCATCGCCTGCGCTTCCCACAGGTCATTGCGGGTCGCGCGCGCGGCCGCCAGCAGCGGCACCGCCACGCCCGGGTCGCCGTAACACCAGGCCAACCGCGACGGCTCGTCGTTCGCGCCCCGCCCGCGCCACGCTGGGAACCGGCCCCCCTCGCGCGCCGGCGCCACCGTCAACATCCAGCGCACGGCGCCCTCGAGCAGCACCCGCGCCCGCTCCACCTCGACCCCCGCATCCAGCAGCTTCGCGAGGAACCCGATCACCCCGGGAATCCCGTGCGCGAGCCCGAGATTGAAGTAGCCATCGGGGCACACCGCACGCTGCCACTCCGGCAGTAGCTCCGGTGCCGTGTACCAGGCCGTGCCCTCCGGCTCGTGCCGCGCCGTCGCCTCCAGATGGTCCAGCACCCGCACCGCGATCCGCTCGGCCTCGCCGCCGCCCTCGAGCGCCGCGACCCCGAACCCGCACAGCCCACCGATCAGGTCGTAATCCTGGTCCCAGGCGGGCACGGCGAGCATCGTCAGCAGCGCCGCGTCCATCGCCAGCAGCGCCTCACCCGCCTCGTCGCCACCCGCCAGGTGCGCCACCGTGAACCGCGCCCCGGCCAGCCCGCCCCACAGCGCCCCGCGCCCACCCCCCTCGCTCACCCCGGTCACCATCGCATCGAGCATCGCCGCCGCGCGCTCCGCCAGCGCCTCGTCGCGCCCGGCGTGCACCGCGTACACCATCAGGCACGCATGCCCCCCGGCCCCGTCCAGGGCACCGGTCCCGTCCGGCCTGGCCGCGATCGCCGCGATGATCTCGTCCGCGGTCTCGATCGCCCGCTGCTTCAGCTCACCCTCGAGGAGGCACTGCCATGACATCTCGCGACCATTAGCACGACCCGCACCAGCTCCGATCCGCTCCTTGAGCCCCGGTTCCAGCCCTTGCCACGAATGGACCTGCGATTCCTGTCCCCCACCTCACACATCCCCCCCCTCGCCGCCTCGGATCGGAACGATCGGAACACCACCGGAACACTCGATGTGTTCCGACGCCGCCCCGCACATTCACGCACCTGACCGCACCGGAACACGCAACCGCTGTATCGGAACACCGACACAGCCCGCATGACTGCCTCCCAGGACGGAACTCCGCGCGGTTCCGCCGCCTCCGCCGCTGGCACGCTGCGTGCTGATGCGCCGCTCGCCATGAAAGTTGCCGACGAGAACCCATCCGCCGACCCGTCGGCGATAGGTCTTGCGTCGCCGACCGACATGCCGTATTCGCCGCTCGTCGTGTCGCACGGTGTAGGTCCCTCGGGTCGCGAAGACAGCCAGCTGACCAGCCCCTCGTCCGACGAATCCGGCGCGGCCGTACCACTGCCAGCCACCCCGCCCGCAGGGACGCCACCCGCCGATGCTGCCGGGTCGCCCGCCGCCGCTGCGGCCGGGTCGCCCGCGGCCGCTGCTGCCGGGTCGCCCGCCGTCGCTGCCCAGGCGCCCGCCGCCGCCCGGTCGCCCGCGCCTGCCGCTGCCGGGTCGCCCGCCGCCGCTGCTGCCTCGCCACCCGCACCCCGCCGCGCCGGCAACGACGACCCCACCCGCACCCGCACTCGCGACAGCAACGACTCCGACTCACCATCCCCGCTCACCTCGCGCCCGCCCCTCGAGCGCCTCCCCGCACCCCTCCAGTACCGCGACCCCCAGCGCTACCAGATCGTCGCCGAGCACGGCCGCGGCGGCCTGGGCCGCGTCTACCGCGCCCGCGACAAGGAGCTCGGTCGCGACGTCGCCCTCAAGGAACTCCTTCACCGCGGCACCTCCAGCGAGCTCCGCTTCTTCCGCGAAGCCCTCATCACCGCGCGCCTCGAGCACCCCGGCATCGTCCCGATCCACGAGGCGGGCCGCTGGCCCGACGGCACCCCGTTCTACGCCATGAAGCTTGTCGCCGGGCGCCCCCTGAAGGAGCTCATCGACGACTGCAAGACCCTCGAGGACCGCCTCGCCCTCCTCCCCAACGTCATCGCCGTCGCCGACGCGATCGCCTACGCCCACGACCACAAGATCATCCACCGTGACCTCAAGCCCTCGAACGTCATCGTGGGCGAGTTCGGCGAGACCGTCGTCATCGACTGGGGCCTCGCCAAGGACATCGCAGCCGGCCCCGACGACCCCGCCGGCGACCCGACCCCCGACGGCCCGTACCGCAAAGCCCCCGCCGACGACGGCGTCACCGTCGCCGGCACCATCCTCGGCACCCCCGCCTACATGTCGCCCGAGCAAGCCCGAGGCGAGCCAGTGGACGAACGCGCCGACGTCTACGCCATCGGCGCGATGCTTTACCAACTCTGCACTGGAGCGGCTCTTCATCGAGACCACGTGCGGCACGCCGTCAAAACGATGCGTGCCAACCGCATCGAGACCGATCTAGTTGCCATCGTCGTCAAAGCTACTGCCGAGCAATCCGAGGCCCGCCACACCGACGCACGCGCACTCAGTGTCGACCTGCACGCGTTCGCTGCCGGGGCGCGCATCCTGTCGCGCCACTACTCCCTCTTCGCCCTGCTCGAGCATTGGCTGCGACGTCATCGCCGCGCGGCCATCATCAGCCTCGCCATATCGGTTGT
This sequence comes from Kofleriaceae bacterium, assembly GCA_046597055.1. GTDB lineage: Bacteria > Myxococcota_A > Polyangia > Haliangiales > Haliangiaceae > UBA2376. The sequence continues at coordinate 2,315 of JBKJLC010000268.1, read as the reverse complement.
CGCCTTCATCGCCGCATCGTGGTCGATCGCGACCATCCTGAACGAGCGAGACCGCGCCCGAGATGCGCAAATCAAGGCCGAATTTTCCCAGCAGCGTGAGCGGTCCGCACGCGCAACTGCAGAGCAAGAGCGCGACCATGCCCTGATATCGGAAGCGGCACTGCTGCTCGCGAAGGATCCCACCCTCGCAAAGACGCTGCTCGATTCCAACCGCATCAACCCCTCGGCGGAGCGGGATACGATCGAGAGTCGAGTGAATGGTTCGGGCACCGCACACTCAATCCTATCGTACTCGCCCTACATCGTCATAGACCTACAGTCCACGCGTGGTTCACCTCACGTACTCGTGAGCACCTCGGACCGGCGTCTCCATCTCGCGAACCTTGATGATGGTACGACGCAGGTAATCGCCACGAGACTGATGGAACCCAGCCCGACGATCCGCGCGCAGGGCGCGTGGGTCTACGGTCAGAACACGGATGACGGCCCGCGCCTGCAACGCACTCCCGCAGTTGGGCCCAGCGTCGACCTGAGCTCGTTGCCGCAGTTCCCCCAGTACTCTGCTGCAATCGATGATGACGTCTTACTTCTCGATCAGGCTGGGCGTCTCCATTCAACGAAAATGGGCGCGGCACTCCAACTGCGCGACGGCGTTCGCGGGATGGCGACACTCGGCGCAAGCGACCTCCTACTCTGCACGGTGGGTGGGCATCTCGAGACCTTGCGTGAGCCTCGTCGCCAGTTGGGACGCTGCAAACATAACGGTATGCCATCCAATCTAGCGACCTCGGGGGAGGACTACGTCGCACTGCGCAACGATAAGAACATGATCATTAGCCACGGCCGCGGCAAGCGCACCGTGGACTTCGTGACCACCGACGACTATCAACTGTCAATGTCCAGCTCCGGACTCGTAGCCGCGGTCGATAGTCGCGGGCAGCCGTGGCTAGTCATGCCAGGAGCCGGTGCTGCGGTTTCTGGACCACCATCAGACGTGATGGCTACTAGCGTTGCCACGGACGGTAGCATCGCGGCCTGGGGATACACTGACGGCACCATTCACGTCGTCGACACCGAGACGAATTCGGTGTGGACGTTCATTGGCCACCGCGGGCTCGTAGCTTTCGTCCTCATCGATAGTGCCACGGGCACGCTGACCTCGGTCGGCGGGCCGGAGATCCGCCGCTGGCGCCTTCGTCCGGGTCTCGGCCTCTCTACGCTTCCCATGAACTGCACGCCCTTCAACATCGTGGCGAGAACCACGGGCGGCGCGGCTGCGGTCGACTGCCGTGACGGGTCGGTGTCTCTAGTAGAACCTTTCGCGGATGAGATCGTTCACCTACATAAGCATCAAGACCTGTCCTTCAAACCGTCTTGGCTTGGCTCGAGGGTTTGTTCTGGCGGATGGGACGGCCAGTTGATCTGCACCGACACGAATACTCATCGCACGGAGATCGTCGCAAAACACAAGGAGCCGATACCTTGGTCCGCGAGCCCACCCGATGGGGAGTTGCTGGCGTATCTGGTAAGCGATGGCTCGGTTTGGTCCTATGACGGTATCCGCCGGACGCTCCTATATAAGCATGCCTCCGAGCCGTACCGGCTGGTGTTTAGCCCGGACGCCCGCTCCATCGCATCGACAGACCAAGAAGGCGTGCTGTCAACGTTCGGCCTGACTGATCGTTCGATGAACACATCCCGCGTGCATCGAGGCTTCATCTTCGCGCTGGATTGGTCTGCCAATGGTTTGCGCACATCGAGCTCGGACGCCACGATGGTCCACTGGAGCCGTGACCTGCGTCCGCTAGCTGTCACTCAAGCGTCCGGACCTCTACGAGAGTTCGTCGTCCACCGTGACACCTGGTTAGCGAGCAAGGGATTCTCGCTCTGGCTGCACACACCCCTCCGTGACTACGAATTCAAGTCAGACACGCGCATTGCAGACATCTCACAGTCTCCGAGCGGACGCTATGCTATCGCAGTCAGCGCCGGCGAGGTTATGGTGTTCGACCTAGAAGATTTTCGGATAGCCACCATCCAAGTTCATGATGCAGATCTGCTCTGCGCCCGTTTCATGACAGACGACATTTTTGGCATCTGCGGCGTTCGTGGAATTCTCTGGGGCCGCCGCTCTCTCATGGCCTTTTCAAGCCTGTTTCTCAGCAACTGACTCGGAGATCATCATCATGCAAAAGAAGTTGTAACCGTTCACGTCCTGCTTGACTTCCGCAGCGATCGGATCTGAATACCAGGATCTCGACGCCGCCCACATACGACGAACTCGTCGCGCTGGTCGCAACGCTGCAGCAGCAGGT
>JBKJLC010000223.1:0-13543 GCA_046597055.1 Kofleriaceae bacterium | reverse complement strand
GTGGGCCACGCGTTCGAAGGCAAGAAGCCGTCGTTCGTGGACGATCGCCGCCAGCTGGTGACCGGCCTGCTGTGGTGGAGCCAGAAGATGGGCCTGCCGCTGGTCGAGACCACGCCGGTGGCAGCCCCCGCGCCGGCCGCGCCGTAGTGCCCGCGCCGGCTGCGGCGACCGCGAAGGCCTGAGCCGTCGCCGAGCCAGACGGGCCGACCGTCCGGGGGACTTACCCGGCGTTCGAGGCTGGCGGCGCGATGTCGACCGACCGGTCGTTGGGGATCCGGTAGCGGTTCAGGATGCGCGGCGTGGCGCGGGCGACGTCCTCGCTGTCGAACATGATCACGCCGCCCGAGGTGGTCGTGATCTCGACCAGGCCGCGCACCGCGCTCACGCGCTCGACGAAGTCGGCGAGGTCGCGCGGGATCGCGCCGTTCACGCTGGCGACCCCCTCGTTGTAGAGGTGGCCGTAGCCGACGTTGATCTCGTCGGCGAGGATCTGCGTCAGGATCACGACCTCGTGCCGCTGCGCGGTGCGCACGCCCATGTAGTAGTAGTTCAGGAACTCCTTGGGCGCCTTGTTCCACCACTTGTCCCAGGTCGACAGGAAGTCGCGGGTCAGGGTCTGGAACACCAGCCCGCCGTACACGAAGTAGCGGGGCGGATGGTCGTAGCGCGAGCGCGGCACCAGCGGCTGGTACGGCGCCAGCGTCACCTCGACCTCGCGGGCCACGCCGGCGTGCATCACCCGCAGCGGCACGGTGTCGCCGACGTAGTGGGTGCCGAGCACGACGTCGTAGCGGGTCCGGTGGCGCTCGTCCCAGCGCACGGTGCCGTTGCTGGCGATCGCCAGGCCGTCGACGTGCGTGATCACATCGCGCGGCGCGAGCACGCCATCGGCGGCGCCGTTGTGGTCGACGTGGATCACCATCACGCCCGACACGCCCTCGGGCACGCCCAGGCGCTTGCGCAGGAGCATGTTCTCGAGGTTCTGGGTCTGGATGCCGAGCGCCGGGATCTCGGGGCGCTTGCCGGTGCCGACCCCGGCCAGGAACGCGCGGATGACCGGCGGCGGGACCATCTCGCCGATGTTGTCGACGCCGGTGAGCTTCTGGAACGCGATGCCGACCACCTTGCCGCCGCCGAACACCGGGCCACCGCTGTTGCCGGCGTTGATCGCGGCGTCGACCGTCACGGCCAGGAGGTGACGCTGCGAGTGGCTGTAGCGCTGGACCTCGATACGGGAGACCACGCCCTCGGTGATCGAGATCTCCTCGCCGCCGACCGGATACCCGATCACCGCGACCTGATCGCGCAGCTTGGGCATGTCGCCGATCTCGGCCGGGGGGACGTCGTCGAGGAAGTGGGCGGGCTCGACCACCTCGAGCAGCGCGAGGTCGCAGTCGTGGTTGACCGCGCGAACCCGGGCGATGGCCTTGTCGGGATGCGACGGCTTCTGGATCTGCAGGAACGTCGCGTCGGCGACGACGTGGGCCCCGGTCAGGATCGCGCCGCCCGCGATGACGACCCCCGAGCCCGTCGAGGACGAGGGGTTGCGGGTCTGCCAGGGCGCGTCGTAGTCCGGCTCCTGCGTGGTGGCAAAGACGCGCACGACTTCGGGATACGCCATGACCTTCGACCGTACCTCTCGTGGCTGTTGGGTGCAAACCACCGCAGCCGCCACGGCGCTCCCGGGTCACGAAATATCGAGCTCGAGCGCGGCTGGTTCCGTCAGGGTGCCGGGCCCGCGGGCGGCGCGGTGGGCTCGGCCCGCTCGCGGGCGCGCCGGGCCCGCTGGTCGCGCCAGGCCAGGAACGGCTTCTCGACCAGGTAGTACGACGCGCACGCGCAGGCGACCGCGAGCACGAGGTTGATCGGGAACCGGTTGACCTCGGACTTCGCGAGGTGGTTCAGGAACGGCTCCTGCCACAGGTACAGCGAGTAGGACAGGGTCCCGACCCAGACCACCGGCGCCCAGTTGAGGAAGCGGCCGACCAGGTCGTCCGGGACCCGGACACAGCGGTCGACGATCAGCGCGATCCCCACGTTCATCACGCTGATGTTGAGCGTGTACTCGACCGGGAACCACATCGGCAGGTTGAACCCGGCGACCGCGAGCGGCACCAGCAGGAACATCGGCGAGCGCAGGAAGCGCTGGTAGCGCGCGTGGCCGTCGAGGCGCGGACGGATCGCGGCCAGCAGGCAGCCGGTCGCGATCGCGTCCATCACGCACGGGTACGCCTCCATGATCACGTCGTCGGGGTAGGGGGCGACGAACCAGGCGATCCCGCGCAGCACCGGGGCGAGCGCGATCATCGCGATCGAGATCGGGATGATCCGCTGGCGACCGCCGAGCAGGACCAGCGCCGGCCACAGCAGGTAGAACTGCTCCTCGATCGACAGCGACCAGATGTGGCCGAGCTCCCACGAGCGCTCGTAGTGGTAGTTCATCGTGTACGTGACCGCGGCCAGCACGTCGCCGCGATAGAGCGCGAGCGAGCCGACCACCGAGGCCAGGCACATCGCGGCCACGAACGTGTAGAACGCCGGGAAGATGCGCCAGCACCGCCGGGCGTAGAACCCGCGCAGCGAGATCGTGCCGGTCTTCTGGTGCTCGTGGATGAGCAGGCTCGTGATCAGGTAGCCCGAGATCACGAAGAACACCCGCACCGCGAGGTAGCCGAAGTCGCCGATCGCGCCGAGCGCGCGGTCGCCGACCGGGAAGCCCCGCGTCCCCAGCAGGTGCGAGAGCAACACCAGCGCGATCGAGATGGCCCGCAGGCCGTCGAGCGACGGGATGCGGCGGACCGACGGAACAGGACCTGACACGGAGAGTTCGAATCAAGCACGGCTACCGGCGGACCCGCCAGCCATCCACCCGTGGTTTGTGGGGTGCCGCCCTGGATACCCGGGTCGCCAGGATGGGTGCGATATCAGCGCACCAGCGCCGGGAGTGCCGGCCGCCGGGTCACCACCACCAGTAAAAGTCGGCCTGGTCGTAGCCGGGCAGGCGCTCGGCCGCGACCTGGCCGAGGTCGCTGACCCGGTGCACCGTGATCGCGCGGTCGCTGATCGCGTAGACGTAGTCGCCCATGAAGATCGAGCGGCGGACGTCGCGGTAGTACCAGTAGTGATCGGGGTCGCTGTTGTAGTAGGCCGAGTGGTCGATCGAGCCGCGCCGCGACAGGCCGGTCGCCAGGTCGACGTTGATGAGCTCGAGCCGGCTCAGGTAGCGGTAGTTGTAGCGGCCGGTCTGCGGGTCGTAGTCGTTGGCGTAGCTCGTCATCGGGATCGCGAGCAGGCCCTTGGGCGCCCAGTACTGGAACGCCTTGTGCTCCCACATCGCCTCGGACCAGCCCCAGCCGCCGTCGTTCTCGAGGACCTCGACGTCATCGAGCTTCGGCATCGCCATGTCGCTGGCGTCGAACAGCGAGACCTGGGTGCGCCAGTTGGCCCCGTTGGCGTCGCCGCCGACGCCGATCGACAGCAGCTTGCCGTCGGCGATCGGGTGCAGGTAGGTCGAGAACCCGGGGATCTCGAGCTCGCCGACCACCCGCGGCTGCACCGGGTCGGTCAGGTCGATCGTGAACAGCGGATCGATCTGCTCGAAGGTGACCAGGTACGCGCGGTCCGACATGAACCGGGCCGCGAACAGGCGCTCGCCGGGCGCGATGCCGTCGAGGTGCCCGACCGTGCGCAGCTGGGTCCCGAGCTGCGACAGCACCCAGACGTGGGTCTCGGGCGGGGCCTGATCGTCATTGTCGAGCCACCAGCGTCGCCACAGGTTGGTCGTGGTCGCCAGCCGCAGGTAGCCATCCTGCTCGTCGATCGCGAACTGATCGGTGAGGTAGCCCTCGACCCGGCCCGAGGCGAGGTAGCGGGTGCGGCCGGGCGTCGAGATGTCGAACGCGTGGACGTTGAGCTGCTCGGGATCGCCGTCCCACCGGTAGAACCACCACCAGTCGTGGGCGGCCTCGGTGAGGACCAGCGTGTCGGTCGAGGCGTAGAGCGTCGACCAGTTGGTGATGACGTGATCGGACTCGACCCGCAGGTCGGCCGAGCGCAGGTCGACCGAGACGATCGAGGTGACGCCGTGGGCGTGGCTGTCGGTCGGGCGGTACCACGACTGGCACGCGGTGCCGACCAGGGCCCGGGTCGCGATCGCGCCGTCCGGGCTGCGGACGTAGAGGTTGGGCAGCAGGTCGTCGAGCGACATCGCGCTGATCTGGCGCCGGGCGAGCCGCTTGGCGCGGACCGGATCCTGGTTGGCCTGGTCCCAGAAGCGCCACCAGTTCCACGGCGTGTTGATCGAGCTGTACGCGCCGAGGCGGACCGAGCCGTCGACCTCGCGCGCGGTCTGGTACCAGCCCTCGAGGTACAGCTCGCGGACCAGCCGGGGCGCGGTCCGGTCGGCGAGGTCGAGGATGGTCAGCTTGGTGAGGATGTCGCTGCGCCAGTACCAGTTGCCGTCGTCCTGGTCGCTGCGGCCGACCAGGGCCCGCAGCGGATGGCCCACGGGCAGGGTGCCGACGCTGATCGTGGAGAACACCGCGACCTTGTCGCCGTCGAGCAGCATCTGCTGCGGATGACCCTCGAGCTCGGTCTCGCTCTCGGGCACCAGGGTGCCGAACGTGGGCACGCCGAACACGTGCAGCCGGTTGCCGTTGATCGTGTAGAGGTGGTAGCCGTCGGTCTTGACGAAGTCGGCCTCGTCGACGCCGCCCTCCTGGTTGTTGGTCCCGGAGTAGTCGACGCCCTCCTCGCGACCGCCGCCGCTGTCGCCGCTGGCGGGGTCGCCGGCGGAGTCCTCCGGACTGCCCCAGCGTGGGTCGCTGGCGCGATCGATGTTGGCCTCGACCTCCTGGATGAGGACTCGCTTGAGGTCGCCCTCGAGGCTGAGGCACGAGTCGTACTGGACCAGCTCGGTGGTCCGGGAGATGGCGTGCGGTTCGTCGCTGGCGCAGGCGGCCAGCCCGATCCCGCACAGCGCGAGCGTGAACGCGCGAGCGATGGTTAGGCTCATGCCGACCGCTGAAGCAAGAGCGTGGCCAGCCCGGGACTGCCGTCGGGACGCGGACTTGGCGCGCGTCGCCCCGTCAGGGGCACGGAGGTCCGTGCTCGCGGACGAGCCACGTCACGGAATTCTGAGTATCGTGCGCCGATGACGCGCCTCGCACTGCAAGCGGTGACGCCGGCCGAGCTGGCCGCGGCCGTGCCGGCGATCACGCTGGCCGAGGCGCGCAAGCTGATCGCGATGGTGCACCGGGGCGAGCCGGTCGCGCCGTCGTCGGCGGTACGCCGGGTGGCGGCCGAGGCGGTCCGCGCGATCGGCCACGTGCCGACGCTCGAGGTGCGCGAGCGCGCCGAGAGCGCGATCGACCCCTTCATCAAGCTGGTCCTCGCGCTCGCCGATGGCGAGGTGATCGAGGCGGTGCGCATCCCGCTCGAGAAGCCGGGCCGGTTCACCGCCTGCGTCAGCTCGCAGGTCGGCTGCGCGCTGGCCTGCGGGTTCTGCGCGACCGGCCGGCTCGGCCTGCGCCGCAACCTCGAGCGCTGGGAGATCGTCGAGCAGGTCCGCGCGGTCCGCGCCACCCTGGGCCCCGGCGAGCGTGTCCACGGCGTGGTGTTCCAGGGCATGGGCGAGCCGATGGCCAACCTCGACCGCGTGCTCGCCGCGATCGCCGTGCTGTCGGAGCCGTGCGCGCAGGGCATCGACGCCCGCAGCATCACCGTGTGCACGTCGGGCCATCCCGCCGGCATCCGGCGGCTGGCCCGCGAGGCGCCCAACGTCCGGCTCGGCGTGTCGATCGCCAGCGCGCGGCCGGCCGTGCGGCGGTCGCTGATGCCGGTCGAGCGCGCCCACCCGCTCGACGAGGTGCTGGCGGCGGCCGCCGATCACGCGCGCGCGACCCGGCTGGCCCCGATGTGGGCGGTGACGCTGCTCGCCGGGGTCAACGACACCGCCGAGGACGCCCAGGCGCTGGCGACCCGGGCCCACGCGTTCACCGCCGAGACCGGCCTGCGGCCGCGGCTGTCGATCATCGCCTACAACTCGATCGGCCCCGGCGACGAGTTCGCGCGGGCGTCGGACCCGGCGACCGCGGCGTTCCGCGCCGAGCTCGACCGCGCCGGGCTGGGCAGCCATCGCCGCTACTCGGGCGGGGGCGACATCGCGGCCGCGTGCGGACAGCTGGCGTCGGTCGCGGGCTGAGGTGCGGAACCTGACGGCGCGAGCTGGCACTCCTGTCAAATGTGGCGACAAGATGGCGCGTGAGTGACATTCTCAAGCCAGTGGCGGCGGCGACGACCCATTCCGCGAGCGGACCTTCGATCTGGTGGTGGGCGTTTGGCTACTTCGCCTGCTACGTCCCCTTCGCCGCCTTGACCAAGGTCGTCTCCAAGGGCCTGATCGACAGCGACGGGATCCCGCAGGTCGCGCCGGCCAGGGACCCCGGCATCGACGGGCTCGAGATGCTGCCGCCGACGGTGACCGCCACGGTCGCGACCCTGGTGGTGTTCCTGCTGGCGACCGGCTGGTGGCGCCACGCCGGGCGGCGGCGCGTGCTCGGCGTGTCGGTGCCGATGCCGCAGAAGCTGACGTTCCTCTCGGGCGTGTGCACGTCTGGCATCATCGCGACCACCACGCTGGCCTACACGTTCGTCGACGTCAGCATCGTGTTCGTCATGCTCCTCATGCGCGGCGGCCTGCTGGTGCTGGCGCCGGTGGTCGACGCGTTCGCGGGCCGCCACGTGCGCTGGTTCTCGCTGGTCGCGCTGCTGCTGTCGATCGGCTCGCTCCTCGCGGCGTTCCTCGGGGGTGGCTCGACCCTGCTCACGACCGCGTGCGCGATCGACGTCCTCCTCTATCTCGGCTTCTACTTCGTGCGGCTGTCGCTGATGAGCAAGCTGGCGAAGTCGGCCGACAGCAACGCCAACCTGCGCTACTTCGTCGAGGAGGGCATGACCTCGGGGCCGGTGCTGCTCCTGCTGCTCGGCCTGGCCGCGCTGTTCGCCGGCGGCGAGTTCGGCGCGTCGATGCGGGCCGGGTTCACCACGTTCTGGGATCGGCCGGTGGTGCCGTACGCGCTCGTCATCGGCGTGCTGTCGCAGTGCACCGGGATCTTCGGCGGACTGATCCTGCTCGACAAGAACGAGAACACCTTCTGCGTCCCGGTCAACCGGGCGTCGAGCGTGCTCGCCGGCATCGTCGGCTCGGTGATCCTGGGCGCGCTCTTCGCCGGCTACGGGCCGCTGTCGACCGACGAGATCGTGGGCGCCGGCCTCATCATCGCGGCGATCGGCTTCCTCAGCATCCCGCCTGCCCTGGCCAGGCGCCGCGCGAAGAAGGCAGCCGGGCCGCAGCCGCTGCCGCGCGCGGTCGTCCGGTCCTGACCGGGCGCTGCGCGCCGCCGGCTGGTCGTGCCGGTCAGGCCTTGGCAGTCGGCCGGGCCGACATCTCGGCGTGCCAGCGCTTGAGGTGCGGGGTGGCGTCGCCGACCCGGATGCCGGAGACCTTGGCGAAGTCGAGCGCGCACAGCGCGGTGATGTCGGCGACCGAGAAGGTGTCGCCGGCCAGGAACCGGCGGCCGGCGAGCTCGCCGTCGAGCCAGGTGAACCGCTCCTGCAGGCGCTCGCGCGTGATCTCGGCGAACTCGGGGCTCTGCTTGATGCGGCCCTCCCAGAACGCGTGGCTGTTGCGGAACACCTGCGCGACCGGCCCCAGGATCTCGAGCTCGGCGAGGCGGTCCCACTGCTCGATGGTCGCGCGCGACCACGGGTCGGTGCCGAACAGCGCCGGCTGCGGGTACAGCTCCTCGAGGTAGCGGCAGATCGCGATCGACTCGCGCAGGAGCCGGCCGTCGTCGAGCTCGAGCACCGGCACCAGCCCGAGCGGGTGGCGCGCGAGGTGCTCGGGCGACTGGTGGGCGCCGGCGTTGATGCTGACGTCGACCAGCTCGACCGCGCTGGTCAGGTTCTTCTCGGCGAGGAAGATGCGAACGCGGCGGGGATTGGGCGCGCGGGAATCCTGGTACAGACGCATCCGCGGACTCTACTCGAACCGGCAGGGCGGAATGCCGTGGGGGTCACGGCGGGTATCACGCGCGGAAGGTCGTGCTTGACCTTCAAACTACACTCGTAGTAGCAATACGAGGCCAGTAGGAACCGCACCAGGAAGCCCGATGTCCCGCGCCCCCGACCTCACGCCCGCCGAGTTCAACCTCATGAAGGTGCTGTGGAATCTAGGCAAGGCCACCGTGGCCGAGGCGCGCGCGGAGCTCAACAAGAAGGGCGGCGAGCTGGCGTACACCACGGTCATGACGCTGCTGGGGCGCCTGGCCGGCAAGGGCGCGGTCAATGTCGATCGCGACCGCGAGCCGTTCGTGTACCAGCCGGCGTTCCAGCGTGAGTCGGTGCTGAAGGAGCGGCTGCGCGCGTTCCTGCACGACGTCTTCGATGGCGAGGCCGATGCGATGGTGCTCGGTCTGGTCGAGGACGAGTCGCTGTCGCTCGACGAGCTCCGCGACATCGAGCGGCGGATCGACGAGCGCAGCGAGGAGACGGAGGGTGGGGGCCCTGCCAGCTCCGCTGGTGGGGCGGGGGGCAGGGCCCCCCGTGGGATCGACGAGCGTGCGCCGGCGGCGCCAGCTGCCACGGCTGAGGCGCCGGTCGCGGCGGCCCAACCGGCGGCCGAGCCGCGCCGCAAGAAGGCCCGGTCGTGACCGCGCTCGCTGCCGGCCTCGACGGCGTGCTCGGGGTGCTCGGCGCCGCCCTCCTGCACGGCACCCTGCTCGCGATGATCGCGCTCGCGCTGTCCGCGACCGTGCTGCGCCGCGCCCGGCCTGGCGTGATCGCGGCGCTGTGGACGGTGGTCCTGCTCAAGTTTCTGGTCCCGGTCGGGCCCGGCGCGCGGTTCTCGCTGGCGTCGCTGGTCGACAGTCTGCGCGACGGCGACACCGCCGCCGAGCCGATCGTGGTCACCGGGCCGTCGGCGCTGGCGGTCCCGACCGCCCCGGCCGCCCCGCCGGTTGCGTGGGGCACGCTCGCGGTGCTCGGCCTGTGGCTGGCGGGCGCATCGGTGGTCGCGGCGCGCCAGCTGCGCGCCGCCGGTCGGGCCCGCGCCCAGGCCCGGCAGGCCGCGCCGGCCCCGGACTGGCTGGTCGGCGAGGTCGCGGCGCTGGCGGCGCGCATCGGCGTGCGCGGCGCGATCGAGGTCCGGGTCGCCGCGGGCGAGGCCACGCCGTACCTGGTCGGCTTCCGCGCGCCGATCGTGGTGGTGCCCGCCACCGCGCTGGCCGGCGACCGCGCCGACGCGCGCCGCGCCGCGCTGGCGCACGAGCTCGCCCACGTCCGCCGCGGGGACGCCGCGCTGCGGGTGGTGCAGGTCGTCGCCGCGACCGCCTTCTTCTTCTGGCCGGTGGTGCGCTGGGTCAACCGGCGCCTCGATCTCGCCCGCGAGCAGGCGTGCGACGCCTACGCGATCGCGATCGGTCCGCTCGGCGCCGCCGCCTACGCCCGCATGCTGGTCGAGGTCGCGCGCGCGCGCCTCGACGCGCCGACCGCCGCGCTCGCGCTGGCCCGGCCCGGCACCCTGCGGCGCCGGGTCGACGCGCTGGTCGCGCATCCGGCGCGCACCGCGCGGCCCGGGCTCGGCCGGCCGGGCATGGCGCTGGTCGGTGGCTGGGCGCTGGTCGGCCTGACCGGCGCCGCGTCGTCGGCGCCGCCGGCGGCGACCGGCCCGCGCGTGTGCCTGTTCACGCCCGACGTGGCGACGTCGATCATGGCCGCCCATCCCGCGGCCGATGCCGATGGTGACGGCGCGCTGTCGCACGACGAGGTCTGCGAGTACCAGCTCGCGCTGCGCCGCCGCCACGGCGACGACGCGCTGACCTCACCCGCCCAGAGCGACCTCGCGCTCGATGCCAGCGCGGCCGGCCCCACGCTGGCGTCGGCCCTTGCGTCCGAGGACCTCTGCTGTAATTGTCCCGACCCCGCCGCAGGCGGGGCCACTTCCACCCTTGCCGCCGCCGACCCGGTGACGGTCCGTTCCGCTATCCCCACCTGCGTTCGAGGAACCGATCCATGATGAAGAACAACACCTTCGCGCTCGCGCTCGCGCTCGGCGCGGTCGCCCTCGGCGGCCTCACCAGCTGCACCCAGGACAACAAGGAAGTCGTCAAGAAGCTCGACGACATCGCCCAGCGCCTCGATCGCCTGGAGAAGCGCCCGGCCGGCGCCCCCGGTGGCCAGCAGCGCCCGCAGCGCCCGGCCGCCGACCCGGCCAAGACCTACGCGGTCCCGGTCGACGACATGCCCGCGATCGGTCGCCCCGACGCGCTGATCACGATCGTGAAGGCGTACGAGTACGCCTGCCCGTTCTGCGAGAAGGTCCGCCCGACCCTCGAGCAGATCCACAAGGACTACGGCGACAACGTCCGCGTGATCTACGCGCCCTACGTCGTCCACCCGCAGACGGCCACCCTGCCGGCCCAGGCCACCTGCGCTGCCCACCGCCAGGGCAAGTTCAAGGAGGTCGACGAGGCGCTGTGGGAGAAGGTCTTCAAGACCCGCCAGTTCGAGGAGGCCAACATCATCGCCGCAGCCAAGGAGGCCGGTGTCGACGTGGCCAAGTTCCAGAGCGACCTCAAGGGCGAATGCGCCCCGTGGGTGCAGAAGCACCAGGCCAGCCTGACCAACTTCGGCGTCGGCGCCACGCCCGCCTTCTTCATCAATGGCCGCTTCCTGTCGGGCGCCCAGCCGCTGCCGGCGTTCAAGGCGATCATCGACGAGGAGCTCAAGAAGGCCCAGGAGCGCGTCGCGCAGGGCACGCCGCGCGAGAGCTACTACAAGACGTGGGTGGTCGAGAAGGGCGCCAAGAAGCTCGACCCGGTCAAGTGATCGCGCGCGTGGGTCGGGCCCAGCCCGAGCCGCGGCCGTGACCGTGCCTGCCTCCGACCGGAGGTGGGCACGTTTCGCTTTCGGGCGCCGGCCCTCGGCGAGCGGAGCGAGCCGGCTCGTCACCGTACAGATCGGGCGCGGGCTCCGGCCGGTGGCCGACCGATCGAAACGGCGGGTGGGAAGCGAATGCTTCACAGCCGCTGGCCCGATCGTCGTCGTGGTATAGGCCAGAGCCATGTCGTCCCCCCCGCGACCGGTCCGCGTGCGCATCGCGCCGTCGCCGACCGGCGACCCCCACGTCGGCACCGCCTACATGGCGCTGTTCAACTACGTCTTCGCGCGCTCGCAGGGCGGTCAGTTCGTCCTGCGCATCGAGGACACCGATCAGAGCCGGGCCCGCGCCGACAGCGAGGCGATGATCTACAGCGCGCTGCGCTGGCTCGGGCTGTCGTGGGACGAGGGCCCCGATGTCGGGGGGCCGTACGGTCCGTACCGGCAGAGCGAGCGCAAGGACATCTACGCGCGCCACGTGGCCGAGCTGGTCACCGCCGGCAAGGCGTATCCCTGCTTCTGCACCGCCGAGCGCATGGCCCAGGTCCGCGCCGAGCAGCAAGCCCAGAAGCAGAGCTTCATCGGCTACGACCGCCACTGCCGCGGGCTCGACCGCGCCGAGGCCGCGCGCCGGGTCGGCGCCGGCGAGACCCACGTGGTCCGCCTGGCCGCGCCGCTCGAGGGTTCGGTCGTGGTCCACGACCGCCTGCGCGGGGCGGTCTCGTTCGACGTCGGCCAGGTCGACGACCAGGTCCTGCTCAAGTCCGACCGGATGCCGACCTACCACCTGGCCAACGTGGTCGACGATCACCTGATGGAGATCACCCACGTGATCCGCGCCGAGGAGTGGATCTCGTCGACGCCGAAGCACGTGCTGCTGTACCAGGCGTTCGGCTGGGAGCCGCCGGCGTGGCACCACATGCCGCTCCTGCGCAACAGCGACAAGTCCAAGATCTCGAAGCGCAAGAACCCGGTCTCGATCAACTACTACCGGGACGCCGGCATCCTGCCCGAGGCGCTGCTCAACTTCCTCGGCCTGATGGGCTGGTCGTTCGGCGACGACCGCGAGAAGTTCACGCTGGCCGAGATGGTCGGCGCGTTCTCGTGGGACCGGATCTCGCTGGGCGGCCCGGTGTTCGATCTCGACAAGCTGACCTGGCTCAACGAGAAGTACCTCCACGAGCTCAGCAACGAGGCCCTGGCCGACGCGCTCTTGGGCTGGCGCCTGCGCCGCGAGCACCTGGTGCGGATCGCGCCGCTGGTGCGCGAGCGCATCAAGAAGCTCGACGACTTCATCCCGCTGACCGAGTACTTCTTCTCGGGCGACCTCGACTACACCGCGGTCCGCGCCGAGCTGGTGGTGCCGGAGGTCGCGCCGGCCGAGGTCGCCGCCGGCCTGCTGGCCTACGTCGATCGGATCGAGGCGCGCGACGGCTGGGACGCCAAGGTGCTCGAGGAGGAGGGCCGGGCCTGGGCCACCGAGCGGACCTGGAAGACCAAGCACGCGTTCATGCTGCTCCGCCTGGTGGTGACCGCGCGCAAGGCGTCGCCGCCGCTGTTCGAGACCATGGCGGTGCTCGGCAAGGAGGTCACGCGCCGACGCCTGCGCCAGGCCGCCGAGCTGCTGGCCCGGACCTAGTCGCGGCAGCGCGGCGAGCGAGCGAAGCGAGCGATCAACAATGACGCTGGGTGTACGGAGTCACCGGTCGTGTGCGGGGTCTGGCTTCGGCCAGCTGCCGGACCAGCCGCGCCAGCGAACTGGTCCTGGTCGTGAGCGCTGATGTCCTGGGAGGTCGCCTGGAAGATGGTCCGCGTCACGCTGCTGGTCTGCGGCGGGATCGCCGGCGTCACCGGTCTGCTGGTGTGGGCGCGCGCGCGCAACCACCGGCTGTGGCGGGCGGTGGCATGGCTGACGGTGCACCAGTGGCGCGCGATCGACGCCGATCGCGGCCCGGCCGGCACCGACGGGGTCCACGGCACCGACTGGAAGGTGATGATCATCCTGGTCACCGCCTGCGTGTCGTTGACGCTGCAGGAGTACCTGGGCCAGCGCGGCCTGTACGAGAAGTGGTTCCCGTTCGACCCGGCCCACCCGGATCCGTACTGGTCGCTCAAGGGCTTCGTGTGGTGGACCGGGTGGCGCGTGGTCGGCTACCTGCTCATGCCGATCGCGGTCATCCTCGCGCTGCCCGGCGAGCGCCTCGGCGACTACTACATCTCGCTGCGCGGCTTCCTCCGTCACCTGTGGATCTACGCGCTGATGTTCGCGCTGATCCTGCCGGCGGTCGTGATCGCGTCGGGCACCGACACCTTCCGCCACACGTACCCGTTCTACAAGCTGGCCAGCCGGTCGAGCTTCGACCTGTGGTCGTGGGAGCTGATGTACGCGGTGCAGTTCCTGTCGCTCGAGTTCTTCTTCCGCGGCTTCCTCCTGCAGGGGCTGCGGCGGGCGCTCGGGGCCAACGCGATCTTCGTGATGATCGTCCCGTACTGCATGATCCACTACGGCAAGCCGATGGCCGAGACCTTCGGCGCGATCGGCGCCGGCCTGATCCTCGGCACGCTGGCGATGCGGACCCGCTCGATCTGGGGTGGCGTGCTGATC
>JBKJLC010000134.1:0-48201 GCA_046597055.1 Kofleriaceae bacterium | reverse complement strand
GCTCCTGCACATGGCCGAGGCCGGGCGGCCGCTCACGTCCGACGAGCTGGCCCAGCAGGGCGGGGGCAACGCGGCGGTGGTGCGCCGGACCATGGCCGGGCTGCGCGAGGCCGGGCTGGTCCGCTCGGAGAAGGGCCACGGCGGCGGCTGGACGCTGGTGCGGCCGCTGGCGAAGCTGTCGCTCGGCGACGTCTACGACGCGCTGGGCGCGCCGACCATCTTCGCGATGGGCGATCGCAGCGAGCGCCCGGGCTGCCTGGTCGAGCAGGCGGTCAACCGCGCGATGCGGGGCGCGTTCGGCGAGGCCGAGGCCCTGCTGGTGAAGCGGCTGCGCGCGGTCACGCTCGCCGCGGTCGCCGCCGACGTGCAGCGCCGCCACCCCCGCGCCCGGAGGGCCGCCTGATGCGCGACGTGATCGTCGTCGGTGGGAGCTATGCCGGCATCTCGGCGGCGCTGCAGGTCGCGCGCGCGCGCCGGCGGGTGGTCGTGGTCGACACCGGCCAGCGGCGCAACCGCTTCGCGGCAGCGGCCCACGGCTTCCTCGGGCAGGACGGTCGCGACCCGGCGGCGATCGCGGCCGCGGCCCGGCTCGAGCTGCTCGCGTATCCGACCGTGACCTGGCTCGGCGGCGAGGCGGTCGCGGCCCGCGCCGAGGGCGACGGCTTCGCGGTCATGCTCGCGTCCGGCGAGGTGCTGCACGGCAAGCGGGTCGTGCTCGCGACCGGCGTGGTCGACGATCTGCCCGACCTCCCGGGCCTCGCGGAGCGCTGGGGCCGGCACGTCTTCCACTGTCCGTACTGTCATGGCTACGAGCTCGACGGCGGCGCGATCGGCGTGCTCGCCACCGGCGCGCACTCGTTCCACCAGGCGATGATGCTGCCCGACTGGGGGCCGACCTCCTACTTCACGCGCGGCGTGCACGAGCCCGATGCCGACGAGCTGCGCGAGCTCGAGCGCCGCGGGGTCACGATCGAGCGCACCCCGGTCGCGGCCATCGAGGGCGTCGCCGAGATCCGGCTGGTCGACGGCCGTCGCCTCGCGTTCGCCGGGCTGTTCGCGGCGCCGGCGATCCGGATCGCCAGCTCGCTGGCGGCGCAGCTCGGCTGCGAGCTCGAGGACGGACCGCTCGGCGCGTTCCTGAAGACCGACCCGATGCGCGAGACCACGGTCCCGGGCGTGTTCGCGGCCGGTGACATGGCGACCGCGGCTGGCAGCATCGCGTTCGCGGTCGCCGAGGGCGCGCGCGCCGGGGTCGCCGCCCATCGCTCGCTGATCTTCCGGTGACGACGCGCGGCGCATCCTCGCCCGGTGGTGGGTCGAGCGGCGACCATGCCATGATGCGCCATGGCCGCCGGTGGCGACGATCGACGTGAGCAGCGCTCGCTGTTCAAGCGCGACGACGCCGGCGGTGGCGACGCCGAGCTGACGACGCTCGACGGCGTGCTCGGCCGCACCGTGTTCTCCAACGAGGAGAGCGGCTTCAAGATCGCGCGGCTCGAGACCGAGGCCGGCGAGGCCACCGTGCTCGGCGAGGTGCTGTGGGGCATCCCCGAGGGCATGCCGGTGCGGCTGCGCGGCCGCTGGGTCGAGGACCGGCGCTTCGGCCGCCAGTTCAAGGTCGCGCACTCGCAGCGGCGCACGCCCGAGACCCTGGTCGGCATCGAGCGCTTCCTCGGCTCCGGCATGATCCACGGCATCGGTCCCGAGCTGGCGCGCCGCCTGACCGCGCACTTCGGCATGGACACGCTCGAGGTGATCACGTCGGGTTCGACCCGGCTCACCGAGGTCTCCGGCATCGGGCCGGGGCGCGCCCGCAAGATCGCCGCGGCGTTCGCCGAGTACACCCACGTGCAGGACGTGATGGTGTTCCTGCACGGCACCGGCATCGCGCCGGCCACCGCGATCCGCATCGTCAAGAAGTACGGCAAGGACGCGATCCGCATCGTCAGCGAGAATCCGTACCGGCTGGCCGCCGAGGTGTGGGGCATCGGCTTTCGCACCGCCGACGCGATCGCCGAGAAGCTCGGGCTGGCCCGCGACGCGCCCGAGCGCCTGCGCGCCGGCCTCATCCACGTGCTCGGCGAGCAGGTCGAGGACGGCCACACCCACGTGCCCGAGGACCTGTTGCTCGATCGCGCCGCCGAGATCCTCGCGATCCCGCGCGACCAGCTCCCGGGCCCGGTCGACCAGCTCGAGGCCCAGCACCTGGTCACCCGCGAGATCCTCGGCGACCGCGGCCGGTGCGTGGCGCTGGCCGCGGTGACCGCGATGGAGATGGAGGCGGCGATCGCGTTCGCGGATCTGGTGCGCACGCCGACCCGCGCGATGGTGGTCGACGTCGACCAGGCGGTCGCTCACTTCGAGACCGCGACCGGGCTCACCCTCGCGCCCCAGCAGCGCCAGGCGGTGGTCGCCGCCGCGCTCGAGAAGTGCGTCGTCATCACCGGGGGGCCCGGCGTCGGCAAGACGACGATCGTCCGCGCGGTGGTCGATCTCGCCGGCCGCAACCGCCGCAAGGTCGCGCTGGCGGCGCCGACCGGCCGCGCCGCCAAGCGGCTGGCCGAGTCGACCGGGGCCGAGGCGGTCACGCTCCACCGCCTGCTCGAGTACCAGCCGCAGGTCGGCGAGTTCGCGCGCAACGGGCTGAACCCGCTCGAGGCCGATCTGATCGTCGTCGACGAGACCTCGATGGTCGATCTCGCGCTGTTCCGCGCGCTGGTGGTCGCGATCGCGCCGCGGGCCCAGCTGGTCCTGGTCGGCGACATCGACCAGCTGCCGTCGGTCGGCGCCGGCGCGGTGCTGTCCGACGTGATCGCCTCGGGCGCGGCCACCGTGGTGCGCCTGACCGAGATCTTCCGGCAGGCTGCGCAGAGCCGCATCGTCACCAGCGCCCACCAGATCAACGCCGGTCAGGTCCCCGACCTCGAGACCGCGCCGACCGACAGCGACTTCTACTTCATCGGCCGCGACGACCCGCAGGCCGCGCGCGACACCGTGGTCGAGCTGGTGGCCGAGCGCATCCCGGGCAAGTTCGGCTTCGATCGCCTGACCGGCATCCAGGTGCTGGCGCCGATGCACCGCGGCGAGCTCGGCACCACCGCGCTCAACCAGGCGCTGCAGGCGCGGCTCAACCCGCCGCGCGAGGGCGCGGCCGAGCTGGTCCGCGGCGAGCGCACCTTCCGCGTCGGCGACAAGGTGATGCAGCTCAAGAACGACTACGACCGCAACGTCTTCAACGGCGACATCGGCGTGATCGAGGCGATCGACGCCGAGGGCGGGCGGCTGCGGGTCGCGCTCGGCGACGGTCGCGCCGCCGACTACGAGCGCGCCGATCTCGATCAGCTGGTGCTCGCGTACGCGGTCAGCATCCACAAGAGCCAGGGCTCGGAGTACGCGGCGGTGGTCGTGCCGCTGGCGACCCAGCACTTCATGATGCTCGGCCGCAGCCTGCTCTACACCGCGGTCACCCGTGGCAAGCAGCTGGTCGTCATCGTCGGCTCGCGCCGCGCGGTCGGGCTGGCGGTGCGCAACGCGACCGCGCGGGCCCGGTTCACCTGGCTGGCCGAGCGGATCCGCGCCGCCGGCGAGCCTCCCGACGGCGAGTAGTCGTCACTCCTGCTGCTGCGGGGGGGCCAGCGTGGCCGCGCGGCTCGTGCCCACCACCGGCAGGATCGAGTAGGGCGGGGCCAGCACCTCGAGGATGCCGTGCGCGACCTTGCGCCCGGTCCGACTGCGGCGCTCGAGCAGGCGGTCCAGCACGCGCTGCAGGTCGATCGCGACCCCGACGAACAGGCGCTGGCGCGGGATCGCCGTGGGCACCGCGTCGGGCTTGTAGCGGCGGCTGGTGAACCCGACGCCGACGTCGAGGTAGTCGAGCGCGCTCGCCACCACCGGCGGCGTCGACGCCGGCCACGGCAGCGCGCCGAGGTGCAGCGCCAGGACGTGCGTCTGTCCGGAGTAGTCCTCCGCGATGTTGAGGCTGTTGCCGGCCTTGGTGCCGTTGTACTCGCCGCGCCAGAGCCCGAGGTACTCGGGGCTGGGCCAGTACGCGACCCGGTAGTCGAGCAGCGCGTCGAGTCGGGGCGACAGCTCGAGCAGCGCGCCGAAGACGGCACCCCCGACGTTGGCGTACGCGTCGCCGTACGAGAACCGGTAGTAATAGCCGTCCTTGATCTCGACCAGGAAGAACAGCGTCGAGGCCAGCGTCGCCGAGAGCACCACCGCGGTGCGGGGCTGCCAGCCGCCCCACCGCAGCACGCGGCTGCCGGCGCGGGTCAGCACCATGTTGGCCCACGCGTGGCCGAGCTTGTCGGCGCCGCCGGCGTAGGTGTTCCGGCCGAAGTAACCGTCGGTGCCGCCGTACTCGAAGGCGGGCAGGCCCTCGACGTCGTGGTACCAGGCGAAGTACGCCCAGGTGCTGAAGGCGGCGTAGAGGCCGCCCACGATCACCAGCGAACCCCACCGATGGTCGTCGCGCAGGTCGGTGGGCGCGGCATCAAGGCCTGGCGCTGACGCCCCCTCATCGAGCCACGGGCTGCCTGGCACAGAGGCCACAGTCTCCGATCGAGGACACGGGTCCCCAGCTCCCTCCAGCGAACAGGCCGGTTCAGCCAGTGCCGCGCGGCCCAGCGCGAGTGCGACGCCGATCACCAGGGCGATGGGTCGACGACGCACGGGCGTCCCATACACCCGCCTCCCCGCGTGGACAACCCCGGCGCCTCATGTCTGCCAGGTCGCGGTGGCGGCGGTCACGCCGGGGGGACTTCCAAGTGACGATTCCTTGTGCTCCGGAGGCTTCCGTAATAGTTTGCAACCATTGCATTTGACGCGGCCCGACGGGGTCGCCCTTAGACTTGTTTACGAGTGGTCACTTGGCATCGATCGACCGCAGGACCCGCATCGTGGTCGTCGCCGCGCTCGTCGCGGCTGGCGTCGTCACGTTCGTGGTGAGCCGCGGATCGCGTGACCGCGGTCGCTCGAAGCAAGCGCCTGTCAGTGCCAGCGACCCATGGGGGAGCGAGGCCGGCGGACCCGGTGCACCCGTGGGCCCCCGCAGGGGCGCCAGTGCCGGGAACCCGTTCGGCCCGCGAAACCGACCCGGGGGTCCGCCCGTGCAGGTCGAGGGCGTGGTGAGGACCGCGGGGGCCGGCACGCCTGTTGCTGGAGCCGAGGTCGCCTTCATGAACGATTCGGGCGAGGTCACAGCAGTGGCGGATGGTTCCGGCCACTATTCGATCAAGGTCACCTCCGGAGTCTGGTGGAAAATCCACGCTCGGTCTGACAGCGGTGTCGGGTATCCGGAGGCATTTCTCCCAGCCACGGAAGATTCGCAGGTCCGCGACCTGGTGGTCCATCCCCTCGTAACCATTCGCGGCCGCGTGGTGGACGCACGGGGCTCGGTGGTGACCGACGCCGACGTCAACCTCGAGATCGAGGCCGGCTCGCGCGGCCTGCTCGAGGCCGCCCTGACGCTGTCGGGCAAGACCGACGGCGCCGGCCGGTTCGAGCTGTCGGCACTCCCGGGTGCTGTGAAGGTCCGCGGCGTTCGCGGGATGGCGCAGGGCATCGTGGTGGTCCCGAACGTCGCTCCCGGCCCGGCGACCGAGATCGAGATCAAGCTGTCCGATCCCGTGGTCGTCCGCGGCCGCGTGCTCGATGGCGCCAAGCCGGCGGCCGGCGTGCGCATCGTCGCGCTGACCACCCTGACCGAGGGCGGCGTCAACGAGAAGAAGACCCTCGACAGCGGCGCGGATGGCAGCTTCGAGCTGGTCATGCCCGCCGGTCACGTGCGCCTCGAGGCGCGCGCGCTCGGGCGTCGCGCCCCGACCTGGGTCGAGGAGCTCGCCTCGGGAGCCCGCCGCGACGGCGTGGAGCTGGTGCTGGTCGAAGAGCTGGTGCTGGTCGGCACGGTGGTCACCACCGCGGGCGAGCCGGTCACCGGCGCGCGCGTGCGGTTGATTGCCGCTTCTAGCTATGACGGCACCACCGACGGACAGGGCACCTTCGAGATTCGTGTGCCGGAGAAGATTGGCTATCACGTGAAGGTCACCCACTCCGACGGTCGGCTCGAGCAGCGCGTCGAGAGCTGGGACCTGCCGCCGACGCTGGTGCTGCGCCGGTTCGGAAGCCTGCAGATCGACCTGTCCGGTACGACCGACGCCACGGTCCGGATCGACAGCTTCGTGCCCGAAGGCGACGCCGCCCCGCACGCGCCGGTCGACTCGTCGTTCCGCCAGAGCGGCGCCGCGCTCCGCGTCGCCAGCCTGGAGCCGGGCCAGTACGACCTCACCGTGACCGCGCCGGGCGCCGCGCCGGTCCGCCTGCCGCGGGTCGCGATCAAGGAACTGGCGACCACCACGCTCAAGGTGACGCTGGCCGCGCCGGTCACGTTACGTGGCACGGTCCGCGCGGCCGGACAGCCGGTCAGCGGCGCCCAGATCTCGATTGGCGCGGTCACCGCCACCTCCGACGCCCGCGGCCGGTTCGCCCTCGAGGTCGCCCCCGGGCCGGTCGCGATCGGCGTCACCCACACCGGCTACGGCTCGACCTGGGTGAGCGCGGTCGTCGCCGCCGATGCCCCGGCGATCGAGGTCGAGCTGCGCAAGGGCGACGGCCTGGTCGACGGCGTCGGCGTCGTGCTGGCGGTGAGCGCCGCCGGGCCGGTGGTCGCCAGCGTGCTGCCGGGCAGCCCGGCCGACGGCGCCCTGAGCGTCGGCGATCGGGTGCTGGCGGTCGGCGGCGTCGATGTCAGCGCGGCGGCGCTCGACGAGGTCATCGCCCGCCTGCGCGGTGCGGCCGGCTCCTCGGTGTCGATCAAGGTGATGCGCGGTGCCGACTCGACCACGGTCGAGGTCGTGCGCCGCCGACTGTCGGTCGCGGGCCCGGCTCCGACCGTCGCGATGGTGCGTCGCCGACCCGGCGCGACCCCTGGACTCGAGGTGCGGTCGTGCTGAACACGCTGCTGCTGCTCCTGTTGCAAGCGCTCGGCATGGTGGTGTTCTTCAACCGCTACATCGCCGGGGTGGCGCTGAAGATCCTGCGTCGCAAGGTGTTTGACGACGCCGACTACACGCTGCAGCCGACCGTCACGGTGGTCGTGCCGATGTTCAACGAAGGCCAGAACATCCGGTCGACGCTCGAGAGCCTGCTCGCGCTCGAGTACCCCCACGACAAGCTCGAGATCACGGTCATCGACGACTGCTCGACCGACGACAGCTACCAGCACGCGATGGCGATCGCGCGCACCAGTGGCGGTCGCCTGCGGGTCGTGCGCAACCGGACCAACCTCGGCAAGCGCCGCTCGATCAACAAGGCCGTGCGAGCCTCGCGCTCCGAGATCATCGTGTCGGTCGACTCCGACGTGGTGGTCTCGACCGGCGCGGTCCGCCACATGGTCGCTCGCTTCACCAAGCCGGAGATCGCCGCGGTGGGTGGCTGGATCGACGTCCGGAACAAGAACGACAACTGGCTCACCCGCATGCAGACGGTGAAGTACTTCTTCGGCTACCACTCGCTGAAGAACCTCGAGTGGGCGTTCCAGCGGGTGATGTGCCTGTCCGGCTGTCTGACCGCCTACCGCCGCACGGTGCTGCTCGAGCTGCACCCGGTCCTCGAGCAGCGCTCCGTCTGCGGCGTGCAGATCAAGTACGGCGAAGATCGCTTCCTGACCCGGCAGATCATCAAGGCCGGCTACCTGACGACCATGACGCTCGACGCGGTGTGCTGGACCCACGCGCCGACCACGCTCATGGGCTACTTCTCGCAGCAGCTGCGCTGGCGCCGCTCGAACATCATCGACTACGCGGGCGGCATGTCGCACGTGTGGGACCTCAACCCGCTGATCGCGGTCCACTACTTCTCGCTGTTCGGCCTGCTGCTCGCGTATCCGGCCCTGCTGATGAACGCGATCGTCCACGGCACGGTCTTCGAGATGATCTTCCGCCAGATCCTGCTCGCGGCGGTGCTCGGGCTGGTCTACTCGTACAAGGCGAAGAAGCTCCAGATCGAGCGCGTGCACCCGCTGGCGTTCGTGCCGATGGCGCTGATCCTGCCCGTCATCTACGCGCTGATGACGCCGCTCGCGCTGTTCACCCTCGACTCGGGCAGCTGGGAGACCCGCAGCCACGACGACCTCGTCGGCAACGGCGACCGCGATGACGGCATCGATGCCCTGCCGGTGCCCATGTCGGTGGCGGCCACCGCCATGTCGGCGACCGTCGCCAGCGCAACCAGCGTGGCCTCGGCTACCGCCCGTGCGGAGTCGTCCGCGGCGTGACGGTTTGCCCGGCCTTGCTGGCCGGCCCCGTGATAGACGTTAGCTCCCCGATGTCGACGACCGCCTCCCGGCCCCCGCGCTTGCGGCTCAGCATCCAGCCGCTGATCGTCAAGGTGTACAAGGTTGCCGGGATCGTCGCCCTCGGCGCGATCCTGCTCGGGCTGATCCTGTACCTCGTCAACAACGTCTTCTACTTCTTCGACAACAGCTGGGTGCGGCCGGTGATCCTGTCGCCCAACAACGAGCGGGTCATGCAGGCCTCGTCCGAGCTGTCCACCGCCGAGCAGCGGCTGACGCAGCTCGAGGTCGACCGCGCCCGCGCCACCGCCGAGATCGCCCGGCTCGGACGCGTGGTCGCCGCGAGCGACAAGTTCGTCGCCGACATGCGGCCGGTGGTCGAGGCGGCCGGCAAGACCGTCGCCGCGGTGGTCCCCCGCCGCGAGCTCGACCGCGCCGAGCTCGATCGCGCCGCCGCGATCGACGACCAGCAGACGGTCGACGCCCACCTGCGCGAGCTCGACCAGAGCATCGCCGACCAGAAGGGCGTGATCATGCGGCTGTCGTCCTCGTACTACCTGAAGGGCCGCGGCGGCACCGTCGCGGTCGGCTTCGTGCCCTACGAGAACCTCGACAACGCGCGGCCGGGCACGCCGCTGTACCGCTGCCGCTGGGGCCTGCTCGGCTGCTCCGAGGTCGGCAAGGTCCGCTCGGTCCTCGAGGGCGAGGTCAGCGAGCGCCATCCCCACAAGGACACCGTGCTGCGTGGCCTGATGCTCGAGCTCGAGCTCGACGAGCGCACTGCCGGCGAGTCGAACGTGCTGTTCGCGGGCTCCCGCCCGTTCTGGTTGTTCTGATGGCGGCCGGGCGGGTCCTCGCCGCGGTCGTGCTCACCGTCCTGGCGAGCGCGGGCTGCGGCAAGCGCGACGACCGAGGCGCGGCGGCGCCGCCGACCCCGCCGGCTGCGGCCACCGCCGCGGCGGCGCCGGCGGCGGCCGTGGCGACCGAGGCGCGGTCGCTGTTCGCCAGCCGCTGCGCGATGTGCCACGGCGCCACCGGCAAGGGCGATGGCCCGGCCGCAGGGTCGATCAACCCGCCCCCGCGCGACTACACCGACGCGGCGTGGCAGGCCACCGTGACCGACGCTGACCTCGCGCGCGTGATCGTCGAGGGCGGTGGCGCGCTGGGCAAGAGCCCGATGATGCCGGCGGGGCCGGACCTGCGCGACAAGCCGGCGGTGGTCACCGAGCTGGTCGCGATGATCCGCGGGTTCGCGAAGTAGCGTCGCTACATCGACAGGCCGCCATCGACGTCGATGGTGCGGCCGTTGAAGTAGTCGCACTCGAGGACGAACTTGACCGCCAGCCAGATGTCCTCCGGCACGCCGATGCGGGCGACCGGGATGTTGGCGACCAGGGCGTCGCGCGCCTTCTGGTTCATGCCCGCGGTCATCGGGGTCTCGATCATGCCGGGGGCGACCGCGCCGACCCGGATGCCGAACCCGCCGAACTCCTTCATCCAGGTGACCGTGTTGGCGGCGAGCGCGGCCTTGGCGGCGCTGTAGTTCGACTGGCCGCGGTTTCCGTGGCGCGCGATCGAGGCCATGTTGACGATCACGCCGGGCCGCTGCTCGGTCTCGACCATCTTGGCGACGACGTCGCGGACCATCATGCTGGCGCCGGTCAGGTTGACCGCGATCACCGCATCCCACTGCTCCTTGGTCAGCTTGACCACGGCGCCGGTGGTGCGGTCCTTCTTGACCAGCAGGCCGTCGCGCAGGATGCCCGCGTTGTTGATGAGGCCGTTGAGGCCGCCCATCGCGCCGTGGGCCCAGTCGACGAACGCGCCCACGTCGGCCTCGTTGGCGACGTCGAGGCGGCGAGTGTGGACCTTGCCCGGCAGGTCGGCGGTGGCGGCGGCCAGCGCGGCGAGGCCGGCCTCCTGGACGTCGCCGGCGCAGACCTGGGCGCCGGCCTCGGCGAGGCGGGTGGCGAAGTGCGCGCCCATGCCCTGGGCGGCGCCGGTGATGATGATCTTGAAGTCGGACAGCAGCATGAGGATCTCGCTGGTTGAGGCGGCGACGGGCCGGGCGGCGCCCGGTGCGCGGACGTTAGTGAAGCGCGGCTGCGACGGCAAGCCGCCGGTGCCTCGGGCGCAGCGATCCCGGCTACCGCCGACGCGCGGGTGCGGCCGTGCTGCGGCCCGGTCCCGGCTGACCGGGCGGCCGGCGGTCGGGGCCCTCGACGAACTCGACCGTGTTGGGGCAAGACAGGCTCTCGAACGCCATCAGGCTCTCGCGATCGCCGAACACCTGCGGACACTCGGTCAGGCAGGCCGCGCGGACCTCCGCGCTGGTCTTGCCGCGGCACTCGACGTAGTGGTCGCACGCGCCGCTGCAGGTGCCGGTGATGCGCGGGCCCATGACGTAGCGGACCACGCAGCTGCCGAGCAGCGCGGCCGCCAGCGCACCGCCGGCGATCGCCCGCATCGGCCTCATGACTTGGCTCCGTGCCGGCCGGCGCCGCCGCTGAAGCGCGCCGCGCCGCCGACGCCCTCGGCCAGCGCCGGCAGCCCGTGGCGCAGCTCGTTGGCGAGCGCCTGGTCGAGCGGTAGGTCCCACTGCTCGTACGCGCTCATCCGATCGCCCAGCAGCGCGCCCTGCGGCAGCGCGGCCAGCTCGTGCGCGAGCTGCTCGGCGGCGGCGCGGGCGGTGCCGGTCGGCACGACCCGATTGACCAGGCCGATCGCGAGCGCCTCGGCGGCGCCGACCGCGCGGCCGGTCAGGATGAGATCGAGCGCGCGCGACATCCCGATCAGCCGCGGCAGCCGGATGGTGCCGCCGTCGATCAGCGGCACGCCCCAGCGCCGGCAGAACACGCCGAGCACCGCGTCGTCGTCGGCGAGGCGGAGATCGCACCACAGCGCCAGCTCGAGCCCGCCGGCGACCGCGTAGCCGCTCACCGCGGCGATCACCGGCTTGGTCAGCAGCATCCGGCTCGGGCCCATCGGCCCGTCACCGTCGGGGGCGATCCGGTTGCCGCGGCCATGCGCGATCGCCTTGAGGTCGGCGCCGGCGCAGAAGTGCCCGTGGTCGCCGGCCAGCACCCCGACCCGGGCGTTGGGGTCGGCCTCGAAGTCGCGAAAGGCAGCGGCCAGCGCCTCGGCGGTGGGGCGATCGACGGCGTTGCGGACCTCGCGGCGATCCAGGATGACCGTGGTCACTGGCCCTGCGCACTCGACCCGGACCGTCATCGCCCTGACTGTGCCACGCGCCATCGCCGGCGGCGAGGTGGCGCGGCGACCTCGGTGGACGGGCTCCGGCCGGAACCGCCCGGCCGGCGGCGCATCAGCGCCAGCCTCGGCCCGCCCGCGGGTCGCTCGTCGGTGGGGGGCCGGTGGCTCCGCGGGCGTCCAGGGAGTGAGGTAGATTCCAGCCGTGCGGCGACCCCAGCGTATCGCGATCCTCACCAGCGGCGGCGACGCGCCTGGCATGAACGCGGCCATCCGGGCCGCCACCATCATCGGCCGGAGTGCCGGGCTCGACGTCGTCGGGATCGAGCATGGCTACCGTGGCCTGCTCGACGACGCGTTCGTCCCGCTCGAGCCCACGACCGTGCAGGACATCCTGCGCGAGGGCGGGACCATCCTCGGCACCGCGCGCTCGAAGGAGTTCCACCAACGCGAGACCCGCGATCGCGCGCGCGCGATCTTGCGCCGGCGCGGGGTCGACGGTCTGCTCGTCATCGGCGGCAACGGCTCGCTGGCCGGCGCCCAGGCGCTCGCCGATCCGACCGAGGCCGGCGACGACGGGCCGCTGGTGGTCTGCGTTCCGGCCTCGATCGACAACGACATCGGGGTGACCGGCCTGTCGATCGGCGTCGACACCGCGATGAACACGATCGTCGAGGCGTGCGACAAGATCGCCGACACCGCGACCGCGCACGACCGCACGTTCATCATCGAGGTGATGGGCCGCGACTGCGGCTACCTGGCGATGACCTCGGCGATCGCGGCGGGCGCCGACCTCGCGCTGTTCCCCGAGGCCGGCCGCGACGAGGCCAGCGTGGTCGACGCGATCGTCGACACCGTGATGGCGGTGCGCAAGCGCCCGCGCCGGAGCCGGCGGGTGATCGTGATCAAGGCCGAGGGCGTGCAGGTCCCGATCGAACGCCTCAAGATCGCGGTCGACGACCGCCTGCGCGAGCAGGTGCCCGACGCCGACCCGGCGCTGATCGAGACCCGGGTCACCGTGCTGGGCCACGTCGTGCGTGGCGGCCGGCCCTCGGCGTTCGACCGTCTGCTCGGCAGCCGCCTCGCCAACGTCGCGGTCCGCGCGCTGTGCGCCGGCGACAGCCACAAGATGGCGGCGTGGATGCCGCCGACCGAGCTGCCCGAGGAGATCGGCGCGCGCTCGCCGGCCGACCCGTACTGCTGGCTGGTCGACCTCGGCGCGGCGCTGGCCGAGACCGAGAACCTGCTGCGCGGCCGCAGCCCGCTCGCCCGCTGGCGCGCCGGCGCCTTCGACGACATCGGCGACGCGCTCCTGATGTGACCGACGACCAGCGCGCCCTGACCAGCGAGCGCCTCGCGCTCGAGCCGATCCTCCCTGGCCACGCCGACGTGCTGTTCGCCGGCCTCTCGGATCCGGCGCTCTACACCTTCCTGCCCGACGACCCACCGGCGAGCGTCGAGGCCCTGCGCGCGCGCTTCGCCCGCCAGGCCGGCCGGTGGTCGCCCGACCAGACCCAGCGCTGGCTCAACTGGGCGCTCCGCCACGACGGCGCCGCGGTCGGCCTGGTCCAGGCCACCGTCACCAGCGAGCGCGCCCTGATCGCCTACATGCTTTTCACCGGCGCCACCGGCCGCGGCCTGGCCAGCGAGGCCGTGGCCCGCGTCGTCCGACACCTGTTCGACGACCTCGCCGTCACCGACGTGATCGCGGAGATCGACACACGCAACACCCGCTCGGTCGCGCTCATCACCCGCCTCGGCTTCCGGCCGGTCGCCGTGGCCGCCGCCGCCGACCACTTCAAGGGCAGCGTCAGCGACGAGGTCCACTACGGCCTGACCCGCCCAGGCGCTCCTCAGGATCCCCGCACCACGTTCCGGGGACCCTGAGCCAGGGCTCGCGCAGCGAGCAGGTCGGCGGGCCGCGCGTCGAGGAACCAGCGCACCCCGCGGGTCTGCCCTCGACACGGCGCCTCGCGCCGGCTCAGATCAGAACCACTGGATAAGGGGACCGCCTCCGATCGCATCGAGAGCGTGCGCAAGTGGCTCGGGCTCAGCAGGCCGTCGCGGGCGTCGTCAGCGTCCACACGTGCATGTGGCCCTGGTCGGTGATCGACTTCGCGACCGTCCGCCTGGCGGCCAGCTCGCCCAGCTCCGCGCGCGTCATCGTCAGTGCGTGCGTGTGCTCGGCGGCCTCGCTGGTCACGTAGCGCACGTCGCCGCCGCCGAGGTCGGCACACATGATGGTCAGGACGTGCAGGTGTCCCGACGCGCCGACCTGGCTGGTCGCCTGGAAGCTCGTCTGCACGTTGGCATCGGGCGCCGCGTCCTCGCCGCCACACGCCGCCGCCCACAGCACCACTGGCACCGCGCCGGACCGCACCAGAAACTCCCGTCGCCGCATGCGCTCATCCTCGCATGACCGCCCGTCTGCGGCCCCCGCCGCACCCGGCCCCCGCCGGTGTCCGGCCCCCGCCGCACCCGGCCCCCGCCGGTGTCAGGCACCCGGCGGAAGCGTGAGCGCGACTACAACCGACGCCCCAGCGCGGGTGTCAGCCCCCCCCAGCGGGGGTGTCAGGCACCCGGCCCCCAGCGGGGGTGTCAGGCACCCGGCCGAAGGGTGAGGCCGACTACAACAGCTGGCACAACTTCCTGACGCCTGGCCGCTCGGGTGTCAGCCACGCGCGGTGACCGGTTCGCTTGTCCGGATACCGGACAGACCGGCGCGGCGACCGCGGAACGGTGTCAGCCACCCGATCCAGGAGTGTCCGACCGCGCTTCAGCCACCCGATCCAGGAGTGTCCGACCGCGCTTCAGGGTATGTGGCTGCGGCTACAGCCGGCGACGCATCGAGCGGTACTTGGTGCGGAAGCCGAGCCGGTCGTACAGCGCGATCGCACGCCGGTTGTCCGGAGTGACCTCGAGCGCGAGCGCCACCGGTCGGCTCGGCCAGGGTCCGGTTCCGTCGGCCAGGGCCGACACCAGCGCGCTGGCATGGCCCTCGCCCCGGGCGCGGGGCGCCACGTACAGCTCGTCGATCGTGCACAGCTCGCCTCCGAGCTCGTTCGACCAGAACGCGATCAGGAACGCGTAGCCGACCGCCCCGTGCTCGTCGTCGATCACGACCGCGCGACCGCGCCAGGGCTCGGCCCGAAGCACCGCCAGCGTGCGCGCCACCTGGGTGGCTTCGATCCGATCCTGGCCGGCGTCCTCGACGTTGAGCGCCACCCCCATCGCCACGATCGCCGCGTCGTCGCCCGCGGTGGCGTCGCGCCAGGCCATCAGCACCCGTCCGGCAGGTTCTCGTCGATCACGTCGTCGATGTCGAAGCTCCACTGCGCCTTCGAGCCGACCCCGAACCACAGCTCGGCGTACGCGTTCTGGCCGGGCGCGCCCTTCTTGATCGCCTTCTGCCACACCTCGCGAGCGTCGCATCGCGGCAACGGGATCGGCGTCTCGCAGCCGAACCCCTTCATCGGGAGCACCATCGTGTCATCGGCCTCGACGATGATCTGCACCATGCACAGCGGCTCCCACTTGAGCCCGCGCGGATGGTTGGCTGGTGGCTTCGCCGCCGACGGCGAGACGAACCGGTAGAGCACGCTGAAGTCGTCCGGATCCAGCGAGAGGTGAGCCAGGCCGTCGGGGCCGACCCCGTCGGCGTCGATGCGCGTCAGCTGCGCGTCCGGGAAGTGCTTCTTGGCCTCGGCGACCGCGGTCGGGAGCCACTTCATGAAGTCGAATCCGTCGGCCTTGAACCCGGCGATGCGCAGGCTGTACGCCTTGCCAGCGACGACGGCCGGCGGCGGGTCGGGCGGATCGTCGGCCTCCGCGGCGGTCCCGCTACCGGCGCCGCTGGCGCTCGCGCCGGCGCCGCTGGCGCTTGCGCCGCCGCCGCTCGCCTTGCATCCCATCGAGGTCATGGCCTGGCGCAGGGCATCGACGCCCTGCTGGCATGCCGGTCCGGCCGACGCCGCGATCTGCTTGCGCGTCGCGGCATCCATCTGCTTGAAGCTCGCGTAGGCGTCCATGGCCTGCTCGGCGGCCTGCTTGTACGACTCCTGCATGGTCGCCATCGCGGGACACGCGACGAGCTCTCCGAACATGCGGACGTACGCGTCGCACTGCGGGATGCCCGAGGTGAACGCCGCCATCCTGCGCGTGAAGTCGCTCGCGCCACTCGGCGCAGCGCCGCCCCCCCGGGAGCCGCCGCCTCCCCCGACGGTCGCCGCGGTGCCGCTACCGGTCGCTGCGGTCCCGCTGCCGGTGCTGCCGGTGCTGCCGGCGCCGCCGGTGCTGCCGGTGGCCGCGGTGCCGCCCGTGCTGCCGGTGCCCGTGGCGCCGCCACCCCCGGCGATCACGTCGTCGTCGGCGTCCTCGCTGGCATCGAGCGCGACCGCGCCCGATGCGGCGTCCTCGAACGTGGCCACCAGGCTGCCACTGCCGGCCCCGCCGGCCGCCTCGGTCGACGCGCCACCGCCGACCGCGACCGCGATCCCGACCGCGCCGCCGACCAGCAAGAGCCCGCCGAGCGCGAGCCACATCGCCTTGTTCGACGACGGCGGCGGTCGCGAGATCACCTGCCCGGATGCGCCGGCCACCGACGACGGTGGCGGCGGCATGTTGGGCCCGGTGCCTGGCGGCGGCGGATACGATCTTGGCGGGGGCGGATGAAAGCCGGGCGGGTACGATCCCGGGTTCATCGGGTTCGTCGGGCCGCTCCAGCCCGCACCACTGCGCGGCCCGTGCTGCGCCGACATCCGAGACAGGCTGCCGGGTGAGACCGGCGCCCATTGCTCGGGCGGCATGCCGCCGGTGGCCTGCATCAGGGCGACCGCCAGATCGTGGCTGGTCTGATACCGGTGCCCCGGATCCTTGGCCAGCGAGTACATGATCACCTGCTCGAACGCGGGTGGCATGTCGGGTCGCAGCGACCGCGGCGGCTGGGGCGCCTCGTCGACGTGCTTGCGCAGCAGATCGAACAGCGAGTCGGCGAGGAACGGCCGGCGTCCGGTCGCGCACTCGTACAAGATCACGCCGATCGCGTAGAGATCGGTCCGCAGGTCGACCGGCTTGCCCATCGCTTGCTCGGGCGACATGTAGTGCGGCGTGCCGAGCAGCGAGCCCTCCTGGGTCGCGCTGCCGCCCATCTCGGGCCGCAGCTTGGCAATGCCGAAATCGAGCACCTTGGGCCGACCGGCCGGCGTGACGTAGATGTTGTCGGGCTTGAGATCGCGGTGGACGATCCCCTTGGCGTGCGCAGCGGCGAGCGCTTCGAGCACCTCCGCCATCAGGCGCGCCAGCGAGCCCAGCGGCATCGGCCCGATCTTGGTGACCAGGTCGGCCAGCGGCGCGCCGTCCAGGTACTCCATGATGATGTAGGGCCGGCCGTCCGGCAGCTGCGCCAGGTCGAGCACGTTGACGATGCTCTCGTGCCGGATCAGGTTGACCGCGCGAGCCTCCGAGAAGAAGCGCTCGACCAGGTCGGGCCGGTCCGCGCACTCGCGCGACAGCACCTTGATCGCGACCCGGCTGCCGATCGACGGCTGGACCCCCTTGTAGACCCGCCCCATGCCGCCGACGCCGAGGAGCTTGGCGATCCGGTACGGCCCGACGGTGATGCCGATCAGCGGATCGTCGCCACGGGGTACCAGCATCGTCTGATCGGCCGGGCAGGGACCATCGGACGGCTGGGTGTGGCCGCAGTCGGGGCACACGAACATGGCGGGGCAACACTATCACCACGGTCCCCTTGGCGCCTGAAGTCCGGCCACCCCCATCGGGTGTCACCCACCCGCATCGCGCCCGCGTGTCCGGCGTCCGACCGCTCGCGTCCGGCAACCGGACGGGTGTCCGATATTCGGACAGGGGGACAGCGCAAGTATGCGACCGCGCGCGCCCACCGCTGGCGCGTGGCTTGCTGTGACCACCCCGGTGATCGACGACCGCCCTCGCGAGCGACTGTACGCGCACGGCAACGACCGGGTGTCCGACGCCGAGCTGATCGCGCTGATCCTCGGCACCGGCATGCGCGGCAAGAGCGCCGTCCGCCTCGCCGAGGAGGTCCTGGCCGACTCGGGTGGCGTCGCGGCGCTGGCGCGGGTCTCGCCGCTCGAGCTCACCCAGGTCACCGGCATCGGCCGCGCGCGGGCGGCACGGCTCGCGGCGGCCTTCGCGCTCGGGCTGCGCGCCGTGGCGGTGCGCACCACGCCGGCCGAGGTGGTCAGCTGCGCCTCCGATGTGTACGAGCGGGTCTGGCCGCGGCTGGTCGGCGTCTCCCAGGAGGTGTTCCTCGTGCTCGGCATCGACGCGCGCAACGGCGTGGTCGCCGAGCTGGAGGTCGCGCGCGGCTGCCTCACCGGCGTCGACGTCCATCCCCGCGAGGTCTTCCGGCCGCTCATCCGCATGGCCGCCGCGGCGGTGATCGCCGTCCACAACCATCCCTCGGGCGAGCCGTCACCCAGCCCGGAAGACCTGGCGCTGACCGAGCGCCTGCGGACCGTCGGCGAGCT
Organism: Kofleriaceae bacterium; assembly: GCA_046597055.1. Lineage (GTDB taxonomy): Bacteria > Myxococcota_A > Polyangia > Haliangiales > Haliangiaceae > UBA2376. The sequence goes on along the minus strand of JBKJLC010000134.1, from coordinate 30,189 downwards.
GATCGGCATCCCGCTCGTCGATCACGTCATCGTCGCGGCCCGCGGCTTCTGCTCGATCGCCGAGTGGAACGTCGGGCGGGGCACATGATCGACCCGCCGCACCCATCCGCCATGGCGGCCACGCGCGACGCCAGGGCCGCCCTATGGCGTCATCGGCGCCGGCGCCACCGGCGCCGGGCGGGGCAGCGCGTCGCGTGCGGCCGGCGGTGGCGGCGGCACATCCTTGCGCTGCATCCGCAGCGACCCGGTGGGCGACGACCACAGCAGCGCCACCAGCGCGATCAGCGCCACCAGCGCGACGATCAGCAGCACCCCGAACGGGATCCGATCGCCCAGTGTCCGCCGCGCGAAGAACCGCCCGGCCGAACGACGATGGATCGTCGCTTCCACGGTGGTGGCGAGCTCGGGGGGCGCCGGCGCCTTGTCGAGCCCCTTGAGCGCACCGAGCGTCGCGCGCAGCTCGTCGAGCTCGGCCCGCAGCGCCGGGTCCGCCGCAAGCCGGGCGTCGAGCTCGGCCCGCTCAGGCGCAGCCAGCGTGCCGTCGAGGTAGTCCGACAGCATCGCCAGGGTGCGATCGTCCGGCTCGGGCTGGTCGGTGGTGGCGTCAGTCATGACCGGGCTCGCTCATGGGTCGCCCGCGGCGCGGGAGCCCGATGGACCGAGCGTCCTGAGGCAACAGCTGCAACATGGCACTTCCTCGATCATAGATGGCGCGCCACCTTCTTGCGAAGTGCCAGCCGGGCGCGGTGCAGGCGCGACTTGACGGTTCCGTCGGGAAGCCCCGTGATCTCGCAGATCTCTTCGATCGAGAGGTCCTCCACGTCGCGCAGAACCACCAGCACCCGGTGGTCCTCGTCGAGCGTCGCGATCGCCTCCTGCAGCACCCGCTCGATCTGGGCGCCCTCGACCGCGCGGTCGGGGCGCGGCACCGGCACCGACGGCGTGGCGTTGGTCGCGGCCGCCTCGTTGCTCTCGTCGAGCTGGTCCTGGTCGCGGGCGTGCCGGCGCGACAGGTACTTGATCCGGTTCTTGCAGTGGTTGACCGCGACCCGGTACAGCCAGGTCGAGAGCTTGGCCTCCTCGCGGAAGCTCTCGATCGTCTTGAAGACCGTGATGAACACTTCCTGCGCCACGTCCTCGGCCTCGGCGCGATTGCCAAGCATGCGCAGGGTCAGGTTGAACACCTTGTCCCGGTGCTCGAGCACGAGCTCCCGGAACGCCTGCTCGTCGCGGTCGCGAAGCCGACGGACGAGCTGGCGATCAAGAACGGTCATCGACTCGGAGGATCATACGCCGCGTGCGTATGGACACCGCCGACCCGGCTCTGGTTTCGCCGGACCGCGCCGGACCGCGGCGGACGGCGTCCGGACCGCCGATCGCGGGCGCCCCGCGTCAGGGCGCCGGCGCCGCCTACATCCGGGGCCCGAACACGCGCAGGCTGGCCGTGACCAGCAGCTCGTCGCCGTCGGCGACCTGCTTGCGGGCACCGACGTCGAGCGCGAGCTTGGCCGTCGAGACCCCGAGCCCGCCGGTGAGGTAGGTCCCGGTCGCGACGTCATGGACCGCGCCGATCCGCAGCGGGTAGCCCACCGAGCCGCCGCCGGTCGACAGGAAGTATTCGCCGCCGCCGCCATAGCGACCGGTGTCGCCGTCGCCCTCGAGGTTCCACAGGCCATCGAATCCGAGCGCCAGCTGCGGGACCGGCTTCAGGTAGATGCCGCCCGCGATCGCACGCGGGAACTCGGCGGCCTGGGTGCCGAGCAGGTTGTAGCCAACCACCCCGAGATTGACGATGTCGGTGAGCCGCACCAGCGCGCCCAGGTCCCAGTTGAAGCCCGACGCGTCGGGCTCGTCCATCGAGGTCGACTCGAAGTCGAAGTACTTGGCCCCGACCCCGATGATCACCCGCTGCCCGAACGACCGCGCCAGCGTGTTGCCGAAGACGTGGGTCCGGCGGTCGAGCTCCATGCCAGCCGCGCCGGGCGACATGCCCGCATACCGGTAGTAGAAGCAGCCCGGTACGGCGTTGGTCGAGTCGCACGCCGAGATGCCGATCAGCGACGCGCTGTCCTCGGGGCGATAGCCGTAGCTGCCCTCGAAGACCAGCTCGCGCGTGAGCGGCAGCCCGGCGGGGTTGAGGGTGGTCGCCAGGGCCCCGGCGGCGCCAGCGCGCATCCCTTCGCCCACCGCGACCTCGCGTGGTCCCAGCGGATCTCCCAGGCTGTCGGCATCGGCTTGGGCCGCCGTGGTGGCCGCCGCGACGGCAAAGACGGTGCACACGGCCGCCAGCTCATTACGCATGCGCGCAAGCCTTCCAGCTCGATCGACCCGGCGCAACTAAACGACCGTGACCCTCGCCGCACGTCCCGCGGCCAAGTCTCGATTCTGCATGCCCAGACGCCGACCGGCCGGCCCGGCCCCGCGGCCCCGTCCGGTCCGAACCGACCACGGTCGCCGCTCCGCCAGCGAGTCGCAGCGCCCGGGGGCTCAGCGCCCGCGCTTCGCCGGCGCGCGCTCGAGCAGGTCGCCGCTGTCGATCTGGCCCCGCTTGACCGCGACCGACCGCGAGCCAAGCACCCGCCGGTAGTCGTGGAAGTACGAGGGCAGCCCCTCGGCGTGCCCGTCCGGGCCGCTCTGCAGCTGGTAGTGCAGGTGGGGCATGATCGAGCTTCCCGACGCGCCGATCGCGGCGAGCTCCTGGCCGGCGGTGACCCTGGCGCCGACCGCGACCTTGGCGCTGCCCTGCTTGAGGTGCCCGAACAGGCTGTGCTCCCCACCGCCGTGGTCGATCACGACGTAGTTGCCGAACACGACCCTCAGGTCGGTCTTGAGCATCTCCATGTCGAACTGGTGATCGTCGGCCTTGTCGCCGACCACCGCGACCACGGTGCCGGCCGCGGTCGCGTAGATCGGCTGGCCGAAGCCGATCCAGCTCTCGTTCTTGGCGGGATCGCCGTGCAGCATCTCGCCGGCGCCGTCGACCGGCACCAGATCGTAGCTGTAGCGCATGGCGTTGCTGTCGAAGCCGAGCGCCTGGATCGGCGCGAACAGGTAGTCCCAGCGGCGGTGGTGGCTGAAGAAGTCGTGGCCGTCCCAGACGATCATCCGGCCCGGGAGCGGCAGCTGCAGCTTCGCCCGGTTGGCGTACACCACCGGCTTCACCTCGACGGTGGCCACGGTCGGCGGGGCCGCGTCGGTGCCGGCTCCGCCCGTGCGCACGAACGTGAGCTCGTAACGCAGCCGCGCGAGCTCGAGGTCGCGCGGAAATGCCCACAACGGGTTCAGCAGCAGCACCCGCTGGCGCGCGCCGACGTCGCGGTTCGGGATGGTCGTGATGCTCGGGCTGATGCCGTTGCCATCGAGAAACTTCCGCCAGGCCAGGGCGCCCTTACCGTCCAGGACCGAGACCTCGATCTTGTCCAGTCGCAGGTCGGTCGCGGTGCCGTTCTCGATCACGAGATCGCAGTTCACCAGCTGCGCGCCCGTGGTCAGCTCCACGTACGCCGGCTGCGGCCGCACCATCACCGCCACCGAGCCAGTGGCAGCGACCACCGGCGCTGGCGCCTCGGCGGCTGGCGTCGCCACGGCCGGCGTCCTGGCGGTGGGCGCCACGGCCGGCGTGGCCGGGGCGGCCGACTCGACCGGGGCTGGCGCCACCGTCGGGCGCGCCGATCCGCCGCAAGCGGCGACCAGGCCGGCGACCAGGCCGGCGCAGCGCGCGCTCGGCGCGTGCAGGAAGCGAGACGTCGACGGCGGTGACATCCGTGGGCGATAACAGCTCACTGTGCCCCCTCGCCACAACACCCGCGCACGATCTGCCCGCGTCGGTCAGTTCCGCGGAGCCGGGCCCCAGTCGACACCGGTGGCTGCACCGCTGAACACCTTCACGTGGGTGCCGGTGCCGTCCGCGTTCCCGATGTAGACGCCCGCGCCACCCGGGCGCGACGACGCGAACGCGATCGCGCGGCCGTTCGGCGAGAAGCTCGGCTCTTCGTTGTTGCCTTCGCCCTGGGTGATGCGCGCCATCTTCTTGGTCGCGAGGTCGAGCGTGACGATGTCGTAGCGGCCACCGTCACGGGTCGTGTAGGCGAGCACGCGCGCGCCCTTGGCCGGCGACCAGGTCGGGGTCGTGTTGTAGCTGCCGTTGAAGCTCACCCGCTTGGCCGCGCCGCCGGCCGCCGACACGACGAAGATCTGCGGGTTGCCCTCGCGGTCCGACACGAACGCGATCTCGCCACCGTCGGGCGACCACGCCGGCGAGGTGTCGATCGCCTTGTTGGTGGTCAGCCGGCTCAGCACCTTCCCGTCGCTCGCGCTGATCACGTAGATCTCGGGATTGCCATCCTTCGACAGCGTGACCGCGAGCTTGGAGCCATCGGGCGACCAGCTCGCGCCGGTGTTCATGCCCTTGTAGCTCGCGAGCCGCTTGGGACGGCCACCGCCGGCCCCGCCCACGTAGAGGTCGGGGTTGTTGCGCATGTACGACGTGTACGCGACCTGTCCGCCACCCGGCGCCCACGCCGGGAGCATGTTGATCGACCGGTTGTTCGAGATCCCGTACGGGCCGTGGCCGTCGAAGTCCATCGCGACCACCGCCGAGCCGCCCTTGCGCTTGCTGACGAACGCGATCCTCGAGCCGAAGAACCCGGCCTCGCCGGTGTAGTACTTCACGACCTCGTTGGCCCAGGCGTGGACGAAGCCGCGCAGGTCCTTGCGGCCGCCCTTGTAGGTCTTGCTGAGCACCGGGGTCGCGCCCTTGCTGACCTCGTACAGGCGCGCCTCCAGCTCGACCGAGCCCCCGGTCGCGATCACGCGATACTTGATCACGCCGTAGGCGCCGACGTCCTTCCACTTCTGCGGCTCGATCTCGAGCTTCTCGGCCTCGAGGTTGGCGAGGAACCCGGACGGCTCGAGCACCTTGAACACGCCGGCGATCGACAGGTCGAACGACGCGACCTCGGCGACCTCCTTGGCCGCGGCGGCGTCGGAGCCGACCGCGACCGGGATCGCGAGCGGATACTTGCCGCGCTTCGCGCCCGAGACGTCGATGATCACGCCCTCCTGAGCGACCGCCGGGGCCGCCAGCGCGAGCCCCAGCGCGATCGCGGTCGCGACCACGATCATGACGCGCGACTTCAGACCTTCATTCGCCAGCATAGTGGGATCCTCGTCAGGTCGGACAGGTTGGGCGGCACCGGCTTGGGCGCCTCGTTGACCTTCTTCATGAAATCGGCCAGCGCCTTCTCGACCGACGTATCGAGGTCGGCGTTGCCGCTCGGGGTCGCCAGTTTGACGTCCTCGATCGTGCCATCTTCATTGAGGCGGATACAGCCGACCGGCGTGCCCACTTCGTCGAGGATTTCCGGGTACTCCCAGAGCCGCAGGTACTGCGACTTCAGCGCACCGAGGTACGGATCGCCGAAGGTCTTGTCGCCGAAGCCGACCTCGGAGCCGCCGATCACGCCGCGCTCGATCGGCGTCGGCTTGCCGACCGGGACATCGTCCTCGTCGTCGTCGGGCCGCCGGTACTTGTCGAGCGCCGTGTCGGGATCGGCCGGCTTGTCCTTCGGCTCGTCCACCTTGTCGGCCGGCTTGGCGTTCACGTCGGTGGCGACGCCGACCGGCTGGTCGGGTGGCGGCGGCGCCTTGAACTTCTTCTGCGGCTGCCGCTCCGGCTGCTTCGAGGCCTCGGCCAGCGCGGCGTCGATCACGCGCATGTTCGCGTAGGGATCGGCGGTCGCGTGCGCCGGCGAAGCCGCGCAGCCCAGCTGCTCGCCGTACGCGTTGAGCACGCCGATCACGACCATCAACGCGACGGTGCCCGCGGTGCCGATGCCGGAGTAGAGATGATAGTCGCCGTCACGCATGCGTCGCTACCGGGGAGCCTGACTCGCCCGGTCGAGCTCGTCGAGCTTGAGATCTTCGGTCGGGTCCGTCATCAACAAGACCTTGGCGATGCCCGCGTCCTTGGCGACCGCCATCGCCGTCACCACGACCGAGTAGGGCAGGGCGCCGTCGGCCTGGATGTGGATCGCGTCGTCCTTCTGGATCTTCTCGTTGGCCTGCAGCTTGGCCGCGAGGTCCTTCCAGGTGACCTCGGTCGTGCCGAGCATGAGCTTGTTGTACTTCGTGATCGACAGCACCAGCTTGCCCTTGGGATCCTCGAGCTGCTGGGCCGTGACCTGGGGCAGCGTGAGCTCGACGCCGGTGTTCATCATCGGCGCCGTGATCATGAAGATGATCAACAGCACCAGCATGACGTCGACCATGGGCGTCACGTTGATCTCGCTGTTGAGCTCGTCGCCGCCACCTCCACCCGACTTCATCCCCATGGTGGTCCTCCGTTGCCGGGCTAGTGAAGGAAGTGACGCTTGATGATGTTCAGGTAGTCCTGCTCGAACTGCTCCATCTCGGAGCGCAGGACGCGATTGCGGCGCACGAAGTAGTTGAACGCCATCACCGCCGGCACCGCCGCGATCAGGCCGATCGCGGTCGCCAGCAGCGCCTCGGCGATGTGCGGGCCGACCGTGTCGAGCGTGGGCGCGCCCTTGCGTGCCGGGTTCGCGATCTCCTGGAAGGCAACCATGATGCCGACCACGGTGCCGAACAGCCCGATGAACGGGGCGGCCGACCCGGTGGTTGCCAGGAACGGCGTCATCGACTCGAGCTTGGTGGTCTCGACGGTCTGCGCCTTGCGCAGCGCGCGTTCGATGTTCTCGAGGCTGCCCTCGCGGTCGGCCTTCATGCGCTCGTCGGACGAGAGCTTGGCCAGCTCGGTGTAGCCGGCGATGAACATCTGCGAGACCGGGCTGTTCCGGAGCGCCTGGGCGTGCTTGTAGATCTGCTCGATGTCCCGCGACCGCCAGAACGAGTCGTTGAACTGCACGGTCTCGCGGCTGGCGCGGGCCACGTACAGCGACTTGTAGATGATGATGTAGACCCCGATCAGGAACATCACCGCCAGCATGGCCATCACGACCTGGACGATCGGATGGGCCTGCGCGATCAAGGAGAGGATGTCGGTGCTGCCACCCCCGGCCCCCACCACCGTGCCTACCATCGTAGAAAGGCTTGGCATCTTAGTGGGTTACGAGTAGCATGGGGTAGGAGGGCCGGTCAAGCCGAGCGCATTCGCAGTGAGCGCGTGCACATGACCACGATCATGAATAGCGGGACGCCACGCGAGGTCGAACCCGAGAACCACCGAACGAGGCACACCCTGTGGTGCGCGCTGACGACGGTGATGTGTCTTGGAGTTCACGGATGCATCGAAGCCACAGGAGGAGCGGTCGAGCTGTCGTGGGCGCTGCGCACCACGCGCGACGTCGGCATCTCCGACTGCCTCGACGGCCGGATCGGCAAGATCCGGCTCTGGTGGGATACGCCCGACAGCTTGCGCTATCGGAGCTTCCCCTGCCGCGACAACCACGGGGTGACCGCCTTCGATCTCGATGTACGCGATCTTCCCGACGACCAGTCCGAGCAGGTCGCGCTGCGGGTGACGCCCGAGTGCCGCGACGGCAGTGCGGCGGACCCTGCGAGCTTCATCACACCGCCACCGATCGTCCGCACCGTCACGGAGGGCGAGACGATCACGCTCGATGCGGTCCTGATCGTGCTTCGCGTCGACGAAGAAGACTGCACCACCCTACCTTGTGTGTGCCCGTGATCGGCATCTCATCGCGCTGGGCCCACCGCTTGCACTAACTCGGGATTGCCAAGGGGACCGTGCCCTCGGCCCGAACGTCTCGTACGCTTTGCACCCGTTATCAGGAGAGAACCATGAAGAAACTAGTTTTATCGACGCTCATGCTCGCCGGCGTCTCGCAGGCTGCCGGCTGTGTTGTTTCCGAGGGCGACGATACCGGCAACGTCGCAGTGACCTGGTCGACCCTCACGGCCGACGGGCAGGGGCTCGGCGTTAACACCCCGTGCCCGGCCGGCGCGACCTCGGCGACCATCTACGCCCTCCCCGACGGCCAGAGCGCCGACCCGTTCGAAGATCGGTACCTGTGCAACGACCGTAGCGGCTTCGCCGCCGACCTTCCGGCCGGCCGCTACACCGTGTGGGTCCGCCTGACCGACAGCTCGCTCGTCACCCGCTTCGCCGAGTCGGCGAGCCAGTCCATCGACGTCTTCGCGGGCTCGACCGCGTCGGCCCCGCCGTTCGGCATCTTCGTCGACCACGCCTTCTACGACGTCAGCTGGAACCTGCGCCCCCCGGGCAGCCCCGGCCCGGTCGCGTGCTCCGCCGTTGCTGGCGAGAGCGGCGTCTCGATCCTCCCCACCGACGGTGGCGGCAGTGACTACGAGACCATCGTCGACTGCGAGGAGGGCCTGGCCCCGGCGATCACCACCACCCGTCCGCTGCCGTCCGGCGGCAGCCAGGCGTGGACGATCAAGGTCGCATTGCTCAACGCGCAGGACGCAGTGATCGGCGACGCCCCGACGATCACGCCGCAGGAGTCGGGTCCGCTCGAGTACGGCAACCAGTACGTCGCTCTCGGCGTCGTCGAGATCAACCAGAACTGGCAGTGATCTCGGGCTGAGCCCGCGTCCCGCGGCACGACACGAGCGGCGCTGGCGGTCCGGCGCCGCCCGCATTTTCGGCCCCGCCGGACCGCTGCAATCGATCCTCACACCTCGATGGCCGATGGCCGCCGGTCCGTGTCATCGTCGGCGCGTGATGAACGATGGACGAGGCCGTACTGCGCAGGCCGCACTCGCGGTGATGACGATCGCGACGTTGAGCGCGTGCTCGTTCCCCGAACTGCCCGAGTTGCCCGAGGTTGCCATCGATGGCTCGGTCGTCGATGCCTCGCCGGAGCTCCTCGGCACCGCAGCGCTGACGTGGTCGACGCTGACCGCCGATGCCACCGGGCGCGCCGTCGCGGCGGCGTGCCCCGCGGGGGCGACCTCGGCGGTCATCTACGCGCAGCCCGATGGGGCCGCGACACCGCCGTTCGAGGACCGGGTTCCCTGCAACCAGGGCTCCCTCGTGCAGGAGCTACCGGCCGGTCGCTACACGATCTGGGTGCGCCTGGCTGACGACGCGGTGGTCACCCGCTTCGCCGAGTCCACCAGCCAGGTGGTCGACGTGCAGCGCGGCCTCACCACGGCGGTGCCGACGTACGACATCTTCGTCGACCACGGCTTCTACCGGCTCAGCTGGAACCTGCGGCCGCCGGGCAGCGCCGGGCCGGTGCCCTGCTCGACGATCGCCGGCGAGGACGGCGTCTCGATCCTCCTCACGGATGGCGGTGGCGCAGCCTTCGAGACGTTGGTGGACTGCGAGGCCGGCCTCGCCCCCAGCACCGCCGTGACGCGGCCGCTCCCGGCCGGGCTGGGCGGCTCCAGCCCGGCCTACGCGATCTCGGTCGCGCTGCTCAACAGGAGCCGGCAGTCGATCGCCAATGGGAACCCGATCGCCCCCGCACAGGCCGGCCGGCTGGACTACGGCAACAAGTACCAGGACGTCGGACCCGTGAACATCGATCAGAACTGGTGACCGTGCGCGTGGGGGCGGATACCGGGTGGGCTGGGCGCCTGCGCAACAGCGTGCGCCGAGGGCGCTTCGGTCTGCTACCGTAGAGGCGTGCGCCGCACGGTCTTCCAGCACTTCGACAAGAGCCAGCTTCGCATCACGAAGGTGGCGCTGGTGCTTCTGTTCGCGCTGGTCGGGTTGTCGCTGGTATTTGCGATGTCCGGCGATGCTGCCCAGGCGCGGATGGTGGAGTGGCTGGTGCCCACGCCGACCAGCGTCTGGCGCGAGGGCAAGGTCTGGACGCTGATCACCGGCGTGTTCCTCGAGGTCCGGCTGCTGACGCTGGTGTTCGAGGGGATGATGATCTGGATGATGCTGCCGGCGCTCGAGCGCTGGTGGGGGCCGCGGCGCTTCGCGATGTTCGTCGCCGCGACCGCGATCTCGGGCACCGTGGCCGGCACGCTGTTCGGTCTCGTCACCGGTCGCGACGTGCCGATCCTCGGCCTGGACCCGACCCTGTTCGCCTCCGCGATCGCCTTCGGCATCCTCTACGCCCGCCAGCCGATCCAGTTCTTCGGGGTCCTTCCGATGACCGGCCGCCAGTTCATGTACGGGATGATCGGGCTGGTCACGCTGTTCGTCGTGATCGGCCAGGCCTGGGAGGAGGGCGCCGCGATGGCGGCCGCGATGCTGATCGCTGCCGGGCTCAGCTCCGGGAAGCTCGATCCGATCGCGACCTACCGGCGCTGGCGGTACGCGCGCGCGCGCGCGCACCTCGCGGTCGTGCCGCCACCGACGGCCACGGCCAACAAGCCGCGCCGCGGCAAGACCGACGAGCGCTGGCTCAACTAGCCGCGAGCGCAGCGCGCGGTCCGCGGTGCGTGCTCGGGGCCACCGGTCTTGCGGCGGGTTCTGGGCTGCGCTGGCTCGTTCACCCCGAGGGGTGGAGCGCGTGGCCCGCATCGCCGTGCGGCATCGGGGCCGGCGCGGCCGGCCGGGCACCGCGTCGTGATACGGTGCGCCGCGATGGAGCAAGTCGACGACGCCAACGCGGGGTTCGAAGGCTCCGGACTGACCACGCTGTTCGAGGGCGAGTGGGCGACCGTCCGCCGGCTGCGCAAGGGCAAGCTGGTGGTGGTGTCCGGGGCTGATCAGGGCAAGGAGCTCGAGATCATCAAGCCGCGGGTGACCGGCGGCCGCAGCATCATCAGCGACCTCGAGCTCGCCGACAAGGCGGTGTCGGGCACCCACTTCGAGATCGCCGCCCGCGACGACGGCTACCGGCTCCGCGATCTCAACTCGCGCAACGGCGTGTACGTCGGCGACCTCCGGGTCCGCGAGGTCTACCTGCGGCCGGGCACGGTGTTCCGGATCGGCCACACCTCGATCCAGTTCCAGTCGACCACCGACGTGGTCGAGATCGAGCTGTCCAAGCGCGACCGCTTCGACGCGATCATCGGCGGGTCGGCGTCGATGCGCGAGATCTTCGCGCAGCTCGAGAAGGTCGCCCCGAGCGACCTGACGGTGATGATCACCGGCGAGACCGGCACCGGCAAGGAGATGGTCGCGCGCGCGGTCCACAACACCAGCGCCCGCAAGAACAAGCCGTTCGTCGTGCTCGACTGCGGCTCGATCCCCAGGGACCTGATCGAGTCGACCCTGTTCGGCCACGAGAAGGGCAGCTTCACCGGCGCGATCGGGCAGCACGTCGGCTGCTTCGAGCAGGCCAACGGCGGCACGATCTTCCTCGACGAGATCGGCGAGCTCGACATCACGCTGCAGCCCAAGCTGCTGCGCGTGCTCGAGCAGCGCGAGATCAAGCGGGTCGGTGGCGACCGCACCACCAAGGTCGACGTCCGGGTCCTGGCTGCCACCAACCGCGACCTGCGCGAGGAGGTCAACCGCGGCCACTTCCGCGAGGACCTGTACTTCCGGCTCAGCGTCGTCCACGTCGAGCTGCCGCCCATGCGCGAGCGCCGCGAGGACGTGGCTTCGCTCGCCAACCACTTCCTGCGCGACATCGCCGGCCGCCGCGGCATGCAGATGACGTTCGGCCCCGATGCGATGGTGGCCATGATCGGCCACTCGTGGCCGGGCAACGTCCGCGAGATGCGCAACGTGGTCGAGCGCGCCGCCGCCCTGTCGGATGGCCCGGTGATCACGCGCGCCGACCTCGTCTTCGGCCGTGAGATGGGGCCGAGCGTGTCGGCCAGCCACGATCTGGCCAAGGCCGGCGCGGTCGCGGCCCAGCGCGCGGCCGCCAAGCAGGCCGGCGTCGAGATGCCCACCGGCGGCGGGCCCGCGATCTTCGACGCGGCCCTCCTCAAGCCCGGCCTGGGCTTCAAGCAGGCCAAGCAGACCGTGGTCGACGCCTTCGAGTCGGCCTACCTCGAGGCCCTGCTGACGCGGAACGACGGCAACATCACCCGGTCGGCGCACGAGGCCGGCCTGACGCGGTACCACCTTCGCGAGCTGCTCAAGCGCCACGGCCTCAAGGGCGGCGACCTCGAAGCAACCTGAGCCAAGCGAGCCGGCGCCGCGCCGTCCCGGGCGCGGGCTCGGGACCCGGCCGACCGATGGCACGGGTGCCTGGGCGCCCGCTTCGCACCGCGCGGTCTGAGCAGGGCTGCGAACGATGCGCAGCCGCAGGCCGTAGCCGGCCGTTCGCGGCCGCGGTGTGAAAACTCACACCCCCGGGCCCCCCGGGCTCGCCGGGCACGCTGGCCGCCCGAAAATGCGAACGGCGCCCGGAGGGGCGCCGCTTGGCTTACATGTGGGTGTCGCTCAGCGCTGGCGGCGAACCGGCGGTACGCCCGGGCGCGGCATCCCGGACGACGGTGGGGTGACCGAGGGCGGGGCGGCCCGCGGCGGCTTGCCCGAGCCCCGGGGCGGGGGAGCCGAAGGCGCCGCTGGCCCACGCGGGTTCTCCGCGCGATCAGGTCTGGGCTCCGGGTGGCGGATCGGCGTGGTCGGGCCCGACGGCGGCTGCGGCTGGACCACGGGCGGCCGGGGTTGGTCGTTGTGGCGAGGCGGGACCTGGGGCGGCCGGGGCTGGTCGTCCTGGCGCGGCGGCTGCTGCACCGGCGGGCGCGGCTGGTCGTTGTGGCGCGGCGGGGGCTGGTAGACCGGCGGGGTACCGACCGGGGGCCGCGGCTGGTCGTTGTGGCGCGGCGGGGGCTGATAGACCGGCGGCTGCTGCACCGGCGGGCGCGGCTGGTCCTGGTGGCGCGGCGGCGGCTGGTAGACCGGCGGCGGGTCGTAGACCGGGGTCTGCGGCCGCGGCGGCTGCTGGACGACCGGCGGTGGGTAGTTCCCCTGGTTCGGGCGCGGGTAGTTCCCACGGGGTGGCTGGATCACCGGAGGCTGGTTGCCACCGTGGCTGGGCGGCGGGTAATTCCCGCGCGGGGGGCGGTCGCCGCCCTGCGGATACTGGTCACGGACCGGCGGCGGACGGACGACCACCGGGGGCCGGCCGTCGCGATGATCGCGGACTTGCGCGCGCTGCGGCAGCCGGTCGGGGTGCTCCCAGTAGCCTGGGTAGTAGCCGACGCGCCCGTCGTAGCTGGTGTCGTAGTACGGCTGGACGTAGTAGTAGCCGGTCTGCTCGGGCACCCAGCGGCCCGACATCCACTGCCACTGGCCGCCGTCCCAGTGCCAGTACCCGTCGATCCAGACGTGGCCGTACCCGGGCGACGAGCTCATCGACTCGTAGAGCGGCGCCGGGGGGAGCGTGCTGGCGTAGTAGGGAGAGGGCTCGCCGACGTAGATTCCACCCGACACCTGGGCCGAGCTGGAGTACCCGTAACCGGCGTTCACAGGCGCTGCGTCGCGAACGACACACGCTTGGGTCGCAAAGCCCAAGGCTGCGAGACCAAACATCTGAGCAAGGCGGCGCATACGCATAACATTTCCTCCGTTCGTCCCTTCGACGGTGTCTGACCGCGAGGGATTCAAAGTCTAGTTGACGCTGCTCGGGTCGACAAGTACACAGAACGCCCCATGAAAACGGTCTTTTCCGGGATCCAGCCCGCGGGTGAGCTCACCGTGGGCAACTACTTTCGGGCCGTTCGTGATGGGAGGAAAATGCAAGACCAGGACCGCCCCGGCCACCCGCCCCTCGCCCGCCACCGGGCAGGCCTGTGGCGCTAGCCCTGACCTCGCGGCGGCGCGCCCTGGCTGGCGCGGCGAGCGCGATCGCGGCGATCGCCCTGGCGGTCGCGGTGGTCGGCCGCGGCTGCGGCGTCACCACGCCGGGCCCCGAAGCTGCGGTGCGCAGCTTCGTGCAGGCCGCCCGCGCAGGCGATCGCCGCGCGGTGTGGCAGCTGCTGTCGCCCGCGACCCAGCAGGCGATCGAGAGCGAGGCGCAGAAGTCGACCGACCTGGTCGGCTCGAGCACGCGCTACGAGGCGCTCGACCTGATCAGCATCGGCTCGTCCGACGACGTGCCGCCGCCGACCGACATCCGGCTGGTCTCGCAGCGCGGTGATCGTGCGGTGGTCGAGGTCGCCGGCGCGGCCGGACGCGCCCAGCTCGAGCTGGTGCGGGTCGGCGGCCGGTGGCGGATCGACATGCCGGGGTATGGCGGGTCGTGACGCGGCCTCGCCGCCGTCCGGTACGGCGGGTCAGATGGCGGTGATAGTGTGCGCGGCTGGTGACGATGTGATCCTGGCCAATGCACGTGAGAGCGGTGCGGCTCCCGAGCGCGGCGCCCTCGAGCGCCTGCTCGCCGACGTGTTCGGCTTCGACGGGCTTCGTCCCGGCCAGGGCGACATCATCGCCGATATCCTCGAGGGTCGGCCGGTGGTCGCGGTCATGCCGACCGGTGCCGGCAAGTCCCTCTGTTACCAGCTGCCGGCGATCCTGCTGGGCGAACGTGGCGGCGTGACCCTGGTGGTCTCGCCGCTGATCGCGCTCATGAAGGACCAGGTCGACGCGCTGACCGCCCGCGGCGTGTCGGCGGCAGCGCTCACCAGCGCAGCCTCGCCCGACCAGCAGCGCGAGATCCTCGATGGCATGCGCAACGGGGTGTTCACGCTGGTCTACGTGGCGCCCGAGCGCTTCAAGAGTCCGCGGTTCCTCGATGCGTTGCGGGTGATCGGTGATCGGCTGGCGCTGATCGCGATCGACGAGGCCCACTGCATCAGCGAGTGGGGCCACGACTTCCGGCCCGACTACCGGCGGCTGAGCGACGCGGTCCGCGAGCTGCGGCCGCCGCGGATCGCCGCGTTCACCGCCACCGCCACGCCCGAGGTGCGGATCGACATCGCCGACCAGCTGTCGATGACCGACCCGCGGGTGCACGTGCGCGGGTTCGATCGGCCCAACCTGCACTACGCGGTCGAGCGGGTCCGCGGCGTCGACGAGAAGACCCAGCGGATCATCCAGCTCGCGCGCACGCGCGACGGCGGCGTGGCGCTGGTCTACGCGGCGACCCGCAAGAACGCCGAGAAGTACAGCGAGTCGCTGGCCCGCGCCGGCATGCGGGTGCGCGTCTATCACGCTGGCCTCGACGACAAGGCGCGCGACGACGCCCAGGACACGTTCATGGCCGGCAAGCTCGACGCCATCGTCGCGACGAACGCGTTCGGCATGGGCATCGACAAGGCCGACATCCGGGTGGTCGTGCATGCCGACATCCCGCGCAGCCCCGAGGCGTACTACCAGGAGTGCGGGCGCGGCGGGCGCGACGGCCGGCCGACCCGGTGCGTGCTGCTGTTCGGCGCCGGCGACGTGCGCCTGCAAGACTTCTTGATCGATGCGTCGTACCCGTCGGCGGAGGTGCTGCGCGGGCTGTGGCGGCTGTTGCGCGAGCAGCCCGAGCTCGGCATGGGCACGATCGAGGATCGGGTCGGCGCCCACCTGCCGGGCGAGCCGCACGCGTCGACGATCAGCACGGCGGTCCGCATCCTCGAGCGCCACGGCCTGCTCGGGCAGGACGGTGAGGGGTGGAAGGCCGTGCGACCCGATCCCGGCGCCTATCCGGCGCTCGACGTCGAGGCGATCACGCGCCGGGCCGAGGCCGAGCGCAGCAAGCTCAAGAAGATCTGCGACTACGCGTGGTCGTCGAGCTGCCGTCGCCAGCAGATCCTGTCGTACTTCGGCGACGTCGAGTGGGCCAACCCCGGTCGCAAGTGCGGTTCGTGCGACGCGTGTGAGGCGGTCGCCCACGGCCAGGTCGGGATGGCGGCCGAGACCAAGCGCGGCATCGAGCGCCTGCTCCTGCTGGTCGGCGGCATGCACGGCCGGTTCGGGCGGACCCGGATCGTCGCGCTCGCCAATGGCTCCGACGACGATCCGCGCTTCGAGGACCTGCCCGACCGAGGGTGCCTGCGGGGATGGCCGCAGAAGGACCTGATGGACCTGATGCGCACGCTCGAGGGCGCGGGGCTGCTGGAGACGTCGCGCGGCGAGTATCCGACGATCAACACGACCCGGCGCGGCGACCTGGCCGCGCTCGGCAAGGTCGACGTCAGCGAGCTCGGCCTGCGCATCATCCCGCCGGCGCCGCGCAAGGCGACCGCGCGCAAGAAGCCGGGCTGGAAGAAACACTGAGCCGAGCTTCCGGTGCCGATGACGCCGCCGCTCCCGTCCTGGCCGCGACCGCTCTACCGTGACGGTGGCGGTCAACCGTTCGTCTTCTACAAGCTGCATGGCGACTTCGCGGCGGTGCCGCCGGTGTCGCGGACCGCGCACCGCTTTGCCGGGGTGCCGGCGGGGCTCGACGTGCGGGTGGTGACTCGCGACCAGGATCCGTCGTTCTTCGGGTTCGGGCTCGACGGCGTGTTCGTGCACGACCTCGCGGCCGAGACCGTCCAGGCCCTGGCCGACGCGCCCCACGCGATGATGATCCGCGGCGAGGTGCAGGACGCTGCCAGCCTCGACTACCTGCGTGACGTGATCGGGCTGTGCACCGCGATGCTCGAGGGCGGTGCCCTCGCGGTGTTCGACCCGCAGCTGCTGACCTGGTGGACGCCGGCGCGCTGGCGCGAGCAGGTGTTCGCGCCGGCCCAGCCCGAGGCCGGACGCCACATCTCGATCCTGGTCAGCGAGGACGGCGATCCGCACCACGCCTGGCTCCACACCCGCGGCATGCGGCTGTTCGGCCGGCCCGATCTCAGCATCCATCGGGTGCCGACCGAGCTGATGCCGGCCGCAACCGAGCTGTGCCAGCGATTCGTCGGCATGTTCGCGGCGGGTGCGATCGTGGGCGATGGTCAGCCGATTCGCATGGACGCGTTGCCGGGCGACTGGCGCTGCTTCCTGGCCGGCGAGCTGGACGATCCCGACTTCAACAACGTCCACCTCGAGCTCCGGCGCGTCGATCAGTCCTGACGCGGGCGACCGGGCGGGTGCGGGGCGCGGGGGCGGTCGGCTCGGCCGGGGCTGGATCGGGTAAGGTGCCGCGCATGGGCCCGCCGACCGACGACGAGCGACCGCGCGAGCTGGCCGCGATCGACGTGGTCGAGCCGGCGCAGGCCGCCGGCGGGCTCGGCGCGGTGACCGCGGCGGTGCGGTTCATGCGGCGCGACACCGGCTTCGCGCGCGGGGCCAAGGCGCTGCTCGCGATCAACCAGCCTGACGGCTTCGACTGTCCTGGCTGTGCGTGGCCCGACCCCGAGCACCGGAGCCGCTTTGAGTTCTGCGAGAACGGCGCCAAGGCAGTCACCGAGGAGGCGACGCTGGCGCGGGCCACGCCCGCCCGGTTCGCCGAGCGCTCGGTCGATGACCTGCGCACGCTGACCGAGTTCGAGCTGGGCCAGCTGGGCCGGCTGACCGAGCCGATGGTGTTGCGGGGCGGCGACCGTCATTACCGGCCGATCGGATGGGATGAGGCGTTCGCGCTGGCCGGTGCCGAGCTACGCGCAGCCGGCCCCGACCGCTCGGCGTTCTACACGTCGGGGCGGACCTCGAACGAGGCCGCGTTCCTGTACCAGCTGGTCGCGCGCTGGTTCGGCACCAACCACCTCCCCGACTGCGCCAACCTGTGCCACGAGTCGAGCGGCGTCGCGATGTCCGAGACGATCGGGGTCGGCAAGGGCACCGTCCAGCTCGACGACTTCGACCAGGCCGACCTGATCCTCGTGCTCGGCCAGAACCCGGGGACCAACCATCCGCGGATGCTGACGACCCTGCGCGCGGCGGCGGCGCGCGGCGCGGTGATCGTCGCGGTCAACCCGCTGGCCGAGCCCGGGTTGATCCGCTTCGCCCATCCGCAGAAGCCGCTCGATCTGATCGGCGGCGGGGTCGCGCTCGCCCGCGAGCACGTGGCGGTGCAGATCGGCGGTGACCTGGCGTTCCTGCAGGGCGTGGCCAAGGCGGTGCTCGAGGCCGAGGCAGCCCGGCCCGGGACCGTGCTCGACCACGGCTTCCTCGCCGAGCACACCGCGGGCTTCGCGGCGTTCGCGGCCCACGCGCACGGGCTCGACTGGGCCGAGCTCGAGGTTGGCGCCGGGGTACCGGTCGCCACCATGCGCCGGATCGCCGACCTCTACGTCCGGGCCGAGCGGGTGATCGCATGCTGGGCGATGGGGCTGACCCAGCACGCCCACGCGGTGCCGATGATCCAGGAGATCGTCAACCTCATGCTGCTGCGCGGCAACGTGGGCCGCCCGGGCGCGGGGTTCTGTCCGGTGCGCGGACACTCGAACGTGCAGGGCGACCGCACGATGGGCATCACCGCCCGGCCCAAGCCCGGCTTCCTCGACGCGCTCGACCGCGTCTTCGGCCAGCGTGGGTTCGTCGCGCCCCGCGGCGGCGGGCTCGACACGGTCGACAGCATCCGGGCGATGCGCGACGGGCGGCTCACCGCGCTGTTCGCGCTCGGCGGGAACCTGGCGGCGGCGACCCCCGACAGCGCGGTGACCGCGGCCGGCCTCGACGGCTGCGCGTTCACCGCCTCGGTCGCGACCAAGCTCAACCGCACCCACCTGCACCCGGGCCGGGTCGCGCTGCTGCTGCCGTGCCTGGGCCGCTCCGAGCTCGACGTGCAGGCGAGCGGGCCGCAGTTCGTGACGGTCGAGGACTCGATGAGCGTCGTGCATCGCTCGCAGGGGTCGCTGTATCCGGCCAGCCCGCAGCTGCGCTCGGAGCCGGCGATCGTGGCGGGGCTGGGCCGCGCGCTGTGCGGCGAGGTGCTGCCGTGGGACGCGCTGGTGGCCGACTACGATCGGACGCGCGAGCTGATCGAGGCGGTGGTGCCGGGCTTCGACGACTTCAACCGGCGGGTGCGCACGCCGCGCGGGTTCGTCCTGCGCAACGCGGCGCGCGAGCGCGACTGGGCCGGGGTCGGCGGGGGCAAGGCCCGGCTGGTCGTCAACCATGCACCGGATCTGCGGCTGCCGCCGGGTCGGCTGCGCATGATGACCATCCGCAGCCACGACCAGTACAACACCACCGTCTACGGGCTCGACGACCGCTACCGCGGCATCACCGGCGAACGGCGGGTCGTGCTGATGAACGCCGACGACATCGCCGCGCTGGGGCTGGTCGCCCGCCAGGTCGTGGACCTGATCGGTGAATGGCGCGGCGAGGAGCGGCTGGCGCTGCGGTTCATCGTCGTGCCGTACCGGGTGCCGCGCGGCAACTGCGCGACCTACTTCCCCGAGGCCAACCCGCTGGTCCCGCTCGACAGCGTGGCCGCGAAGAGCAACACGCCGACCAGCAAGTCAGTGATCGTGCGGGTCGTGCCGACCGCCACCCGCTGACCCGGCGCCGAGGGCGTCCTTCGACTCGCGCACCCCGCGGGTGCGCGGCTCAGGACGAACGGAGGAATGCTTCGCGGGCGACCGAGCTCGCTCCGATCAATCCCACGAGGGCGAACGGACGTGTGCGCTGCGGCCGACGAGGGCCGGAGGCTCAGAACTCGATCTGGACGACGCCGCCGACCTGGGTGGCCGAGACGGTCGGGGCGACCAGCATGTTGCGGCCGCGGCGGCGCACGGCGACCGGGCGCTCGGTCTTCTTGGAGGCGATGTAGCCGCTGTAGAAGAAGTACGCGGCGGCCGCGCCGGCGGCGACGGTCACCGGGATGCCGATCTGGGTGAAGGTCTTGCCGCGGAAGCCGGCCTTGCACTCGGGGTCGGTGGAGTCGCTGCCGGAACCGACCGGGCAGCCGTCCTCGTTGGCCTTGATCTCGGTGTAGCCGTAGGCCCAGGCACCAGCGCCAAGCGCCGCGACCGCGGTGCTGGTCCAGAACAGCGCGCGGGCACTGCCGCCGGGCCGCTCTTCGCCCGACACGTCGCCGGTGATGATGCGGCGGTCGTCGCGGCTGCCGCCGCCGGTGCCGCCCGTCTCGCCGGGGCCAGTGCCGCCGGTGCCGATGGCGCCAGTGCCCTTGCCGGTGCCGGTCGCGCACGCGCCGAGCATGTTGCGCTCGAGCTCGATCTTCTCCGAGGTATCCTTGCCACCCTCGATGATGACCTTCTGCTCGGTGCGCAGGTAGCACTCGGCCTCGACCATCAGCTTGTAGTCGCCAGCCGCCAGGCCCTCGATGCGCACGGTGCCGCCGACGATCGTGCCCTTGACGTCCTTGTCGAGGTAGACGGTGGCGCGGTCGACGTTGGCCTTGACGATCAGCGCGCCCTGATTGGAGGCGCCCGTGATCTTGGCGTACAGCTTCTTGCCCCAGCCGCTCAGCGCGGTCCCGGCCGCCTCGTTGTACGGCACGACCTCGCTGGTCGAGCGCTCGGCCGATTTCGTCTCGACATTCAGCAGCTTGAGCGAGACCTGGAAGCCGTTGGGGCGCTTTTCGATCTTCCCGTAGAGCAGCCGATCGGCCGCCAGCTCGGCGCCGATGGCCGCCATGCAGGCGGTCGCTTCGTTGTCGCAGCCCGAGAGCAGCTTCATCTCGATCAGGTTCTTGTCGCTCGCCCCCGCGGCGGGCGCGAACGGACCGGAGCCGGCCCGCGCCCGCTGGCGCAGCGCCTCGGTCATCGCCTCGGCGAACTGGGTGGCCTTGGAGTCGATACCAGTGCCGTCGTCGACCACCTCGAGACCGAGGATGGCAACCGTGGGCTTGGCCTCGGCCGCTCCCGCGAGGACGCCGGTCGTGACGAGGCAGACAAACGAGACGACGAGGACCAGCGCGCGCTTCATGGATGGTGCCTCCAACTTCCGACTGGCGAGTATACACAGCGAGCGCCACTCGGGAATGTGCTGGCGTCACGTTTGCTTGGCGGGTGCCGACCGATGCCGCGTCGCGCGGGCCGCATCCCCGGCGGCCGCCAGCCCTGATGGTAGCCTCCCCGCGTGGTTCCGGCGTTTTTGCGGACGTTGTCGGCCCGGATCCTGGTGGGGTTCGCGCTGCTGATCCTGACGTTCGGCGCGACCATGATCTGGATCGTTGCGTACATGAACGACCTCAGGGCCGAGATCGAGGTCATCCGGACCGGCTATCTCAGGCTCACGATCGCGGCCAAGGACCTGTCCGGCCAGCAGGTGATGCTCCACGCCTACCTGCACGACGAGCTGCCGGACGAGGCGACCCCGACCATGGTCGTGCGCCGCCTGCACCGCATCCGCGACAGCCGCGACGACCTGCTCGATCGCGTGATCGCGACGCTCGAGAGCATGCACGAGCTGCCGCGCAACCATGGCGACGCAGCCGCGCGCTACCTCGAGCGCTGCATCGGCATGCGCCGCACGATCGCGCAGCTCGAGCCGGTCTACACGACCCTGCTCGCGGTGCCGCCGATCAACCGGATGATCAAGGCCGATCCGCCGCTGGTCGCGCCCGAGCCGCTGCAGGCCGCGGTGCGCGCGCGCGAGCAGCTGCTCGAGGGCGAGGCCCGGCTGCTCGGGGCGATGCGCGACCTCGCCGATGGCCTGCGCCACCGGACCGAGAAGATCGCGCTGAACCTCGAGTACAACGCGCAGCGGCTGCGCGTCTTCACCGGCGCCATGGGCGTGATCGCGGTGCTGGCCGGGCTGATGGTGACCGCGTGGGTGACGGTGTCGCTGCGGCCGCTGGTCCGGCTGCGCACCGCGGCGCGGCTGGTCGCGGCCGGCGACTACGCCAGCCGGATCGAGGAGCGGGGTCCGGCCGAGGTCGCCGACCTGGCGCGCGAGTTCAACGCGATGGGCCTCGCGGTCGAGGAGCGCGAGCGCGAGCTGGTGCGCTCGGAGCGGCTGGCCGCGGTCGGCAAGATGGCCGCGATGATCACCCACGAGGTCCGCAACCCGCTGTCGTCGATCGGCCTCAACGCCGAGCTGCTCGAGGAGGAGCTGGGCGAGCTGGCCGGCGGCGCCGGCGAGGAGGCGCGTTCGATCTGTCGCGCCATCACGCGCGAGGTGGATCGGCTGACCGCGATCACCGAGGAGTACCTGTCGCTGGCCCGGCTGCCCAAGCCCCGGCTGGCCGCGAGCTCGGCCGGCGCGCTGGTCGATGATCTCGCCCGGTTCGTGCGCGACGACCTCGCCACCCGCCAGGTGATCCTCGCCGTCGAGCACGCCGACGGGGTGCCGAACGCGATGATGGACGAGGCGCAGATCCGGCAGGCCCTGCTCAACCTGGTGCGCAACGCCGCCGAGGCGGTCGCCAGCAAGGGTGGCGGCCATGTCTGGATGCGGACCCGCGGCACCGAGACCCGCGTCATGATCGACGTGGTCGACGACGGGCCTGGCATACCCACCGAGCTGCGCGAGCGGCTGTTCGACCCGTTCGTGTCGACCAAGGAAGGCGGCACCGGCCTCGGGCTCGCGGTGACTCATCAGATCGTGAAGGACCACAGCGGCGCGATCCAGATCGCCTCGTCGGCCGGCACCGGCACCACCTTCACGATCGAGCTCCCGACCGCGAGCTAGCCCCCAGCGAGCGGAGCGAGCGGTCAACAATGACGCCGGGGTCCGGGGTCACGAGTCAGGCGCGAGGTCTGCCTTCTTCCGGGGAGCTATGGCGTACGGTCTCCTGGTACCCTGGCGCGCGCGGTGCAATCGGCTCTCCGGTTGCGCTGGAGGGGTGGGGCAGGGGAAACTTGCGCGAGACCCCGTTGGCTCCCTCAGACGAACCCCCGCCGGCCGACGATCCCCGACCCGACGCCGAGAAGCGTCGCAATCTGCGCGCCGACGTGACCCTGATCGTCGAGTACGAGGCGGCCGACGAGCTCATCGGCGACTGGACCGACAACCTCTCGACCGGCGGCACGTTTGTCGCGACCACGCGTGAGCTGCCGGCCGGCTCCGTGGTGCGCCTGTCGCTGTCGTTCCCCGGGCTGCTCGAGCCGATCCACATCGACGGGATCTCGCGCTGGTCGCGCGGTGGCGAGGATCCAGGCGTGGGCATCGAGTTCCTGGAGGGCGAGGGCCGACAGCGGCTGGCGGAGGTGATCGAGCGCATCCGTAGTCGCGATCCCCGCACGGTCGCGCGGCTGGTGCGGGTGCTGGTGGTCGAGGACAACCCGCACGTGGCGTCGTTCATCCTCAACGGGATGGGCCATGCCAACCGGCGCGGCGGCGGGCTCGCGTACAGCGTGCGCGCGGCGACCAACGGCCGCGACGCCCTGCAGCTCCTGCGGACCGAGCCGTTCGACGCGCTGCTCATCGACATCTACCTGCCGATCATCGACGGTGCCCACGTGATCGAGACGCTGCGCGACGACCTCGGCCTCACCGACCTGCCGGTGATCGCGATGTCGGCCGGCGGCGAGGGGGCGCGGCAGGCCGCGCTCGCGGCCGGCGCCAACGTCTTCATCGAGAAGCCGATGCGGCTGCGCCAGGTGCTGGACACGGTCCGGTCGCTCATGAAGTTGTGAGCGGGCCTACCAAGCGCAAATCGGGTGCCGATCGTGCAAATTGGTCTGGCCAGATCGCCATGACGCGCACTACCGTCCCGGCATGATGCGTCGGAGCAGGGTCTCGCTGGTGTTCACGCTCGGACTGGCAGCTGGCTGCGGGGGCAACGTTTCCGGCGGCGGCGACGACGACGTCGGGGACGACGACAGTGGTGGCGAGGATGCTGGTGGTGGCCTGCCGCCCGACGCCGCCCCGCCGCGCCCGGTGCGGTTCATCGCGATCGGCGATACCGGCGAGGGCAACCCCGAGCAGTACGCGGTGGCCGCGGCGATGAAGACGGTCTGCGAGCGGGCCGGTGGCTGCGACTTCGCCATCCTGCTCGGCGACAACATCTACGATCGCGGCGCGACCACGGTCGACGATCCCCTGTTCCAGACCAAGTTCGAGCAGCCCTACGCCAACCTGAGCTTTCCGTTCTACGCGGTGCTCGGCAACCATGACTACGGCGGCAACTTGCTGTTCGACGTGCCCGGGCTCGGCAACGAGTTCGACCAGGGCCCGGTCGAGGTGATGTACACGGCGATCTCCGACAAGTGGGAGATGCCCGCGACCCACTACTCGATGAAGCACGGCAACGTCGGCTTCATCATGCTCGATACCAACTCCATCCTGTGGAGCAACACCCAGCATGGCGACCAGCGCGCCTGGTATCCGTCGGCGCTCGCCGACATCGCCGGCACTGACTGGACGTTCGTCGCCGGCCACCATCCCTACCGCTCCAACGGCAGCCACGGCAACGCCGGCAACTACGACGCGCCCGAGCTCGCCGGCGTGACCATCCCGAACCCGCTGCCGGTGATCGGCGGCGGCGAGCTCAAGAGCTGGTTCGATGACGTCGTGTGCGGGACCGCCGACGTCTACTTCTCGGGGCACGACCACACCCGCCAGTGGCTCGACGAGAACGAGGCGCTGTGCGGCGCCGAGATGATCGTCACCGGCGCCGGCGCCAAGGTGACCGCCCTGCGCGACCGCGGCAACGCGGTCCACTACCAGGACGACCAGGAGGTCGGCTTCATGCTGGTCGAGGTGGTCGGCAAGCGCATGACCGGCCAGTTCTACGGCCCGGACGGCGTGATGGACATGGAGCGCACGATCACCAAGCCGTGACCCGCCCGCCGGTCAGTACGGCGGTCCGACTCGGCCTCCCACGAGCGGGTCGCGGTCACGCCGGTCGCGCCCTGGCCGCCCGCGCCGTACACGTTCTCGCCGACGCTGGTCGGGTAGGTGTCGCCGCGATCGGGGTTGTGATCGATGAGGCCGATCGGCGCCTGGGTGTCGCGGCACTGGCTGACCCAGGCTTGCGCGATCGCGGCGAGCTGCGGGTCCCAGGTCAGCGGGCCGACCCCGACCTCGGCCCGGATGCGGTTGTGCTCGGCGGTCGTGCCCTCCAGGCCGCCGGTCTCGCCGGTGGGGCCGGGGCCATCGGTGCTCAGGCTCGCGTCGGAGTCGGTCGGCGCGTCGTCGTCGTCGCCGTCGCCGTCAATCTCGCCCGAGCAGGCCGTGCCACCGAGCGCCGCGACGACCAGAATGACGAGGCGCTTCGCGGACATCGCGCGATGGTCGTGCCCGACCCGCCACCGGTCAACCGTTGTTCGAGCCCCGTGGTTCTCGCGGGTTGGCCATTCAGCGTTGACACCGCACCGGAGCGGCATCTACACCATGCGCCAGCGACAGGAGCCAGCGAACAGATCTGACGACGAACAGCCAACGATGGGTGAACGGGAAGCCGGTGTGAATCCGGCACAGCCCCCGCTACTGTGACCGAGGACGAACCCAGCACGGCCAACGGCCAGCCACCGGCAACGGGAAGGCGCTGCAAGTAGGACGAATCGGGAGTCAGGAGACCGGCCCATCGCATGACCTTCGGGTGCGAGACCCGGCTCGATCGAGCCGTTCCAGCACCCCTGGCCGAAGGGCCACGTCACGCGGGGTGACCATGGAACGCCGATCGATATCTCTGCTCGTCATCGCGCTCGCGAGCGCGCGGAGCGCCCGCGCCCAGCCCGCGCCAGCGGCCGCGCCAGCGCCCACGCCAGCGCCGGCGGCCGACGTGGTCGCGGACGAGGTGATCGTGATCGACGCGATCGCGCCGCGCGGCGGGGTCGGCGACCTGGTCGGCGAGGATCCCGCGGCCCGCGATCGCCGGCGGGCGCTGGCCAACCCGGCGTTCGTGACGGTCATCCACGTCGACGAGCGGGCCGGCGAGACCCGCGGCGTCGCCGAGGCGGTGGGCGCGGCGGTCGGCGCCGAGGCGCGCTCGCTGGGCGGGCTCGGGAGCTTCTCGTCGATCGCCGTGCGCGGCGCGGCGCCCGGCCACACCCAGGTGCTGGTCGACGGCGTCCCGCTGTCGCGGCTCGGCACCACCACGGTCGATCTGTCGCGGTTCGAGCTCGACGGCTTCTCCGAGATCGAGCTGTATCGCGGCGGGGTGCCGGTCGAGCTCGGCGGCGCGGGCGTCGGCGGCGCGCTCAACCTGGTCACCCGGGTCGGGCGGTCGGCGGCCGGCGAGCGCTGGCGGGTGTCGCTGGGCGGCGGCTCGTTCGGCGCCCGCAGCGCGCGCGTGCGCTACGGCGAGGGCGACGCCGAGGCCGGCGGCGCCCCGGCGTTCGTGGTCGAGCTCGGCTACGCCGGGGCCACCGGCGGCTTTCGCTACTTCGACGACGGCGGCACCAACCTGATCGCGGTCGACGACCGGGTCTCGACCCGCGCCAACAACGACTACGACGAGCTCGACGGCGTCACCCGGGTCGCGGGCCGCCGCGGCGATCTCCGGTGGGCGGTCGGCCTGCGCGGCCTGGGCAAGCGCCAGGGCGTGCCCGGGTCGGCCTGGTCCCAGGCCACGCGGAGCCGGCTCGACTCGACCGGGGCCATCGCCGATGGCGCGATCACGCTCGACGAGCCAGCCGCGATCGACGGCCTGGTGGTGCGCACCGGCGCGTACGCGGCGGTGGAGGCGCAGGCGTGGCGGGATCCCGACGACGAGGTTGGCCTGGCCGCGCAGGATCGGCGGTACCTGACGGTCGCCGGCGGTGCGCAGGCGGCGGCGACCCTGGCCCGCGGTCGCCATCGGATGACCGGTGCCGTCGAGGTGCGCGCCGACTACTTCCGGGATCGCGAGGTCGCGGCCGAGTCGCTGCGCACGCGCGGCTCGCGCACCGGCCTGGCGCTGGCGATCGCGGACGACCTCGGCGGCTGGAGCGGCCGGGTCGCGATCGAGCCGGCGCTGCGCGTCGAGGTGCTGCGCAGCAATCCCCTGATCGATGCCAACGCGGGCAACATGATCGATCCCGCGCCGCGCACCGACGTGCTCGCCAGCCCGCGGCTGAGCGGCCGCGCGCTGGTGACGTCGGATCTCGCGCTCAAGGCCAGCGGCGGGCGCTACACCCGGGTCGCCACCGCGCTCGAGCTGTTCGGCGACCGCGGCTTCATCGTGGGCAACCCCGGGCTGCGCAACGAGCGCGGCTGGGTCGCCGACGCCGGCCTGGTCTGGGCCCCTGCGCGCGGTCGGGGTCCGATCGACCGCGTATACGTCGAGGCCGCCGGGTTCTGGGCGCATCCCAAGGACGCGATCGTCTTCGTGACCGTCAGCGGTGGCGTCGCCCGTCCCACCAATCTCGGTGAGGCAACCCAGCGTGGCACCGAGCTGGTGGTCAGTGGCCGGCTGGCCCGCGCGCTCACGGTGACGACCAACTACACGCTGCTCGATGCCCGCCAGCACACGCCGCAGCAGAGCCTCGACGGCAAGCGGCTGCCGGGTCGGCCGCTCCATTCGTTCTATGCGCGGACCGACCTGGCCCGCGTCGTTCGCGGCCACCTGGCGGCGGTGTTCGTCGACGCGTCGTACGCGTCGGGGAGCTTCCTCGACGATGCCAACTTCGCCGAGGTCCCGGCCCGCTGGCTGTACGGGACCGGCGCCAAGCTCGAACTGGGCGCCGGCTTCACCGTCGCCGTCGAGCTCAAGAACCTACGCGACAACCGGATCGAGCGAGTCGCGCTCGACCCGCCGCCCCGGCCCGACCTGACCGCGGTACCGCGCGCGGTGGCCGACGCCGCCGGCTATCCGCTGCCGGGCCGGGCCCTCTATTTCCGTCTCGACTGGTCTCGTTAGCATTGCCCCAGGAGTCCTCATGTCACGCGTCCTCGCGCTCACCGCATCTGTCCTCGCCGTCACCGCCGCCTGCGGTGAGGACGAATATTTCGGGCCCTCGGTCGACGGCTCGGTCAACCCCGACGCCGCACCGGGGCCCGATGCGCCCGATGGCCCTCCCATGCCGACCGCGCTGTTCGTCGGCGGCAGCGGCACCACCGGCAGCTTGACGCGGGTCGACGTCGTCGCGGGCACCGTAACGCCCAACGCGCTGGCCGGTGTCGCCGGTGGGGATACGGTGATTCGCCGCATCGGCGATGAGACATTCATCATCAATCGATTGGGCGGCGACAACGTCACGGTGCTCGGCGGCGAGCCCCTGGCGCTGGTGGACCAGTTTTCGACCGGCATGGGCACGAACCCGCAGGATGTCGCGGTGGTCGGCAACAAGCTCTACATCCCGGCCTACGAGACCGAGGGCGTGGTCGTGATCGATCGGACCACCCGGGTCGCGACCCGGATCGATCTGCAGTCCGCCGCCATGGACACTGACGGCATGCCGGACTGCGCGACCGCCTACGCGGTCGGTAACCGCGTGTTCGTGGCCTGTCAGCGCATGAACCGCGCGGTCATGCCGTGGGCGCCGCGCGGACGTGGCTACATCGTGGTGATCGACGCGACCACCGACACCGTGCTCCCCAACTCGTTCGCGCTCAGGCACGCCAATCCGTTCGGCCACTTCGTGGCCACCCCGGCCGGCGGCTTCTTCGGTGGCGATCTGCTCATCACCACGGTGACCTTTGGTGACTACTCGACCGGTTGCCTCGAGCGGATCAGCACCGGGGCCACGCCGGCCTTGGGCGCCTGCGCCGCGACCAACGCCGCGTTGGGCGGGTCGGTCGCCGCCGGTGACGCGGCGCCGACCGGCGGCAAGCTCTGGCTGGCGGTACAGCGCTACGAGCTGCCACAGTTCGACGAGTTCGGCCACCTGCGCTCGATCGACCTGGCGACCGGCGCGGTGAGCGCACCGATCACGCCGGAGAGCGGCGCGATCCGCGACGTCGCGGCGTGTCCGGGTGGCTACGTGGTCGCGACCGACGGCACTGTCGGCGCCGCCGGGCTGCGGATCTGGCGCGACGGCACCGAGACCACACCGACGCCGCTGGGTCTGGGACGTGAGCCTGCGCTCCCGGACAGCCTGGTCTGCTACTGACTGAGCAGGGCGGACCCTTTTCTGAGCTGAGTGGCCGGCGGCTCCTGCAAGCGAGACCGCCGGCGGATCATCCTTGTTCCGGCTTGTTCCGGCTAGCGAATGATCAGCACCACGAGCCCGGCGTTGCCGGCCTGGTTGCTGGCACCCCCGCGCCCGGCGGGGCTCACGTACGGGCTATTGGGATTGCCCGGATTCGGGTTGGAGGCGGCCACGGTCCGGCCGTTCGTCACCGAGGTCGCAAAGAAGCCGCTGCCGCCGCCGCCGTTGCCGGCGGGTGCGCGCGACCCAGAGCCGCCAGCGCCGCCGCCGCCGCCGAATAGGCCGCCACCACCGCCACCACCACCACGAGGGGGGCTGGGCCCACCGCCGCCATTGCCGCCTTGGAGCGACCCGCCGGCCGTACCGGGCGCGCCAACATGCGGGACGCCGCCGCTGCCGCCAGCGGTCTGGCTACCGCCGCCACCGGCAAAGGTATCGCCACCGCCGAAGCCGTCGGCCCCACCTCCACCGCCACCGCCGCCGGTGGGTCCGAGAGGTGATCCGCCGCCAGAGCCGCCGCCGCCGCCGGCGATGATCACGTAGCCGGTCGCCGAGGAGACGCCGCTCCAACCACCGCCGCCGCCGCCGGAGAAGCCGGCCGTGGCGGGCGCGCCCGTGCCGCCGCCGCCGGTGCCTCCAGCGCCGCCGGTGGTGTTGTTGCTCGCGCCGCCGCCGCCGCCGACCGCGATCTGGAACGTCTGGCCAGGACTGACCGCGAGCCGTCCGCCCGCGAAGCCGCCGGCGCCGCCAGCGTCGACGGAGCCGCCACCGCCGGCACCCCAGGCGTAGATGTCCATCGTGGTGGCGCAGGTCGGCACGGTGAAGGTCGTGCCGGTGGTGGCGGTCGTGAATGCGACCGTGGTCTCCGGACACACCGTCCACGTGTAGGTCGCCGCGACCGAAGCATTCCCGGCCCGGTCGGTGTGCGTAATGCGGATCGTGTGGGTGCCGGTGCTCAGGCCGGTGTACGTGGCCGACGTGTTGGTGCAGGAGGTTTGCGTGCCGGTGCCCGCGGTCTGCGAGCAGGTCGACGTCGCGCTGGGGTTCGCGTCCACGACGCTGTAGCGGAGCGTGGCGTCGGTCGCGGTCGACGGCGACGCCGGCCCGCTGACCGCCGAGACCACCGGCGCGACGGTATCCACCGTCCACGAGAAGGTCTGGGTGCCGGTATTCCCGGCGGTGTCGGTGTGGGTGATGGTGACGGTGTGCGCGCCCTGGCTGAGGCCGGTGTAGCTGACACCGGTGTTGGTGCAGCTGCCCTGGGTGCCGGTGCCAACCGTCTGCGCGCAGCTGGTGACGCCCGGGTGGACGTCGGTGACCGCATACGAGAGCGACGCGCTGGTCGATGCGGCAAAGGCGGCGGTCCCGGTGATGGTCGAGATCACCGGGCGCACCGCGTCGATCACGATCGCCTTGTTGGCCCCGAGCGATCCGGGCGCGCCCGGGATGGGCAGCACCAGGGTCGCGTTGTTGCCGAGCCCGTCCTTGATCGTCCCTCCGCTCAGGTTCAACGCGGTGGTGGCGTCGTAGTCGAGGTCGGTGGACGCCTGGCCGGCGCCCACCACGTAGGTGAAGGTC
>JBKJLC010000029.1:0-29762 GCA_046597055.1 Kofleriaceae bacterium | reverse complement strand
ACACGGGCAGCGGATCCGCCGCCCGCTGCGCCATGTACCGGCACCACCGCTCCGACCGATCCATCGCGCCCGCAATCGCCTTCCAGGTCTCAACGAAGTTGCTCATGTGAGATTGCTCAAGCACCCGGCGTGCCAGCACTTCGCCAGGCACCCAAGGTGCCGAGACCGCGTCCCGGGACCGCACCGGGACCGCGCGGTGTCACGCCCGGACGCGATGTCACGCCTCCGGGACCGTGAATCTCCCCGATCCGGGACAGCCAAGGATGGCAAAGCGTGACAGCGGCCGGCGTGGTGCGGCAGAGGAGGTGCCGGACCTACCCGCCGGCCGGTGCCTGGACCCGGTGGAATGTCCCGTCGAACAACGGTCAGCCCGGTGGAGTCATGACGAACAGGTAGTCGTTGTGGGCCTCGGCCAGGGCGTCGGCCACGTTGCCCTCGCCGTCGTCGAGGATCGGCCGCACCGACACGACCGCGGTTGCGCCGCGCCGGAGCAGCCGGCGGACGATCGCGCTGTCGTGACAGTGACCGGTCCCGGCGAGGATCACGATCGCGTCGCCGCCGCCGGCCAGCCAGGCGTGGGCCTGCTCGGCCATCGACTCGTCCCAGACCACCTGCGCCGCGTAGACCTGGTCGGCCGGGGGCGCGCCGGGGTGCGGGCCCGCCGCGGGCGCGGCGTGGTGCGGGTTGTCACGATCGTCGCCGGCGCGGCGCATCACCCCGTCGAACCAGGCCCGGTGCTGGACGTCGTCGAGCACCAGAGCTGGGAGCTGCGCGCGCTCGGCGGCGGTGAGCGCGGCGACCCCGGCGCGGGCGACCCGCTTCACGAGCTCGCGGGGTGCGTTGAGCGCGATCAGGGCCAGGCCCCGGGTGCGGGCCAGCTCGAGCATCGGCCGGTACAGCGCGAACGGGTAGCCCCAGCGATCGGCCCAGCCGGTGCGCGACAGCAGCGCGGCCTCGTCGATCGCGCGGCTCGCGTAGTCGTCGAGCACGCCCTGATACGGGCGCTGCACCATCTCGAGGCCGAGCGCGAGCCGGCGGCCGCTGCCGGCCACCGCCAGGTGGTCGACGACGGTGAGCTGGGCCCAGTGGTGATGCGGGTTCGGGTGCTCCTCGCCGACACACACCGCGCGGGCCTCGCCGAGCCGCCGCCAGAAGTCGTCGGTCGTCACCGCCCGGCCGGTGCGGCCGTCGACGATCGCGAACGGCAGGGCCGCCGCGGCGACCGCGAGCACCGGGCCGACCGCGGGGGCCGCCACCGGCGCAGCAGTGGCACGAGCGCGGTAGCGACCACCGCAGCCAGTGGCCAGGGCCACCAAGAGCACCCACCGGATCGAGCAAGCCAGGCCCATGAGGGATCATCCCCCGCAGCGGCGCGATTGTGCCAGGGCCAGGACACACGGTCGCAGCGCTCGACCTGCGGCGCGGCCGTGCCACACTCCTGCCCTCGATGTCGTCCTCGGATCTGTCGCCCATCGAGCTGCCATTTCTGACCGCGGAGGTGCCGGGCATCGGCGGTCGGATCCGCACCTCGGCCGACGACTTCGCGGTCGAAGAGCTCCCCGCCTACCAGCTCACCGGCGAGGGCGACCACGTCTGGGTCTCGATCGAGAAGCGCGACCTGACCACGCCGGCGGCCGCCGCGATCCTGGCCGGCGTCGCCGGGGTCCCGGTGCGCGACGTCGGCTGGGCCGGGCTCAAGGATCGATACGCGGTGACCCGGCAGTGGTTGTCGCTGCCGCCGCCGGCCAAGCCCGAGCAGGTCACCGGCTTCGACGATCAGGGCGTGCGCGTGCTCGCGGTCACCCGCCATCGCCACAAGCTCCGCACCGGTCATCTCACCGGCAACCGGTTCGCGCTGGTCGTGCGCGAGGTCGGCGACGAGCACGAAGCCGCGGCGCGGGCCCAGGCCGTGCTCACCGCGCTCGCGGTCCTGCCCGGCTCGCCCAACTGGTACGGCGAGCAGCGGTTCGGCCGGGCCGGCGACAACGCGGCCGAGGGCCTGGCGATCATCCGCGGTGGCTCGCCGCGCCGCGGGGCGCCGCGCCAGCGCCGGTTCCTGGTGTCGGCGCTGCAGTCGGAGCTGTTCAATCGCTGGCTGGTCGCGCGGGTCGCCGACGGGCTCTACCGCGACGTCCTGGTCGGCGACATCCTGCAGAAGCGCGGCAGCGGCGGCATCTTCCCGTCGACCGAGCCCGACGTCGACCGCGCGCGGGTCGCCGCCGGCGAGATCGTCGTGACCGGGCCGATGTTCGGCGCCGCGATGCGCGCGCCACCCGACGGCACCCCGGCCCACGCCCGCGAGGCCGCGATCCTCGCGCCGTTCGAGCTCGGGCCGGCCAGCTTCCACGCCGCCCGCGCGATCGCCGAGGGCACCCGCCGTCCCGCGGCGATCGCGATCGGCGAGCCCGCCGCGGTCGCGGCCGGGCCCGGCGCGATCCGGGTCACGTTCACGCTGCCCGCCGGCGCGTACGCGACCTCGATCCTCCGCGAGATCCAGAAGGGCGCGGCCGCGCGCGAGGCCGAGGCCGCGCCGACCGGCGACGACTCCGAGCTCGATCAACCTCCTACCGAGTGAACCGTCCATGGATCTGACGCAAGCGTTCGTCGACTTCTCCAACCTCGGCGCCGAATGGGTGATGTGGGTGCTGGTGGTGCTGTCGGTGCTGTCGATCGCCGTGATGATCGATCGCGCCCTGTGGCTGCGCGGCCGCGACACCAACACCGACGCGGCCCGCGACCAGCTCCGCGCCGCGTTCGCCGCCGGCGACGCCGCCGCGCTGACCGCGCTGGCCCGCATCTGGAAGACCGCGACCGCGATCCCGCTGCAGGTCGCGGCGCGCGGGCTCGAGGCCGCTGCCGGCGGGGCCGCGTCGGCCGCCGAGGCGATGTACGGCGAGAAGGTGCGCTGGAAGCGCGTGGCCGACCGCAACCTGATCTGGCTCGGCACGCTCGGCAACAACGTCCCGTTCGTCGGGCTGTTCGGCACCGTGCTCGGCGTGATCAAGGCGTTCGAGGATCTCAAGACCCCCGGCGCCGAGGGTGAGGCCGCGGTCATGTCGGGCATCGCCGAGGCCTTGACCGCCACCGCGATCGGCCTCCTGGTCGCGATCCCCGCGGTGGTCGCGTTCAACTACTTCGGTCGGCGGGTCAAGGTCATGCTCGGCGGCGCTGACGAGATGGCCCACGCGGTCCTGTCCTCGATCCATGCCGCCGACGAAGCGAGGCCCTGATGGCCGGCGGGAGCATGTACCAGGACGACGAGGAGGCGATCACCGAGATCAACGTGACGCCGTTCGTCGACGTCGCCCTGGTGCTGATGATCATCTTCATGGTCACCGCCCGCCTCATCGTCGCGCGTGGGGTCGAGGTCGAGAAGCCGAAGTCGTCGGTCGGCGACGACGTGAAGGGCACCATCCTCATCACCGTCGACGCCGGCGGCGCGATCTACGTGAAGGGCGAGAAGCAGCCCGGGCGCGACGCGGCGCTCGTCCGCATCCGCCAGCTGGCCGCGCTCACCCAGGAGCCCAAGGCGATCATCGCGGGCGACACCAAGGTCGCGTACGGCGCGATCTTCGGGGCGATCGAGCTGGCCAAGTCGGCCGGCATCGACAGCATCGCCCTCGCCAACGACCCGCTGGCCGCCGAGACCCAGGCGGTCAGCCCGCGGTGACGACCGGGTCGTCGTCTTCGTCGTCGGCGCCGCTGGTGGTCATCGGGGCCCTCGCCG
The DNA here is from genome assembly GCA_046597055.1 of Kofleriaceae bacterium. GTDB lineage: Bacteria > Myxococcota_A > Polyangia > Haliangiales > Haliangiaceae > UBA2376. The sequence continues at coordinate 26,035 of JBKJLC010000029.1, read as the reverse complement.
TCCACCTCCTCGTCGTCGTCGTGATCGACGTGGTGACGGTGGTCGGCCGCAAGATCCCCGAGCCGCCGCGTCAGAAGCTGGGCCTGATCGACGTCAAGACGCTGCCGCCCCCCGAGCCGCCCCCGCCGGTTCCGGCCCCGCCGGAGCCGGCCGCGCCCGAGCCGGTGGTCGCGCCGACGACGACCACGCCGCCGCCGGCGCAGCCCAGGCCGCGGACCGCGAGCAAGACCCCGCCACCGCCGAGCAGCACCCCGCCCCCGGTCGACGTGGCGCCACCGACGGGCGACTTCGGCGGCGGCGGTCCGGTGGTGGCGATGCCCGGGATCGCGCCGGCGGCGCGCGGCGTCGCGGTCGCGCCCGGGCCGACCGCCCGGCGCACCGGCCGCGGCGGTGGTGGCACTGGCGACGGCGAGGGCAGCGGCGCCGGGAGCGGGTCGGCGGCCGCGCCGGTGTCGATCGCGTCGATCAAGACCCCGGCCAAGCCCAAGGGCGACTTCGACTACCTGTCGCTCGGCAAGGACTACCCGGCCGAGGCCAAGCGGCTCGGGGTCGAGGGCGAGCTGCGGGCCCGGCTGGTCGTCGACGCCGTGGGCAAGGTCACCACCGTGCGCCTGCTCGGCAGCCTCGGCCACGGCCTCGACGAGCTGGCGCTGTCCCGCGCCCGCAAGCTCACGTTCGAGCCCGCGCTCGACACCAACGACCGGCCGGTCCCGTCGGTGGTGGTGTGGACCTTCACGTTCACCTTGCCGTCGTAGCACCCGGCCGAGCGCTCGCCCGGCTCGCGCGGCGGCCGAGGTTCATCATCGGCGCCTCGATCAGGTGGAACGCCACGAACGACGCGACCCCTGTGAGCACGAAGAACGCGGCGATCCCGAGCGCCACCGAGCTCGGGCGCCACGCCAGGAACACCACGTACAGCACCGGCACGTGCAGCAGATAGATGCCGTACGAATAGGTCGCGACCTGGTGCGCGAGTCGGTTGAGGACGTCGCTGCGGAGGTCCTCGAAGAAGTTGATGGCCAGCGCCAGGACCAGGCAGTAGCACCACCCGATCCAGTAGACGGGCCGGAGGCAGTGCCAGTGAACCAGGGCGTAGCAGCCGATCAGCGCCAGCAGGAACAGCACCCAGATCCGGCCCGGCAGGCGCCGACGGATCGTCCGACGGAGGGCGTAGCCCAGCACGCCGCTGACGAAGCACGGGAGATAGGCCGCCATGTTGAGGTGGCCCGCGACCGTGGCGAGCCCGTAGCCGCCGAGGCAGCACAGCGCCAGCAGCGCGCTCAACCAGCGCACGCCGTGGGCGCTTCGCGCGACGACGTACAGGAACGGCAGGACCACGTACATCTCGACCTCGTACGGCAGGCTCCACAGCGGGGCGAGCACGCTCGTCCCCGAGACGAGGTTCTGGACGAGCAGGAGGTTCGCCGCGATCACCTCGGCGGTGAGCTGCTTCGGCTCGCGCCAGGTCGCCTCGGGCAGGTGAAACGCGACCGCGGCGAGGATGCACACGACCGCCAGCGGGTAGATGCGGAACGCCCGGCGGACATAGAAGCGCCGGATCAACGACCCGAGCCGCGGTCCCTGGTCCGCCAGGCGCGCCAGCGAGTACATGAGGACCAGACTGGTGTGGACGAAGAAGGCGAGGACGCCCGACTGGCCGATGTGCCTGGTGAGCTGCAACACCCACGACGGCACCGCGACGCCGACAAAGCACAGCGTGGGCACCAGGTGGTCCACCATCACAGCCAGGACCGCGAGGGCGCGCAGCAGATCCAGATTGGCAGACATGTGACCCAGCGCCGGCGGGGCCGGGCGGGTCGTGGCTGGCAAGCGCAGGTCCAGGGGCCGAGTCAGGGCGCCGTCCCGACTGAAGACAGAGAGATCGGTGAATGCCATGTTGGCGGATCCCTAGAACCATCTCGTCAAGGACAGCGCGGTCACGGCGAAGCCGAGGAACAGCGCCACCCGAGCCGCCGCTGCGCGAGCCAGCTGGGCCTCCGATCGGTGCGGCACGGCCCCATGTCGACGGCTTTCAGCGATCGATGCCAGCGCGGTCCGTGGCCAGTTCGCGAACATCCTGGCAACTCCGCGGCGCCGCCGCGGTGGAGCCCGTCCAGCGCTCGACGGGGGCGGTCCCCGCAACGCGCCGCGGTCATCCGCGCGGGCGCAGCCGGCGCCACCCGCGAGTCGATTCCGAGATTTCCTGGATACGCCCATGCGCACGCCTTCAGCACTCCGCGTGCCGCGGCGGTCCGATCGGGCCCACGCGGACATGAGCCGTGACGGCGGCCCGCGTGTCCGCGGGTGGACGGTTCAGCAACGGTTCGGGAACCGTTCGCCAGGCGTCGTGGCTACCCGAGGGGTGAGCGTCCGACTCCCGCGGCGGCGACCGAGCCACTCGAGCGTGCTATCCACCCGAGTTCCAAGGCAAGGCGGCGTCTCCGCCGGTGCTTCGCGCGTCGCCGCCCGGCACCCCGATGGGGCGGCCGCCACCGACCGTCGCGGCGACGGGTGCGGGGCGACCAGGCTCGAGTCCGAGCCCCGGCCGAGTCGACACTGCGGCGTGTAGGTGCATCGCGATCTCGCACTCGGACCGCTTGCGGCTTCCCGAGATCGCCGCGGCGCGCGTACACTTGCCGGGATGATCCGGGGGATTTCCGCGCTCCTCGCGGCGGGCGTCGGCGCAGCCTTGACTGCGCCCGGCACCGCTCTGGCCCAGGAGAGCCCGCCGTTCGATCCTGCGATCGACGTCCAGCTCTTCGAGTACGCAATCGGACCGAAGACGTTCTTCGTCGTCGACGACGCCGCGATCGCCGGCAAGGAGCAGCTGGCGTTCGACTTCCTGGTCACGTTCCTCACCGACCCGTTCACGGTCTACGACGTCGACGAGGAAGACGACGTCATCGAGGGCACGCGCACCCGCGTGATCCGCTCGATGTACGCCGGCGAGCTGTCGGGTGCCTACGGCCTGACCGATCGCTTCCAGATCGGCGCCAGCCTGCCGCTGATCTTCTCGATGTCCGGCGACGGGCTCATGCCGACCACCGGCGGCGCCGCGGACGGCGGCCTGCGCGTCAGCGGCACCGGCGACCTGCGGGTCGAGATCAAGACGCGGCTGTGGCGCCAGGGCGGTCTCGGGCTGGCCGGGGCGCTCGGTGCGTCGCTGCCGACCAGCTTCGGCAGCGGCGAGGGCCAGTTCGTCGGCGACGACCTGCCGTCCCTGCGCGGACGCGTGGTCGCGCAGTGGACCGCGCCCGACGGCAAGCTGTCGCTGGGCGCCAACCTCGGCCTCCACTTCCGCAAGCCGCGCACGATCTACGCCTCGACCGTCGGGCAGCAGCTGAGCGGCGGCATTGCCGGCGGGTACCGGTTCACCGAGCGGTTCAGCCTGGTCGCCGAGACCTTCGGCCGGACCGGGCTCGAGGGCTTCGACCTCGACGCCAGCCCGATCGAGGTCGAGGGCGGCATGCGCATCCTCGCGACCAAGGCGGTCGCGGTGGTCGTCGGCGGCGGCGCCGGCATCGTCAAGGGCATCGGCTCGCCCGACCTGCGCCTGTTCGTGTCGCTCGGCTACGCGCCCGATACCCGCGATACCGACAGCGATGGCGTGGCCAACAACAAGGACCGCTGCCCGGCCGCCGCCGAGGACCGGGACAGCTTCGAAGACAGCGACGGCTGCCCGGACGACGACAACGACGGCGATCGCCGCGACGACGGCAACGACAAGTGCGTGAACGAGTCGGAGGACTTCGACGGCTATCAGGATGACGACGGCTGTCCCGAGAAGGACAACGAGGGGGACGGCATCGCCGACCTCGACGACAAGTGCCCGCTCGAGGCCGAGGACAAGAAGGATCCGTTCCCGACCGACGGCTGCCCGTGGGACAAGCGGGACACCGACGGCGACAAGGTGATGGACAACGTCGACCTGTGCGCCAGCGACGCCGAGGACACCGACGGCTTCGAGGACTGGGACGGCTGCCCGGACTGGGACCAGGACAAGGACGAGGTCGCCGACGACGACGATCAGTGCCCGGTGTGCCCCGAGGACCGCGACGGCTTCGCCGACGCCGACGGCTGCCCCGAGCTCGACAACGACCTCGACGGCATCGCCGACGCGACCGACAGATGCAAGGACGAGGCGGAGGTCCTCAACGGCATCGACGACCTCGACGGCTGTCCCGACCAGGGCGGCGTGCTGCTGGTCCAGCTCGAGGGCGACCGCCTGACGCTGCTGCGCCAGCCGACCTTCGACAAGCAGGGCCTCAACAAGGGCGGGCAGATCATCGTCGACCAGGTCGCGCTGACGATGCTGCAGCACCCCGAGATCACGCAGTGGCTGGTCGCGGTGGCCGCCAGGACCAAGGGCGACGCCGAGCAGCAGGCCGGCTGGCTGCGGGCACGGCTGACGCTCCGCGGCGTGCCGACCGAGCGCTTCCAGACCCTGACCAGCGCGGGCACGCCACAGGTCGGCCTCGTGGTCAAGGAGCGCGTCGAGGAGGTCCCGGCCGCGGCCTGCCCGGCCGGCACCGAGGTGCAGCCGCGCACGGCGCCCGCGGCGTCTGCGCCGGTCTCGGCGATCGCGCCGACCCGGGCCGCACCGGCGACCGCCGCACCGGCGACCCGGCCGGCCGTCACGGCCACGCCGGCGGGCCCGGCCGGTCCGGCGGTGCCCGCGGTGTTCGCGAAGCTGCAGGGGCCCACCACCAAGATCGGCTTCGAGGGGGCGAGCGCGCGGCTGAGCGCCACGTCGGGGCGCACGCTCGATCTCCTGTCGGCCCTCCTCAAGAGCAACCCCGACGTCGTCCTCACGGTCATGGTGCAAGGCGACGGCGCCCAGGCCCAGGCCGATCTCGCGCGCGGGCACCTGCTCGGCAAGGGGGTCGTGCCCCAGCAGGTCGAGGCGGTCGCCAGCGAGGCGCTCGAGCCCGGCCCGAGCGCGGTCGAGCTGCGCTTCCGCACGCGCTGATCGAGTTGAACGGCCCAGGATGCGCCCGGGCGCTTGCTCCCGCCCGGCGGGCGTGGGCGATACTGGGGGCGACGTGCTCGATCTCGCCCCACGTATCCTGCGCGGCCGCGCGCTGTTTCCGCGCGCCGACGCGCCCCAGCTCGACCTGATCGCCGACGCGCTGATCGAGCTCGACGACGCCGGTCGGATCGTCGCGGCCGGACCCGCCCCGGCCGGCTGCACGGTCGCCGAGACCCACCCGCATACCGTGCTCCTGCCCGGCTTCGTCGACACCCACGTGCACTTCCCGCAGACGCGGGTGATCGGCAGCGCCTCGGGCCCGCTCTTGCCGTGGCTCGACCGCTCGGTGTTCCCCGAGGAGGCGCGGTTCGCCGAGCGCGCGTACGCGAGCGCGGTCGCCCACGAGTTCTGCGACGCGCTGATCGCGCAGGGCACCACCAGCGCGGCGATCTACAGCTCGAGCCACCCGGCCGCCGCCGACGTGCTGTTCACCGAGCTCGATCGACGCGGCCTGCGCGCGCTCGCCGGGATCACGCTCATGGATCGCGGCGCCCCCGCGAACGTGCTGCTCGAGGCCGCCGCCGCGCTCGACGCCTGCGCCGGGCTGATCGAGCGCTGGCATGGCCACGACGGCGGCCGCCTGCGCGTCGCGATCGTCCCGCGCTTCGCGCTCAGCTGCACGCCCGCGCTCCTGCGCGGCGCGGCCGAGCTGGCCGCCCGGCGCGGCCTGTGGATCCAGACCCACATCTCGGAGAACCGCGACGAGATCCAGGCCACCGCCGCCACCTTCCCGTCGGCGCGCGACTATCTCGCGGTCTACGAGGACCACGGCCTGGTCGGCGACCGCACGATCCTCGCCCACTGCATCTGGCTGGGCGAGGACGAGTGGGACCGGGTCGCCGACCACCGCGCGGTGGTGGCGCACTGCCCGGACAGCAACTTCTTCCTCGGTAGTGGCTGCATGCCGCTGCGCCAGGCGACCTCGCGCGGGATCACGGTCGGCCTCGGCACCGACGTCGGCGCCGGCCGCACGTTCTCGCTACGCCGGGTGGTCGCCAGCGCCTACGACGCCGCGCTGATCGTCGGCGCCCCGGCCGGGCCCGAGGAGCTGCTCTGGCTGGCGACCGCCGGCGGCGCCCGCGCGCTCGGCCTCGCCGACACCGTGGGCCGGCTCGCCCCTGGCTTCGACGCCGATGTGATCGCGGTGCCGGCCCCCGCCGGCCTCGAGCACGCCGCGCTGCTCGATCGCCTGGTATTCCGCCACGACGCAGGGCCGGTCGCCGCGACCTACGTGCGCGGCCGCCGGCTCTAGCGCACCAAACGGTTTGCGAAGTCAGCGCAGGACCCGGGCGCCGGCCGCGGTCAGCTCGAGGACCTGGGTCGGGCCGCCGTAGTGGCGCGCCAGCCCGACGTCGACCCGCCACACCCGCTCGTCGCACGCCGACGAGACGCCGGCGGGCTGAGGCGTGTGCGCGATCACCAGCCGCTTCGCGCCCAGCTCGGTGAGCACCTGGCCCAGTCGACCGCAGTCGACATCGTCGCCGGCGAAGCTGCGATCCCACAGCGGGCCACCGGGATCTTCGATCGCGGCCGGTGGCGCGCCCTGCCCGGCCAGCCAGCAGCGAGCGCCGTGATCGGTCTCGTCGAGCCGGGCGGCAACCCCGGGCAGGATGCCGCCGTGGACGAACACGGTGTCGCCGACCGCGGCCACCATGTGCTGGCCCGCGAGGATCTTCGCGTAGGGACCGCCGGGCGCGAACGCCGCCACCCGCGCCCGCGCAGCCGCGGGCACGTCGGCGTGCCGGTCCAGCGGCAGCCCGGCCACGTCCTCGAAGTCGCGGAACCCGCCGGGCGTCACGTAGCGCAGGTCGCCAGCCGCGTTCATCACCTCGTGGTTGCCGAGCAGCCACACGAACCGCCCGCCGGCCTGCACCGCCTCGCCCTCGAGTCGCTCGAACCAGTCGAGGATCGCCTGCTCGTCATCACCGCGGTCGAGCTGATCGCCGACCTGCACGACCCAGGTCGCGCCGCCGACCCACTGGTCGTCCTCGTCGACGACCCGGGCCAGCCGGAGCGCGCGCCGGGCCGCGGCGAGGTCGCCGTGGACGTCACCGACCGCGATCACCCGCGTGACCGCGGGGAACCGCCAGCTCTCGCGCGCGATCGTGCAGCCGGTGTCGGCCAGGGGCGTGGGGGCCGGCGCCGCGATGGCGGGCGGCACCGGCGCGGCCGCCGATCCTCCGGCGGCGCCGGCGGTACCGGAACCGGTCCCGGTACCCGCCTTGCCGCAGGCCGCCAGCGCGACCACCGTCACGACCATCGAGCGTGTCCGTTGCACGCTCCATTGTAACGCGGCGGGGTGCTCGGAGTCCGGGATTCTCTTGACGCCCAGACGCTCGTCCGATCGGTCGGCCGCGGCCCGGAGGCGGCGTCCGACGGAACCCACCGCCGCCGCGCTACGCTCGGCTCAGGGAGACGGCGCGGCCGGGACCGGCAGGCTGGCCGGCAGCTTCACCTGGTACGTCGCCAGGAAGCCGATCGACTTCAGGCCACGCGCCGCCCAGTAGAAGATCAGGAACCCGACGATCAAGAACAGGGGTCCGGGCAGCATCAGCATCGTCCAGCTGAGCTTGTCCGCGTCGGTGACGCCGGCGGTGACGCGGTTCTCGATCTTCTCGACGCCGATCGCCGCGACCTGCACGTAGAGCCATGGCAGCAGCTGCGCCAGGAGCACCGCGGCCGGTCCCCAGATCCACCAGCGCCGGTGCGCCGACAGCGGCACGCCGTCGTTGAAGCGTTGCTGGAAGATCTTCTGCGACTTGCCGAGGAAGAACGACATCGACAGGATCACGACCGCCAGGTTGAACACCAGGAACAGGATCACGCTGAACAGCATCAGCATCACCTGAGCGGTCGACGCGCCTTCGACCCACTGCAGGTAGATCACGGCCAGCGAGAAGTAGCTGATGATCGAGTCGAGCGCGGGCTCGACCACCTGCCCGAGGATGAAGCCGGACAGGAGCGTCAGCAGCACCAGCACGCCGAGCGTGCAAACGGTCGCCACCATCTCGCCGCCGACCCGCCGCATGGCGCGCTGGACCACGCCGGTGCTGCCCTGGCCCGACGCCGCCGTCGCCGGTAGCTTGATGATCTCGATCAGCGTGGGCTTGATCGCGAGCATGAACAGCAAGAGCGTCACGCCGAGCAGCACGATCGGCAGGATGCCGAAGATGAAGTTGACCCTCTTGAACATGCCCGCGACCGTCTTGAAGACGCTGGCCTGCTCGACGATCTTCTGACCGTTCTCGATCAACAGCACCGCCGGCTGCTCGTCACTCTTGCCGCTCAGCTGCTCGAGCGTCGGCCCGAACAGCTCCTTGCCCATGATCGCGTAGTCCTCGGCGTTGTGATCGAGCGCGTCGAAGAAGCCGGCGGCGATCTTGAGCTGCGGGTTGGTCTGGCTGGCCAGCGCGCTCTGGGTGGTCCGTAGCCCGATCAGGATCGCACCGAACAGGTTGACCGTGACGAAGAAGGTGACCGCGGCCAGCGCCGAGTACTTGACCAGGTTGCCCATCTGGCCCGGGTGCTTCTTGTTCAAGGCGAACGGCATCGCCAGCAGCAGGAAGCCGAGCAGCGACAGGAAGAAGATGCCCCAGCTGACCGTGGCCATCTTCTGCTCGGCCTTCAGCTTGATCTTGGCCTCCATGCGCGTGAGCACCTTCTTCTTCGCGAGCCGGACCAGCGTGCGGAAGGTCTCGATGTCGAGCGACGGCACGAGTTCGGACTCCTCGGCGCGGGCGTCGAGGGCGTCGTCGTTGATCACGTCGGGGATGTCGTCGAACGCGGCGTCGAACTCCTTGGCGTCGGCGGCCTCGTCGGCCTCGACCACGCCGTCGCCGTCGGCGTCGTCGTCCAGGTAAACCTGGCCGTCCTCGTCGACCTCGGCCCCGCCGGCGGCGACCTCCTGGTCGTCGGGCACGCCGTCGTTGTCGTCGTCGGTGTCGACCGCGTCGGGGGTGCCGTCGCCGTCGGCGTCGCCGGCCGCTGGCGGCTCCTGCGCGTCGGGCACCCCGTCGTTGTCGTCGTCGGTGTCGACCGCGTCGGGGGTGCCGTCGCCGTCGGCATCCCCGGCAGCCGGCGCCGGCGGCTCCTTGTCGTCGGGCGTGCCGTCGCCGTCGGCATCCCCGGCCGCCGGCGCCGGCGGCTCCTTGTCGTCGGGCGTGCCGTCGCCGTCGGCATCCCCGGCAGCCGGCGCTGGCGGATCGGCCGGCTGGTCGGCCGCTGCCGGCGGCTCATCGTCATCCTGGGCAGCGGCGGGTGTCGCGGCGAACGCGAGCACCCAGAGCACCGCGGTCAGCGGCGCGCGAAGACGAGACGTCCACGACAAAAATGACGAACGGACCATCGCAGCTCCTTCGATCGAACGAGGCTCCGCCCGCAAGCTAGCCGGCGGCCCCCCTGATCACGGTCGCACACCCGACCTCGGCGTGTTCGGCCGTGGCTGACATTCGTGCAGCGACGATCGCGGCGTCGCGATCGTCACCCACCCACGCCCACCCACGCCCGAGCGGCGACCGCCGCGCCCCGCGCAGCAGACGCGTGCGGCGAGTCCGGCGTCAGGCGCCGTCGTCGAGGTCTTCGTTGGCCACCATCACGGCGACCACGGTGATGTTGTCGTCACCGCCGCGCTGGTTGGCCAGGTCGACCAGGTACTGCGGCGCGCGCCGGAACCACGTGGTCGCCAGCACTCGCTCGAGCTCGGCGTTCTCGACATAGTTCGACAGCCCGTCGGTACACAGCAGGAAGCAGTCGCCGGCCTCGACCGCGACGGTGCGGGCGTCGGCCTCGACGTCGCGCTCGAAACCGACCGAGCGCGTGATCACGTGGCGATACCGCGAGGTCTTCGCCTCCGCCTCGGACAGGTTCCCGGACCGGACCTGCTCGGCGATCCACGAGTGGTCGTCGGTGACCTGACGGACGCTGTTGTCGCGGAACAGGTAGCAGCGGCTGTCGCCGGCGTGGACGACGTGCATCTTGCCGGCGTCGTAGAGCATCGCGGTCAGGGTCGTGCCCATGCCACGCAGGTGCGGGCTGGCCAGGGCGGCGTCGAAGATCGCCCAGCTCGCCTCGCGGGCCGCCGCGCGCATCACGCTGACCCCCGCCGCCGGCACCACCTCGAGCAGCGGCGAGGTCGGCGTGTTGGTCGCCCAGCCCTCGCCCGCCTCGGGGCGTTCGGTGGACTCGTCCGAGCTCTCCTCCATCCGCCGCAGCAGCTCTTCCCGACGGGCGTCCTCGATGTCGCGGGCCGCGGTGACCAGGTCGCTGCGGCTGCCGGCGATCTTCTGGTAGACCACCTGCAGGGCGAGCCGGCTGGCGTGCTCCCCGCCCTGATGACCGCCCATGCCGTCGGCCACGCCGAACAGCCCGATGCCCTCGTCGACGAGGTAGCCGTCCTCGTTGTGATCGCGCTTGCGACCGGTGTCGGTCTTGGCCCAGGCATACAGACGCATCGGCGGCCCGCTACCCTGCGGCCGACGACGGCGAGCGACCGGTCACGGCACGTACTCCGCGGGCTTCTCGGTGACACCCCAGCGCGCAACGCGAGCGGTCAACAAGGACGCTGGGTGTCCGGGGTCACCGGCGGCGTGCGCGGTCGGTCTCACGGCAAGTACTCCGCGGGCTTCTCGGTAACATTCGCGTCGTCGCAGCGGAGGATCTTGCCCTTGCCCTCGATCTTGGTCAGCAGGCTGACCGGTCGCGTCCACACCTTGTGCAGGTTGCGCAGCGTGTCCTTGGCCTGGGCCATGTCGAGGTCGGTGCCGTCATGGGTGTGGCGCAACAGCAGCTCGGAGCGATTCTCGAAGTTGCCGTCTTCGACGTAGATGAACGGCTGGCTGCGGTTGGTCAGCATCCGCAGCATCTGATCCTTCACCTTCTTGAACTCGCGCGACTGGATCTCCCAGTTGCCCGACCGCTCGTTGAACCCGAAGGCATAGAACTTCTGCTCGATGCAGAAGTCGAGGGTGAAGAACTCGTCGAGGAACGTGATGTCGTTGTGGAGCCGCCGGACCTCGAAGATCTTGCGGCGCCCGAGCCCGAGCCGGCGGTCCCAGTCGCGCTTGGCGTCGAGGCTGTCGCACTCGTCCCACTCCTTGCCAAACTGACCCTTGTTCCACCGACTCTCGATGTGGCGGAACAGCTCGACGCCGAGCTTGTACGGGTTGAGCCGGCCCGGCGCGGTCGCCAGGATGCCGGCGCAGGCGTCGGCGTAGTCGATGATCTCGGCGGCGGTCGCCGCCTTTTCCGTCATGATCTTCGAGTGCCAGTAGGTGGCCCAGCCCTCGTTCATGATCTTCGTCATCGCCTGCGGCGCGAAGTAGTAGGCCTCGTTCCGCACGATCTCGAGCACGTCGCGCTGCCAGTGATCGAGCGGCGCGTTGTGCAGCAGGAACTGGAGGACGTCGCGCTGCGGTGACTCGGGGAAACGGCGCTTCTGCTTCTTCTTCTCCTCTTCCTTCTTCTTGCGCTGCGCCTCGAGGTACTCGGGCGGATTGATGAACTTGTCCATGTACTGCTTGGCCCGCATCCGCGGCACGTCGTCGCCGAGGTCGGCGTCGTCGTCGGACTCGGGCTTCGGCGCCGCCGACCGGCTGATGTACGGCGACATCGGGTCGATCAGGTTCTCGAGCGTCAGGCACGCGTCGATGAAGTCCTCGACCACGTCCTGGCCGTACCGGCCCATGTGCCGGCGCACCAGCGCGGCATGGTTGGCCATGCCGTCGATCATCTTCCGGTTGGTCTTCGAGAAGTAGTAGTTGTTCTTGAAGAAGTCGACGTGGCCGCAGACGTGCGCCATGACCGTCTTCTGATCGACCAGCGAGTTGCCCTCGAGCAGGTACGCGTACGAGGGGTTGGTGTTGATCACCATCTCGTAGATCTTCTGCAGACCCCACTCGTAGCCCTTGGCGAGCTGCTCGTAGTCCATGCCGAAGCGCCAGTGCGGGTACCGGGTCGGGAAGCCGCCGTACGCGGCGACCTCGTTCATCGTCTTGTAGTCGAGGACCTCGTACAGGATCGGGAAGATGTCGAGGCCGTACTCGCGGGCGTAGCCCTCGATCTGCTCCTGCATGTCGCTGAGGTACTGTGGAAACCGCCTGAGACCCGACATCAGCGGCCCTTCCCGAGGAACTCCTTGATGGAGTCCATGATCGCGTCCTTGCCCTTGATCTCGGAGGTCACGACCCGGTTGTCCTCGTCGAAGTGCTCGGACAGGTCCTTGATGAACTGGCCGGAGCCGTAGGGCGACTCGACCTGGCCGTAGCAGAACAGGTTCACCGCCGGCAAGATCTTCTGCTTCAGCAGCTCGACGCACGCATGGGTGTCGTCGATCGACCAGTTGTCACCGTCGGAGAAGTGGAACGGATAGATGTTCCACAGCGCGGGCGGGTACTCGTCCTCGATCAGCTTCGCGCACAGCTTGTAGGCCGAGCTGATCATGGTGCCACCCGACTCGCGGGTGCGGAAGAAGGTGTCGCGGTCGACCTCCTTTGCCATCGCGTCGTGGATGATGTAGCGGCTCTCGATGCCGTGGTACTGCGAGCGCAGCCAGGTATCGAGCCAGAAGCTCTCGATGCGGACGATCTCCTTCTGCTCGTCGCCCATCGAGCCCGACACGTCCATCATGTAGATGATGACGGCGTTCGACTGCGGCAGCGGCTCGCTCTTCCACGAGCGGTAGCGGCGATCGTCGCGGATCGGGACGATGACCGGGTTCTTGGGGTCGTAGGTGCCGAGCGCGATCTGCCGGCGCAGCGCCTGCTTGTACGTGCGGCGGAAGTGACGCAGCGACTCGGGGCCGGTGTTCCGGATCCCGTTGTACTTGTCCTTCCACGCGACGATCTTCTCGGTGCCCTTGGGCTGGATCCGCGGCAGCTCGAGCTCCTCGCCCATGATCTCGGCGAGCTCGGCCAGCGACACCTCGAGCTCGACCATGTGCTCGCCGGGGCGATCACTGGCCTCGCCCTTGCCGGGCTTCTCCTGGCCCTGGCCCAGTGGATCGCCGGGCTGGCCGTCGCCCTGCCCGACCCCGCCGCCCTGCTTGTCGCCCCACTTGAAGCGCGGCAGCTCGACCTGCGGCAGCGGGATCGAGACGGTGTCCTTGCCCTTGCGCGCGATCATCTCGCCCTGCGAGATGTACTTGCGCAGGTTCGCCTTGATCTTGCCGCGGATGATCTGGCGGAAGCGACCGTGGTCGAGGTCGATGCGCTGGCTCAAAACACCACCTCGGCGGCCTCGCCGCGTTCGTTGACGAAGCACAGCCGACCGCCCTGCCGGCGCGTCTGCTGCGCGAGATCGAACAGGCCCAGGGCCCGCGAGATGACGCCGAGGTAGTCCTCGGTCCCCTGCTCGGCGCACAGCCGAACCAGGAGCTCCGCGAGCGTCGCGTTGAGCTCCACCGCCACCGTCCCGCGTCCCTGTGGGTCCATCAGTTCTTCACGTCGCCACGGGCGAAGATCGACGCGACATAGTTGAGCACGTCGGTGGCCGACACCTCGTCGTAGCCGAAGTTCTTGATGAGCCGCTGCTTCACCACGTCGATCTTGGCCTGGGTGTCGCGATCGACCACGCTCGACACCAGCGAGGTCAGCTTGATCGAGTCCTTCTGATCCTCGAACAGCTTGGCCTCGAGCGCCTTGTGCAGCCGCTCGTTGGTCTTGTAGTCGAAGGTCCGGCCCTCGATCGCCAGCGCGCCGATGTAGTTCATGACCTCGCGGCGGAAGTCGTCCTTGCGGCTCTCGGGGATGTCGATCTTCTCCTCGATCGAGCGCATGAGCCGCTCGTCGGGCTCCTCGTCCTGGCCGGTGTACGGGTTCTTGACCTTCTCCTTCTGCGTGTACGCCTTCACGTTGTCGATGTAGTTGGCGCACAGCTTCTGGATCAGCTCTTCGTCGGCGGAGATCGCCCGCTGGACCTCGTTCTTGACGATGTCCTCGTACTCCTGCTTCACGACCTGCAAGAGCTCGCTGTAGCGCTTGCGGATGTCGTCGCTGGAGATCAGCGAGTGATGGCGCAGCCCGCTCTCGAGCTCGTTCATCACCATGAACGGGTTGACCGCGCCGTCGCCCTTCTCGCTGACCAGCGCGTTCGAGATTTTGTCCTGGATGTAGCGCGGGGAGATGCCGTCCATGCCCTCGCGGGCGGCCTCCTTGCGCAGCTCCTTGATGTTGTCCTGGGTGAACCCGGGCAGGGTCTTGCCGTCGTACAGCTTGGCCTTCTGCAGCGGCGACAGGTTGCCCTTCTTGGGATCCTCGAGGCGCGTCAGCACCGCCCACAGCGCGGCCACGTACAGCGTGTGCGGCGCGATGTGCTTGCCGACCCGGCCCGAGCTGTAGTCCTTCACGTAGATCCGGACCTCCTCGGACACCCGGGTGATGTACGGGATGTCGACCTTCACGGTGCGGTCGCGGAGCGCCTCCATGAACTCGTTCGAGAGGAGCTTCTTGTACTCGGCCTCGTTGGTGTGGCCGATGATCACCTCGTCGATGTCGGTCTGCGCGAACTTCTTCGGCTTGATCCGCTTCTCCTGGGTCGCGCCGAGGAGGTCGTAGAGGAAGGCGACGTCGAGCTTCAGGATCTCGACGAACTCGATGATGCCGCGGTTGGCGATGTTGAACTCGCCGTCGAAGTTGAACGCGCGCGGATCCGAGTCGGCGCCGAACACGGCGATCTTCCGGTAGTTGATGTCGCCGGTGAGCTCGGTCGAGTCCTGGTTCTTCTCGTCCTTGGGCTGGAAGGTGCCGATGCCGACCCGGTCCTGCTCGGACAGGAGCAACCGGCGAACCTTGACGTGGCCCATCACCTTGGCGAAGTCGCCCGAGTGGTGCCGCATCAGCTCCTTGAAGATCATCCGGCACGCCGGGTTCACCTCACCGGTGATCTTCACCTTGTGGTCGCCGTTGCCGAGGCCGAGCCGCTTGATGGTCTCCTCGCGCCAGTCGTCCGGGATGAGCCGCAGCGGCTCGTCGTGCATCGGGCACGGGAACACCTCGTCCCCGCCGGCGAGCTGGGCGAGCTCGCCCGGCAGCGACCACTCGTAGGTGTAGAGCGCGCCTTCGGTGGTGCGCGAGTATTCCTCGGCGCCGCGCTTGAGCTGGCGCACGATCGTCGACTTGGCCGAGCCGACCGGGCCGTGAAGCAAGATGATGCGGCGCTCGGTGCCGTAGCCCTGGGCGGCGCTCTTCAGCACGTTCATCAGCCGCATCAGCGGCACGTCGAGCCCGAAGACCGCGTCGCGGCCCTCGTGCGCCTCGTCCTTGAAGAACTTGTAGCGGACGAGCTTCTTCTTGTTGTCGATGTACTCCTCGACGCCGTGCGACAGCACCATGTCGTACAGGCGCTGATACGCATTGCGCGTCACCTGCGGACGCTTGCGCACCAGCTCGAGGTAGTCCTCGAAGGAGCCCTCCCAGGCGAGCTCCTTGTAGGAGGCATAGTTCTGGAGCGAGGCGATCTGGCCGACCATGCTCATATGCGTCCTACGGTATCATGACGACCCGAGGGTGGCGACGAAGCGCCGGGAGCCGGTGCGGACGCCGCGGGTAGCCGGCGCCGCTAGCGCATGTACTGATCGACGGCGCGCTGGTGCTCGGCCATCGTTCGCGAGAAGACGTGCTCCCGCGGGTTCTTCGCGACGAAGAAGAAGTACTCGGACCCGTCGGGCTGCATGGTCGCCGCCAGCGAGGCCCGGCCGGGGTTGGCGATCGGCCCCGGCGGGAGTCCCTCGTGCTGGTAGGTGTTGTACGGATTGTCGACGTCGTCGAGCTGGATCCGGTGGAGCCGATCGCAGCCGGGCGGGAGCTTCTGGGCGAGGCACGGCTGGTTCCAGGTCACGCACGCGGCGCTCTTGCGGACCGGCACCAGGCAGCCGTAGCGGATGGTCGGATCGGTCTCGAGCCGCTTGGGCTTGAAGGTCGGCGAGGTGAGCCGGTTGATGAAGACCTGCGCGATCCGCGGCCGCTCGCCCGGGTCGACCGCCTCCTTCTCGACGATCGAGGCGAGGATGAGCACGTCGCGGTCGCTCCACTTGAGCCGGTCCTTCACCTTGGTGAGGCCCTTGGCGTGCTCGCGCGCGAGCTCGTTCCAGACCTCGCGGTGCTGGAGCACCAGCCGCTCGATCACCTTGCGCGGCGCGGTCGGCACGACGAAGTCGTAGCCGGCCGGGAACAGGTAGCCGTCGACCGAGTCGCCGGCGATGCCGAGCTTCTGGATGACCTCGGGGTCACGCGCGAGCTTCTCGAGCTCCACCGCCTTGGCCACGCCGGCGGCCTCGAGGATCGCGAAGTACTCGAGCATGTTCTTGCCCTCGGGCAGGACCACCTTGATCGTCTCGGCCTTGACGCCCTTCACCAGCTCGTCGAGGACCTCCTTCGGCGTCATGTTGTCGCGCAGGACGTAGTCGCCGGCCTTGACTGCGGTGGTCGCGCCGCGCCGCATGGCGTAGAAGCGGAACCACGACGGCCGCGCGATCACGCCGCTGCGGTGGAGCACGCTCGCGATCTGCGGGAACGCGGTGCGCGCCTTGATGGTCACCCTGATCGCCGCGCCCGCCCCGGGGTGGCGGGTGGTCGGGTAGCGGGTGATCTGCAGCGCAAACCAACCGGCGACCGCGAGCGCGAGCACGAGCGTGCCGACGACGACGATCAACGCGATCCGGAAGCTCTTCTTCGACATCGTTGGGCCTGGAGCGAAGTGACCGAGGTGTCCGGGTGACGTGGTGCGGCCGGCCGACCACGGGTCGAGCGACTCTAGCCGATGGCGTTTGGTCGCGCGTCGAGCCAGCCCTGCAAGATGATGGCGGCCGCCTGCTTGTCGATCACTTCCTTGCGGCGGGCCCGCGAGACGTCGCCAGCGAGCAGCACGCGCTGGGCCTCGGCGGTCGAGAAACGCTCGTCCTGCTCGTGTAATTCCACGCCGGCCGGGAGGGCGGCGCGCAGCGCTTCGACGAAGACGCGGACCCGGCGCGCGCGCGGACCGATCGCGCCCGACAGCTCGAATGGCATTCCCACCACGACCGCGGCGGCCGCCTTGGCGACGAGGATGGTGAGCACCTCGGCGACGTCGGCCGTGGTTCCGCGGCGGGCGATCACGCGCTCGGGATGAGCGGCCATGCCGAGCTCGTCGGACACGGCGACACCGATCGTCTTGCTTCCAACATCGAGCCCGAGCGCACGCACGAGCGCTTCCGTAGCACGCGACAGCCAGCCGCGCGTGCGAGCACGCATTGCTTCGACCGCTGCCAGACGCAACGTGCGTCGCGCCGCGACGGCGCACCGCGCACGACCGTGGGCACGAGGGCACACACCCAACCACGGCGAACTTCATTGGGATTCAGAGACCCAGGCTCATCGAGGAGCCACGCGGCTAGTCGAGTAGCCACCAGCTCCGCGGGGTTGGCGCACCGCGTGACCACTCAGCTAGCCACTTCGTCAACGGGTGGTGACACGGGGTGACAACCTCGAACCGGGAGGGGCCGTAAGGGTGCGAACGCTCATCGGGAGAGATCTCGGTCCGAGTTGGAACACCTGTTGCTCTAGTTCCGGTCATCGGCGGCGAGCAACCACGCAGCCGCTGACTCAGTCTCTCCCCCACACGCTCCTTCCCGGAATCTTCATCGCACGCTGCCGGTTTCACGGCAGCCCCCCCCAAGCCCCCCCAACATTTCACACGCGCGTTCGTGACTAGAGAAAGTTTCGACTCGGTGGCGCCGGCTGGTCTCCCTCCCCTCATCCCTGTCGGCATCCCCCCTCCCACCTGAGGCAACAAGTATCTCGTCGCGATCTGCGCAGGCGCTGCATGGTCCCCCCAGTGCAGCGCCCTTTTTCTTTTCGGCGTGCGTGCCTCCCCGGTCCGCACGCCGTTTGCTTTTTCGGCCCGCACGTGGCGCTCGACCGACCCCGGGGCGGCGCCGACCGGCCGCTCGCAGGCGTAAGGCCCGGGGTCCGGCCACCTCACCAAGAACCGCGAGTCCCCAGGGGGACAAACCGTCCTCGCCGGGCCTCGCCCGCCGAGATCCTTGCTCGGCTGGGCTACCCTCCGCGTCATGGCCGACGAACCACCAGGTCCGAAGATCCAGGTGCAGATCGATGACGACCTTGCCCAGGGCACCTACGCGAACCTGGTGGTCATCAACCACACGGAGAACGAGTTCGTGCTCGACTTCGCGTTCCTGCAGCCGGGCTCGCCGCGCGCCAAGGTCCGTTCGCGCGTGATCTCGTCGCCCCGGCACACCAAGCGGCTCCTGCTCGCGCTTCAGAAGAATCTGGAGCGCTTCGAGGAGCGGTTCGGGACCATCGAGGTCAGCGACCTGCCGGACGACGAGCGCCAGGTTCACTGACCGGGCGTGGACGCGTCGGCCGCCTGCCGCGCCCGGCGCTTCCGCCACAGCGTCACGGTGATCACCCCCCCGACCACCAGCGCGAGCACGACCGAGCACGCGATGGTGTAGGTCGCCATCAGGCGCTCGAGCCGGTCGAGGTTCGCGCCCAGCGCGGCGCCGACGGCCATCAGGCTCAGGTTCCACAGGAGCGCCGACAACATCGCGTAGAGGTAGACCGGGCCCCGGCGCATCCCGGCCAGCCCGGCGGCGACGAAGAACAGCGAGCGGACGCCGGGCACGAACCGGTTGAGCACGAGATACGCAGCGCCATGGCGCTCGAACCGCTGGACCAGGCGATCGAGCAGCGCCGCCTCCGTGCCGGTGCGCGCGGCCCGCCGGCGGCCCCAGCGGCGACCGAGCTCGAACACCAGGGCGGCGCCGACGGCGGAGCCGACCATCAACGCCGACAGCACGCCGAGCCACGACCACGACGCAGCGGTGACCATGACCGCGCCGAGCACCGTGACGAAGTCGCCCGGGAATGGCGGGAACACGTACTCGATCGTCGCCACGCCCGCGAGCACGAGCCAGCCAGCGAGGCTATCCTCCTCGCCGACCCACATGGTGAGCTGCTCTGCGATCGACATGGTGGTACCGCCGGCCGTGCGGCCTGGCGACATTGTAGGCGTATGCGCCCCTGCCGGTCCGGTCAACCCGGGCCGGTTTCACCGCGGCCTGGGCCTGCTGGGGGAGCACCTGACGCTGCGGGTGCCCGACGGTGTCACCGCGCGCACCGGCTATCTCGCCGGCTCCGACGAGCGCCGCGCCGCCGAGCTCGCCGCGCTCCTCGCCGACCGCGACGTGCGCGCGATCATCCTGGCCCGCGGCGGCTACGGCATCACGCGCATCCTGCGCCACGTCGATCCCCACCTGCTCGCGCGCGATCCCAAGCCGATCGTCGGCTTCTCCGACGCGACCGCGCTGCTCGCCTTCGCCGCCGCCGCCGGCGTCCGCGGCATCCACGGCCCGATGATCGGCCAGCTCGGCGACCTGCCCGCCGAGGACATCACCACGCTGGTCCGCGTGATGACCGATCCCCGCCCGCTGGGCCGCCTGCCCTGGACCCTCACGCCGATCGGCGGCGTCGCCGGGGCGCCGGTCGCCGCGCCGCTCCTGATCGGGAACCTGTGCCTTCTGGCCCACCTGTGCGGGACGCCCTGGCAGCTCGACGCCGCCGGCACCGTCCTGGTGACCGAGGAGATCACCGAGAAGCCCTACGCGATCGATCGCTACCTGATGCAGCTCGAGCTTGCCGGCGTGCTCGCGGGCTGCCGCGGCCTGATCCTCGGCGATCTCACCCGCTGCACCGATCCGCCGCTCGCCGAGGGCGCCCACGACAACCCCCTGCCCGCCCGCGCGGCGGTCCTCGACCACCTGCTCCGCCTCGACCTGCCCGGCCTCGTCGGCGCCCCGATTGGCCACGGCAGCCGCAACGTCGCCCTGCCGTTTCTCGCCCGGGCGACGGTCGACTTCACGGCCGGTACGATCGACGTGCTCGACGGCGCGGTCGCGTAGCCGGCAGCGGCAGCGGCGGCAGCAGGGACACCGGGGAAGTTGTGCGGGATCCGGAGGGCAGAGCCAAGGATGATCACAAGTCTCCATGTGATCGAAAGCGCTCACCCTTTCCCGGTCTCCCTGAGCCGGCGCCGCAGGCGCCGCGTCGAAGGGCAGAGCGCCGAGGTGCCGCACGTGATCGACGGGCTGCCCTTCGACGGCGGGCTCGCGTGCGCTCGCCCTGGCTCAGAGACACCGGGGGAGATGTGCGGGCTCCTGAGGGCAGAGCGCCACGGTGCCGCACGTGATCTTCGATGGGCTGCCCTTCGACGGCGGCTCAGGGACACCGGGGAAGATGTGCGGGATCCCGAGGGCAGTCGGGCAGTCGCCCAGGTGGAGGCCCGCGCTGCTAGACGGGCTGGCGCTCGGGTTCTGTGGATGTGATCGAGAGCGCTCGCCTCGTTCCGGTGTCCCCGAGCGGGGCGCAGGACGGACGGGCGAGCAAGGGCCGGCGGACTACCGCTTCTTGCGGCGGGTCGCGCTGCGCGGCTTCTTCTTGCCGCGGGTCAAGCTGTCGCCGTTGTTACCGTCGCTGGGGCCGTCCTGACTGGGGCCGTCCTGGCTTGCACCATCGTCGTCGCCCTCGCCGGTGCGGGTGCCCCCGGTCGCTGCGTCCACGATCGCGGCCACGTCCACCGCGGACATCACCATCGTCCGCCCGCCTTCCTCGTTCCCGCGCCCGCTGTCGTTGTCGGCGTCACCGTCACTCGGCTCCGATGATGATGACAATGATGCCGACGAGTCGGCGCCGGCCTCTGCGGCCTCCATCGCGGCGAGGTCCTCGTCGCTGACGGCGGCCATCACCTGGGTGTTGGCGGTGTCCTCGACCCCGCCGCCGCTGGCGTCCTGGTCGCGCGCACGGCGGACCGCGGCCAACGCGTCGGCCAGCTGCGCCTTCGTCATCGACAGCGTGGTCCGGTCCGACGCGTCGCCGACCTCGGTGACGGCGATCGGCGGCGCCACCACCGGCTCCGGTTCAGGCTCGGCGCGCGCCTGCCACCAGGCCTGGGCCGCGCCTTCGAGCGCGGGAACGACCTGCATGCCCGGCACCTCGGTCGAGCCGCCGACCTGCTCATGGACCCGGGTCACCGTCGCGGTCAGCTCGATGCCCTCGTCGGTCTTGATCGCCAGCACGGTGCCGACCGGCATCGGCGTGCCGTGATCGAGCTGCGCGGTCGCCGGACGGATCGCGCGCAGCTTCACGCGGCGACCGACCTCGAGGCCGCGCCAGGTGACGTCTACGAAGGTCTCGCTGGGCATCGGCCGCGACGGTAGCACGGGTGCTGCGACCGGCGGCGGCGTGCGCGGTCAGCCCGGCCCCTCCTGGGCGCGCCGAAGCGCCGCGAGGTCGAGCGTCATCGTCAGCACGCCGCCATCGCGCGCTGCGCTGGCGCCACATCCGGGTCCCGCATCATCTTCTACTACCAGCACGGTCGGCTCGCCTACCGGCCACGAAGGACCGGCCGATCCTTCAGCCGGCATGGCTGTCAGGTGGCGACCGGCCCAAGGGTTTGACACCGGCCCGGGACGCGGGGACAGTGCCGGCCGTGGGCGTCACCGACTGGATGCGCAGCCGCTTCGATCGAGCGGTGGAAGATGGTCTCGGTGACGACGTCAGCGCGCGCACCCGCGCGCTCGTCATCCGTGGCAACGAGTACGGCTACGACGCGTACGGGCTCGACCGCGGTCATCTCAAGGTCGCGGCGCTGTTCGCGGGCTGGATCTACCGTCATTACTTCCGCGCCAAGTCGTTCGGGATCGAGCACATCCCGGCGTCGGGCCGGGTCCTGTTCGTCGCCAACCACTCCGGGCAGCTCCCGTACGACGGCCTGGTGATCGGCTCGGCGTGCTTCCTCGAGCCGCCCCAGCCGCGGCTGGTCCGCTCGATGGTCGAGCACTTCGTGCCGACCGTGCCGTTCGCGAGCTACCTGCTCGCCCGCTGGGGTCAGATCACCGGGACGCCCGAGAACTGCTTGCGGCTGCTCGAGGAAGACGAGGCGATCCTGGTCTTCCCCGAGGGCGCCCGCGGCATCTCCAAGCCGTTCTCACGCCGCTACCAGCTCGAGACCTTCGGCGCCGGCTTCATGCGGCTCGCGCTGCAGACCGGCACGCCGATCGTCCCGGTCGCGGTGATCGGCGCCGAGGAGCAGGCACCCGCGATCAACATCAAGCCGCTGGCCCGGCTGCTGCGCATGCCGTCGTTCCCGGTGGTGCCGTACCCACCGTTCGTGCCCCTGGTGCCGCTGCCGGTCAAGTACCGGGTTTACTTCGGCGAGGCGATGACCTTCCACGGCGATCCCGACGACGACGACGACGTGCTCGAGGAGCAGGTCCGCTCGGTCAAGCACCGCATCGAGTCGATGATCCACCTCGGCTTGCGAGAGCGAAAGCATGTCTTCTGGTAAGCCGCGTAAGCTGAAGATCGTGATGACCGGCATCTCGGGCCGGCTCGGGCGGGTGGTCGCGCGCCACCTGCATCACGACCCGCGCTTCACGATCGAGGGGCTCGATCGCCGGCCGTTTCCCGACCGGCCCAAGGACATCGTCCATCACCAGGTCGACCTGCGCAGCAAGAAGGCGCGCGACATCTTCCGCGCCGGCGACGTCGATGCGCTGGTCCACATGGGCGTGATGCACGACCCGCGTAGCACGCCGGCCGAGCTGTACTCGTGGAACATCGGCGGTACCACCAAGCTGTTCGAGTACGTCCAGGCCTACGGCGTCCCCAAGGTGGTCGTGCTGTCGTCGTCGAACGTCTACGGCCCGCGCCCGGAGAACCCCCAGTTCCTCACCGAAGAGGCGCCGCTGCTGGCCGCCCAGCGCTTCCCGCAGATGCGCGACCTGGTGGAGATCGACCACATGGCGTCGACCTTCTTCTGGAAGGCGCGCGAGGTCGAGACCGTGATCTTGCGTCCGGTCCACATCCTGGGCCGGGTCCACAACGCGCCGTCGAACTACCTGCGCCTCGATCCGACCCCGACCCTGCTCGGCTTCGATCCGATGGTGCAGGTGATCCACGAACGCGACGTCGCCGAGGCGGTCGCCTGTGGCCTGGCGCCGGGCGCACGCGGCATCTACAACGTCACCGGCCCGGGCGAGGTGCCGCTTTCGGTGATCCTGCGCGAGCTTGGCCGCAAGCAGATGCGGATCCCGCACCCGCTGGCCAAGCCGCTCTACGCGCTCGCGTTCCGGCTCGGGCTGTCGAGCTACCCGGTCCCCGAGCTCGACTTCATCCGCTACGTCTGCATGGTCGATGGCTCGCGGGCCGAGCGCGAGCTGGGGTTCCGGTCGCGCGCGACCCTGCGCGAGACGATCCTCGCCGTCGACGAGCCGACCTGATCGCGCCGGGCTCCGTCGAGCCGCGGCGCTCGAACCGCGGCCGAGCGTGGTGACCGATCGCCGGCAGTCGGGAGGCGATCGCCGTGACGGAATCCTCGGCGCCGGGCACCAACCGGACGTGTGGCGACCCGCCCCCCAGCTGTGTGAAGCCGTTGCCACACCGGCCACCCGCGATCGTGTACAGGCGTTGACGGCGCCTCGCGACGACCGCCGCAGCCGGTTTTCGCGTCGCGCTCCCGGTCCCCCCGCTGGCGTGACGGATCCGGCGATCCAGGACCGGCTGGTTAACCGCCAGACCAAATTCCCGGACGTTTGTGTCATGGCGTGGGCGCACCCGATGAAAATCCGTCGGCCCTCCCACCAGGGTCCGCCGCGATTCCGCCCAGTTCGATCCCGTTGCCGTAATGGCACGATGACTGCTTAGGTCCGTGCCGGAAGCGCAATCCCCACCCCGCCTCGCTCTCGCAGCTCGCAGCACATCGGAGGACGTCATGAACAAGTTGATCGCGTGTACAGGCCTGGTAATGGCCCTCTTCGTATCAGGATGCACACTCTACTTCGGCGAAGATCGCGACAACGAGGTTCAGGTGTCGCACTACTGCGACGGGGTCGCCGAGGCGACCACCTGCTACACCTGTTACACGCAGCCCGACGGCTACCAGGAGTGCTTCCCTGACGGCTACGGCTGCACCACCGACTCCGGCTGCGCGAGCGGCTGCTACTGCGAGGAGTCGAGCGGCAGCTGCATCGAGGCCGGCTACTGCGCGAGTGACGCGGAGTGCGGATACGGGCTGGAGTGCGACTGCTCCGGCTCGTGCATCCCGGTGAACACCGGCACCCGCTCGTGCCAGCCGGACAGCTGCTGGACCACCGGCTGCCCCACCGGCTACGTCTGCACCGCCGAGGGTTCGTGCGTGCCCGAGCAGCCCCTCCCGCCGCTCAGCTGCAACAGCGACGTCGATTGCGCCGCCGGCTGCTACTGCGTGAACGGCCTCTGCGAGGAGAGCTCGGTCTTCAAGGTCAGTCGCGCCAGCGGCGCGTTCCGCAGCGTCTTCAAGGTCCAGGCGGGCCATCGGGTGTTCCGGATGACCCCGCTGCACCACCACTTCGAGATGCTCGGCTGGGAGCAGGTCACCATCGTGATCCGGTTCTGGATCATCACCGGGCTCTGCGTCGCCACCGGCATCGGCATCTTCTACGCCGAGTGGGTCGCAGGCATCGGATGACGTCGTACGACGACCGCACCCGCGACCTCGAGGGGCTGGGTCGCACCAGCGACTGGTCCGGCGTCCGTGCGGTGGTGGCGGGGTTCGGCGTGTCCGGCTTCGCAGCGGCCGACAACCTCCTCTTCCTGGGGGCGCAGGTCACCGCGCTCGACGAGGTCAGCACCCCGGAGCGGGCCGAGAAGGCTGCCCTGCTGGAGACCCTCGGCGCCATCGTCCGGCTCGAGCCGGGCGCGACCGATCTCCTGCCCGACGACGTCGACGTCGTCGTCACCTCGCCCGGGTGGTCCCCCGCTGCGCCGCTGTTGTCCCAGGCCGTGGAGCGTGGCATCCCGATCTGGGGCGAGGTCGAGCTTGCCTGGCGGCTGCGCGACCCCGAGCACCCTGCTCCCTGGCTCGCGGTGACCGGCACCAACGGCAAGACCACCACCGTGCGGATGCTCGAGTCGATCCTCCTCGCCGCCGGTCTCCGGGCCGCCGCGGTCGGCAACGTGGGCCGTCCGGTGGTCGAGGCCGTGATGGACCCCGAGCCCTACGACGTGCTGGCGGTCGAGCTCTCCAGCTTCCAGCTGCACTACACCCACTCGATGTCGGCGGAGTCCGCCGCGGTCCTCAACCTCGCCGAGGACCATCTCGACTGGTACGACGGCGACGTCGACGGCATGTCCCGCATGGAGCGCTACGCCGCCGACAAGGCCTCGATCTTCGACCGCGTCCAGCGGGCGTGCGTCTACAACCTGGCCGACGCTGCCACTGAGGAGATGGTGCGCGAGGCCGACGTGGTCGACGGCGCCCGGGCCGTCGGGTTCACCCTCGGCATGCCGTCGGTCGGCAACGTGGGTGTCGTCGAGGACCTGCTGGTCGACCGCGCCTTCATCGAGGAGCGCGCCACCAGCGCCGCCGAGCTGTGCACGCTGTCCGACCTGGCCTCCTCCGCACCGCACTTCGTCGCCAACGCCCTGGCGGCAGCGGCGCTCGCCCGGGCCCACGGCGTCAGCCAGCAGGCGGTGCGTGACGGCCTGACGGCGTTCCGGCCCGACGGCCACCGCATCGCGCTCGTCGCCGAGGCCGACGACATCGCCTGGGTGAACGACTCCAAGGCCACCAACCCGCACGCCGCCCAGGCGTCGTTGCAGGCCTACGACCATGTCGTGTGGGTCGCCGGCGGACTGGCCAAGGGGGCCCGCTTCGACGACCTCGTGGCAGCGGTCCACACGCGGTTGCGGGGCGTCGTACTCCTGGGACGGGACCGGCAGGTGATCGCGGATGCTCTTTCACGACACGCGCCCGATGTTCCCCTCATCCAAGTCGGTGACGGCGAGACTGGGGATCCCATGGAGCGCGTCGTCGACGCTGCCGCCGGACTCGCCAGGTCCGGGGACACCGTGCTGCTGGCTCCGGGGTGTGCCTCGATGGACATGTTCGCCAACTACGGCGCCCGCGGTGACGCGTTCGCCGACGCCGTACGCCGCAGGATCACCCGCACCGAAGACGACTGACCAGACCCGAGGGGAG
>JBKJLC010000291.1:0-15947 GCA_046597055.1 Kofleriaceae bacterium | reverse complement strand
CCTGCGCCGGGGTTGGGAGCTCGCACCTTGAACGACGATCGCCTCACTGCCCTGTACCGTTCGTACGGGCCCGCCATCTACTGGCGGTGCGTCCGGCTGCTCGGTGATCGTGCCGCGGCCGAGGATGCGACTCAGGAGACCTTCATGCGCGTGCTCCGTCACCTCGATCGCGCCCCGCCGGCCGACGAGGCGATCCGCTGGATCTGGCGGATCGCGACCAACTACTGCCTGAACGAGCTGCGCAACAGCAAGCACCGACCGACCCCGGTCGCCGAGATCCCCGACACCGGTACGGTCGGCGTCGACCCCGGCGATCGCGATCTGGTGGTCCAGCTCATCGCGCGCGCCCCCGAAGATCAGCGCGCGATCGCGTGGCTGCACCACGTCGACGGCCTCGACCAGGGCGAGGTCGCACGAGTGATGGACGTGTCGCGGCGCACCGTGGTCAACAAGCTGGCGGCGTTCGCGGCCAACTCGCGCAAGTTCGCGGCGAGAGCGGCAGCATGAGCGGCGTCACCCGCGACCACCCGATCAGCGGCGCCTCCGACGAGCACCTCACCGAGCTCGAGGTCGCCAGCCTGCTGGTGGCCGATCCGATCCCGCCCCTGGTGCGCGAGCACACCGAGCGCTGTGCGCGCTGCCGCGCGCTGATCGAGCAGGCGCGCGCGGTCGCCCGCCAGTTCGAGCTGGTGGTGCTGCCCCGGACGCTGCCGGCGATCCGCGAGCGCGCCAGCGCCAACGAGTCGTGGCTGACGGGGTGGTTCCCGCCCCGGCTGGTCCTGCCGGTGCTCGCGTTCGCGGCGGTCGCGATCGTGCTCGTGGTGGTGCGCCCGTCTCACCGCCCGACCACGTCGGCGCACGAGCCGCTGGCCACGGCGCACGACCCGCGCACCGGGGCGCGCGCCCCGGTGCCGCACGTCAGGCCGCTCGAGAGCGCGAGCGCGGGCACCGCCACCCCCGACACCGTCGCCTACAAGGGCGGCCGCTCGGTGCAGGTCCACGCCCGGCGCGGCGATCGGATCTGGCAGCTGGCCGACGGCGCCGAGGTCGCGCCCGGCGACGCCCTGCGTTTCGTGATCGAGCCGGCTGGCGCGCGCCACGTGCTGATCGTCTCGCGCGACGGGGCCGGCGTGCACACGGTGTACTACCCGTTCGGCGGCGACCAGTCGGCGCCGCTGGCGCCGGGCACCGCGGTCGAGCTCGCCGACAGCGTCGTGCTCGACGACGTGCCCGGGGCCGAGGCGCTCTACGTCTTCCTCACCGACCAACCGCTCACGCTCGCCGACGCCCTCACCGCGACCGACGCGCGGGCCCAGCCCGGGCGCGCGCAGGTCGGCGCGCTCGCGATGCCCGGCGCGGTCCCGCTCGTGTTCCACCTGACCAAGCGTCCGCTCGCCGACGCCCAGAAACGCACGACCCCATGAGCCGCACGCTGCTCGCCGCCCTCGCCTTCGCCACCGTCACCACCGTCGCCACCCGCGCCCATGCCGAGACCCGCCGGGTCGCGGTCGTGGTCGGGCACAACACCGGCGGCGCCACCCAGACGCCGCTCCGGTTTGCCGAGGACGACGCCGGCAAGTTCGCCGACGTGTTGATCGACCTCGGCGACGTCGACGCCGCCAACCTGTTCCTGGTCCAGGGCAAGAACCGGGCGGCGGTCGAGGACGCGCTCGCCCGCGCCACCCGCGCGGTGAAGGCGGTCCGCGCCGCACCCGACGACCGCGTCATCCTGCTCTTCTTCTACTCGGGACACTCGAACGAGCAGGCGCTCGAGCTGGGCGGCCAGCTGTTCACCTACGCCGAGCTCAAGGCCCGGCTGGCCGCCAGCGGCGCCGACGTGCGGGTCGCCGTGGTCGACGGCTGCAAGAGCGGCCACCTGGTCCAGACCAAGGGCGGCAGCCCAGGCCCGTCGTTCGAGATCGGGCTCGCCGACGAGCTGGCCACCCGCGGCGAGGCGATGCTCACCTCGAGCGCGGCCAACGAGGCCGCGCTCGAATCGAACGAGATCCGGGGCTCGTTCTTCACCCACCACCTGGTCAGCGGGTTGCGCGGCGCGGCCGACGCCTCCGGCGACGGACGGGTCACGCTGTCAGAGGGGTACGACTACGCGTTCAACCGCACCGTGTCGTCGAGCTCC
This sequence comes from Kofleriaceae bacterium, assembly GCA_046597055.1. GTDB lineage: Bacteria > Myxococcota_A > Polyangia > Haliangiales > Haliangiaceae > UBA2376. Next base: position 13,810 of record JBKJLC010000291.1, on the reverse strand, counting down.
GCGGTCGGCCTCGAGCCGCAACATCCCAACTACGACTACCGCCTGTCGGGTCGCGGCGAGCTGGTGCTGACCGAGGTCGGTACTCGCAACGCGACCGTGCGCCTGCCGGCCGGCTTCACCCGCGCGCTGCTGGTGCACGTCCGCCGCGATCAGATCATCGCGGAGCTCACGCGCGATCAGGTGCGCACGATCGCGGTCGCCCCGGGCGACTACGCGATCCGGCTGTGGAAGGGCACCGACCAGGTTGCCGGGCGCGTCACCGCCTACGCCGGCGGGGTGACCGACGTCAGCTGGTCGACGCTGACGACGGTGGCGCCGGCCCGGGTCGCCGGCAAGGGCACGACGCCGGTACCCGACACCCGCGACGACGAGGCGCCGCTGCCGCCCGCGGCCCAGGCCGAGTGGGACCGCCTGCACCTGACCGTCGGCGGCACGCTGGTCCTCGAACAGGGCCCGCACCAGTCGGCGAAGCTGGCGAGCGTCAACGAGGTCTACCAGGGCGTCTACCGGCGCAAGCTGGACACCGAGGTCTTCCTCCGCCTCACTGGCCGCGTCGACCTTGCAAAGCAAATGGAGGCGCGGCGGCTCCAGCGTCAGATCATGATGGTTGGCGGGGGCGTCGTCGCGGTCGGCGGCTTCGTCTACGCGGTCGCCGGCGAGCGCTGCGATCCGGACGTCTATGACCCCGACTTCAGCCCCTGCCTCCATCGCAAGGGCACGGCGATGAAGATCGGCGTCACCGCCGCGCTGGTCGGCACCGGCATCCTCTTGATCGGCAAGTTCACGCCGACCCGGCGGCCCCCGCCCCACGTCCTGAGCGAGCTCGCCGCCGACTACAACCGCGACCTGCGCGCGCGCCTGCGCCGCGGCGAGCCCGGCACCGCCAACACCGCGCGCCGCAGCCTGCAGATCGCTCCGTGGATCGACCGCCGGGGCGGCGGCTTGGTCGTCGCCGGCCGGCTCTGATCGGTCGGTCGCTCGCTCGCTCAGCCGGTCGGGGCGCGGCGGTCGTCGCTGGTGGCCAGCGCGAGCCGGGTTGGCAGATCGACCGGGAAGGTCGAGCCGACCCCGAGCACGCTCTCGACCGCGACCGTGCCGCCGAGCAGGCCGGTCAGGCGCTTGAACAGCGCGCGGCCGAGGCCGACGCCGCCATAAGCGCGCTCGTGTGAGCCATCGAGCTGGTTCTGGCAGCGCTCGCGACGTGACCTGTCGTACGCATCCTTGGTGCGGACGACGAGCTCAATCGACGCGCGCAACGGTGACCACGGCGTCGGGACCGACGTCGCCCGCCGGCGCCGGCATGATCGTCAGCAGGTCGCCGCGGTGGGCCCGCTCGAGCGCGCGGTTGCCGTCCGCGCGGTGGCGGCGCAGCAGGCGGATCGGCACCCACCCTGGCGCGCCGCACAGCAGCAGCTCGTGCTTGCCCTTGAGCGCCTGCGGATCGGCGACCACGCGGTACGCACGCGACGCCGGCGCCGCGCCCGGATGGGCGAGCGCGAGGTACGCCAGCTTGAGGTCGCCGTCGCGCAGGCCGGTGACGGTGGCGAGCTGTCGGGCCCGCGGCGGCAACACCGCCGGCCGGTGGTCGTGACACCAGTCGCGCTCGTCGGCCAGCGCCGGGCACGGCGCGTCCCGGCGGGTGCACGGCGCCAGCACCATCGCGGTGCCGGCCGCGATCAGCGCGTCGCGCACCGCGTGCAGGGCGCGCGTGGTCTCGCGCAGCGCGGGCTCGACCACGATCGCGACGCCGGTCGGTGCGAGCATCGCGACCAGCCGGGCCGCGAGCGTCGTGCGCGCGCCGTGGTCGGCGAGCTCGTTCAGGACCGACCCGGCGAGGACCAGATCCTGGTCGCGTGCGGTCAGCGTCGCGACGTCGGCCGTGCGGGTCGTGACGATCGCCGTCAGCCCGAGCCCGGCCGCGACCGCCGCGATCGCATCGGCCGCGATCGCCAGCGCGGCGCCGTCGCGATCGACCAGCGTCGCCGTGATCCGCGGGCGCAGGCCGGCGCCGGCCAGGTAGGTCAAGAGCCCCAGCGTCATCGCCCCGCAGCCCGCGCCGACGTCGAGGACCGCGAGCGCGGGCCCGGCCAGGAAGCCGGTCGGCGCCGGCAACGCCCCGCCGTGCAGCTCGGCCAGGGGCAGGTGCACCTTGCTGGCATCGGCGATCGTGAAGAACAGCGCGCGCGCGGCGAGGTCGGCGGCGCCGGCCGGCGCGGCCAGGCGCGCGCGATCGCTGGTGTAGCGGCGCGATCGTTCGACCACGGCGGCGGTCAACGTCGCGCCGCCCAGCGCCTCGGCAGGCAGGCGGCGGGCAGCGGCGGCGCGCAGCGCCTCCTCGACGATGCGCGCGGACACGGGATCGCGGGTCATGGGCGCCGAGGGTAGCGCCTTCGCGTCGTCGCGCCCGCGCGTTGGCGTCAGGGAGAACGGTGATATACGTGATGCGCGGGTCCCGTCGATCCGCTGTGAGCCCCTCGCCCATGCCGGACGAAGATCTTGCCTCCGAGCCGGTGAACATCTTGCTGGTCGACGACCAGCCCGAGGGGCTCCTCGCCCTCGAGGCCGTCCTCGAGGACCTCGGTCAGAACCTGGTGAAGGCCAGCACCGGCGCCGAGGCGCTGCGGCGGCTGCTCGCCGACGACTTCGCGGTGATCTTGCTCGACGTGCAGATGCCGCTGATGGATGGCTACGAGACGGCGCGCTACATCCGGGCTCGCCCGCGCTGCCGCCACACGCCGATCATCTTCCTGACCGCCGGCGACAAGGCTGACGCCCAGATGATCCGCGGCTACGCGGTCGGCGCGGTCGACTACATGTTCAAGCCGCTCGAGGCGACGACGCTGCGCTCGAAGGTCTCGGTGTTCGTCGAGCTGGCCAAGAAGAACGACCTCATCCAGCGCCAGTCCGCCGAGCTACGCCGCAGCGAGCAGGCCGCCCGCGAGCTCGCCGCCGCGCGTGCCGGGCTGCTGGTCGATCTCGAGAACAAGAACCTGGAGCTCGAGAGCGCCCGCGCTCGCGCCGAGCGCGAGAGCCAGTTCAAGTCGTCGTTCCTGGCCGGCATGTCCCACGAGCTGCGGACGCCGCTCAACGCGATCATCGGGTTCACGGAGCTGCTCGAGCAGGAGATCGCGGGCCCGCTCGCGCCCACCCAGCACGAGTACGTCGGGCACGTGCTGCAGAGCGGGCGCCACCTGCTCAGCCTGGTCAATGACTTCCTCGATCTGTCGAAGATCGAGGCGGGTCGGATGGAGCTCCGTCGCGAGTGGATCGCGCCCGCGGTGGTGGTCGACGCCGTGCGCGGCGCGATCGCGCCGCTGGCGCTCAAGCAGGGCGTCACGGTCGAGATCGACCTACCGGAGCTGCCCGACCTGTACGTGGACGCAGTCCGACTGCGGCAAGTGCTCTACAACCTGCTGTCGAACGCGATCAAGTTCACGCCTCGCGGCGGCTGGGTGCAGCTGCGAGCGACCAGCGACCCGACGCAGCTGGTGCTCTCGGTCGCCGACAGCGGCATCGGGATCCGCAGCCGCGATCTGCCGCGTCTGTTCCGCGAGTTCGAGCAACTCGACGCCGGCGGTGGTCACAAGCCAGAGGGCACCGGGCTCGGGCTCGCGCTGACCAAGCGCCTGGTCGAGCTGCACGGCGGCACGGTCGATGTCGCGAGCGAGCCCGGCGAGGGCAGCACGTTCACCGTCATTCTCCCGCGCGTGGCCGGTCCGCCGGGCCCGGGCTAGCGCTCGGGACGACCGACGTCATCCTGGCGCGCGCCCAGCGCGCGCACGTCGTCGGGGGTGTCGACGTCGACCGCCCCACCGGCCCAGTCGATCGCGACCACGTCGTCGCCGCGGACCAGCCGGGCCGCGCCCTGATCGCCCTCGAGCCGCGCCAGCTCGGGCCAGCGCGCGCGGTCGAACACCGCGGGCGCGCCGACGGTGCCGTCCCAGCGCGAGGCGGCGATCGGCGCGCCGGCCAGCCATGCGTCGCGCAGCGCGGTGAGGTGCGCGGCCGTGAGCAGCGGCTGATCCGCCAGCGTGATCAGCAGCGCACCGGCGCGGGTGGTCTCGGCCCAGCGCACCGCGGCCCGGATCGACGACGCGATGCCGTCGTGCCAGGCCTCGTTGATCAGCGGCGCGACCGGCAGCTCGCCGAGCGCGCGCGCGATCTCGGCCGCGCCGGCGCCGAGCACGACCGCGACCGGCCCGGCCCGGGTCGCGACGCACGCCGCGGCGACCCGGCTCACCAGCGTCTGTCCGTCGAGCTCGACCAGCTGCTTGGGCCGGCCCAGCCGACGCGAGCCCCCGGCGGCCAGCACCACCGTGGCGACCTCGGCGTGCACCGCGCGGATCCGGTCGCGCAGCTTGCCGCCGCGGGCCTGGCGGGTGACCGCCTGCAGCTCGCCGACGATCGCGAGCGCGATCTGCTCGGGGGTCTCGGCGCCGACGTCCAGCCCGATCGGCGCGTGCAGCCGCGGATCGTCGCCGGGCCGCCGGCCAAGCTCGGCCAGGAGATCGTGCGTGCGGCGCGCCGGCCCCAGCACCCCGATGTAGCGAGCCCGCGACGCCATCGCCATCGCCAGCGCGTCGCGATCGGCGCCGATCTGGTGGTGCATGATCACGACGTAGGCCTCGGCGGCGGCATCGACCAGCGCGCCGAGCCGATCGGTCGCGCCGGCGGTCGAGATCATCCGGTCGGCGGCGAGGAACCGCGAGCCCTCGCGGATCGCGTGATCGGCGACCGTGACCCGGAACCCGACCGACTGCGCCAGCGCCACGATCGGCGCCGCGTCGTGGCCACTGCCGAGCACGAACAGCTGCGGCGACGGCGTGATCGCCTCGACCAGCGCGGTGATGCCGAGCCCGGCGAGCTCGACCACGCCGACCGGCCCGCGTGCGGCCTGCGCGAGCGCAGCCGCCACGGCAGGGTCGCGCACCGGCTGGGTCAGCTCGCAGTCGGGGCCGATCGCGAGTCGCGCCCCGACCGGGACGGTCGCGCGGGTCGAGCCGATCACCGTCACCAGCGTGCCAGCGACCTCGCCGGCGAAGCAGCCGCGGGCAAACCGCAGCGCGTCGTGATCGGCGCCGGCCGCGACGTGCTCGAGCAGCACCTCGACGATGCCGTTGCACCCGAGCCCGACGCTCCACGGGGCGTCGTCGTCGCTGGTCGAGTCGTAGGTGACCACCACCGGCCCGTCGCGACAGCGGAACCCGCCGCGCAGCATCACGTCGCCCTCGAGGCAGCCGCCGCTGACGCACCCGGCCAGCCAGCGCTCGCCGGCGACCAGCATGCGCGCGCCCGGGCGCCGGTATGACGAGCCCGACACGCGCACCACGGTCGCCAGCAAGAACGGCGACCCGGCCGCCACCAGCGCGGCACTTTCGCGCGCGATCCGCTCGAGCTCGTTCATGCGATCGCGCCGACTCTACCCGCTGATCAGGGCCCGAGCGACGATCGCAACACTTCGCAACACGGCTTCCTGGGCCCGAGCCTTGACCGCGCCCCGACCCGAGCGGAACGTACCCACTGGACATGAAACTCGACATCAATGGATCGATTCGCGAGGTCGAGGCGTCGCCGGACATGCCGCTCCTGTGGGTGCTGCGCGACCTGCTCGGCCTGCCCGGCACCAAGTACGGGTGCGGCATGGCCCAGTGCGGCGCGTGCACGATCCACCTCGACGGTCAGCCGGTCCGCGCCTGCGTCACCCCGGTCGCGACCGTGGGCACGCGCAAGGTGACGACCATCGAGGGGCTGTCCCCCGACGGCGCGCACCCGGTCCAGCGGGCCTGGGCCGAGGCCGACGTGGTCCAGTGCGGCTACTGTCAGTCCGGCCAGATCATGACCGCGGTCGCGCTGCTCGAGCGCAAGCCCGACCCGACCGACGCCGAGATCGACGCCGCGCTGTCGGGCAACATCTGCCGCTGCGGCACCTACGTCCGCGTGCGCGAGGCCATCCACCTGGCGTCGCGGCTGAAGCGAGGTGGCAAGTGACCGTCTCGCGCCGTGGCTTCCTGCAGGTGTCGGCCGGCTCGGCCGCGGGCCTGGCCATCAGCTTCTACGTTCCGGCCGGCGTGCGCGCGGCCCCCAGGGCCCCGGCCGGCCCGACCCTCACGCCCAACGCGTTCGTGCGGATCGGCGCCGACGAGTCGGTGACGGTCGTGCTCGCCCACTCCGAGATGGGCCAGGGCATCTGGACCGGCCTCGCGATGCTGATCGCCGAGGAGCTCGAGTGCGACTGGTCCCGGGTCCGCTGCGAGCACGCGCCGGCGGCCCCGGTCTACGGCCATCCCGCGATGCAGCTCCAGATGACCGGCGGCTCGTCGACCACCAACGGCGAGTTCGAGCGCTACCGCACCGTCGGCGCGATGGCGCGCGACATGCTGGTGCGCGCCGCGGCCGCGCGCTGGAAGGTGTCGCCGCTGCGCTGCAAGGCCGAGGGCGGCGTGGTCCGCCATCCCAAGGGCGAGCTGTCGTACGGGCAGCTCGCGGCCGCCGCCATGAAGCTGGCGCCACCGAGGTCGGTGTCGCTGAAGGATCCCAGCGCCTGGAAGCTGATCGGCACCAGGGTCCGCCGGCTCGATACCCCCGAGAAGATCACCGGCAAGGCGGTGTTCGGCATCGACGTCCAGTTCCCCGGCCTGCGCACCGCGGTGGTGCTGCGGCCGCCCGCGTTCGGCGCCAAGCTGGTCAAGTTCGACGCCGCCGCGGCGCTGCAGATCGCCGGCGTCGAGCAGGTGGTGCCGACCGCCAACGGCGTCGCCGTGATCGCCGCGCACTTCTGGGCCGCCAAGCTCGGCCGCGACGCGCTGGTGGTCGAATGGGGCGACCCCGACGGCGGCGGCATCGACACCGCCGCGCTGCTGGTCGACTTCCGCGCCCAGGCCCGGAAGCCGGGCGCGATCGTCGCCGACGTCGGCAAGATCGACACCGCCATGACCGCGGCGGCCGCGCGCCACGAGGCCGAGTACGACGTCCCGTACCTCGCCCACGCGCCGATGGAGCCGCTCAACTGCACGGTCAAGATCGACGGCGATCGGTGCGAGATCTGGACCGGCACCCAGTTCCAGACGGTCGATCAGATGGTCGCCGCGAAGATCCTCGGCATCCCGCCCGACCACGTCACGCTGCACACCACCTTCCTGGGCGGTGGGTTCGGCCGGCGCGCCAACCCGGCCGCCGACTTCGTGTCGGAGGCGGTCATCGTCGCCAAGGCCGCCGGGGTGCCGGTCAAGGTGATCTGGACCCGCGAGGACGACATGCGCGGCGGCTTCTACCGCCCCGCCTACGTGCACCGCATCCAGGTCGGGGTCGATGCCCGCGGCCTGCCGGTCGCGTGGGACCACGTCGTGGTCGGCCAGTCGATCCTCACCGGCACGCCGTTCGAGGCGTTCGCGGTGCGCAACGGCGTCGATGGCACCTCGGTCGAGGGCCTGGCCGACTCGCCGTACCTCGAGGAGACGCCGGCGCGGCGGGTCTCGCTGCACTCACCGAAGACGCCGATCACCGTCCTGTGGTGGCGGTCGGTCGGCAACACCCACACCGCCTTTGCGATGGAGAGCATGATCGACGAGCTCGCCCATGCCGCGAAGCAGGACCCGCTCGCGTACCGGCTGGCCCTGCTGAAGGGCAAGCCCCGCCACGCCGCCGCGCTGAAGCTCGCCGCCGACAAGGCCGGCTGGGGGACGCCGCCGCCGGCCGGGCGCGCGCGCGGCCTCGCGGTGCACGAGTCGTTCGGCACCATCATCGCCGAGGTCGCGGAGGTCTCGGTCGAGCAGGGGCGCATCCGGGTCCACGCCGTGACCTGCGCGGTCGACTGCGGCACCGCGGTCAACCCGCTCGGGCTCGAGGCCCAGGTCCAGGGCAGCGTCGCGTTCGGCTTGACTGCCGCGCTCCACGGCAAGCTCACGCTCAAGGACGGCCGGGTCCAGGAGAGCAACTTCCACGACTACCCGGCGCTGCGCATGTACGAGATGCCGCGCATCGACGTCCACGTGATCCCGAGCAAGGCCGCGATGGGCGGCATCGGCGAGCCGGCCACCGCACCGATCGCACCGGCGGTCGCCAACGCCGTCTTCGCGCTGACCAAGCAGCGCCTCCGCACGCTTCCGCTCCGCCTCGCATAGGTCCTCGCCCATGATCCGAACTGGCTTGCTCTTCGCGTCCCTGACGCTCGTCCTCGCCGCGTGCGGCGACCGCCGCGCGTCCACCCCCTCCCCCGGCGCTGGCAGCCGTGACCAGCCCGCGCTGGTCGCGTTCGAGACCGTGCGCTCGGTGCTCCAGCACCCGCGCTGCCAGAACTGCCACCCTGCCGGCGACGTGCCCCTGCAGGGCGACGAGGGTCGCCTGCACAACCAGAACGTCATGCGCGGCCCGGCCGGGTTCGGCATGGTCGGCGCCGAATGCACCACCTGCCACGGCCCGGTCAATCCGCCTGACAGCTACGGCGAGCACACCCCGCCCGGCGTCGCCACGGTCTGGCACATGCCCAAGCCCGAGGAGCGCCTGGTCTTCGTCGGTGTCGCGCCGAGGGCGCTGTGCGAGCAGATCAAGGATCCGGACCGCAATGGCGGCAAGGACATGGCGGCGCTGCGCGTCCACCTCGACGATCCGCTGGTCGTCTGGGGCTGGAACCCCGGCTTCGGCCGCACCCCGGTCCCGACGCCCCACGCAGCGTTCGTCGCCGCGTGGGAGACCTGGGCCGCCGCCGGCGCGCCCTGCCCCGACTGATCGCCGCGGCCGAACGCGATCACCAGCCCCGGTAGCCCTGCGCCAGCACGAAGCGCCGTGTCGAAGGGCCGAGCGGCGAGGTGCAGCACGTGTTCTTCGACGGTCTGCCCGGAGGCGGCGGGCTCGCTGCGCGAGCCCTGGCTCAGGGCCACCGGAACTTGCGCTGGATCCCGAGGGGAGACGCGCAGGGTGGTCGAACGCGCTCCCTTTTCCGGTGGCCCTGAGCCGCGCCGAAGGCGCGTGTCGAAGGGCAGACGCGCAGGGTGGTCGCGCTCCTCGACTGGGTGAGAGGCCAGCGGCCACCGGCAGGCGCGCAAGGCTCACGGCATGAACACGAGCGGCGTGCGGAAGGTGAGGCCGCCGCTGACCTGCAGCGCGCTGACGTCGTCGCCAAGGCCGCGACCGGCCGCCTCGGCGTAGACGCCGACGGCGTAGGTGCCGAGGAACACGCCGCGGGGCTCGATGCCGATGCCGCTCGCATAGAGCTCGGCCGTGAGCCGGCCGGCGACGCCGAACCCGGCCTGCTCGGTGCCGAAGGTGCTGCTGCCGATGTACTCGCCGCGGCCCGACGCCCAGGTGCGCCAGAAGCTGCCGTGCGAGAGGGTCTGTCCGACCTCGAGGTACGCGCCGCCATAGAGCACGTCGTTGTTGGCGTCGGGCATCTGGTCATTCTCGGGACCGGCGAGGACGGCGCCGAACACGCCCAGGCCGATGTCGAAGTTGGTCGGCTTCGGGCTCAGCGACGCCCAGTGGATGCCAGCGCGCAGCTCGACGCCGGGCAGGTAGCCCTGCGACGTGTTGGCGCCCTGCGCACCGATGTCGAACCGCAGCGGCATCATGATGCGCGGACCCACCCGGCGGCGGTACCGGCGCGGGCGCGCCGACGTGTCGGTCGGCGGGGCCTGCACCTCGGCCGGGCGGTGATCGCGAACCCGGGTGTCGGCGGCGGCGGGAGCGGCGTCCATGGCGGACCAGGCGAGGAGGAGGAGCGGAGCGAGGTTGGCGAGGCGGGTCATGGAAACCCCTAATTCATCCGACGTGCCAGGCATCCTCCGTACGACTTCCGCTGGCTTACGCGGGCGACCGTGAACACCGGTTGGGGTTGCCTCCCGTCACACGGGCCGCGCACCACACGCCGTCGCGACGACCGTCGCGCCAGCCCGACGCCCCGCCGCACGAATTGCCGGATCTCGCCACCATCGCGCCGCGCGATCCAGGCGATCGAAAAGGGCTCGCTGCTACCGGTGGCCACGAGCCGACGTGAAGCACTTGCTCCCCCCGCGGTTGCGCTCACGCCCTGACGCTCCGGATGCCCCGGGCGCTGCGTGGTTGACGCCGTCGGCGCGTGCCCGGGGTGGCTAGCGCGACGCGCCCGCGGCGGCCCCGATGATGTACGGCCGGGCCTGGACGATCCAGATCGTCTCGCCTTCGAGCACCCACTCGATGTCGAGCGGTACGCCCGGCGGGAACAGCGGGAGGATCTGCCGGGCGGCGTCGACCAGTCGCTTGGCGCGCGCCTCGGAGAGGATCACCCCGCCATCGGGCGTCGGCACCTGCTTGATGCCGCCCTTCTCGTCGAAGACGAGCATCACCGGGTCGTCGGATCGGCTGATGATCTTGGTGCCATCGTTGCTCGCGTCGAAGATGATCTGCTCGGGGACCTTCTGGCCCTCCACGACGCGCATGCCCAGGCCCCACTTGGCGTTGATCGTGTAACCGTCGTCGTCGTTCGGGTCCCACAGGTTCTTGGTCACGAGCACCCCGGCTGCGGTCGCGCTGACACCGACCTGGATCATCACGGCGGCATATACCTGGCGGTGATCGATCCCGGCCGCGGTGCGCTCGTCCACGGCGCGCAGATTCCAGACCGAACCCCAGACGTACCGGATGGCGTCGCCGAGCGCCTGCTTGCCGCGCACGTTCGGCACCGTGTCATACAGGCCCGCGCCGTTGAACCGCGGCAGGTCCTCGGCGTTGGTCGAGGACCGCACGAACACGCCCTTGCCCCCGAGCTTGAGGCGGACGCGCTTGTAGATCATGTCGAGCACGACCGGATCGAGCGGCGCCTCGACGATCGCCGTCCGCATCTGGGCGAGGGCCTGCTTGCGCCAGGCGAGGTCGGTCGCGAAGCGCGGGTCGTCGAGCATCGACTCGATCTGCTTGTCGAGGCCGTGCTGGCGCAGGTGACGGAGGTAGTAGAAGAACGGCACGCCGAAGCCGTCGGGGATGCGCACGCCGGGCAGATTCGCGGTGCGCATCTCACCGAGGTTCGCGGTCTTGGCTCCGTAGGTGACGACGTCCTTGGCGCGGATCCGCGTCAGCATCGGCAGCTTCGGATCGTCGATGTTCGCCTTCGGGAGGTCGACGTGGCGTTGCTGCTTCACGCTCGCCTCGAGCGCGGCGATCTCCTTCGTGGTCGCCTCGCGCACGGTGGCGCCGGCGTCGGTGACCTCGTAGGAGATGACCTTGCCGTCGAGCGCGCCCCACTTGGCGCGCGCCTTCTTGTCGCCGGCGTTGGGGATGCCCCACGCGGTCGCGCGCAGGTTGACGTGCGACAGCGGCGTGGAGAACTCGGTGGCCAGGATGCCCGACACCCGCGAGATGTCCGGGTAGCTCTCCTGGAGCAGCGCGATGTCGGTCGCCGCAAAGACGACCGAGTCATACGGCGTTCCGACCGGGACCACCCGCAGCGTCCCGACCGCGCGCCCCCGGTTGAACGCCTGAAAATCAGCTTCCTTGTACAGCTGGTCGTTGGTCGTCGTCTTGGTGCCTTTCCGGGCGACGTCCCTGGCGACCTGCTCCTGCATCGGCGAGTCGGGCCGAAACGCGAGGTTCTTGGCCCCGAAGAACGTCTGGTCGAGCTTCTTCTTGACCCGCAGGACCCCGGCGGCGTCGATCTTGTCACCCTCCCAGAACGCGAACGTCCAGCGGTCCACCTTGGTGTGGTGGGTGACGTAGCAGAGGATGAAACGCGGCTTCACCCGCTCGTAGTTCTTGTTGTACTCGATGATGTTGTCGCGGGTCCACGCCTGCTTCAGCAGCACGCCGAGGACGAAGTCGGCGTGAAGGTTGAACAGGTTGACGTCGATGAAGTAGATGTCGTCGGACTTGACGTCGATGATGCACTTGCCGAACTGGTCGGCATTGAGCGTCTTCGAGTAGCGTTTCCAGGTCGCGGCATCGGGGATCGCGGGCACCCAGGCGCGCTGTTCATCGGCCGCCGCGTGGGGCGCGGCGAGGCACGCGATCACGAGGCCGGCGATCACGACGAGGCGGCGAGCCGCGGGCGAGTGCATGCCGAATCGTACGTCCCGCCGGGCCGCGCCGTCGCCGCGGAACCCGGCGAATCATCGGGCGCCGCGGCGATGCCTCGAGCCGGCGCATTCGGTCGCCAGGGAGGCGCCCGCGGACGCCGAGGATGCCGCCCGGTGGCTCGCCGATCGCCACTCGGCGCTGCTGCGAAGTCGACCACCGTAGCCTCTGCACCTACCTCCGCCGCGCCGCGCGCTGCGCAGGGCGTTGTAAATCGTATACGCCGGTCGATATCTGCGACCACGCCCAGGTCCGGGGACACCAACGTGACATGTCGAATCTAAAGTTTGCCTTGGCGACCATGGCGGCGTGGTCCACCGCCTGCGGGAGTGACGCGGGGCCGTGCGATCCGATCGGAAACGCTGGGTGCGACGACGGCCTTGCCTGTGAGGTGGTCGAAGGCGGCGAGCCCGCCTGCTTCGCCCCGGTGGTGGTCGAAGGCCGCGTCTTCGATCTCGGAGACGACGGCGCGGTCGCCGGCGCACGTGTGGTCGCGCTCGATGCAAACAACGCGGCAGCGAGCTCGGTGTCCGTCTCGGAGACCGACGGCAGCTATCGGCTCGCGCTCGCCACGACCCGCCATCCCGATGGGTCGCTGGCCTCTGGAGCGCGAACCATCACGCTCCGCGCCGACGCCGGCGGGTACCTGACCTTCCCGTCCGGGATCCGTCTGGCGCTCCCCATCGACACCTCGAGCCCGACTCTGACGGACGGCGCCTACGTCATCAGCAGCGCGCTCACCGACGTCGGCTTGATCGTGATGGCGACTGGCTCGAACACGGCTGCTATCCACGGCAAGGTTGCCGCGAACGCGACGGGCGCGAGCGTGCTGGTCGTCGCGGAGAGCTCGAGCGCGTCGAGCAGCCTCAAGGGGTTCTCCGCCATCGCGGATCGCGATGGTGACTACAAGATCCTGAACTTGGCCCCCGGCGACTACTCGGTCCGAGCCTACGCGCAGGGCCACAACTACGCGACGGGCACGACCAGTCTCACCGTGGGGCAAGATGCCAACGTCGACCTCGCGGTGGATCCCGCCGCCACGTCGACGCTCTCGGGCTCGGTCCAGATCGTGAACGGGGGGACGGGCAACGCGACCTCGGTCATCCTCGTGGTGGAGTCGACGTTCAACCAGGAGCTGGCCCGCGGTGAGGCGCCGGCCGGTCTGCGCGCGCCCGATGTCGGCGGCGCATTCCTGATCAGCGGCATCCCGGCCGGCCGCTACGTGGTGCTGGCGGCGTTCGAGAACGATCTGCTGGTGCGGGATGCCTCCAGCATCGGCGGCACCGACATCGTCCATCAGGAGATCGCCGCCGGACAGAACGTGATGCTCTCGCAGAGCTTCAAGGTCACCGGCGCCCTCGAGATCCTCGGCCCGGGCGCGAACGGTCCCGAAGCGGTCACCGCGAACCCGACCCTGCGCTGGGTCGACGACTCGTCGGAGGATCGCTACGAGCTGACGGTCTTCGACGCGTTCGGGACCATCGTCTGGCAGCAATCGGTGCCGGGCGGCAGCAACGATCTCGCGGTCCCCTACGCGGGCCCGGCACTCCAGAGCGGCATGTACTACCAGTTCCGCGCGCGCTCGATCAAAGATCCAGCGGAAGAGATCTCGCGCACCGAGGACCTGCGAGGCGTCTTCTACCTGCCCTGAACCAGGGCCCCTATCACGGCTTGGGCTTGCACGCCTTGAGGTTGGAACCCGACACGCCGTTGCAGTCCTGGTCTGCGCGACAGTCCTCGCTCACCTTGCAGATCTTGACGCAGCTCATCGCGG
>JBKJLC010000270.1:0-19332 GCA_046597055.1 Kofleriaceae bacterium | reverse complement strand
ATCCATGGCGCGGAGCGTGCCACCCAGCGGCGCGGTTGCCGCTCCCGCGCGCGCCTTTCGCTCATCACAGCCGATGACGCGCCGCGCGGGCGCCGCGTCACCAGCGGGCGTCATCGCGGCGGGGCCGGTCACCAGCGGGCGTCATCGCGGCGGGGCCGGTCAGGGCGCTTGGCCGACGCGGCGAGCTCCGATCAGATGCAGCCGCTACCGCCAGTCGGGACCGGTGTGCAGGTGTACGAGGTGCGGCACGTGCCTTGGCCGATGCCCGTGCATCGGTCAATACAGAATGCCGGGTCGGGGCCCGCCAGATCGGGGTCGCGGCACACGCTCGAACCGGACGAACATCCGGAGCCGTTGGTCGCGTTGCACGCCGCCTGGATGGTGCAGTACCCGCCGGGAAAGGCCGCGCCGGTCTTGCAGTCCCACAGCGCCGGATCACCGCAGCCCGCATCGGTGGTGCAGGGATCGCCGGTCTCCGGGTGGCGGCAGTACTTCCCGGCCGCAGGCCCGCCGTCGAAGCAACGATACCCTTCGGATTGACGGCAGTCGGCGTCGGCCGCGCAAACGTCGACGCAGCCGGTGCCGGCGCTGACGAAGCCGGGGTCGATGCAGTGGCTGTCGCCGCCGGAGGTGCATGTCGCATCGTTGCCGATCGTGCAGCCGAGCTGCATGCACTGGCCACCGGGGTGCTCGAAGCTATCGGCGCGGCAGAACGAGCTCTCGTCGCAATCGCCGAAGCCAGAACAGCCGTCGCCGTCGACGGCCGCGCCGTTGCCGGGCAGACACGCGGTCTTGTTCATGGCGCTACCGGCGAGGTTGTCGCCGCACAGCTGGTTGTTCGAGCATTCGCAGGGGTCGGTGCCGCAGCCGGGGAGACACGCGCGGAACGTGCCCGCGGGATCCTGGATCGACACGCAGACGTTCCCGGAGCCACAGTCGGCGTCGGCGGTGCACACATCGTATTTGGTGATGCAGTACCCTTCCGCCGGCCACAGCACGCCACCCAGCGCGGCCGTCAGACAGATCCCATCTCGCGCGTTCGCGGCGGTATCGCACTGCGTGTCGGTCGTGCATGGTCCGCCGACCGCGCCAACTGTCCGTGCCGGACAGTTGGCGTCGGGGGGGGCGTCTGGCGGACCATCGGTTGGCCCATCGATGGTTGCCGCGTCGGGCCCGGAGCCCCCGCCGCCAAGATTGTCGCCGCAAGCGGCAAGTCCAAGGGCCAACGAAGCCAGGGCCAGCGCGATCCTCATCCCGCAAATGTAGCGGCACCGGATGCGAAGAAGAAATAATGAGGGTCACATCCCACCGGGAGGCGCGAGAAAAGGTGGTTGGATCCAACAACGATCACGCTCGCTTGGGGAGACCCCCTCGCAAAGGCTTGACCTTGGGGCGGCCATGAGTAAAGTCCGCGATTCCAAACGCGCGATCGCGGAGAGAAGCCATGTACGCGGTGATTCAAACAGGTGGCAAACAGTACCGGGCCGAGCCAGGCCAGACCCTGTGGGTCGAGAAGCTTCCGGGCAACGCAGGTGACCAGGTCACCTTCGACCAGGTGCTCCTCGTCGCTGCAGATGACAAAGACGTGGCGGTGGGCATGCCCATCGTCGCGGGCGCGAAGGTGACGGCCCAGATCGTCGAGCAGGGGCTCGGCGAGAAGCTCGTGGTCTTCAAGTTTCGTCGTCGGAAGAACTACGTCCGCCGAAACGGTCATCGCCAAGAGCTGACCGCCATCAAGATCGAGTCGATCGTCGGCTGATCCCTCCGGGATCAACCTTCCGATCAAACACGGAGTACGTCATGGCTCATAAAAAGGGACAGGGCTCGACCCGCAACGGCCGCGATTCGCTGCCGAAGATGCGGGGCGTGAAGCGTTACGGTGGTCAGGCCGTCTTGGCCGGCACCATCATCGTTCGGCAGGTTGGTACCAAGTACCACCCGGGCGCGAACGTCGGAATCGGAAGAGATTTCACGCTCTTCGCGCTGATCGAGGGGCTCGTGAAGTTCGAGCGCCAGGGCAAGGACCGCATGCGTGTCGCGGTCTACGCTCGTCCGACCGACGACTCCGTCGTCGCCGCCGCGAACTGATCAGTCAGCGGCTACGCCGCAACCAAAAGGTCCGACCAACACCAGTTGACTGGTCGGACCATCAGGAGTAAAGGTGAGCCCATGTGGGCACGCCTTCTTCTGATCACGCCGGCGATCGCGCTGGCTCTCGGTTGCATCGATGCACCTGGCGCGCTGCCCGACCCGGGCGCGCGTTGCACGACCGATCACCATCGCATCACGAGCGTGACGCTGCCGCGGACCGCCGCCGAGGCGAGCCGCATGGGGTTCGACCTCGACGGTGCGCAGGGCGGAGATCCGGCGATCGACAACCAGCTCGGCGCGCTCTCCGCCGCGCTGTCAGTGATCTATGACGACTGGCGCCCGGCCGACGCGCTGACCGCGCGGCTGGCGCAGCGCGACGTGCTGTGGCTCCTCGCAATCGAACGCTGCGTGGGTGCCGCCGGGGTGAGGGTCGCGCTGGCGCGTGGCAACGACAATGATGGCGACGGTCGGCTCCGTCTGGATGCGCCCGGCGTGCCCGCCGAGGGACCGGGCGCCACCGCTGGCGGCGGCGTCGGGCTGGTGCCGGTCGGGCACGTCACCGACGGTGGGGGCACCGCGGCGGTCGACCTGTGGGAGGAGGCGCCGAGCCTGACGGTCGCGGTGCGGACGGGAAGCACCGGCGTGGTCGCGACGATCGGGCTCGGGCTCGAGCTGGCCGACCAGGCGCTCGCGCCAGCCGCGGCGTTCCTCACCGACGAGCTCACCGCCGGCTCGCGGTTCGCGGCCGGCATCGATGCCGACCGCGACCGGGTGGTGACCGTCGCCGAGCTGCAAGCGTCGCCGGCGGTGCGGGCCCTGCTCGCGGCCGACGTCGACCTGACCGGCGCGGGTCGGGCCAGCCACCGGTCGATCGGCTTCGAGGTCGGCGCGGTGCCGGTGACCGTGGAGCCGTCAGGGAACTAGCCGGCCGCCGGCGAGGACGATGGCGCGGCTGGCGAGTCGCTCCTGCACCGCGGGATCGTGGGTGGCGACCAGCACGGCCGCGCCCCGGGCCCGCGCGCCGGTGACCAGCGCGACCAGGGCATCGAGCCCGGCGGCGTCGAGGCCGTTGTCGGGCTCGTCGAGGACGAGCCCCATCGGCGCGCCGATCAGCGCGGCGGCCAGGCAGGCACGCCGGCGCTGGCCGAGGGACATGCGGTCGATGCGCCGGCCGGCGAGCTGCTCGACCTCGAGCAACCGCGCGGTGTCGGCGTCGAGCCCGGACCCGCCGCGCAGGGCCGTGCACAAGGCGAGCAGCTCGGCGCCGGTCAGGTGGCCGGGTGGATCGGCAGCCTCGGGGACGTAGCCGAGCCGCCGGCGACGATGCGAGGTCTCGCCGGCGATCGCGACCCAGCCGCGGTCGGGCTCGAGCGATCCGGCGATCATCGCCAGCACGGTGGTCTTGCCGGCGCCATTGCCGCCGGTGAGGGCCACGACCTCGCCCGCCGCGACGGTGAAGCCGACCTCGTCGACGACCCAGCGACCGCCGCGGCGCTTGCCGAGGCCGCGCACCTCGATCCCGCCCGGGCCCGGCGGCGCGCTCACCGGCGGCTCCCCTGGGGGCCACCGCTGCCGGCGGCGACACCGGCGCCGAGCGCGACCACCGCGCCGAGCCCGGCCAGCCCGAACAGTCCGCAGGCGGCGAGGTCGACCGCTCCGAGGAGGACCATCCCGACCGCCACCCGGACCCCGTCGATGCGGGCCGGATCACCGCGCCGGGCCCAGCCGGCGACGCCGACCGCGCCCAGCCCGAGCCCGAGCCCGACCACCGCGTGCGCGCCGGCGACCGCGCCGACCAGCCGGGCGCTGCCAGCCATCACCGCCGCGGCGGTCGCGACCGTCGCAACCGCCAGCCCGAGTCCGCCGAGGACCAGCGCCACGGCCGTGCGGCGCACCGGGGCCGCGGTGCCGGCCGCCGCCGCCAGCCAGTCGAGCCCGCGGTCGCTGTCGGCGACGCATGCGGTCGCCGCCGTGAGCGCCACCGCGAGCGCGACGGTGGCCACGGCGCCGGCGAGCACCGCCGCGTCGGCCAGCGTGCGCGCCTCGTGACCGACCATCAGGCCGGCGAGCGCGCCGCCCAGCATCGCCATGCCGGCGCCGGCCACCAGGGCCGAGCCGCGCCGGCGCACCAGGCTCCGGGCATGGACCCCGGCGAGCGCCCGCACCGGTCCCGCCCAGCACGGTGCGCGCGGCGCGCCGTGCCCGCGCGCCAGCCCGAGCCCGAGTCCGACGCTGGCGGCGGTCATCCCGACCCAGGCCACCATGGCAGGGGCCAGGCCTGCGCCGGCCAACCACAGGGCGGCCCAGGGCGCGTGGACGAACCCGGCCGCGGCGACCACCGCGGCGGCTTCGGCGGACCGGCCGCCCGGAAGTGCGCGCAGATAGGCGGCCCCGGGTGCGCCGAGCGCGGCGCGGACCGCCGCGGCCGTGAGCAGGAGCCAGGCGCCCGCGAGCACCCCGGCCGCCCGCGGCGAGGCGGCGGCGAGCGCGGTCAGGTCCCGCGGCATCAGCCCGTTGCCGCCCATCACGACCGAGGCGACGATGGCCACGCCGACCCAGGTCGGGAGTGCCCGGGCGGCGACCGGCCGGCCGATCGTGCCCAGCCAGGCCCTCCCTGCCCTTGACCCCGCGGCAAGGCTAGCCATATGTCTCGGCGACGGTCATGCACTTCATCGACGAGGCCACCATATACGTGAAGGCCGGCGATGGCGGCAACGGCTCGAACGCGATGCGCCGCGAGGACAACGTGCCGCGCGGGGGCCCGTCGGGCGGCGACGGCGGCGACGGCGGCTCGGTCGTCTTCATCGCCGACCTGCAGCTGAACACGCTGCTCGACTTCCGCTACCAGCGCCACTACAAGGCGCCGCGCGGCGAGGACGGCCGCGCCAAGGACCAGTACGGCGCCGCCGGCGCCGACATGGAGCTGCGGGTGCCGGTCGGCACCGTGGTCTACGACCAGGGCACCGGCGAGCAGATCGCCGACCTCTCGGTCGCCAACACCCGCATGATCATCGCCCAGGGCGGCAAGGGTGGCCGCGGCAACATCCACTTCAAGACGCCGTGGAACCAGGCGCCGCGCACGGTCGAGGACGGCACCCCGGGCGTCGAGCGCACGCTGCGCCTCGAGCTGAAGCTCCTCGCTGACGTCGGCCTGCTCGGGTATCCCAACGTCGGCAAGTCGACGTTCATCGCCAGCGTCTCGCGGGCCAAGCCCAAGATCGCCGACTACCCGTTCACCACCCTGGTGCCCAACCTGGGGGTTGTCCGGATCTCGGACGAGCGATCGTTCGTGATCGCCGACATCCCCGGGCTGATCGAGGGCGCCGCCGAGGGCGCGGGGCTCGGTCACCAGTTCCTCCGCCACGTCGAGCGCTGCCGCGCCCTCCTCCACATCATCGACGACACCTTCACGACCGGCCCCGACCGCTCGCCGCTGGCCGACTTCGACGTGATCAACGCCGAGCTGGCCCGCTACGCGCCCGGGCTGGCCGCGACGCCGCAGGTGGTCGCGCTCAACAAGACCGACGCCGGCACCACCCACGGCTCGATCGAGGAGCTCCGGGCGCAGTTCGCCGCCCGCGGCATCGAGCTCCACGCGATGTCGGCCGCGACCGGCGACGGCGTCACCGCCGTGCTCGAGGCGCTGTGGCGCCTGCTCGCGGCCACGCCCCGCTGATCGGCGCGCCGGGCCGTACCTAGCCGCCGCGCCGGCGCTGGAGGCCCTGGAGGCGCAGCTCGAGCGCGTGGATGCCGGGCTCGAGGCAGGCGCCGGCCGCGGCGGTGCCGGCGGTCTCGATCTCGATGAGCAAGCCGCCGTCGGGGTGGGGCCGGAAGTTGACCGCGCTGGTGCAGTAAGTGACGCCGTCGTCGTGCGCGAGGCGGACCTTGCCGGCCGGAAGCAGCCGGGCCGCCGCCAGCCGGAAGACCTCGAGGGTCGTGGTCCGGGTGCGGCCTTCGGCCTGGTGCCGCCGGACGATCACCTCGTCGATCGCATCGCCATCGAGGTCGTGGAGCTCGAGTTCCACCTCGCGGTCGCCATCGCCCACCGGGCCGGGGTCCGGGTCGGTGAGCGCGGCACAGCTCGACTGCAAGAGAAAGGTCGCCGACCGCACCGGGGGGCCGCCGTCGGTGACGGCGTGGACCAGCCATGCGCGCTCCGGGAACTTGCCCGGCAGGCAGGTCGTCGTCACGCCGGCCTCGGCGGCCAGGCCCCAGCGGTCGCGGAGGTGCGAGGCGAGCGCCGCCGGTGACGGACACTCGACCCGCTGCGTGGTCTCGGCGCTCCCGCAGCGGAGCGCGTCCGCCGGCGTGGAGGTGGTGAGCGCCCCGCACCCGAAAGCGGGCGCCAGCAGGGTGATCAGGAGCGCGCGCCGCATCCAGGGATCCTAGCCGCAGCCGGCCGGGCGAGCCTGCGATGAGGTCGGTTCTGCACGCGCGGTTCGCGCGGGCGGGCCCTGGCGGCCAATGGACGCGAGCATCGCGCGGGAGCGCGCGCCTTTGACACACCGAGCGCTGGGTGCGTTCCCGGTCACGTGACCCGGGTCATCTCGACCAACGCGCTCGTCTCGTCGGTTTGCTCACTCTCCCGGACGGTGTTACAAATCGTCCATTCCACTCGATTAATAGTCGGGCGTGATACGTCGATGAGCTACTGCGACCGGACCCCGGTCGACCTCACTTCGGCACCGGCCGGGAGCAAGCGGAATGCGCACACCCTCCACCATGCGTCGCGGCGCCCTTCGCGCTGTTCTCTCCTTGATGGTCGTTGCCATCGCGACCTCGGTCGCGGCGCAGCCGACCTCACCCACGCCCGCTCCCAAGCCGACGGCCACCCCGACGACGCCGGCGCCAGCGCCGAAACCGGCGACCACCCCGACGACGCCGACGCCAGCGCCGAAGCCGGCGGCCACCCCGACGACGCCGACGCCAGCGCCGGCGACCACGCCGGCCGCGGGCGCACCCGCGACGCCTGCCCCGGGCGGTGCCCCGACCGGGACCCCACCGCCCGATGACGTCGCGGCCGGCGTCGATCCGTCGACGGTCGATCCCGAGTCGATGCCGGTCAACCTGCGCCTGCGCCGGCTCGAGCAGCGCGTGCAGGCGCTCAAGGAGCGCGCGTGGCGCGCCAAGGCGCGCACGACCCAGCTCAAGGAGGCCGTGCTCGGCGGCGGCGTCGGCGCCCAGGCGACCCTGGTCCACCTCAACAAGATGGGCACCTCGTTCCGCCTGACCCGCCTGGTCTACGCGCTCGACGGCACCCAGATCTTCGCGCGCTCCGACGACGGCAACGCGACCCTGTACCGGACCAAGTCGTTCGACGTGTTGACCGGCCCGATCTCGCCGGGCAGCCACACGCTCAGCGTGCTCGCGCTCTACCGCGGCCACGGCTACGGCGTCTTCAAGTACCTCACCAAGTACACGTTCACCGTCCGCTCGAGCCACACCTTCACGGCGGCCGAGGGCAAGGCGACCCGCATCGAGGCGGTCGGCTTCGAGAAGGGTGGCGCCACCACGCCGCTCGACAAGCGTCCCGCGATCGACTTCAAGGTGACCGCCGGTACCGGGGAGAAGCAGTGACATGAAGCTCGGAGGCGTCTGCCTCGCCGCGGCGCTCGCCGCGGCGGCCGGGCCAGCGCGCGCGGACTCGCTCGACGACACCTCGAAGAAGCTGGTGTCGTTCGAGGCCGAGGCCAAGGAGCTCGGGTCGGGCGTCAAGAAGCCGACCAGCCAGCCCAAGCGCGCCGACACGATGGCGCGCCGGCTGATCGATGCCCAGGTCTCGTTCGGCATCGGCAACTACGACGGCGCCGCGCTCCTCCTCTACGACTACGTCGCGCAGGTGCCGCGCGGGCGCGACTACGACACCGCCCTCTACTACCTGGGCGAGTCGCTGTTCCAGAAGGGCGACCGGGTCGCCTCGCGCACGTTCTTCGCGCAGCTGGTCCAGGAGGTCGGCCGCGCCAGCAAGTACTACCAGCAGTCGCTCGAGCGGCTGATCGAGCTCTCGCTGCTGATCGGCGAGGACGAGGGGGTCACCCAGTGGCTCGCCGACCTCGACGCGGTGCCCGCCGACAAGCGGCAGCCGTCGGTCCCGTACGTGCGCGGCAAGTACGCCTTCAGCCAGGGCCAGTTCGACGAGGCGCTCGGGTGGTTCGAGCAGGTGCCGCAGGCGTCGGAGTACGGCTTCCAGTCGACGTTCTACATCGGCAGCGCGCACATCGCGAAGAAGGACCTGGGCAAGGCGACCCAGGCGTTCGACAGCCTGCTCAAGCGCGAGGCCAAGACCACGGACGAGAAGCGGATCCAGGAGCTGTCGCAGCTCGCGCTCGGGCGCCTCTATTACGAGCGCGACCAGCCGACCAAGGCGATCGACAGCTACCTGCTGCTCGACCGCAAGAGTGACCTGTTCCCCGACGCGCTGTACGAGGTTGCCTGGGTCTACGTGAAGGCCAAGCAGTTCGACAAGGCGCTGCGCGCGCTCGAGCTGCTCGCCCTGGCCGACCCGACCTCGCAGAAGCTGCCCACCGTGCGCATCCTCGAGGGCAACCTGCGCGTGCGCAAGGCCCAGGCCATCCACGAGAAGATCGTCAACGGCATCCAGACCGGGGCCGAGAACGGGCCCGAGGAGTACCGCAAGGCCAACGACATCTTCACCGCGACCCACGCGACCTACGCGCCGCCGCATGACGAGCTCACCAAGATCATCGTCGCTAACAACGACCCGCAGGTGTTCCTCGCCCAGATCACCGGTCGGTCGTCGGCGACCTTCCAGACCACCTCGACGATGCCCGAGATCGCGGCGGCCTGGATTCGCGACGAGCCCGACGTTGGCCGGGTGGTGACGATCGAGACCGACCTCGGCTCGATCAACAACGAGATCGGCGAGGCCGAGCAGACCATCCTGCGCCTCGATGCGGCGCTGGCCGCGCCCAACCGGGTCAACGTCTTCCCGAGCCTGGCGACCAAGCGCAACCGCTCGACCGAGATCTTCGAGAATCTGCTGGCGATGCGCGTGCAGCTCGCCGACGAGGAGCGCACGCTGGCGGCGAAGTCCAGCTCGGGTGCGCAGATGGCCCAGATGGAGCAGACCACCCAGACCCGCAAGGCGCTCGCCAAGCGGCTGGCCGAGCTGCCCGACGCCGGCGTGGCCTACGGCAAGCGCGTGGAGCTGGCCCGCGGCGAGTTCGACGAGCTCGAGCGGGCGGCGTCCGAGCTCCAGGTCGCGATCGACAGCACCCAGGCGACCGTGGTCGCGATCGACAAGTTTCTCAAGGACTCGGCGGCGCCCAACGACCCGGCCCAGAAGCAGGTCTGGGAGACCCAGCGCCTCGAGTCGGTGAAGGTGATCACCGAGCTCAACCTCGACGTCGACGCGATGCACGTCGAGCTCGAGAGCATCCGGCGCGAGATCATCCTCGGCCGCGACGCCGCCGGCAGCGGTGACGAGGTCACCACGATGGCCAAGCAGCTGCGCGGCGAGCTGCGCGCGGCGCTGGCCGCCGAGCACGTGGCGATGGCCTCGGCCGCCGGGCGCGGCGATCCGACCCGCGCCGGCCGGATCGGGGGCCTGATCCGTCGCAGCGACGTCGTGCTCGGTCAGCTCGACGGCGTCAACACGACGATCGACGAGATCGTGGAGGAGGCGCTCAGCGAGGTCCGCGCGAGCGTCACCCACGAGAAGGCCGAGCTCGCCGCCTACCGCCGCGAGTTCCTGCTGTACGAGGCCGAGTCGCGCGAGCTGGGTGGCACCGTGCTCGGCGCGGCGTTCCGCGACGTGAAGGCCAAGTTCTACGAGGTGATGGTCCGGTCCGACGTCGGCGTGGTCGACGTCAACTGGTCGCAGAAGGAGGAGTCCGACGACGACCTGCAGCGACTGAACCTCGACAAGCAGCGCGAGGTGAAGCAGCTGCGAGACGAGTTCTCGGATCTCATCCAGGAGGCCCGCGAGCTGGCCAACCCGACCACGCCGCCACCGACCGCGCCCCCGGCGCCGGCCGGAGATCCCGCGGCGCCCGCGGCGCCCGGTCAGGCGGCGCCCGCCGCGCCCGGAGCATTGCCATGAATCGCGACCTTCACCTCACCGCGCGCCGCGCGCTCGCGCTGGCGCTCGCCACCTCGCTGGCGGCCGCGCCGGCGCTGGCGCAGCCCGGCAACACGCCGCCCCCGGCGCCGACCGGCCCCAGCGCGCTGCCGAGCGCGCCGCCGGCGCCGTCGCCGACCCCGCTCACCGGCGTCGATGCCCAGCCGCTGACGCCGAAAGAACGCGGCGTGCTCCGGGAGATCGAGACCGACTGGACCGTCTACACCGGCCAGGCCGACCAGCATCACAAGCGGATGCGCGATCTGCTGCTGCGGTCGTTCAACGAGAAGACCAGCGAGCTCGAGCGTCGCTACGCCCAGCGGATCGCCGACGCCTCGACCCGCAAGCAGAACAAGCACCTCGACACGATCGCGCTGCTCGAGAAGTTCATCGTCGATCACCCGACCCACAAGCAGTTCACGCCCGACGCGATGTACCGCCTGGCCGACCTCTACCTCGACGTCGCCGACGACGCGGTCGATGTCGCCGACGTGTCGGCCGAGGTGATCGCCGACTACGGCAAGTCGATCGCGTACTGGGAGCGGATCCTGGCCGAGTTCCCGGACTACCGGCAGATGCCGAGCGTCCTGTACCTGCTCGGCTACTACGGCAAGACCAAGGACGAGCGCCGCTCGCTGATCCTGTTCCTGTCGCTGGCCTGCGCCAACAAGTTCAAGTGGACCGACCCACCGCCCGCCGAGCTGACCCGCGAGGAGGCGCTGCGGCGCACCGACCGCAAGGATCGCCTCGATCCCTACGCCCAGTGCGAGGCGTGGCCGGGCGCCGACACCGAGCTGGTCCGCCATGCCTGGGTCCGCGGCATCTCCGACTACCACTTCACCATCCCGGGCGAGCTCGACGAGTCGATCGCCGGCTACCTCAAGGTCGTCGACGGCGCCAAGGACTCGCCGCTCTACGCCGAGGCGCTCTACAAGGTCGCCTGGGCCTTCTACAAGCGCGACTTCCTGCTCGACTCGATCAAGCGCTTCGACGAGTCGGTCATGTTGTACGACGCGATCGTCGCCAAGGGCTCGATCCCGGCGCTCGAGCTGCGCGAGGAGTCGCTGCAGTACATCGCGGTCGCCTTCACCGATCCGTGGGAGGGCGAGACCGACACCAACCCGGTGAAGGCGTTCGACCGGGCCCGCGACTTCTACAAGGGCCGCGAGAACGAGCCCCACGTCCGCGACGTGTGGGAGGCGATGGGCGGCGCGTTCATGGAGCTCCAGGCCTACGATCAGTCGGTCGACAGCCTGCGCATCGCGATCGGGCCGCCGTGGGAGCTGCACCCGCGCAACCCGGTGGTGCATCAGCAGATCGTCGACGCGTACGAGGCCAAGGGCGACAAGTTCGCTGCCGACGCCGCCGCCGCCGAGCTCGCGACCCGCTACGCGCCCGGCACCCCCTGGTACCTCGCCAACGAGAAGGACCGGGAGGCGATGGAGAACCAGCGCCGGATCGCCGAGCGCGCGCTGTACGCGGCGGCTCGCAACACCCACCTGGCGGCGACCAACCTGCGCAAGGAGTACGAGGCCGCCGGCCGCACCGAGGCGGTCGTGCGCGAGGAGTACCTCAAGCTCTACGCCGAGGCGGTCCGGCTTTACCGGGTGTTCATCGAGCAGTACCCCGAGAGCGACTACGTCTACGAGTTCACCTACTACTCGGGCGAGGCGCTGTTCTTCAGCGAGCGCTACCTCGACGCGGTCGAGCAGTACCGCTGGGTCCGCGATCACCGCGACCTGTCCGAGATGTTCTTCGTGCAGGCCGCCAAGGACATCCTGGCCTCGTACGAGGCCGAGGTCGCCCGCGAAGTCGCCGCCGGCAACCTGGCACCGCTGGTGGTGCCGACCCCCGCCGACCTCAAGGCGATGCCGCAGCCGCTGCAGCCCAAGCCGATCCCGCCGCTGTACGTGACGATGCAGCGCGAGTGGGACGAGTACCAGAACGTGGTCAACGACCCGGTCACCGCCCCCCAGCAGGGTCTCAACGCCGCGCTGGTCAGCCTCGCCTATCTCCACATCGACGACGCGATCGCGCGCATGGAGAAGGTGATGAACAAGTTCTGCGGCGTGCCGGCGGCAGCCAAGGCCAAGGACTCGCTGCTGTCGGTCTACGAGGCGACCGGCCAGCTCGACAAGTTCGCCGAGGTGAACAACAAGTTCATCTCGTCGAAGTGCGGCGACGCGTCGTCGATCGAGCAGGCCAAGTCGCAGAATCGCTCGATCGAGTTCAAGCTCGCCGAGCGGCTGTCGGCCGAGGGCAAGCACATCGAGGCCGCCGAGTCGTTCTACCGCTACTACAAGATCGCGCCGCCCGGCGACGCCGACCTGCCGACCTCGCTCTACAACGCGGCCGCCAACTACAGCCTCGGCGACCGACCCAAGACGGCGATCGCGCTGTTCAAGGAGTTCACCCAGAGCAAGGAGCCGCTGTTCCGGAAGAGCCCGTACTTCCTCGAGGCGATGCGCCTCACGGCGCAGAGCCAGCAGAGCGTGTTCGACTACGACGCGGCGATCGCGACCAACATGGAGCTGTACGCGGTCGCCAAGGATGCCAAGAAGCGCGGCATCAACCCGCCGCCGCCGCTCGGCGACGACCAGCCGCGCACGACCGACCAGATCGCGCTGGAGGCGCTGTACAACGCGGCCGTGCTCGCCGAGCTCGACCGCGACTTCAAGAAGGCGGTCGACCTGTTCAACCGCTACGACCGCGAGGAGACCGACCGCCGGCTCAAGGACCGCGCGCTGTGGTCGATCGTCCGGATCTACAAGTCGGCCGGTGACGCGACCAACCTGGTGCCCGCGGCCGACCGCTGGCGCAAGGCGTACGGCAGCGACAACGGCAACGCCGACGACCTGGTCGCCTCGTACTACGACACCGCGATGGTGTGGAAGCGGAAGGGCAACACCAAGAACGCCGACGCCGCCGGCCAGGCCGCGATCGATGCGTGGAAGAAGACCGGCTCGCCCAAGAACACCAAGGGGGCCCGGCTCGCCGGCGAGTGGGGCCTGCTGTTCGCCGAGCGCCACTACAACAGCAAGTTCGAGCCGTACAAGATCACCGAGGTCGCCAAGACCCCGGACCGAGCCAAGGCGCTGAAGGCCACGCTCGAGAAGGTGACGCTGGAGGCCCAGGACAAGTACCTGGCGCTCGACGCCTACGGGGTCGCCGAGTATTCGATGGCGGCCAAGGTCCGCTACGGCGAGACCATGGCGCGCTTCGCCGAGAAGCTGTTCCAGGCGCCCACGCCCAAGTTCATCCTCGACATCGACAAGAAGAACCCCGATGCCGGGGCGATCTCGGCCTACGAGGATGGCCTGACCCGCAACCTCGCGACCTACGTCGCGCAGGCCAAGGCCCAGTGGGTCGAGGTGGTCGATCTGGCCAAGCGCAACGGCGTGTCGAACCAGTGGAGCCAGCTCGCGCTCGAGAACCTCAATCGTGAGTTCCCCGATGAGTTCCCGGTGCTTCACCAGGAGCTGTTCACCGGTACGGAGGCGCCATGACCAGCACGACGACCGCGATGACGGCGGGTCCAGATCCGATGCCGGGCCCGCGCGTTGGTAGGCCGATGCGCTCGCTGGCCGCTGCCATCCTCGCGCTCGGCCTGGTCGCCGGGGCCGGCTGCGGCAAGAACAAGGGTAAGGGCACGACCCCGACCACCGGGACCGGCACGGGCAGCCAGGCCGGCATGAAGGACGGCGAGCCAGTCGGAGATCCCGGGCCGGGTGGGACCGGGACCACCCCGGGCGACGGCACCAACCCCGACGGCACCGCCACCGGGGACGGCGAGCCCGGGCAGCCGGCGACGCCGGCGATCGTGCCGCCCAACCTCGACATCAGCCCCGACCAGGCGCGGACCGAGGTCACGAAGCACCTCGCGACCGCCCGCACGATGCTGGCCGCCAAGACGCCCGACGGTGACGGCGCGATCCGCGAGGCCCAGGCCGCGCTCGCGGTCGACGGCACCAACATCGAGGCGATCGTCGTGATCGCCCACGCCAACTATCACAAGCGCCTCTACGACACCGCCGAGGTGATCCTCGACGGCCTGCTCGAGAAGCGGAAGTCCTCGCGCAACAGCGCGTACCTCTACTACGTGTACGGCCTGGTCTACGACCGCACCAACGAGGACCAGAAGGCGTTCGCGGCCTACCGCAAGGCGGTCGAACTCGAGCCCGACCACGTCAGCGCACTGACCAACCTGGGGATCCACCAGCTCATCAACAAGCAGTACGGCGACGCGGTCACCACCTTCGAGAAGGTACGCCGGCTCGGCAAGAGCGACGCCGCCACGCTCAACGCGCTGGGCTCGGCGTACCGGGGTATGTCGGCCGACTTCGAGGCCAGCAGCCCGGCCCGCGGCGAGTGGCTGGCCAAGGCCGAGGTCGCCTACAAGGAAGCGCTGACCGCGGACAAGAACCACGGGCCCGCCTATTACAACCTCGGCCTGCTCTACCTCGACGGCGATCCGTTCCCGACCCCGCAGGGGCCGATGGACACGCTGATCCGGCTCGGCAAAGCCAAGACCTACTTCGACGAGTACAAGTCGATGCCAGGCGTCGACATGAAGCTGTACGACGAGCGGTCGAAGGACGTCACCAAGCTCATCAAGCGCGAAGAGAAGAAGCGCGCCAAGAGCAACAAGTCGTGACGCGCGCGTCCCCAGGAGCCCCCATGCGTACCCTCACCTCCGCCGTCCGGTTCGCGAGCCTCGTCACCCTGTCGACCCTGGGTCTCGGGGCCGCCGCCGTCGGCGCCCATGCCGAAGGCTGCGACGAGCAAGAGGGCGAGCAGAAGGAGGGCAAGAACTTCCACGTCGAGTATCGCAACGGCCAGAAGGTCCACGTGATCGACACGGTCATCGCGGTGTGTGGAAAGGTGCCCCGGCCGAGCGTGGTTTACGTGCTCCAGGCCAAGAACATCAACTACGAGTGGGAGACCTTGAAGCAGGACTTCCTTCCGCTCATCCTCGCCTCCGTGACCAAGGCGCCCTTCTGATGGCCTCCCACGGCCACGATCCCCGCCGGCGGGTCCTGCGCATCGGCGTGCTGCTCGGCGGCAAGATCGTCGAGGAGCGGCTGATCCGCGAGCGGGTCGACGTCACGCTCGGCCAGTCGTCGAAGAACACCTTCTCGATCCCGCTCGAGGGGCTGCCGCGCCAGTTCACCCTGTTCCAGGTCGTGAACGGCCAGTACGCCCTGAACTTCACGCAGACGATGGACGGCCGCCTGTCCGACGGCGATCGGGTCCAGACCCTCGAGGTCGTGCGCTCGGGCGCGCCGGCGCGTGGCGACCACTGGGTGCTGCCGCTGTCGGAGCACGCCCGCGGCAAGGTCTCGATCGGCGAGCTGACCCTGCTGTTCCAGTTCGTCACCGAGCCACCGCGCCAGCCCAAGCCGATGCTGCCGCACTCGGTGCGCGGCACCCTGGCGGACCGGCTCGAGCCGCGGCTGCTGGTGATCCTGGCGATCTCGATCTTCACGCACTTCGCGCTCATGATCTGGGCGGTCTTCATCAATGATCCGTCGGTCGGTGACGGCATCGCCGATCGCGCGGCGATCTCCTCGTTCAAGGAGGAGAGCTACGAGGTGAAGGACGTGCAGGACTTCGAGCTGCCCAAGGAGCCGGTCGCCGACGCCAAGGGTGAGGAGGCCGAGGCACCCAAGGCCGAGGCCCCCAAGACGCCGCCCCCGGTGGCCAAGCCCAAGCCCGGGGGCGGGCCCGACAAGCTGGCCGGCCGCGAGGAGAGCAGCGCGGTCGCCCTGCAGGAAGAGTCGATCCGCTACGCCGACATGCTGTTCGCCGACGACGCCGGCACCGGCGGCCTGTCGGGTGACATGGAGCGTCGCAAGCCGGGCTCGGACCTCGGCAACCAGCTCACCGAGGTCGCGGCCTCGGGCGCGCGCACCGAGATCGGCGGCGGCGCGGCCGGTCGCGGCACCCGTGGCAGCGGTGATCCCCGCATCGGCACGGGCAAGGGGCCGGCGGTCGGCGGCCCCGGTGGCGTGGTCAGCGCCAGCGGCCCCGACGGCAAGGGCACGGAGAAGGTCCCGAGCGGGCGGATCTCGGTCTCGGACAAGAAGACGTTCGACGACAGCTCGCTCACGCCAGACGCGGTGCTGCGCAAGATCATGAGCGCCTACATGAGCGGCATCAAGCGCTGCCAGAAGGAGCTGCTCAAGAAGGACCCGACCGCCCGCGGCAAGGTGAAGCTGGCGTTCACGGTCAACGAGAGCGGCCGGACCGTCAGCCCGCGCGCGTCGGGCTTCGAGAGCGAGCTCGACAGCTGCATCGAGAACATGATGGCGAACTGGCGGTTCGACGTGCCCAAGGACGGCGACGGCGAGCCGACCGAGGCGTCGTTCGAGATCGCGCTCCAGCTCGTCCCGGAGTGATCGGTCCCGGCCCGGTGCCGCCCGGCGACGGACCGGCTACTGGACGGGCTCGTTCTCGCCCGGGCCCACGTTGCACTGGTCGACCGGGTTGCGCTTCTCCTCGGAGCACTGCTCGACCGGCGTGATCTCGCGCTCGGTCGTGCCGTTGGCGGCCGGGCCGATGCAGCAGGTGACCTCCTGCGGGACGTCGTCGGGGGCCGGGCCGGCGGGCTTCTTGGGGGCGGAGCTGCTGCAGGCAGCGAGGGCGAGCACGGCGGCGATCGCGAGGATGGGGAGCTTGCGCATGCGGAGATTGCGCCACGAACCGGCCGGCGGGGCAACTCAAGTACTATCGCGCCGTCGAGGATGACCGCCGGGGACACCATCGGGCCGTACCGCCTGCTCGCACCGATCGGCAAGGGCGCGATGGGTGAGGTCTGGCGCGCGCGCGATACCCGGCTCGACCGGCTGGTCGCGCTCAAGCTGCTGCCGCCCGACCTGGCCGGCGATCCCGAGCGGCGGGCGCGGATGCTGCGCGAGGCCCGGGCCGCCGCGGCGGTGCCGCACGCGAACGTGGTCACCCTCTACGACATCGTGCAGGCCGACGGTCACGACGTGCTGGTGATGGAGCTGGTCGAGGGCGACACCATCGCCGAGCTGCTGCGCGCGGGCGGGCCGCCGCCGCTCGAGCGCGGCCTGGGCTGGTTGATCGCGATCACCGACGCGCTGGCGACCGCGCATGCGCGCAAGATCCTGCACCGCGACATCAAGGCCGCCAACGTGATGGTGACCCAGGGCGGCGTGGTGAAGGTGCTCGACTTCGGGCTGGCCAAGCTGATCGCCGCGGTCGGGGCGGCGGCCGGCGACGAGATCGTCACCGACGTCGGCGAGGAGCCGGGCGCGGCCGACCGGCACCGGGCATCGGTCGACGACACCCTCGCGGCGACCTCGGGGCGGCGGCCGAGCGGCGCGCTCGCGCTCGACGTCACCATGCCGAGCGAGCCGGGCGCGCGGACGGTGCCGGACCGGGCCACGGGCTCGGGCCACCCCGACAGCTACGCGACCCGTGCCGGCAGCCTGCTCGGCACGCCGATGTACATGGCGCCCGAGCAGATCACCGGCACCCCGCCCGACGAGCGGACCGAGGTGTTCTCGGTCGGCGTCCTCGCCCACGAGATCCTGTCAGGCAAGCCGCCGTACCGGGCCCGCACGCTCGACGATCTGTTCGTCGAGATCTGCGCCGGCGATCCGCCGCGGCTCGCCGAACCGGTGCCGGCGGCGCTGGCCGCCGTGGTCGCGGCGGCCATGCGGCACGACCGGACCGCGCGGCTGCCGACCATGACCGCGCTGCGCGACGCGCTCAGCGCCGTGCGCGACGCGCTGTTCCGGCCGCGGCCGTCGCGGTGGCCGCTGGTGACCGCGGCGCTGCTGGCGACCGGGGCGCTCGCGGCCGGGACGATCTGGTTCGTGCAGCGCCCGGCCCCGGCGCGGCGCGGCGACGCCTACGTCACCCGCGCGCTCGACGAGTACGACGTGTTCTACGGCGACAAGGCGCTGTCGTCGCTGCGGGCGGCGCTGCGGGTCGACCCGACCCATCCCCGCGCGCTGGCCTACATGATCCTGTTCGGCGGCACCGAGCTCGAGCGCGCCGACGCCGCGCGCCGCGCCAGCACGCTGGTCGCCCAGCTGCCGCCCGGCAAGGACCAGGCGCTGCTCGCCGCGGTGGTCGCGCTCGAGACCGGCGGGCCCGCCGCCGCGCGCGCGACGCTGCTCGGCGCCGCGGGCAAGGACTTCGAGCTGTCGTTCTGGTCGGCCGAGCTGGCGTACCGCGGCGGCGCCTACGACGTGGCGCTGCCGATCTACCGCGACCTGTATCAGCGGGCGCCCAGCAAGCGCTTCCGCGGCCGCATCTACGATCACTACTCGAGCGTGCTCATCTGGGCCGACCAGCCGAGCGTCGCCGCGGCGGTCGGCGCCAGCTACCACGAGGCCTACCCCGGCGAGCCCGACGCGGTCGGCGTGCACGCGACCACGCTCGCGGTCGCCGGCGAGCTCGACCGCGCCGCGGCGCTGGCCGAGGAGGCGGTCACGCTCAGCCGCAGCGAGGACACCCTGGCCGGCCTCGGCAAGGTCCGCGCGCTGCGCGGCGAGCTCGACCTCGCCCGTGGCCTCTACGCCGAGTCGCTGGCGACCGCGCCGCCGGCGCGCCGCCCGCTCCGCCGCGCCGCGCTGGCCCTCCTGGCCTGGATCCAGGGCGATGCCGCCGCCGCCGAGGCCGCGATCGCCCCCTGCTTGCCGGGCGGGCTCGATGCCGCGGTGCCGCAGCGGGCGGCGTGCCTGGCGATCGCGGCCCTGATCGCCGCGCCCGACGATCCCCGGACCGAGGTCGTGCTCCGCGAGCTCGAGGCGCTGGCCGCGGCGGCGACCCCGACCCGGCCGCCCTACGGCAACCCGGCGTCGCTGGCCGCGCTGGTGCGCGCGCACCGCCGGTTCATCGGCGGCGGCTGCCTGGGGCCCCGTCCGACCCCGACGCCGACCCTGACCGCCGACGCCGTCGCCACCATCGAGCGCGACCTCGCCCAGCCGCTCGACTTCCCCGCGACCTACCACGTGCCGTTCTTCGCGACCTGGGCGGTGTGCGAGCGCGCCTGGCTCGCCCACGCGACCGGCGACCACGACGCCGCGCTCGCGCTCCTGATCGCGGCGACCGAGCGCGCACCCAACCGGTGGTGGCTGCTCGACGATCTGGCCGCGATCCGGTAATACTGGCGCGCTGTCATGAAG
>JBKJLC010000075.1:0-20413 GCA_046597055.1 Kofleriaceae bacterium | reverse complement strand
CCAGCGCACGTACCAGGTCCCGGCGTCTCACGCCGCCACGGTGGGGCGTAACCGCAGCCACGCCAACCCGGTGCGCTGGGCGACAACGTCTCGCCCGGGGAACAATCCGCGGGCGATCAAGGCGCCGACGCGCGCGGTCGCACCAGGGACGCGACCACCGAGCCGGTCAGCAGGGTCAAGATGATGGCGAGCGAGGCGGCGACCGGCAGGTGGTAGACGGCCGAGCCCAGCATCTTGCCGCCGATGAACACCAGCACCAGGGCGAGCCCGACCTTCAGGTAGTGGAACCGCTCCATCGCCCCGGCCAGGACGAAGTAGAGCGCGCGCAGCCCGAGGATCGCGAAGATGTTCGACGTGTAGACGATGAACGGATCGTTGGTGACGCCGAAGATCGCCGGCACCGAGTCGATCGCGAACACGACGTCGCTGGCCTCGATCACGACCAGCACCAGGAGCAGCGGCGTGGCGAACCGCCGGCCGTTCTCGATCACGGTGAACGCGGCGCCCCGGTAGTCGGGCACGGACGGCACCACCCGCTGGAACCAGCGGAACAGCGGGTTCCCGGTCGGGTCGGGCTCGGCGCCGCGGTGGAGCAGCAGCTTCACGCCGGTGAACAGCAAGAAGGCACCGAACACGTAGAGGACCCAGGAGAACTCCTGGAGCAGCGCGGCGCCGGCGATGATGAACACCGCGCGCAGCACCATCGCGCCGAGGATTCCCCAGAACAGGACCCGGTGCTGGTACGCCGGCGGCACGTCGAACGCCTGGAACACGACGAGGAACACGAACAGGTTGTCGACCGAGAGCGCCTTCTCGATGACGTAGCCGGTATAGAACTCGAGCGCGCGATCGGGGCCATACCAGCCCCAGATGCCGGCGCCGAACGCCATCGCGAGGGCGATCCACACCACGGTCCAGGCCAGCGCCTCGCGGACGCAGACCTGGTGAGCCTTGCGGTGGAACACCGCGAGATCGAGCACGAGCAGCGTGACGACGAGCGCGGTGAAGCCGAGCCACGCCGCGGGGGAACCGACGGTCTCCATGAGGACGCCTTTCGAGAACGGAGCGAACGCGCACGCGAGGCGTGCGCACACGACGAGCGGGCGCGACCGGTGAGGGGCGCGGCCCGGCGGGAGGGTCGTCGTCGCTAGCGTTCGGGCGGCGGGAGCACGGGCGGCGGCGTCAACCTGGAGGCCCAGTGGACGACGTGCGGCGGGCGCGCCGGCGTCGCGCCGGAGCAGTGCGTCGCCGGCCCGGTCGGCGATCAGGAGCGTCGGCAGGAGATCGGGCGGCTCGTCCTCGATCAGCTCGGCGGCCACGCCCGGGGCACCGTCCGCGACCGGCGCCCGGGCGGCGGCATCGGCGACCGCCACCAGGATCCCGAGCGCGAACAGCAACGCGCACGCCCGGAGGAGGGCGACCAGGACCTTCGACGGGGCGCGGCCGCGCATGGGCTCAACAGGGTGGCACGCGTTGGTCGCGACCGACAGCATCCGCCACCCGGTCACCGGGAAGGGCGGTTCGCCCGGACCCGATCCGCGCTGCTACCGGACCTTCTTGCGGAGGAACTTGAGGTCCTCGCCCGCCACCTTGCGCATGCCGTCTTCCTTGGGCGCGACCTCGAGGTAGCGTTCGTAGGCCTCGATCGCGAGCTTGTACTTCTTCTGGGCCGCGTAGACCTTGCCCAGGTTGAAGTAGAGGTCGGCGTTGGTCCGGTCGGTCTGCAGTAGCTGGGTCAGGTAGATCTCGGCCTCGTTGTTGCGGCCGGTCTCGCCGAGCACCTTGACGATCTTGCCGGCGGCCTTGGGGTAGGGCGGCTTCAGCTCGGCGGCCTTCCGGTACGCGGCCAGCGAGTCGTCGATCTTCTTGTTGAGCCGCAGCAGCTCGCCGTACGCGTACCAGTAGCGCGCGTTGGTCCGGTCGAGCGTGGTCGCGGTCTTGGCGCTGTTCTCGGCCTCCAGGTCGTCGCCGAGGTCGTCCTGGGCGAGCGCGAGCTGGAACCAGGTCTCCGCGTCCTTGTCATCGATCTTGGTCGACCGGATCAGGAACGCCACCGCATCCTGGATCTCGAGCTGGGCCCGGCGGATCTGGCCGAGCAGTCGCAAGCCCCGCGCGGTCTCCTCGATCTTGTTCGCCTGCAACACCTGGATGCCGGCCTCGTCGGTGCGGCCGGCCGTGTAGAGCGCCGAGCCGACCGACAGCGCGTAGCTCGCGTTCTTGGGCTCGAGCTCGGTCGCCTTGGTCAGGTCCTCGATGCCCTCGGTGACCTTGCCCGAGTAGACCAACGCGCGGCCGCGGGCCTCGTAGCCGGCCGCGTTCTGCTCGTCGAGGCCGATCAACTCGCCGGCCACCTCGAGGGCGGTCGCGTAATCGCCGGCCCCGATCAGCGCGTTGGCGTAGACCAGAAACCCCTTGGTGTCCGCCGGCTTGGCATCGTAGTAGCCGCGCGCGATCTCGACCGCCGGCTCGGGCAGGCTGTGCGCGAGCAGAAACTTCACGTGCTCGTCGACGACGGCGAGCTGGAGATCGAGCTTCTCCGCCTCCTTGTACTTGGCGTGGGCGGTCTCGGTGTCGCCGGCCTTGGCGGCGGCGCGGGCCTCGGCGAGGACCTGGGCGGTCGACACCGGGGGCGCCACCTTGGTGGGCTGCTTCGGCGGCTTGGCCTTGTCGCCGCAGGCGACCAGGGCTGGCGATGCGATCACGGCAGCAGCGGGGACACAAGCGCGGGCGCCCAGCGCCACGCGAACCAGGACACGGCGGAGGAGCAGCACCCCGTCAGGCTAACCAATTGCGACCCGCCGCGCAAAAGCCGGAGGGGCGGGGTGTGCCGGATCACGGGACGACCGGATCGTGTAAGCTCGCGGCGGGGATGGCCCGCATCAGCATTGTCGACCAGTGGCTGCGCTCGCCGGCCTCGCCGCCGACGCACTACCGCGCGATCATGGTTGTCGCCGAGCGCTGGGGCGAGCAGCGCGTGCTCATGCGCGCCTACGCCGAGAGCCGCGATCAGACCCGGCCGACGATCGTCCTCCACGGCACCGAGATCGCGATCGGCCCCGCCGGCGTCGATCCCAACGGCCACTGGGGCCTGCACGTCCAGCCGCCCGCCGACGGCCGCGCCCAGGAGCTCAAGGACCAGCTCGAGCTGGCAGCGCGCCGGATGAGTGGCAGCAAGGGCAACCCGCCGCGCCTGCTCGACGAGGAGTCGGCGCTCGAGCGCAAGGTCACCAACAACTGGGCGCCGGGCTCGCCGCGCGACGTCCCCGAGGCGCCGATCCCGTCGGCGAGCTGGGATCCCTCGGCGGCCGCGTCCCACGCGACCTATGTCGCCCAGGCCAGCGCGGTCGAGATCCCGCAGCACCAGATCGCCACCGTGGTCCCGGCCGCGCGGGCCGCCGAGCGGATGGCGCAGGGCCCGATCGCCAGCGATCCCGGGCTGAGCAGCGCGCCGCCGTCGAACCCGGGCCTGCGGCATACCCCGGTGCCAGTGCCGACCGAGCGCCGGCGCCGCTCGACCGGCGTCTACAACAAGGGCGGGCGCACCGCGCTCGGCTACACCTCCGGCGCCGGCGCGCAGAGCGCGGTCATCCGCCTCGGGCTGCGGCCGGCCGCTGCCAGCCGCCTGGGTCGCCTGGTCGATCGCACGGTGCCCGCCGACTTCCAGATCTCCAACCTCGAGCGCGAGGTGCTCAACGCGCTGGGCGAGCGTGACCGCCTGACCGCGCGCGCGGTCGGCGAGCTCACCGGCGTCGCCGACCCGGTCGCGTGGATGGAGCACCTGATCGACAAGCTCGAGCAGTTCGGGCTCGACCTCGTCGCGCCCGGCGACTCGGCCGGCAGCGAGCCCACCTACGTCCTGCGCCGCTGAACGCACCGTCCACGCCCGGCCAAGCGCCCGCGGAGACTGGCGAAAACCTCGCCGGCCGCAACGGTGGTCCAGCCCGGTGGGGTTGTGCTACCAATCCGCGCTTCACCGGAGCCACCATGCAAGTCCGCATCGAAGACGTCTCTCCCGTCGAGAAAAAGCTGATCGTCGAGATCCCGTGGCAGACCGTGGCCGACCGCCTCGGCATCGCGTACCGCGAGCTGAGCAAGGGCGTCGCGCTCAAGGGATTCCGCAAGGGCAAGGCGCCGCGCTCGGTGCTCGAGCAGATGTACGCCCCGCGCGTGCATGCCGAGGTCGTGAACCAGCTCGTGCGCGAGTCGTTCATGACTGCCAACTCCCAGCACAAGCTCGGCGCGGTCGCCGAGCCCCGTGACTTCGAGGGCGGGCAGATCAAGAAGGGCGAGCCGTTCGCGTACTCCGCGATCGTCGAGATCAAGGGCGCGGTCGTGGCCCAGGCCTACGACGACCTGCCGATCGAGCGCCGCAAGCTCGACGTGCCCGAGCTCGAGGTCGACAAGACCCTCGAGCAGCTCCGCAAGGAGCACACCGAGCTCGAGGCGATCGAGGGTCGCACCGAGACCGCCCCCGGCGACGTCGTCATCCTGAACGTCGTCGGCACCATCGGCGAGCATCAGATCAACCAGCCGAAGTTCGGCGTCGATCTCGACGACCCCGAGCGCGAGCCGGTCCCCGGCCTGCGCGCCGAGCTCACCGGGATCCCGATCGACACCAAGGACAAGGTGATCGAGATCGACATCCCGGCTGATCACACCGATGACACCCTGAAGGGTCGCCACGCGCACCTCACGGTGACCGTGGTCGAGGCCCGCAAGAAGCAGGTGCCGGCCCTCGACGACGACTTCGCCAAGGAGACCGGCAAGGCCGACACCCTCGACGGCCTGCGCGCCGCGGTCCGCAAGGATCTCGAGGATCGCGAGACCGCGGTCATCACCAACGAGACCCGCCAGCACGCGCTGCGCGAGCTCGTGAAGCGCAACCAGATCCCCGTGGCGAACGCGCTGGTCGATCGCTCGGTCGAGATGCAGTACAACCGGCTGCGCCAGATGCTCGGCATGCCCCCCGACAAGGAGGGCTCGCAGCTTTCGCCCGACCTGCGCGAGAAGATGCGGCCGGCCGGCGCCGACGAGGTCCGCGGCCAGCTCCTGCTCGAGTCGATCGGCGACAAGGAGAGCGTCAGCGTCGGCGACGTCGAGCTGATGGCGCACGTGGCGCAGGCCGCGCGCGCGCGCAACGTGCCGCCGGCGCGGCTCAAGGCCGAGTGGGAGCGCGATGGTCGGCTCGACTCGGCGCGCTGGTCGCTGCGGCAGGACAAGGTCCTCGACCTGCTGGTGAGCAAGGCGATGGTCACCGAGGTCGAGAAGCTGACCGAGCCGGTCGAGCCCGGTCTCGGCAGCGGCCCGGTCTCGACCGAGCCCGAGCACGAGCACGCGCACGCGCACGAGGGTCACGTCCACGGCCCCGGCTGCGATCACTGATCGCAGCTGAGCGCGGCCGCCGGGAGTGGCCCGGTGGCGCTCTTCGACGGGGTCGAGACCGGCCCTTCGACGGGGTCGAGACTGGCCCTTCGACGGGCTCGAGATGGGCCCTTCGGCAGGCTCGGGACCGGCCCATCTGCCTGACAATTCGGGCAGGGCGCCGGCGATCGCGTTGCCTCGACGGTCCCGGCCCCGTACAGTCCTGGGCAGGCCATGGACATCAAGAACTACCTCATCCCGACGGTCATCGAGCAGACCCACCGCGGCGAGCGCGGCTGGGACATCTTCTCGCGGCTGCTCAAGGAGCGGATCATCTTCCTGGGCACCCAGATCAACGACGAGATCGCCAACGTCGTGATCGCCCAGCTGCTGTTCCTCGAGTCCGAGGATCCGGAGAAGGACGTGATGGTCTACATCAACTCGCCGGGTGGCCACGTCACGGCGGGCATGGCCATCTACGACACCATGCAGTACGTGCGTTGCGACGTCGCGACCATCTGCATGGGCCAGGCGGCGTCCATGGGCGCCTTCCTGCTGGCGGCCGGCACGGCCGGCAAGCGGTTCGCGCTGCCGCACTCGCGGATCATGATCCACCAGCCTCTCGCCGGGTTTCAGGGTCAGGCGACCGAGATCGAGATCCACGCCAGGGAGCTGCTGCGCACCCGCGAGACGCTCAACGAGCTGCTCGCCAAGCACACCGGCCAGCCGATCACCAAGATCCAGACCGACACCGAGCGCGACTACTTCATGAGCGCCGGCCAGGCCAAGGAGTACGGTCTGATCGACGAGGTGTATGCGCGCCTCAAGCCCGAGAAGGACAAGGACAAGGACAAGAAGGACAAGTGACCCGCTCCGGGTACTTGTCTACGTCTCTGTCGGGAAGCTAGTCGCCCATGCCCCCCGCCGAAAAGCGTGACTCGTCGCTGACCTGCTCCTTCTGCGGAAAGTCGCAGAAGGAGGTCAAGAAGCTCATCGCCGGCCCCACCGTCTACATCTGTGACGAGTGCATCGGGCTGTGCAACGACATCATCGCCGAGGAGATCGAGAAGGACGAGCCCGGCTATGGCTCGGGCGTGATCCCCAAGCCGGCGCAGATCAAGAAGGTTCTCGACGAGTACGTGATCGGGCAGGACCGCGCCAAGAAGATCCTCGCTGTGGCGGTGCACAACCACTACAAGCGGATCGATCAGAAGGTCTCCCGCGACGACGAGGTCGAGCTGCAGAAGTCGAACATCCTGCTGCTGGGACCGACCGGCTCGGGCAAGACGCTGCTGGCGCAGACCCTGGCGCGCATCCTCAACGTTCCGTTCGCGATCGCCGACGCCACCAACCTCACCGAGGCGGGCTACGTCGGCGAGGACGTCGAGAACATCATCGTCTCGCTGCTCCACAACGCCGACCACGACATCGAGCGCGCCCAGCGCGGCATCGTGTACATCGACGAGATCGACAAGATCGCTCGCAAGAGCGACAACCCGTCGATCACGCGCGACGTGTCGGGCGAGGGCGTGCAGCAGGCGCTGCTCAAGATCATCGAGGGCACGCTGGCCTCGGTGCCGCCCAAGGGTGGCCGCAAGCACCCGCAGCAGGAGTTCCTGCAGGTCGACACGACCAACATCCTGTTCATCTGCGGCGGTGCGTTCGTCGGGCTCGAGGACATCATCGAGAACCGGATCGGCCAGAAGATGATCGGTTTCGGCGCGGCCATGATGAAGGGTCCGCCCAAGCTGTCGCAGTGGGAGCTGCTGCAGCACGTGCAGCCCGAGGATCTCCTGAAGTACGGGATGATCCCCGAGTTCATCGGCCGCCTGCCGGTCATCGCGCCCTTGCACGAGCTGTCGGAGGAGGCGCTGGTCCAGATCCTGACGCAGCCCAAGAACGCGCTGGTGAAGCAGTACCAGAAGCTGTTCGAGATGGACGGCGTGAAGATCAAGTTCAGCAAGGGCGCGCTGACCAAGGTCTCCCAGCTCGCCGCGCAGCAGAAGAGCGGCGCTCGAGGCCTGCGCGCGATCCTCGAGACCGCGCTGCTGGAGATCATGTACGAGATCCCGGGGCAGTCGGTGTCGGAGATCCTCGTGAACGAGGACGTGATCGAGCAGCGAGCGAGGCCGCTCATCACGTACGCCAAGGAAGCCCGCGTCGCTGACGGCTGAGCCGGGCCTCTGTCGCTGCGCACGCTGGTGCTCGAGCAGGTCGGCCAGCTCGAGGTCGGGGCCGACGCCTACTGCGAGCGGCTGGCGTCCGGCCACGTCCTGATCGCCGGCCCCGAGCTCGAGCACGCGCTGCTCCTCGACCCCACCCTGGGCCGGGTCGAGCGGCTGCCGCGCGGGGTCGACACCATCCACGTCGGTGCGGGCATCCACGCCGAGACCGATCTCGATGGTGGGCTCCGGATCGTCGATCGTCATGACAACGAGCTGGTCAACGTCGAGGTCCGAGGCGACCGCGCCGGGGTGCGGTTCGACGCGAGCGGGGGCGTGCTGTGGGAGCTGGCGCTGCGCCGGCGCTGGGAGATCCGGGCCCGGCTCGCGCGCCACGGCCGCCTGGTCGGCGAGCTCGAGCTGCCCGAGCCGCACCCCGCGCTGCGGGCGTGGTCGCTGGCAGCGGTGCGCCCGGTCGCCGACGGCATCGTGGTCGCGAGCGTCGATCGCCACGTCGCGATCGAGCTGGGGCCGGCCGGCCTGCTCGTGCACGAGCTGGGCTTCGATGCGTTCGTCGACTGGATGCCGGGCGGGCGCGCGCTCCTGGCCGCGAGCGGCGGCGGCTGGCTGACGATCCACCGCTGGCCGACCGGGACGGTCGTGCGACGCCTGTCGACCGCGCGCATGGCCGAGCTCCTCGCCGATCAGGTCGGCTTTCACGGCCGCGTCATCGACGACGACCGCGCGATCATCGACACCGATCGCGGGCGGCTCCTGCTGATCGACCTGGTCGAGCCCGGGGCCGAGGTCATCGAGCTGCGGCTCGACGGCGACGCGCGCAACCTCGGCCTCTCGTGTCTCGAGCTCGGGCGCACTGGCCGCCTCCTCACCGGCCGGCAGGGCGCCGCGCACGTCAAGATCTGGGACGGCTCGGCCGCGGTCCGCACGATTCCGGCCCGCGGCCTGCGCTAATTCAGAATCCCATCACTGCGGCAGGGTCATCACGGCGGTGACGTCGTCATCGAGCACGGCAAAGGCGG
Organism: Kofleriaceae bacterium; assembly: GCA_046597055.1. Classification (GTDB taxonomy): domain Bacteria; phylum Myxococcota_A; class Polyangia; order Haliangiales; family Haliangiaceae; genus UBA2376. The sequence continues at coordinate 11,850 of JBKJLC010000075.1, read as the reverse complement.
CGGCGCTGCCGGCGGCGCTGCCGGTTGGGTTGCAGTCGAGCCGGACGTCGGCGGCGGGCCGGCCGTAGCCGGTGGTGACGAACCGGGTGCCCTGCACGACGACGTCGGTGGGGGGATGTGCGGGCTACCAGCGCGTGAACCGGGCGATTCGATTGACGCGGCTGTACTGACCGCCGCCCGGCTGCGGCGCGAGCTGGAGCGCGGCGAGCGTGGGCGCGTGGACGTGGGGCCCGACGCCGCCGTCCTCGAACGGGGCGTCGGCGTCGGCACCGAGGCTGTAGACCCAGCATGCGCCGTAGTGCTGGGTGACCCCGCCGTACTGCGTGGCGCAGTTGCTGCCGTAGGGGTCGCCGTCGAAATCGGTCGACGACCAGCCCGCGTTGAAGTGGTTGTCGAACACCGCAGCGTTGCCCTCCATCAGCACCGGCTCACCGAGCTTCATCGTGTTCGAGTTGATGCCGGTGGTGGTGACCACCGCGGCCACCACGGTCTTGCCCGCCACGTCGGTGATCGTGTCCATGAGCTCGCGCCCGATCAGGTACAGCTCGCCCTGGTAGTAGTTCTGGTCGGGCGCCGCCGTGCCGCGCTTCCCGAAGCGCTCGAGATACGGGATCTGCCAGAAGGCAAGGGTCTCGCCGGTCTCGGTGAGCACGCTGTTGACGAGCAGGGCCCAGCCACCGCCATTGAGAACCTGCTCGCAGTAGACCTGCAGCGCCGGACTCTGCGGATCGGGGTGATGGAGCCAGTACACGCCCGAGGTCGGGCCGACCTGCCCGCGCAGCTCGCCGCAGCTCGCGGCCGGGTTCTGCCGGGTGCCCAGCGTCGGCGCCGGGCCATCGACCGGTAGCTCGGGCTCGGGCGTCGCGTCGACGCTGGTGTCGGCGATCTCGCCGCACCCCGACATCGTCAATCCGATCAGCAGTCCGGTCAGCGCGCGTCGAGTCCCGATGAGCATGACCGTGGGTATCACGCAGGTCCCGCACGCCGCCTGGCAGTGGCCGGCAACGGCGGCCGACCCATCCTTGGTTGCGCCGCGGCCTGGTCGCACGGTCTTCGCGCGGCGCCGGCGGCGGGTAACTTCCTGACCCAGGCCGAGGGCGCGAGCGGCGTGCGGTCCGGCCATCCGCGAGCGCCTCGCCACGTGGAGCCGCCAGTCGCTCCAGAGGTCGGTCGGATCGGCACGCGCGCAGGGACCACGAGTCGGCCGGGTCGCGCGGTGTCCGGCGACGGCCCGGTGGCCCCGCGCCTTGCGTTCGACCGCGCTCGTCGCCGACCATCGAGTCGTCGCATGGTGAGGGCCCGCGCCAGGTTTCCGCTGATCGCGCTCGACCGCGCCGCCATCGAGCCGGCCGCGCCCAGCTGGTACGGGTTCCTGGTCGGCGAGAGCCGCGACCTGGTCGCGATCCACTGCGTCAGCGAGCGCTACGACCTCGACGGCTACCGGGTGTTCCGGCGCGACACCGTCACCGCGATGACCGGTCGCTTCCCGCGGCGACGGTTGATCGAGGCGGCGCTGCGCCTGAAGGAGCTGACCCCCAGGGCGCCGGCCCCGCTCGACCTCGCGTCCATGCCGGCGGTGGTCGCCGCGGTCGATGCCGCGTACCCGCTGGTCGTGATCCACCGCGAGCTGGTCCATCCCGACGAGTGCGAGATCGGCCGGCTGCGGCTGCACACCGAGGACACCTACGTCCTCGACTGGCTGACGCCGAACGCGATGTGGGAGGTCGACCGCCGTCGGTTTCGCTTCGACGACATCACGCGGATCGACTTCGACAGCGAGTACGAGAACACGCTCGCGATGGTGGCCGCCGCCCGTGGCGAGCCGCGGCCCCGGCGTCGTCCGCGACCGCGGCCGCGCGCCAAGACCCGCAAGACCCGCTGAGGTTCGTGCGCGCGGGCCGCGTCTGCGCGCAGGTGCCGCGGGTGCCCACCCGCGCGCAAAGATACGCAGGCTCGCCTCGAAGGTAGGCAGGTCAGCAAACGTTTCAACCGCCCTTGCTTCGGGCTCAAAGCACCTTGGAGCTTACAAACCTTACTGATTTTGCGAGTTGCCGGATTCGCCTCATCTCGTCCAGGATGTGCCTCGGCCATCACGGCCCAGGAGGAAAAAGTTTGATGTCGTACAAACTAAAGCTCGCGAGCTGGATGCTGGTTGCTGGAGTGACGGGCCTTCTGGGCTGTTCGGACGGCGAGGACGCTCTCGACTCGAGCCAGCTCGCCGCGACTGGCGCCGAGGGCGGCAGGGGTGATTGGTGGCGTGAAGAGCGCGCCTTGCGCAACGCCGCCCTCACGCAGTACCTCACGGACAACGCCGAGGACTACGCCTGGTTCAAGAATGCACCGCTCGGTAACTCGGGCGTGCCCATGATCATGTTCCGGCTCTTCCCCGAGCTGTTCCCGGCGATCTGGGGCCAGCCCGGCGATCACTTCGCGCCGGTCGGTCTCGGCAAGAACACCCTCGAGCCCAACCGGGTCCTGCCGCTCGGCATGGGCTTCACCGGCTCCAACCCGCCGATCCAGACCGCTGCGGGCCCGGTGCACATCCAGGTCGCGCAGCTGACCTGCATGGCCTGCCACGGCGGCAAGGTTGTCGGCCCGTCGGGCACCGTCGATCACGTCATCGGCGCGCCCAGCACGACCTTCAACCAGTTCCGCCTCGCGATCACCCGGACGGTGTATCAGCCCAACTACACCGCCGACGCGTTCCGCGCGGCGCTCGCGGCCAAGCCGCTGGGCTGGCTCTACGCCGATCCGGCGATGGTGCGCCAGGAAGCGCTCGAGCGCGCGATCTTCCTGAGCCCGGGCGCCGCCGAGAACTTCCTCGGCGGGCTCAAGGCCAAGGTCGCCGCCGGCTCGGCGCGGTTCGCCGCGACCATCGGGACCCACACCTACGGCGACGTCGCCAATGCGCCGAACCTCGCCGGCAGCAAGCCAGGCTACCTCGACGCGTTCGGCGCCGCCATGACCCTGGTCGTCGATCCCGCCCGGTTCAGCACCGCCGCGGAGCTCAACGCGGTGCTGCCGCCAGCCCCGGCCGAGATCGACATCATGTCGGTCTGGAATCAGAGCGGTCGCCCCCGCGCGCAGTGGGACGGCAGCATCAAGAGCTCGCTCCACCGCAACCTCGGCGCCGAGCTCGGCGTGGTCGGCAACCCGGCCGCGCTCAACATGGAGAACGCGGTCCGCACGACCCGCTTCACCGAGCGCCTCCCGTCGACCCCGTACCCGTTCAACATCGACCGCCCGGCGGCCGCCCGTGGCCAGCGCCTGTACGAGCAGGCGTGCGCCTCGTGCCACGCGCCCGGTAACGACGACCTCTACACCGCCGACGAGATCGGCACCGACCCGAACCGCGCGGCCATCTGGACGCCGTACACGGTCGTCGCCCTGCAGCGCGCCCTGCAGGTGTCGTGCACCGACCCGGTCGCGTGCGTACAGCCCGATGGCTCGCCGGTCCCGGCCGCGGATATCATCTCCGCGCCGGGTGGCTACATGTCCGTCCCGCTCGACGGCATCTGGGCCCGCGCGCCGTATCTCCACAACGGCTCGGTGCCGACGCTGCACGCGCTGGTCACCGGGGTCCGCCCGACCCGGTTCTACCGCGGCAACATCACCTACGACCAGAAGAACGTTGGCTTCACCTGGGACAGCGCCGGTCCGTACGCGGCCGAGTTCGACACCACCCGCTCGGGTCTGTCGAACACGGGCCACACCGGCACGCAGTTCCTCGGCGAGGTCGACTGGGCCAACGACCCGGCCAAGACCGCCGACCTGCTCGAGTTCATGAAGACCCTGTAGTCGCCATCCGTTTCTGGCAGTGAAGAGAGGCTGGGATTCGAGCGAATCCCAGCCTCTTTGCGATCGCGCGTCAGGGGATCAGCGCGAGCGACGACCGCGGCTTGCTCAGCTCGGCGAAGAAGTCGTGGCCCTTGTCGTCGACGACGATGAAGGCCGGGAAGTCGACGACCTCGATCCGCCACACGGCTTCCATGCCGAGCTCGGGGTACTCGAGCACCTCGACCTTCTTGATGCAGTCCTGGGCCAGCCGCGCGGCCGGCCCACCGATCGAGCCGAGGTAGAAGCCGCCGTTGGCCTTGCACGCCTCGGTCACCTGCTTCGAGCGATTGCCCTTGGCCAGCATGACCAGGCTGCCGCCCTGGCGCTGGAACTGGTCGACGTAGGCGTCCATGCGGCCCGCGGTGGTGGGCCCGAACGAGCCCGACGGGTAGCCGACCGGGGTCTTGGCGGGACCCGCGTAGTAGACCGCGTGGTCGCGCAGGTAGCTCGGCATCGGCTCGCCGGCATCGAGGCGCTCCTTGATCGCCGCGTGGGCGATGTCGCGGGCGACGATCAGCGGGCCGGACAGCGACAGCCGGGTCTTCACCGGGTGCCGGGTCAGCTCGGCGCGGATCTCGGCCATCGGCCGGGACAGGTCGATCCGCACCGCCTCACCGCCGAGGTGGTCGTCGGTGGTCTCGGGGAGGAACCGGGCCGGATCGCGCTCGAGCTCCTCGAGGAAGACGCCGTCGCGCGTGATCTTGCCCCGGGCCTGGCGATCGGCCGAGCACGACACCGCCAGGCCGACCGGACACGACGCGCCGTGGCGGGGCAGCCGGATCACGCGCACGTCGTGGCAGAAGTACTTGCCACCGAACTGGGCGCCGATGCCGGTCTGCTGGGCCAGCTCGAGGATCTGCGCCTCGAGCTCGTGGTCGCGGATCGCGTGGCCGCGCTTGCTGCCGGTGGTCGGCAGATCGTCGAGGTAGCGGGTCGAGGCGAGCTTGGCGACCTTGAGGGTCTGCTCGGCGGTGAGGCCACCGACCACCAGCGCGAGGTGGTACGGCGGACACGCCGCGGTGCCGAGCCCGCGCAGCTTGTCACCGACAAACGCGAGCAGGCTCTTCGGGTTCAGGAGCGCCTTGGTCTCCTGGTAGAGGTAGCTCTTGTTGGCCGAGCCGCCGCCCTTGGCCATGAACAGGAAGTCGTACTGATCGCCGTCGACCGCGTAGAGCTCGATCTGCGCCGGCAGGTTCGAGCCCGTGTTGACCTCCTGGTACATGTCGAGCGGCGCCATCTGCGAGTAGCGCAGGTTCGACGCCTGGTAGGTCTCGAACACGCCGCGGGCCAGCGCGGCCTCGTCGCCGCCGCCGGTGAGCACCTGCTCGCCCTTCTTGCCCATCACGATCGCGGTGCCGGTGTCCTGGCACATCGGCAGCACGCCGCCGGCGGCGATGTTGGCGTTGCGCAGGAGATCGAGCGCGACGAAGTGATCGTTGGGGGAGCCCTCGGGATCGTCGAGGATCTTGCGGAGCTGGGCCAGGTGGCCCGGGCGCAGCAGGTGGTTGATGTCGCGCATCGCCTCGCGCGCCAGCGTGGTGAGCGCGGCCGGGGCGACCTCGACGAAGTCGCGGCCCGCCGCCGACACCGGCGCGATTCCGTCGCTGGTCAGCTTGCGGTACGGCGTCGGGTCGTCGCCGTGCGGGAACAGCTCCTGGTGATCGAAGTCGGTCATCGCACGGCCTGCTTGAAGCCGCGGTGGATGCGCGCGATCGCCTCCTCGACGTTCGCGCGCGAGTTGAAGGCCGACAGGCGGAAGTAGCCCTCGCCGGCGGGGCCGAAGCCCGACCCGGGCGTGCCGACCAGATCGGCGCGGGTGAGCAGCTGGTCGAAGAAGTCCCACGACGACACGCCGGCCGGGGTCTCGATCCAGATGTACGGCGCGTGCTGGCCGCCGAACACGGTGAAGCCGGCGGCGACCAGGCCCTCGCGCAGGAGGCGCGCGTTCTCCATGTAGAACGCGATCTGGGCGCCGGTCTGGGCCAGGCCGTCGGGGCTGTAGACCGCGGCCGCGCCGCGTTGCACCACGTACGATGCGCCGTTGAACTTGGTCGAGTGACGGCGGCTCCACATCGCGTTGAGCGACACCCGCTCACCGCCGTCGCCGGTGCCGCGGAGGTCGGTCGGCACGACCAGGAACGCGCAGCGCACGCCGGTGAAGCCGGCGCGCTTCGAGAAGCTGCGCATCTCGACTGCGACCTCGCGCGCGCCCGGGATCTCGTAGATCGACCGGGGCAGCGCCGGGTCCTGGATATACGCTTCGTAAGCGGCGTCGAACACGATCAGCGCGTCGTGCGCCTTGGCCCACGCGACCCAGGCAGTCAGCTGCGCGCGCGTCATCACCGCGCCGGTCGGGTTGTTCGGCGAGCACAGGTAGACGACGTCGGCGCGGCGATCGGGCGGCGGCGGGCAGAACCCGTTGCTGGCGTTGCCGGTCAGGTAGACCAGGCCGGGATACCGGCCGTCGGGTCCGATCGGCCCGGTGCGTCCGGCCATGACGTTGGAGTCGACGTAGACCGGGTAGACCGGGTCGGTCACCGCGATCACCGCGTCGGCAGCGAACAGCTCCTGGAGATTGCCGCTGTCGCACTTCGAGCCGTCCGACACGAAGATCTCGTGGGCGCCGACCTCGAGCCCGTGGGCGGCGTAGTCGTGGGCGCGGATCGCCTCGACCAGAAAGTCGTAGCCCTGCTCGGGTCCGTAGCCACGGAAGCTCTCACGGCGCGCCAGGTCCTCGACGCCGGCCTGCATCGCGGCAACGATCGCCGGGGCCAGCGGCTCGGTGACGTCACCGATGCCGAGGCGGATCACCTGCGCGGCCGGGTGCGCCGCCGCGTAGGCGCGCACGCGCCGGCCGATCTCGGGGAACAGGTAGCCGGCGGGCAGCTTCTGGTAGTGCGGGTTGAGGCGCATCGCGCGCGAACATAGCAGCGTCCACCGGCGCCGCGCGTGCCCGCGCGGGCGCGTCGCGTCCGGCGGCGGCCGAAACGACGCACGGCCCGCGCGAGGGCGGGCCGCGTGGCGCGGGTGTGGCGACCGATGGTCGCGACGCTCGCTCAGTGGGTGTGATTCTACGAATCCCACCCTCCCTTTCGATCGGTCGGCCGCGGGCCAGAGCCCGCGCCCGATCTGTACGGAACCGGAGCCGCCTCGCCTTCGGCGCGGCTCAGTACCAGTTGAAGCCGACGCCAACCGTGCCCGACGTGATGTTCTCGCCGATGCCGTCGTAGCTGGCGGAGATCACGCGGCCCTGCAGATCGATCGCGAAGTTCTTCGCGCTGAAGACCTCGAAGCCAACGGCGCCCATGACGGCCATGCCCTCCTCGGACTCGGAGTTCAGCGGCTCGTCGTACCCGTCATCGCGGCTCACCGCGAGGCTGGCGGCGCCGATGCCACCCTTGACCCACACCTGGGGATGGACCCAGTACTGGCCCGCGATCATCGCGGCGGCCGAGACCAGGGTGTCGGCGTAGTAGGCGTTCTCTGCGATCGTCTGCGCATTGCCCTGGATCTCGAACAGCAGGGCAAAGCGCGGCGACAGCATGCCGCCGATGTGGAAGTCGAACTCGCCGGCCAGAGGGTCGTAGTCGCAGCCTGAACAGCTGATCGCGCTGTCGTTGGCCTTCATGCCGCCGAGTCCGAGCGAGAAGCCGAGGGCCATGCGTCCGGTCCGGTCGTGGAAGCCACCGGGAACGGTCGGCGGCTGGGTGTAATAGCCGCCCCGGCCGGGGGGAGGTCCGCTCGGCTGCGCGGCCGCGACCGCAGGGGCGAGGACGAGGGCACCGAGACCGGCGACGATGAGGTGGCTGGACTTCATGTTGAGTTCCTCTAGTTGCTTAGGCTGGCTGACGAACAGGTTGATCGTACGGCCGCACTACCAGCAACTGCAACCTCGGGGCCCACCACGCTCTCCCAGCCTTCCGGGCGGGTCTCGTAACGGTATCAACTACATGGCGCGGGGCTCCGCGTGCCGGTCGGGCCACTCACCGTGAACGGCCGTTGGGAGCGTGGTGCGTGGGCGTCGCGGCGGCACGGTCACAGCGGGTGGCCGCGGGACCAGCATCCCACCTGCGCGCACCTGAGCAGCGCGGTCAGTGGACCGCGGGAAAGGGACGCAGGCGCGGGAACGAACTGCTCGCGCTCGGCGCCAGGCGCTCGGCGCGCGCCGGCCGCGGACGCGCGGGCGTCAGCACCGCCGAGCCCGGGGCCAGCAGCACCGAGGCGCGCCGGCGCGACGCGAACAGCCGGTCGCGGGGCGGCTGCACGCGGAGGAGCCCCAGCCCACTGGCGATCGAGAGCACGGCGATGGCAACGAGGACCGGGGGGATGACGAGCCACACGAGGTACAACATGGGGTCCCTTCATTACGGCAGGGGCCCCGGCCGACGCGAAGGAAGCTTCCGGCAACGTTCGGGCCTGTACGCAGGGCGCGATCGGCAGGAGGTGTCGATCAAAGCCTCAGGTGGCGGCGACCGCGAGCAGGCGGTCGACGACCATGCGGGCGCGGAGGGGCTCGCCGTGCACCGTGATGCACGGCACCGCGCGGGCGGTGAACACCTGCTCGAGCCACGACGCGGACACGCCGAGCTCGAGCAGGGAGTCGTCGATCACGGCCACGTCGGGCAGGGGCCCGCTGTCGGCGAGGCGGATCAGCGTGCCCGGATCCGCGCTCGACGACACGGCGTAGCCGGCGTCGGTCAGCGCCCGCGTGATCGCCTCGAGCCGGGCTGGCGCAGCGCCGACCAGCACGGTGCGCACCGACCGACGCTCGACCCGCGACAGGAAGCGCTGCCAGCGGACCCGGTCGCCGTCGGACATGTCGATGATCTCGAGCCCGACGCCGGGCGCGAGGCCGCGGGCGATCGCGTCGGTCGGGGTGATCGAGCGCGCGACCCGGGCTCGCACCTCGATCGGTGGGTCGCCGACATCGAGCGGGATGGATGCGGTCACGGTCGTCGCGCCCAGCGCCAGCGGGGGCGACACGAACAGCCCGCCCTGCGAGACGTCGAGCGCGTCGGCGCAGCCGCCGTGCGCGCCCTGGACCTGCACCGGCCAGCGCACCGGGAAGCGCATCGCGATCCGCGACGGCGGCGGCCGGATCACGACGCCGTCGGCGCGCGCCCGCTGGAGCAGCTCGGTGAGCCGCGCCCGCGCCGGTGACGCCTCGGTCGAGAAGCGCACCGCGAAGCCGCTCGCGCCGGTGATGACGGCGTCGCGCGACGTGGTCACGTGATAGACCGCGCCGCGCACCAGCGTCGACAGCTCGGCGAAGTCGAGCGCCACGTGGACCTCGTCGTTGACCCGCGGTGGGGCGCCGGTCACGAGGTACGCGCCGCGCATCGACAGCGAGCGCAGCCGCGCGGGCGACCACTGGCCACCGCGCAGGAAGCGCACGAGCACCGTGGGCGGATCGCCGGTCGGCGCCCGCGTCATCACGGGCGGTGCGATCGGATCGGTCGGGGTGCGCGAGCGCTCGCGCCGCGGGCGCCCGGGCTCGGTGTCCTGGTGCGGCGACGCGTCGGCTCCCCCCGCGCGCGCCATCGGTCCGGGCTCGGTGATCGGGTGGCCGGGCGCGGCCACGTCGGTCGGCTCGTCGGCCGGCCGACGCAGCGCGCCCAGCCCCAGCGCGGTCGACCGTCGCGACCCGCCCATGAGCGGCAGGGGTGGTATGCCGGCGCGCTGATCGGGCGGCGGGGCGTCGGAGCCGAGGCGCGCGCGCGGGCTGCCGACCGTCTCGGCGCGGTCGACAGGATCGGTGGCGCGTTGGTCGACCGGGGTGCCCAGGCGCGGGCGGGGCGGCGCGGCCGGTTCGCCGATGGCGTCGCCGGGCTCGGTGCCGCGTGCCTTCTTCTGCGCGGCCCGCGCGCGCAGCGCGGTCATCGCGCTGGCGACGCCCGCGCACGCGCGCGTCACCACCTCGTACCGCTGCAGGTAGCTGGCGAAGAACGCGCGGCGATCCCCTTCGCCCATCCGTGACGGGTCGATGACCGAGATCCCGCTGGCGACCACCGCGCCGATCCAGCGGCCGCGGTCGCCGCCCGGTGCCAGGTGCACGGCAACCAGCGCGACGTCGGTCGAGCTCCGGAAGTAGACGTCGACCGAGCCCACCGCCGGGTCGTCGAAGGGCTCCCACTCGCGCGTCAGCGCCTGCGACCGGGCATTGTCGATCACGAGATAGATGAGGCTCGACAGGGTTTCCATCAGGACGTCCCCACGTGTGAGCACCACTCATGCCAACAGCGGGTAATATAACCGGAGCCACCGGCGAGACGGGTCGAGAGAAGCAAGCGCTCGGGATTCCCGCCCCGATCGATTATCCGCTACGTGGCACAATCGCCATGGCTCGCGTGGTGTTCGTGCCGCGGTCAAAAACCGAGGGAGTTTCGGGACATCTGAGCTCGAGCGGCTTGCGTCGTGCGCGGGCGCGGCCGATCCACGAACTTGCTTCCAGGGGGCAGGCGCATAGAGTACCGCTCCATGTCCGGCAAGAACGAGTCGAGGGGGCCGCGGCCGATGCCGCTCCTTCCGTTGCGCGACATCATCGTGTTCCCGCACATGGTCGTGCCGCTGTTCGTCGGGCGGGAGCGGTCGATCAACGCGCTCGAAGAGGCCATGGCCGGCGACAAGGAGCTGATCCTGGCCGCCCAGAAGAAGGCCAAGACCAACGACCCCCGCGACGAGGACATCTTCGCCGTCGGGACGATCGGGCACATCATCCAGATGCTCCGGCTGCCGGACGGGACCGTGAAGGTCCTGGTCGAGGGCAAGACCCGCGCGAAGGTCCTGGCGTTCGAGCAGTCGAGCCCGTTCTTCCTGGTCGACGTCGAGGAGCTGCCCGAGCCCGACGAGCGCTCGGTCGAGCTCGCCGCGCTGATGCGGTCGGTGCAGGGCGTGTTCGAGACCTACGTCAAGCTCAACAAGCGCATCCCTCCGGAGATGCTGATGAGCGTGCAGACGATCGAGGAGCCCGGGCGCCTCGCCGACACCATCGTCGCCCACGTCACGCTCAAGCTGAAGGACAAGCAGGAGCTCCTCGAGACCACCTCTCCCCAGCGCCGCCTCGAGCGCCTCTACGAGCTGATGCAGGCCGAGATCGAGATTCTCCAGGTGGAGAAGAAGATCCGCACCCGCGTCAAGAAGCAGATGGAGAAGTCGCAGAAGGAGTACTACCTGAACGAGCAGATGCAGGCCATCCAGAAGGAGCTGGGTGACCGCGACGAGTTCAAGAACGAGCTCAGCGAGCTGGAGCAGAAGATCAAGTCCAAGCGGATGTCCAAGGAGGCGAAGGACCGCTGCCTCAAGGAGCTCAAGAAGCTCAAGATGATGTCGCCGATGTCGGCGGAGGCCACGGTCGTCCGCAACTACATCGACTGGATCCTCGCCCTGCCGTGGGACGACAAGACCGAAGATCGCCACGACATCATCGAGGCCGAGCGCATCCTCGAGAACGAGCACTACGGCCTGACGAAGGTCAAGGAGCGCATCATCGAGTACCTGGCGGTGCAGGCGCTGGTCGAGCGCCTGAAGGGCCCGATCCTGTGCCTGGTCGGCCCGCCCGGCGTGGGCAAGACCTCGCTGGCGCGCTCGATCGCGAACGCGACCGGCCGCCGGTTCGTCCGCCAGTCACTTGGCGGCGTCCGCGACGAGGCCGAGATCCGCGGTCACCGGCGCACGTACATCGGCGCGCTGCCCGGCAAGATCATCCAGTCGCTCAAGAAGGTCGGGTCGAACAACCCGGTGTTCCTGCTCGACGAGATCGACAAGATGTCGATGGACTTCCGGGGCGACCCGGCCGCGGCCCTGCTCGAGGTGCTCGACCCCGAGCAGAACCACACGTTCAACGATCACTATCTCGATCTCGACTACGACCTGTCGGACGTCATGTTCATCACGACGGCCAACACGCAGCACCAGATCCCGCTGCCGCTGCAGGATCGCCTCGAGATCATCGAGCTGCCTGGCTACACCGAGTGGGAGAAGGTCGCGATCGCGAAGCAGTACCTGCTACCCAAG
>JBKJLC010000147.1:0-10298 GCA_046597055.1 Kofleriaceae bacterium | reverse complement strand
CGAGCGCGTTCCGCTTGCGATCGCGACGTACTGCGCGACCGCGTTCAGACGTTGAACAGGAAGTGCATGATGTCGCCGTCCTGGACGACGTACTCCTTGCCTTCCACGCGCAGCTTGCCGGCGGCCTTGATGCCCGCCTCGGTGTGGTGCGCATCGAGATCCGCGAGCTGATAGACGTTGGCGCGGATGAAGCCCTTCTCGAAGTCGGTGTGGATCACGCCGGCCGCCTCGGGTCCCGTGGCGCCCTTCTTGATGGTCCACGCGCGGATCTCCTTTTCACCGGCGGTGAAGTAGGACTGCAGACCGAGCAGGCGGTAGCACTCGCGCGCGAGGCTCGCGAGCGCGGGCTCCTTGAGCCCGTAGGACGCGAGCAGCTCGTCACGATCCGCCTCGCCGACCTCGGCGAGCTCGGACTCGACCTTGCCGCACAGGATCACGACGCCGGCAGCCTCGCTCTTCGCGCGGTCCTTGACGAGAGTGCTGAAGGCGTTGCCGTCCGGCAGATCCGACTCGCCGACGTTGCAGCAGTAGAGAACGGGCTTGGCGGTGAGCAGGCCCCAGGTCGAGACGAGCTTGCGCTCGTCGTCGGTGAGCGGGGCAGAGCGTGCGGCCTTGCCCTCGGAGAGGTGGTTGTGAACCTTCTCGACGAGCGCGAACTCGGCCTTGATCTCCTTGTTGCCGGTCTTGGCAGCGCTCGCCGCCTTCTTGAGCCGCTTCTCGGTGCTCTCGACGTCGGCGAGCGCGAGCTCGAGATCGATGATGTCGATGTCGCGCATGGGATCGACGCTGCCCGATACGTGGATCACGTTGGGATCCTCGAAGCAGCGCACCATCATGAGGATCGCGTTGGTTTCCCGGATGTTCGCGAGGAACTTGTTGCCCAGGCCTTCACCCTGCGACGCGCCCTTGACCAGGCCGGCGATGTCGACGATCTCGACCACCGCCGGGATGACCTTCTGCGTCGGGATCAACTTCTGGATCCGTTTCAGGCGCGGGTCGGGCACCGGCACGATCCCGACGTTGGGGTCGATCGTGCAGAACGGGTAGTTGGCAGCCTCGGCCTTGCCCGCGGTCAACGCGTTGAACACCGTGCTCTTGCCCACGTTGGGGAGTCCGACGATACCGACCGACAGCGCCATAGCCGGCACGCATACCGAGGAACGCGCCGCAGTGCAAGGTGATGACCCCGGGCCTCGCCGTGCCCGTCGATGTTGGCCCCCGGGCGCTCCCGCCGTGCCAGCATGAGCCGGGTGCACCTCCGCCTCGTCCTGACCGCCATCCTGGCCGCGGCGCCCTTCCTGGCTGGCTGCGGTGACGACGGCGCCGCCATCGAGGTCCCCGACGGACCGGCCGGCGACATTCTCGAGCAGCTGCGGGGATTACCCGAGATCGGGACCATCGCCGAGGCCGGCACCGACACCCCGGGGTATCGCTACTTCCGCATCCAGTTCGACCAGCCGGTCGATCACGACGCTCCCGATGGACCCCGGTTCCGCCAGTACGTCAGCCTGATCCACCGCGACGCCAGCGCGCCGGTCGTGATGCTGCATACCGGGTACGGCAACTGGTACCACGACATCCCACATCAGCTGACCTGGCTCCTGCAGGGCAACCAGGTCGCGGTCGAGCACCGGTTCTTCCGGTCGTCGCGCCCGGCCGGCGGCGCCGGCGCCTGGCAGTTCCTCACGATCCGCCAGGCGGCCGCCGACCACCACCGGATCACGCAGGCGCTCCGCCGCGTCTACCGCGGCAAGTGGCTCGAGACCGGCGCGTCGAAGGGCGGGATGACCTCGATCTATCACCGCCGGTTCTATCCCGGCGACCTCGACGGCACCGTCGCCTACGTCGCGCCGCTCTCCTTCGGTGCGCCCGACTATCGCTACGACGCCCACGTCGACGGCCTGGGCCCGCCGGTGTGCCGGCAGGCGGTGCGCGACCTGCAGGTCGAGCTGCTGAGTCGGCGCCGCGCGGCGCTCGAGCGCACGGCGACCGAGCAGGCCAGCAGCGCCGGGCATGTCTACCAGCGGATCGCGCTGCCGGCGGCGGTCGAGAGCGCGGTCATCTCGCTCGAGTGGGCGTTCTGGCAGTACGTCGGCGCCAGCGGGTGTGGCGACGTGCCCGCGGTGACGGCGACTGACACCGCGGTCTGGAGCTTTGTCGAGCGGGTGTCGCCGGTGTCGTCGTCGTCGGACGCCGAGCTGGACGAGTTCGACGCGTACTACTACCAGGCCGAGGGCGAGCTCGGCTATCCGGGCACGATGGACGCGCACCTCGAAGGCCTGCTGGTGTTCGACGATGCGGCGTACGCCGGGGCGTATCCGGTCGACGTCGCGGTCCCCGCCTTTGCGGCGGGCGCGATGCCCGACATCGACACCTGGGTGCAGACCGAGGGGGACCGCCTGATCTTCCTCTACGGCGAGTGGGACCCGTGGAGCGGCGGCATGTTCTCGCTTGGCGGCGCCACCGACTCGCTGCGGCTGGTCGCGGCCCAGGGCGCGCACGGCGCCGATCTCAAGGACCTCACGCCGGGCGACCGCGAGCAGATCTACGGGCGACTGGCGGCCTGGACCGGCGTGACCCCGGATCCGAACCGGCTGTTCCGCCGCGCGTCAGCGCCGCCGCCGCCACCGCTCCGCCGGGTTCCGCCCGCGATCGTGCGCGCGCTGCAGCTGCGCGGCCACCGCGCGATGGGGCCAGCTAACCGGCCGGCGAGACCAGCGGCAGCTCGACGGTGAACGTCGCGCCCGCGCCGGGCTCACTGGTCGCGCGGATGGTCCCGGCGTGGGCCGCGACCACGCGCCGGGCGATGTACAGGCCCATGCCGAACCCGCCGTAGGCGCGCGCCGACACCGCGCGCTCGAACGGCTCGAAGATCAGCTCGAGCCGATCGGGTGGGATCCCGATGCCGCGGTCGGTGACGGTGAGCGAGGCGTGGGTCCCGTCGTGGCCGATCACGAGCGCGATCGGCGTGCCCTTGCCGAACTTGAGCGCGTTGCGCAGCAGGTTGGTGATGACCTGATCGAGGCGCGAGCGGTCCCAGCTGCCCACCGTGGGCTCCGCCTCGAGCGAGAGGGTCGAGCCGGCCTGCTCGGCATCCAGCTCGTGGCGCTCCACGATCTCGCGTCCGAGGTCGGCGAGGTCGATCGGCTCGAGGTGCAGCTCGAGCCGCCCGGCCTCGATCCGCGCCACGTCGAGGAGCTCGGTGCTGAGGTGCTCGAGCCGGCGGGTCTGGCGCAGGGCGATCTGGCGGGTCTTGCTCCAGCGCTCGCCCGGCGCGAACGCGTCGGGCAGGCTCTGCATGATCAGGAGCAGCGACGAGATCGGCGTGTACAGCTCGTGCGCGGCGATCGAGAGGAACTCGTCGCGCAGCCGCAGCGCGGCCTCGGCGGTCGCGCGCAGGCCCTGGGCCTCGGCGAGCAGCTCCGTGCGCGCCCGCTCGGCGTCCTTCACCTCGGTGACGTCGAGCATGTAGCCGGTGAGGAGCCGCGGATGGTCACCGAGGCGCGTCACCGTGACGATGTCGCAGATCCAGACCACTCGCCCGTCGGCGGCGATCATCCGGTAGTCGAACGAGTAGTGATCGGTGCGCGCGGCCGCGCCCGCGCAAGTCGTGAGCGCCTGGTCGCGGTCATCGGGGTGCATGTGGCGTGGCCAGAAGTCGGGCGTGTACCAGTCGGCGGCGGGATAGCCGAGGATCGCTGCGGCCTGCGGGCCGACCCAGGTGAACTGGTTGGTCGTCAGGTCGGCCTCCCACGGGATCACGCGCACGACCTCGAGCAGGCGCCGCACGCGCTCGTCCGCCGACGGGCGCGGCACCTCGGCGGTTGGCTGACCGTCGACGACCAGCACGTGCCCGTCGTCGGTCGCGGCCGCCCGGATCGACGCCGCGAACGTGGCGCCGTCACCCCGACGCCCGATCGCCGCGACGCTCCCGGGCGTGGCGGGGTCGGCCGCGAGCGCCGCGAACGACCAGGCGCGCTGGCAGGGCAGCTCGAGCAGCCCGGTCACCGGCCGGCCGACGCCCGTGCACGGCGCCAGGCCGAACAGGCGCTCGGCCGCGGGGTTGAGCGCGCGGACCACGCCGATGGCGTCCACCACCAGCACCGCCGCCGGCAGCGCAGCGATCGTCTCGATCGCCCCGATCACGTGGTTGTCCTTCGCTGGCGCATGGTGCCCCCGTAGCCCCCGCTCCCGGTCGGTCGTCGTGCCGCTGCCAGGCTACGTTCGAGCGGGCGCGACCACAAGCGGGTCGTGCGGCTCGTCGCATTGGCCGCCGGCAGGATTGCCACCGAGAGTCCTGCACGATCGCCGGCGCGCGGTGTAAACCAGGCCCATGGCCACCGCGCGGACTGCCTTGGTGACTGGGTCGACGGACGGCATCGGCAAGGAGATCGCGCTCGGGCTGGCCCGCGCAGGCTTCCGCGTCTTCGTCCACGGTCGCAACCGTCCCAAGGTCGAGCACGCGGTTGGCGAGCTGATCGCCGCCGCGGCGCCCGCGCGCGACGCCGGCGGCACCGTCGAGGGCATCTCGTTCGATCTCGGCTCGGTCGCGTCGACCAAGAAGGGCGCGTCCGAGCTCGGCGAGCGGCTCGGCAGCGACGGCGGGCTGCACGTGCTGGTCAACAACGCCGGCATCTTCGCCAGCGAGCGGGTCGTTACCGGCGACGGCGCCGAGGCGACCCTGGCGGTGAACCACGTCGGCCACTACCTGCTGACGCAGCGGCTCCTGCCGTGGCTGCGGCGGGGCGCGCCGGCGCGGGTGATCGTGATGACGTCGATCGCCAACACCCGCGGGCGCATCCACCTCGACGACCTGTCGCTCGAGCGCGCGTTCTCCGGTTATGCGGCCTACGCGCAGTCCAAGCTCGCCAACATCATGCACGTGCTCGACCTCGCGACGACCTACCCGCCGGAGGTGCTGTCGGCGTACGCGATCCACCCCGGCGTGATCTCGACCAAGCTGCTGCGCGACGGGTTCGGGCCGGTCCGCGGCGCCTCGCCCGCGCAGGGGGCCGAGATGGCGATCCGGCTGGCGACCGCGGACACGGTCGAGGAGCCGACCGGCACCTACTACTCCGAGGGCGTGCCGACCCCGCCGACCGCGAGCGCGCTCGATCTCGAGGTGCGGGCCGCCCTGCGCGCGGCGACCGAGCGGCTGGTCGCGCCCGCCGCCAGCCCCGGCGGCGCCGGCCGCGGGTGACCGGCAGTCGGGACCGGATCCGCGCGATGACCGAGCCCTCGTACGTCGCCCGCCGCGCGGCCGCGCAGGCGTGCCTGTCCGCCGGCGATCCGGCCGGCGCGTTCCGCGAGCTGCGCGGGACGCTCTGGTACCCGCGGCGGGTCGCGCCCGACCAGCTGGCCGACGCGCTCGGCGTGATGGCGCGCATCTTCGTCGTGCTTGGCCAGCGCGAGCTCGCCGAGCGGGCCGCCCAGGCCTCGCTCGAGCCGCTCGATCCCGACGCGCTCTACGAGCTCGGCTTCCAGCTGATCGAGGACGGCCTGCCCGCGATCGCCGCGACCGTGCTCGGCCGCTGCCTCGAGCTGGCGCCGGGCACCGAGCAGATCGTGACCGAGCTGGTCGCGGCGCTCGAGCGCGAGCTCGCGTACGCCGATGCCCGCGCCGTGCTCGAGGCCCACCCGGCGCTGGTCGAGCAGAGCTTCCTGTGCCGCTACCTGCTCGCCTACGACGCGGCGATGTCGGGCGACCTCGCGACCACCGCGCGGCTGGCGCCGACCCTGATCGCCGACGAGCCGGTCCACGCGCTGATGGCCGACCGCATCGACGCGATCCTCGCGCGCGCGGCGAGCGTGCGGCCGGTGACCCGCCTCGACGCCACCGATCTGCGCGGCTGGCACTACGTGCTCGCGGGCGGGCTCCTGACCCACCTGTCGCCGCACGGCTTCGACGAGCCGATGCACGGCCGGTACGCGTGGTTGCAAGACTCGCTACCGCGCGTGCGCACCGGGCTCGATCGCCTGATCGCGCTGCTGGCGCGGTGGGGCCTGACGCCGCCGTGCGTCTATCCGCTGCCCGGGCGCGATCACGAGGCGGTCGGGCACGCCGCGGCCGCGCTGCTCGGCGTGCCGGTCGCGCCGTGGCCGGCGGTCGGCGTGCCGGCGCCCGGCCTGATCGTCGCCTACGACCTCGCCACGGTGCCGGCGCGCGAGCTGGCCCGGCTGGTCGAGCGCCGCCCCGAGCAGCTCGTGTACGCGCACGCCACGGTGTGGACCGAGGACGGCGCGATCGCCGCCGACGTGACCACGCTCTTGCACCAGAGCCTGGTGGCGCCGTGGTCGAGCCAGCTCGTGCTCGACCCGACCGAGGTCGCGCCGCGCACCGCCGAGCCCGACCCGCGCGACGCCGCCGCGCTCGGCGCGGCGATCGCGGCGAGCGCGCCGCTGCCGGCCGACGAGCTGCACCACGACGACGAGCCCGGGCTGCTCGCGCTGGCCGACGCGGTCGGGCTCCCGGACCGGGGCCGCCGCGAGCGGGCCTGGGCCGGCTCGCCGGTCGCGTCGAACCGCTTCGTGTGACCGCGGTCGCGGCCCGGTGCGCTCTACGCCAGGTGTTCGAGCAGCGCCGCGGCGACCCGCTCGGGCTGGTGACGCTGCAGCGCGTGGCCGGCGTCCGCGATGGTCACGCGGCGCGCGCTGGGGAAGACGGCGAGCCGGCGATCGACCTCGGGATCGGGCAGTCGCAGCATCGAACGGGCACCTTCGAGATACAGCACGGGCGCGGTGACCCGGCGCCAGAAGCTCTCGGCGACGTCGACCCGGTACAGGTACGGCCCGGCGGTCAGGTGCAGCGGGTCGTGCTTCCAGATCACGCCGTCGGGGACCGCGCGGGTCCCGTGCTCGGCGAGGCGGAGCGCGTCGGCCGGGTCGAGCAGCGCATCGTACTTGCGGATGCGCGCGGCGGCCTCCTCGACCGAGGCGAGCACCTTCGGCGGCTCGCTGCGCGCGCGCCGCCACGCGTCGATCCACGTCGCGGTGCGCTGCGGCACCGACGCGGTCGTCTCGGGCGGGCCGATGCCCTCGAGCAGCGCCAGCCGCGCCACCCGCTCGGGCCGGGTGCCGGCCCAGTAGGCGCCGACGCTGCCACCCATCGAGTGGCCCACGACCGACACCTGCGTGCGACCGCAGCGCGCGACCACCTCGTCGAGGTCGGCGACGTAGTCGAAGAAATGATAGTAGCCCCCGGCGCCGACCCGGTCGGAGTCGCCGTGGCCACGCAGGTCGGGAGCGATCACGTGATACCCGCCGGCCGCGAGCCGGGTCGCGACCGCGTCCCACGCCCAGGCCAGGTCGAGGAAGCCGTGGACCAGGACCACGGTGTGGTCGCCGCCGCCATCCCACTCGAGCACGTGATAGGCGAGCCCGTTGGTCAGCGCGATGTGCCGCGAGCGTGCGGCCGGCGAGGGGGACATCGTGCCCATGCTGCCACGCCGTCCGCGTCGTGTCCGTCGCGCGCACGTTTTCGGCGCAGGCCCGGCACCCTCGGCGGGATCCTCAGAACCGGCGGCGATGAACCTGCGCCGTGCCGGCAAGCTCCGGAGGCCTCAGGGCGCGGGGACAACGATGCGGCGCCCACGCAACCGCGCGGACCTGGGGCCGAGAAGCCCGGCCGATGAGCGACCACCAGCGATCTCGATCGCGCGACGCAGATCGCCGGGGCGCCGGGGCGCCAGATAGGACCGGCTTCGGTCGGACCACCAAGGATCTCCCGCCACGGCGGCCGCGTGAGCAGCCCCGAGCGGCCGGGCCCGAGGTCGTGCAGGCGCTCGCGACCCAGCTCGCGCGAAACCAGGGCGTCACGGCGGAGGCGCTGGCCGACCTCGGAAGCTGGGGCACCGCGCCGGGCGCGGCGGCACCCACCGGCGGCGTCAGTGTGGGTGCCGCAGGCGATCGCTACGAGCAGCACGCGGACCGGGTCGCCGACGCGGTCGTGCGGCGCGACTCGGCCGAGGGCCTTCTCGACGAGATGGCGCCGCCGAGCGGGCAGGGCGGCGGTCGCGCGGTCCAGCGCCAGGCCGCGCCGCCTGGCGCCGCGCCGGGGGATCCGGGTCGCGCCGGGGCCCCGGACGTTGGCGCGCGCGCGCCGCACACGTCGCACGAGGTCGAGATCAAGGTGGCCGGCTACGGCGGCGCGACGGTCGTCATCAAGCTGACCGTCGAGGCTGGCAACACGGCGGCGGTGTCCGCCGATGGCACCTCCGCCATCAGCGACCGCCTCACCGGGGAGCTCAAGCTGCTCGAGCCGAAGATGGTCGCCAACATGAGCTCCTTCTACGGGAGGCTCGAGACCGCGCTCCTCCAGGCCGAGTTCGGCCTCGAGGTCTTCGAGGGGCTCTCGCTGAACCTGGAGCTATCCGGTCCGGAGGCGTCGCTCTCGCACGACGGCGCGGCGGTGAGCGCGGCCAAGATCGCAGTGAAAGGCGTTGGCGACGTGACCCACTGGCTCGGCGGGCTCGGCGATCCGACGCTCGCCGGGAAGCTGGCCCTCAAGCTCGAGATCGAGGGCAGCTACACGATCGGCGGCGCGCTCCTGGCGAAGGTCGCGGAGCTGTCGCACATCACCCGGCGGCTCGATCGCAACGTGGCCGAGCTGGAACTGCTGACGGACGATCTCCAGCAGCTCGCGAAGCAAGAGCAGGCGCTGGTCGCGGAGCGGAAGCGGCTCGACCGCCAGCGACGTGCCGCGCGGCTGCAAACCAAGGGCGACCCGTTCAGCCATCGCGCCGGCGGATCCGATCCGATGGTCGAAGCCTCCGACCGCCGGATCCACGAGCTCGACCAGAAGCTGAACGACGTCAGGGCGGAGTTGCACGGCCGGACCGCGCGGGCGGGCGTGATCCAGCGCGAGCTGTCCCACGATGCGCGGCGCCTCACCGGCCTGGAGAAGAAGCTCGACGGCAAGATCGCGAAGCGGCTGGTTGGCCGCTTCGGCCGCGACGCGGCGGCGCGCCTCGCGAAGGTCGTGGCGAAGCTGATCCCCGTGCTCAACGTGATCTCGGTGGTCGCCGACGCCTACGAGATCCTGCAGCTCTACCTGGCCTGGGAGAAGGCCGGCTTCGACCTGCCGACGTTCCAGGAGCGCGGCGCAAGCAGCCTCGACGACCGGGGCGACGGCGACGCCGGCGGTGAGTCCGATGACAGTGCCGCGGAGGGCGCCGGCGCCGGCGGGTCGCTGGATGGGGGGATTCCCACCGCCCCGGGTGACGAGCCGAAGTCGCGCGACCTCTTGAACAAGGCCGGGCCGGGGAACGCGGACGCAGTCTCGAACCTTCGCGCGATGGAGGAGAACCCGGATCACGACGTCACCGAGGCCAAGGAGGGGCTGAATCCCAACGCCCGGAGGCTCCTCGTGCTCGCCGAGGGCCACGACTCGATCCGCCTCGAGGCGGACCACGTCCGCATCTTCGGCGAGCTGGTGCCGGCGGACCTCACCAAGGACCAGATGCACGAGCTGGTCGTCCGGATCATCGACGATGGGGACAAGCGTCGCGCGCGTCCCAGCGATCCCCACGAGCTGCTCGGCATGCTCGACCGCGCGGTTCGCAGCCTGCACGAGCCGCAGGTGACCGTGTCGGTCAATGGCGGCGGTCGTCCCGACCTCGGCACTCCACCACCGGACGGGCCGGTCGCGCACCCATCGCAGGTCGACGATGGGCCGGTGACCGATCCGCGCCAGGTCGCCGGCCCGTCGCCGACCCGCCGCCGGCGCGGCACCGGCAGTGGCGCCAGGCCGCGCGTGACCCGGCGCGGACCGCGCGGCGATGCCATCCCGCGGGGCCCCGCCCCCGTGGACGCGGTCGCCGCCATGATCCACGAGATGCCCGCCGAGGAGATCGAGTCACGGGTGACGCTGGTCGATGGCAAGCTCGACTACACGGCGCTCGCGGCATGGCTCGCGGGCTTCAAGCGAGTAGCGATCGACGCCGATCACCGGTTTCAACTCGAGAGCGTGACCGTATCCGCCGAGCGTCTCGGCCCAGGTCGCGACGCCGCATGGCATCTCGAGCTTCATTTCGTCCTGCTCGACTTCATGCTTGGTGGGCGGGTGAAGCATGAGCAGCAGTTCATGATCGCACCTGGGCCGGGATCTTCGGTCGATGCCGAGCGCTACCGGCTGCTCGAGTAGGTCACGAGCGGATGCAACGAATCGCCGCGTTGAGGTCCAACCCGATGCGGAAGCGCCGCCCGCCGTTCATCAGGTGCACCGGAAAGCCCGCGGCGCCGCCCCGGGTTGGACCTCAACGCGGCGATTCGTTGCATCCGCTCGTGACCTACTCGAGCAG
>JBKJLC010000137.1:0-3812 GCA_046597055.1 Kofleriaceae bacterium | reverse complement strand
GCGGCGGGCGCGCTGGCGACCTGGGCCAGCGTGTGCAGGCCGGCGTCGGTGAGCACCGCCGCGTCGGACGGCGCCAGCGCGGTCGCGACCAGCAGGTCGAGGCCCTGGTAGCCGGGGAAGCAGGCGGCGCCGCGCTCAGCCTCGAGCGGGCGCAGGGTCTGCCAGCGGGTGCGGAACTCGTGGATCTCCCGGGCGACGCCGCGGCCCACGCCGCGGATCGCCGACAGGCGGTTCTCGGGCAGCGCGAGCAGGCCGCTGGCGACCAGCAGGCCGGCGCGGTCGAGCGCGTTGCGGGCGCGCGCCGACAGCGGCAAGGACGCGATCGCGGTGTCGGGGGCGACCGCGCGGATCGCGTCGTCGGACAGCGGCGCGGGCTCGGGCTCGAGCTCGGCGACCGGCGCCTCGGCCTGGGCCGGGGTGCCGAAGCAGGCGATCCACGCGTGGCGCATGGCGTCGGCGCGCTCGAACCGATCGGCCGCCGCCGGATGGAAGGCGGTGGTGAAGAACCCGACCAGGGCGCCGCGCACGCTGGCGTCGAAGCGCTCGGCCGCGAGCTCGAGGGTGCCGTCGTCGCGGCGGCCGGGCCGGGCGCCGGTCAGGCACTCGTGCAGCGTGACCGCGGCGCTGAAGCGGTCGGCGGCGTGATCCCAGATCCGGCGCTCGGGCAGGAACGGATCGCGGTAGGCGCCGGTGCCCACCCGCAGCTCGGACATCGGCGACGACGCCAGCGAGAAGTCGTAGAGGTGGAGCGCGCGGGCCTTCTTGCCGACGGTGCCGACGCCGAGGTTGGCGGGCTTGATGTCGCGATGGACGACCTCGCGCTCCTCGAGGTGCTCGAGCGCCGACAGCAGGTCCTCGCCCCAGCGGCTGGCGTAGTCGAGCGACAGCGTGCCCTCCTTGGCCAGCTCGCGGAACAGCGTGTGCTCGCCGGCCAGGGTCAGCGCCAGGCAGGTGCGCTCGGCGAAGGTGTGGGTCGCGACCAGCCGCACGATGCGCGGGTGGTTGAGGCGGTCGAGCACCGCGGCCTCGGCGCGCAGGCGGTCGTCGTGCTCGCCGCCGAGCGAGACCTTGAGCGCGAGCTGGCGGCCGATGTCGTCGTTGACGAGCAGGACGCGCGACGAGGCGCCGTGGCCGAGGATGCTCTCGACCAGGTAGGGGCCGACCATGTCCCCCTTGCGGGCCTCGAGCGGCGAGGTCTCGGGCACGCGCTCGGCGACCGGCGCGGTCATGGCCCTTCGCAGCATCTCGACCCACTCGCCGGCGTCGTCGGCGCGGCTGGCGATGACCTCCTCGGTGGCCATGCACACCAGCTGGGCGATCTCCTCGGGTACGGTCTCGTCGAGCGCGCGCGGATCCAGGCAGCGGCGGGCGCGCATCACCTCGGCGCGCAGGGCCAGGGTGGCCGCCGGCGCCTTGCCGGTGAGCACGTGGAAGGCGACCGCGCCGAGCGCGAAGATGTCGGCCTCGACGGTGCGCGCGGCCGAGTCGGCGCCCAGCTCGGGCGCCTGGTAGAGCGCCCAGGCGTCGGCGGCCAGATCGGTGGCGTGGCTGGTGCCGGTGATCGACTCGCCCTTGCCGAGCTGGAAGTTGAACAGCCGGGTCTCGAGCGCCCCGGTGTCGGGGTGGCGCCGCACCAGGACCGCGGCCGGACAGACGCCGCCGTGGACGACGATCTTCTTGTGGCAGTGGTCGAGCGCGCGCCCGATCTGCTCGATCAGCGTGACCCGATCGCCGAAGGACAGCGCGGGGTGCTGGCGCAAGAACGCGTCGAGCGGGTCGCCGTCGAACGCCTCGAGCAGCACGGTCGGGCCGAGCGGCGCGTCGGTGACGTAGTCGGCGTACGACAGGATGTTGGGGTGCCCGCCGACCTCGTAGAGGAGCTGGGCCTCGCGATCGGCGGCGCGGCGCAGCTGCTGGCGGCGCTCGACGCTGGTCTGCTCGGGCACCAGGTACGTGCGGGCCCGGCGGGTCATGCCCTTGAGGTCGCGATGGGTGGCCTTGCGGTCCTGGTAGGCGTCGGTCTCGCCCAGCGTCTCGCCGAGCTCGTAGGCGCCGACGAAGAACTTGCCCTTGCGCGGGCGCACGCCGATCTGGCCGAGGGCCTGGACCACCGCGCGCTGGGTGGGCGTGTCGATGCGCTGGCCCTGGTTGCGGGGGCTGGCGCCGGGGAACTCGTGGCGGGTGATCGCGGCGGCGAAGTTGTCGCGGCGGACCACCCCGACCATGCCGTCGGGCTGGAGCCCGAGCCCGATGTGCTCGCTACTGAGGAACACCAGCGGCTCGATCCATGGCGCGCGGACGTCGCCGGGCAGGGCCCGTTCGAGCCGCGACTTGAGGATCTGCGCCTTGCGCCGGGTGAGGCGGAGCGGGTTCTCGCGCCAGAGGCGGCGGCCGTCGGGCGTCACCCACGTCCAGTCGACCGAGTCGCCCTCCATGCGGCCCGCGAACGCCTTGAGCTCCACCAGGTACAGGCACGAGTAGCCCAGGACCAGCAGGTCGATCTCGAGCAGTCGGCCGGTCGACGGGTCGAGCAGATCGATCAGCGCCCACAGGTGGTACGGGTCGGTGTCGGGCAGCGCCGCGGTCGCGAACGCGATGCCCTCTTGCTCGTGGGGATAGAGGGTCTCGCCGACCTTGACGACCCGGCCGTGGGAGAGCGCCATCGCTATCCTCGGAGCAGCTCGTCGGCCCGGGCGCGATCGCCGGGGGCGGCATCGGGAGATGCCAGGAGGCGGGCGCCCGCGGGGACGGTGGCGCTGGTGGGGCTCACCAGCCGGGTCGCCTTGGTCGCGTTGACGATCGCCGCGCCGGCGGCGGCCAGGTGGCGATGCGCCGGCGGGGTCGCGAGGATCGTCACCTGCTCGTGCCAGTCGAGGTCGCTGCCGCGGGCGAAGGCGTCGATGGTCGCGGCGATCGCCGACGGGCCGACGACCAGGAGCTTGTCGGCCGCGCCGATCGGGCCGACGTCGACCACGGTGAGCGTGAGCCCCCACGCCGTTGCGATGGCGGCGAGGGCTTCGCAGGGCGTGGTCGGATGGGGCGCCGCGACGAGCCGCCGCCACAGCTCCTCGGCGTCGACATCGTCGAGCGGGACCCAGGCCGCGCCGAACGCCTCGTCCTCGGCGACCGCCGCCAGGTCGTAGACCGAGCGCGCCCCGAACGCGCCCGGCCACTGGGCGTCGGCGTCGCGCAGCAGCAGGTCGATCCGCGCCGACGCGCCGAAGTCGCCGCGGAACGCGGCCCAGCGCGCGTCGGCCTCGGCGCCGAAGCGCCGGTTGGTCGCGCGCCGCCCCTCGATGAACCGCAGCGCCCCCAGCGCGGCCTCGTAGTAGCGGCTATGTCCCTCCACGGACCGCATCATTGTCGTCACCTTCTCACGCAACCGCCGCGCCGGGATACGCCGCGTGGAGGTCGCCGTCGAACAGGCGCCAGCAGAAGTCGTTCATGCGCGCGGCAGCGGGGGCGTGCCGCGCAAGGATTTCCGCCACGGCGGCCGGCACGTCCTGCGGAATGTCGCCGCGCGCGCATCGGCGCACGTACAGGTTGCGGTCGACGGGGCCACCGCTGGCCGGCACTGGTACCCCGCCCACCGTCGTGACCAGCCAGTTCACCAGCCGCATCGCCGCGTATTCGGCATCGTGGCCGACGTGCTGCGCGACAAAGGCGCGCTCGGCGTTCGACAGGTCGAACCGAGGCGAGGTGGCCAGCCCGAAATCGACGAGGTAGATCCGCTCGTCGTCGGCCCGGATGTTGCCGAAGTGTCCGTCCATGTGCAGCAGCTCGCGGCTACGCAGGAACGCCACGATCTCGAA
>JBKJLC010000185.1:0-8240 GCA_046597055.1 Kofleriaceae bacterium | reverse complement strand
CGACCTGCTCGCCCTGCTGTCGTGAGCACCTGCCCGGCCGCCTCGCAGCCAGCCGGGCCGGCCAGCCGAGGTGTCAGCCAGCCGAGGTGTCAGCTACCACGGAATTTTGTATCGCGGGACACGGAGTCCAGCCAGCCGAGGTGTCAGCTACCACGGAATTTTATATCGCGGGACACGAGTCCAAGGAGCCCGCACGCCGCGCGCAGCTGGCGAAGGTTCCGGAGAGGGTGTCAGCTAGCTTTGGATTCCGTATCGGGACAAGGAGTTACCGCGATGACCGCACGCGCCGAGATGAGGCACCGAGGTGTCCGCACGCGCTGAGGGAGTCAGGCACTCCTTGGGTGCCGTAATTTTTCAGAGCCAGGCAGAAGGATGTCAGACAATTACTGAATCGCTACTTACGCCCAGCGAGGCACCCCATGTCAGGCACGCCTTGAATCCGTAGTCAGTGCAGGCACCCAAGTGTCAGGCGTGTCAGGTACGCCTTGCATCCGTATTCAGGACCACGAACTCGACCCCGAGCCTCGCCTCGCGGTGTCAGACACCGGGCGGGGGTGTAAGGGCGGCTGCAATGAGCGTCCGGGATCCGGACGTCCGGTCCGCATGCCGGACAGCCGGACGGTGGCCCGTAGGCGTGGCGGGCACATGCGGCGGGCACAGCGGTTGCTCGGGGGCCGGGGATGGGACATCCGCTGCGCTGGTACCTCCCCGGAGTCGTCTACGAGGTCACCTCGCGCACGATCCAGGAGCTGATGTTGATCCGGCCCACGCCCCGGTCCCGCGCGATCATCCACGGCGTGCTCAGCCGCGCGCTGGTGCTGTTCCCGGAGGTCTTCCTCCACGCGTTCACGTACCTCTCGAATCACTTCCACCTCCTCGCCTCGACCCACGACGGCGCGCAGCTCGCTGCCTTTCTCGGCTACGTGAATGGCAACGTCGCCCGCGAGATGGGCCGACTTCACGGCTGGAAGGGCCCGTTCTGGGCACGGCGCCCACGCGTCATCCCGATCGTCGACGACGACGCGATCATCGCCCGACTCCGCTACGTCATGGCGAACGGGGTCAAGGAAGGCCTGGTCGCGACACCGCTCGACTGGCCGGGCGCCTCCTCGACCAGCGGGTTGGTCGGCGACATGACGGTCGACGGCATCCGACTGCGCCGCGATGCACGGGCCGGCGCCGGTGACGCCACCGAGGAGGCGGTGGTGGTTCCGCTCACGCCGATCCCGCCCTGGGCTCATCTGCCTCACCCCGAACTCGTGGAGCGCCACCAGGCGCTGGTCGCCAGCATTGCCGCAGACGCCGCCGCGTCGCCGGTCGGCGCGAGCGCGCTCGCGGCGCAGGATCCACGCGCCCGGCCAGCCGATCCCGCCCGCAGCCCGGCGCCGGCCTGCCACGCGTCGACGCCGCAGGCGCGAGCCTGGTTTCGCGCCGCCTATCGCGGCTTTGTCGACGGATTCCGCCGGGCCGCGCAGGCGATCGCCACCGGCGCCGTCAACGTCGCCCACCCGTTTCCGCCAGGCAGCTTCCCGCGCCCGTCCTGGTACGTGGCGCCCCCGCTCACCGGCCAGCCCTGGATCCCACCGGCTGTCGGGTGGCGTCCCGCCAACCTCGTGTTCAGTTGATCGACTCGAGCCGCAGGATCCGGCCGTGGACGTCACCCGACTCGGCGTCGATCTGCGGGTCGAGGAAGATGCGCGTGACATCGAGCTCGCGAAACCCCGCCAGCGCCTCTTCCGTGAACAGGTCGCGCGCGTCGATGCCGATCGGCGTCAGGTCCCCGACGCCCATCGACGTCGCGAACGCGACCGCCGCCTCGTCGGACGAGAACCAGAAGCCGTACGGCCGACGGCACCACATGTCGTCACCGGTCGAGGACAGGTACCAGACGCGGGGCGGCAGGAACGAGATGAGGTCCTCGGGGGCGCGCGTCGCGGAGCTGTCGGTCGGCTGGGTCACGGCCGGACGGTGCCGTTGATCCGGGGCGGCTTGCAAGCTCCATGGTACAGGTCGGCCATGCGCCTTGTTTTTGCACTGGTTGCCGTCCTCGTCGCCGCGTGCGGCCCGACCGGTATGTCGGGTCCGAGCATGAACAACAAGCTGGCCACCACCGGCACGGCCTCCGACACCGTAATCTCGACCGAGATCCTCGAGCGGGAGCCCCGGTCCAATCGTACCAAGGTGAAGCACATCCTTATCGGCTGGTCGGACAAGGCGGAGGCCTACGGCGGCGGCATCGACCCGCGCGCCGGCAAGCGCTCGCGCGGCGATGCGGAGGGTGAGGTGCGCGGCCTGACCAAGCAGCTCGCCGCCGGTGCCGACTTCGACACGCTGATGAAGTCGCATTCCGAGGACAAGGGCTCCGCGGCCGCCGCCGAGGCCTACGACGTGTCGCCTGATGCGCAGCTGGTCATCGAGTTTCGCCAGCTCGGGCTTCGCCTCGATGCGGGCGAGGTGGGCGTGGTCGAGTCCGACTACGGCTTCCACATCATCAAGCGCGTCGAGTAGCGGTCGGCACCGCCAACCGGGCATACGACGCGTCGCGGTCGCGCGCGATGTCCTCGAGCGCCTGCACGATCGCCTCGGTCTGCGCCCGCACGGTCCGGTGGTTCTCGAGCGCGATCTCGTCGAGCGGGTCCCGCGGTCGCGCCACTGGCAGCCCTGCCAGCGCCGCCGCCTGCTCGTTGGCTGACCACGGACCGCTGGCCCGTCCGCGCAGCCCGGCCAGGGTCTCGTGCCGGACCGCCTGCAGCATCGCGTCCGGCGAGCGCCGCAGGAACGGCACCAGCCGGTAGGCGTCGCCCAGGTCGAGCGGCGCGCGCGGGTGAAAGTCAGCCACGGCGATCCGTCCGCCCCGCTCGGCCAGCATCACGTCGCGCACCCGTCGCAGCGCGCTCGCATCACCGTCGAAGCTCGGCAGGACCACCAGGCCGACCACCGCGCCGGCGTCGTTGATGAACCGGTCGACCGCCGCCGCGACCTCCGACACCTCGACGATCTCGATCTTCACCTGCCCGCGCGCCCGCGCCGGCGCTGCCCACGGACACAGGCCGTAGCGCTCGACCACCTCGACCATGTAGCGGTCGAGCAGCCGTCGGGCCTCGCTGGCGCGCACCGGATCCACGCCACATCGTACCCCGGCCCACCTGCTACGCTCACGCAACCGGGCCGCTGTCGCTCGTGTCTGGTCCAACGTGCGCCACCTGGTCCTCCTCGCCACCCTGCTCGCGACCGCGTCCCCCGCCACCGCGGGCGACCCGCGCGCCCGCAAGCCGCGCGCGCGTGCGAAGGGCCCGGATGTCGCCGCCGCGCTGGCGACCCGCGATCCGAGCCGTATCTGCCAGGTCGCGATCGACCTGGTTGCCGCCGGCGACCCGGTCCGGGCCGGCCTGCTGCTGCCGCGCTGTCCCGACGCCGTTACCGTCGGCGAGCCGCTCGCGGCCGCCACCCGCCGGGCCCGGATCGCCGTTCGCAAGCTCGCCGACGCCCAGGCATGGTCACCGGTCGAGCTCGTCGTCCGCGGCACCGGCGCGACCGTCACGATCGAGCGCTACCCGGACGTACCGATCGAAGCCGGCGCCCTCATGCTGCCACCCGGCACGTATCGCTTCCTCGCCAGCACCAGCGCCGGAACCCGCGATTATCAGCTCACGGTCGCCGGCGGCAAGCGCGCCCTCGTCATGCTGGAACCGCCCGCGCCGCCTCCGCCGGTGTACGGCGTGGTCGACTTCGGCGAGGGCGAGCCGATGGCGCCGGTGGTTGGCCCGCCACCCAAGGTCCAGCACGGCTCGCTCCTGCCCGGCCGCTACCGCAGGGGGCTGTGCCCCGGGCCGAAGTGCCCCCGCCGCGCCCCCGCCGGGCACTAACCCGCGCGCACCAGACGCCCCGCGCGATCGCCGACCTCGGGTCACCGAGGTAGCCTGCCGCGCATGATCGCGGTCTCGCGCTTCGCGCCGTCGACCACCGGCGAGGCGCACCCCGGCACGCTGCTGTCGGCGCTCCTGGTGTGGCTCGATGCGCGCGCCCGCGCCGGGCGCGTCCTGCTCCGCCTCGAGGATCTCGATCACACCCGCTGCCGACCCGGCTGGGCGACCCAGATGCTCGACGATCTCGGCTGGCTCGGCCTCGACTGGGACGCCGTCGTGACCCAGTCCGAGCGCGCGGCCGATCACCAGGCCGCCCTCGATCGCCTCGCGAGCGACGACCGGCTCTATCCGTGCGCGTGCTCGCGCCGCGATCGCGCGGGCGGTCGCCGTGCCCCCGACGGTGGCTGGGCCTACCCGAACGCGTGCCGCGGCCGTCCGCTGCCACCCGGCGGCTGGCGCACCAGCACCGAGCCCCTCCGGGCTCACCTCGACGATGGCACCATCGCCGTTCACGACGAGGGCGGCCGCGACCTGTCCCAGGATCCGGCGGCAGAGATGGGTGATCCGGTGGTGGTCCGGCGCGACGGCGTGGTCGCGTACCAGCTGGTGGTCGTGGTCGACGACCACGCCAGCGGGGTCAACCGCATCGTGCGGGGTCTCGACATCGCGCCGTCGACCGCGACCCAGGTCGCGCTGCAACGACGACTCGGCGTGCCGACGCCGACGTACCGTCATCATCTCCTGTTGCTTGCCCCCGCTGGCGACAAGCTCGCCAAGCTCCACGGCTCGGCCCCGGCGTCCGAGCTGCGCCAGCGCTACCGCGGCGACCAGCTATGCGGGCTGCTCGCGCACGCGGTCGGGCTCATCGATCGCGACGAGCCCTGCCGGCCCGTCGACCTCGTGCGCGGCTTCGACTGGTCGCGGGTCGCCACTGCCGACCTGGTCGCCACATGGACCGATCGCCTCATGATCGCACGCCCCTGACCTCGCGCTGGGCTCCATGAGCCCGCGTCCACCCGCGCCGTCGCCCCGCGGGAACCGACGCTGCGCTCAGATCAGATCCCGACGCGCTGCTCGCGGAGCTTCAGCTGCTCGCCGCGGCGGACCCGCTTGGACCACGACGGGTGATAGTGGTTGACGCCCCGGGTCTCGGTCCACGCGATGTCCTTGTCGTCGACGCGGTGGTCCATGTGCACGAAGCCCTCGACCGGATACCAGCCCAGGCCCAGCTGGGTGTGGGTCGACCAGACGTAGTCGCGGACCGCGGGCATGGCCACGCCCCGGATGCGGAAGTCGATCGCGCGGCCCTGGTAGTGACGTGAGGTGTGGCGTTCGGCGGCGCGGTACCCGGAGACGAGCTCGATGGTGTGACCGGGATAGTGCGCCGCGACGTCGGCGAGCATCGCCAGCAGGCCCTTGTCGATCGGGCGGTGACGGGCGGTCCGCTTGCAGCGGAACAAGCGCTCGATTTCCTTGCGGGTTTCCTTGTCCACGGTGCCGTCGCGACCGATCCGGAGCGTCCGGGTCTCGGGATGGTTCTGGTCGAACAGCACCACCTCGACCATGTCGGACTCAGCCCGGTGCTTCGAGTCCGCGACGGCCAGCGTGGCAGCCTCGACAATCGTCGTGGGCGCGGGCGTCTGCGGGGCCGGCGAAGCAGCGGCCATCCAGCTGACCGCGGCGAGTGGAAGCAGCGAGGGGAACAACATCGTGAGGTTTCCCTATCCAATGTCCGTGCCACACGCTCGCGCCCAGGCGGCAAATTTTGTGTCAGCGATCCCACCATCTTGCGAGTTGGGTGACACACGGGAAAGTGCCAGACTGGCAGCGGTCTCCGGGATCCGGAGACCATCGACCGGAATCCGGAGACCGACATGCCTCGTCGCCGTGACACCACGCAGCAGATCGACCTCGATGACAGCCCGATCCCGCGCTGGCTGAGCCTGGTTGCTCCCGATGGCTCTGTGACCCGGGAACGCCTCGGCCGGCGCCGGATCCGGATCGGAAGCGGGGAGGACGTCGACATCATCGTGCGCGACCCCCACGTGTCGCGGACCCACTGCGAGCTCGAGCCGACCGTGAGCGGCGTGGTGCTGCGCGATCTCGGCTCGACCAACGGCACCTTCGTGGGCGGCGCCGCGATCCGCGAGGTCGTGCTGGTCCCCGGCGCGATCGCGGTGCTCGGCTCGACCCGGCTGTTCGTCGAGACCGACGCGCCCACCGCCAGCCTGGCCCGCTTCGGCAGCATGACGTCGGCCAGCCCGGTGATGGCGTCCTTGTTCGCGATGCTCGACAAGCTCGCGGCCAGCGACGTCAGCATCCTGTTCGCCGGCGAGACCGGCACCGGCAAGGACGTGCTCGCGCGCGCGGTCCACGAGCAGAGCCCGCGGGCGTCGGGCCCGCTGGTCGTGTTCGACTGTGGGTCGGTCACCGCGTCCTTGATCGAGAGCGAGCTGTTCGGTCACGAGAAGGGCGCGTTCACCGG
Source organism: Kofleriaceae bacterium (assembly GCA_046597055.1). Classification (GTDB taxonomy): domain Bacteria; phylum Myxococcota_A; class Polyangia; order Haliangiales; family Haliangiaceae; genus UBA2376. Next base: position 1,889 of record JBKJLC010000185.1, on the reverse strand, counting down.
TGCGGTCGCCGAGCGCAACGGCGCGTTCGAGCGCGCCGACGGCGGCACCCTGTTCCTCGACGAGATCGGCGAGATGCCGCTCGACCTGCAGCCGCGCCTCCTGCGCGCGCTCGAGCAGCGCGAGGTCCGCCGGGTCGGTGGCTCGGTCGAGCTGCCGGTCGACGTGCGCGTGCTGGCGGCCACCAATCGCGACCTCGCCGCCGAGGTCGCCGCCGGTCGCTTCCGCCAGGATCTCTACTTCCGCGTCAACACCGCCGTCGTCGAGGTACCGCCGCTGCGCGCGCGACCCGAGGATCTCAAGATCCTCGTCGATCACATGCTCGAGGGCCGCACCTCGGTGACCCCGGCGGCGATGGCCGCGCTCGCCGCGTACGACTGGCCCGGCAACGTCCGCGAGCTGCGCAACGTGGTCACCACCGCGGTCGCGATGCTCGACGGCGACGTGCTCGACGTCCGCCACCTGATGTTCCCCAGCACCACGCCGCGCCGCGAGCGCGAGCTCGAGGAGCTGCCGCTGGCCGGTCGCTCGCTCGAGGCGATCGAGAAAGCCGCAATCCGCCAGACCCTCGATCGCGAGGGCGGCAACAAGACCCGCGCCGCGCGCGCGCTCGGCATCGCGCCATCGACGCTGTACGAGAAGCTGAAGAAGTACGGGCTGTGACCGCGCCGCGCGGGGAGTAAGCCGCTGTAACAGGGCGCTGTCTGGCGCCGGCCATGGGCCGCGTGTAGCTTCTCCGGGAGGGACCCATGCGCTTCACCGACGAGCATCAGCAGCTTCGCAAGACCGTCCGCGACTTCGTCGAGCGGGAGATCAACCCCCACGCCGACGAGTGGGAAAAGGCCGGCGCGTTCCCGGCGCACGAGCTGTTCCGCAAGGCCGGCCAGCTGGGCCTGCTCGGGGTCGCCAAGCCCGAGGCGTACGGCGGCATGGGCCTCGACTACTCCTACCAGGCGGTCGTCGGCGAGGAGCTCGGCAACTGCGCGTGTGGCGGCGTCCCGATGGCGATCGGCGTCCAGACCGACATGGCGACGCCGGCGCTGGCGCGCTGGGGCAGTGACGGGCTGCGCCGCGAGTTCCTGGCCCCGGCCATCGCCGGCGAGCAGGTCGCGGCGATCGCGGTCAGCGAGGTCGGGGGCGGCTCCGACGTCGCCGCGCTCAAGACCACCGCGCGCAAGGATGGTGACGACTACGTCATCACCGGCAGCAAGATGTGGATCACCAGCGCGGCCCAGGCCGACTGGCTGTGCCTCCTGGCCAACACCGGCGAGGGCGCGCCCCACATGAACAAGTCGCTGATCATCGTGCCGGCCCGCGCCAAGGGCGTCACGATCGGTCCCAAGCTCGACAAGCTCGGCATGCGGTCGTCGGACACCTGCCCGGTCTACCTCGAGGACGTCCGGGTCCCGCAGCGCCACCGCATCGGCGGCGAGGGCACCGGCTTCATGATGCAGATGGTGCAGTTCCAGGAGGAGCGCATCTTCGGCTCGATCTCGTCGCTGCGCGGCATGGAGCGCGTGATCGACGCCACCGTCGCCTACTGCCGCGAGCGCAAGACGTTCGGCCAGCCGCTGATCGACAACCAGGTGATCCACTTCCGCATGGCCGAGCTCAAGACCGAGATCGAGCTCTTGCGCTCGCTGGTCTACCGCGCGGTCGAGGAGTACGTCGGCGGCGCCGACGTCACCATGCTGGCCTCGATGGCCAAGCTCAAGGCCGGCCGGCTGTCGCGCGAGGTCTCCGATGCCTGCCTGCAATACTGGGGCGGCATGGGTTTCATGTGGGACAACCCCGCCTCGCGCGCCTATCGCGACACCCGCCTCCTCTCGATCGGCGGCGGCGCCGACGAGATCATGCTCGGCATCATCTGCAAGATGATGAACATCCTGCC
>JBKJLC010000184.1:0-45656 GCA_046597055.1 Kofleriaceae bacterium | reverse complement strand
TTTCCCGGCGGCAATTCCGAGGAGGCCACACCCGTTCCCATCCCGAACACGGAAGTTAAGCTCCTCCGGGCCAATGGTACTGCAGGGGCAACTCTGTGGGAGAGTAGGACGCTGCCGTGGTTTTGAAAGCCGCTAGTCACAAGCTAGCGGCTTTCGCCTTTTTCGGCGCCCGAGCCCCGGCGCCACGACGGCCCGCTCGACCGAGCGGGCCGCCTTCGTTTTCGGCGCCAGCCTCGCCGTGACGACCGGCGCGGCCCCGCGCGATCGCCGGACTGTCGCTACCGGGGTGACATGCGATTCTCTGTCTCCATGGGCCGACGACACTGCTGACGCCCTGTCCGTGAGGCGGCAACGGCAGCGGCAGCGGCAGCGGCAGCGGCAGGCAAGCTGTTCAGGGCGCCCTGACCGAGCTCGCTCGCGGCGTGACGGGGAGGACTGGCTCGGCCGTGACGGGGCGGGGGCACCGCCAGCGCGTCCGGAGGCGCCGGGGTCTTTTTTTGCTCACGTCGTGAGCGACGGTACTCGATCTGGTCGTGAAGCCACTGATTGCCCTTCTGCTGTTCGTCGTGGCGTGCGCCGACACGCCTCCCCGGTTCGCCGATGGTGGGCTCGCGGATGCCCACGAGGTCGATTCTCCGCTGCCCGCCCTGGATGCCGGGATGGACGCACCCGCGGCCGCCGGTCGACCGGGGTTGGCGACGGTCAGCGGGGCGGTGAGAGCGAAGAGTCCCAGCTACTCGCTCTACGGCACGCTGCGGAGCGGGGATGGCTCGAGTGAATCGCCCGGGTACCAGCGTCGTGGTGGCGTGACCGGTGCGACCCAACCGTGATGGTCGAGGAGAAGTTCATGACCGCGAAATTTCGACTGTTCCTGACTGCGATCGCCCTCCTCGCGCTCACCATCGCCCCGTCGCCGACGCGCGCAGGGCAAGGTGACGTTCCGGCACTGATGACCCAGACCGGGCGTCTCTTCGACGCGAGCGAGCAACCGGTGACCGGCGACCGGGCGATGGCCTTCACGCTCTACGACGTCCCATCTGGTGGCACCGCCCGCTGGACCGAGACGCACACGGTCACGTTCGACGACGGCTACTTCGTCATCCAGCTCGGGCAGACGACCAGCCTTCCGCTGATGGACGGGACGCCGAGGTACCTGGGCATTCGCGTCGCGGACGACCCCGAGATGACCCCGCGCGAGGAGCTCGTGAGCGTGCCCTACGCGCTGGTGGCCGGTGACGTGATCGGCGACATCCATCCCGACCGGGTCTTCATCGGCAACATGCTCGTGATCGACGCGCAGGGCCGCTGGGTCGGCGACCCGACCGGGCTCGTCGGGCCGGCAGGGCCCGCCGGCGCGGCGGGGCCCATGGGCAACGCGGGTCCGGCCGGCATCGCGGGTCCGGCCGGTGTGGCGGGACCCGTGGGCCCGCCCGGTGCGGTGGGGCCTGCGGGCGCGACGGGCCCGGCAGGCCTCCAGGGCCCCGTCGGGAATGTCGGTCCGATGGGGCCGATGGGCGCCACCGGCCTCATGGGAATCATGGGTCCTCTGGGACCGGTCGGTCCGGCCGGCGCGATCGGTCCGGTCGGTCCGGTCGGTGCCGCGGGCACTGCTGGCGCGATCGGGCCGGTCGGTCCCGCTGGCGCGTCGGGTGCGGTCGGTCCCACCGGAGCGGTCGGTCCTGCGGGGCCCGCCGGGGCCAGCGGCACTGCCGGCGCGATCGGGCCCGTCGGCCCGGCTGGCCCAACCGGCGCTGCTGGGAGCATCGGTCCCGTGGGTCCCGCCGGCGCTGCTGGGAGCATCGGCCCCGTGGGTCCCGCCGGCGCTGTGGGCGCGGTCGGTCCGCCCGGGGCCAGAGGGCTCACCGGTGCAACCGGCCCGGCGGGGTCCGTCGGGCCGACCGGAGCGACCGGAGCGATGGGGCCGGCCGGCCCGGTCGGCGCCACCGGGCAGACTGGCCTGACGGGCGCCACCGGCGCTATGGGGCCGGCGGGCACCAACGGCACGAACGGCACGCAAGGGCCGATGGGGCCGGCTGGGCCATCGAGCGTCGCGCAATGTCCGCCCAACATGGCACGCGTCGACCTCGGCACCTCGACGCTGTGCGTGTGGGCGGGCGGCTCCGCGGATCACGACACGGCGGTGGAAGCGTGCTTCAACCTCAACTTCGGCACGTCACGCACGAAGCTGTGCACGGTCGAGCAGTATCGGCAGGCGGCCTGCTTCGTCGGCGCGGTCGGGCAGGCCCCGGCCGTGTGGCACGGGACGCCGTTCGGCGGCCAGAGCGGCATGTTCGCCGTCTCGACCGGGTGCAGCAGCCGGAGCGTCGAAGCTCGCTTCGCCAACGCGCAGGCCAACGTCTACTGCTGCGTCGAGTGGATGAACTACTGACGCCCGCGTCGAGGATGCGATCCTGACCGCCGTCGGGCTTCAGGCCCGGCCCCAATCGCGTGCGGCCCGGCCCCATACACCTCGATCACTCGATCTTCCGTCGTCCCGATCGAAGACCGGGGCGACGCGATGCGCCAGCTCGAAGGGGGCGGGCTACGGCGTTGCGGTGCCAGTGCCGGTCGCGTCGGCGGGCGCGTCGACCGAGTAGCGCGCGGTCGCGCCCGGCTTGAAGTGCTCGGGGGCGATCGACTCGCGCGCGGTGCGGGCGCAGGTCGCGACCAGGTCGTTGTCGGTCATGCTGGGGCCGCCGCCGATCTGGAAGAGGCACTTGGTGTCGGTGTCGAGGAACCGGAACGTGTCGACGTCGAAGGTCCCCTGCGGCAGCGTCTCGCGGCAGGCCCAGCCGCCGGTGGCGCTGTCGTCGCCGAGCTTGGTGCCGGGCTGGTCGGGGGCGGTGCGGCAGCGCTCCTTGAACTTCTCGGTGTCCTCGACGACCCAGCAGTAGAGGGTCACGACGCAGACCGGGTCGCCGGGGATGGTCCCGAGCCGGCCGGTCTTCTCGATGATCTTCTGCTGGGCCTTGGCATCCGGGCGCGCACCGCCGCGGATCAGCGTGCACGAGGCGGTCGAGTCGAGCATCGTGCCGGTCGAGTCACGCACGGTCAGCGGCTCGGTCTCGCCGAGCGCGGTGGTGAACGCGGCCGGATCGATCAGCTGCGTGCACGGGACCTGCACGCCCTGGGGAACGGTCGCCTTGACCTTCTCGACCGGCTTCACCAGCGCGGCGGCCTTCTTGGCCTCGGCCGCAGCCTCGGACCGGGCCTCGGCGCGACCTTTCTCGGCGGCGTTGCAGGCGGTGATCAGGGACAGGGCGGCGGTGGGAAGCAGGACGGACCAGCGCATCGCGCGCACGATAACGCCGCGTCCCCGCCGCGTCCAACCTCCCGGGCAACGAGGATCGAAGATGCCGGACCCGCCGCAACTCCATCCACGCCGGCCGGAGCCGACGACGGCCGGGGGCCGAGATGCGCTGCGCTCACCGGTCGTCATCGAGGCAACACATCGAGATCGCGAGCGATTCACCGCGACCGCCGAGACCCACCCCAGGCGACGACGCGACCCGACGGCCCGAGCCACCACCCAGATCGCCGACCAGCTCGGCGGGAACGTCGGGCGGCGTGTGGTTTCGGCACCGATGGCAACGTCGGCGCGACCCAGCGACCCGACGCGTCCTACTACATCGACTTGAATCGCCATCACAAGGGCGGCGCGACCCCGGCCTCCGGGCGGCCGTTCCGGATCCTGCAGGGTCCGAGCGACACCGAGGCGACCGGGCCCTTCTTCAACTCCGACATGACCACGCTGTTCTTCAGCGCGCAGCACCCGGGCGAGGCGCGTCCCAGCCTGTGGCCGCCCCGGTAGGCCCGCCATGGGTCACGTCATGACGTCGAGCCACGTGCTGCCGCTCGTGGCCGGCGCGACGCTGCTGGCGGCTTGCGTCAGTCAGACCACGCCGCCGCCGGGGCCTTACAATCTCCTCGGCGTCGCGCTCGCCAGCATCGGCACGCGCCAACCAGGACGCGCCGGTGCCGCCGCCGTGTTACACGAAGACCGACGGCACGGCCAACCCGTGCTGGGTCTGCCACACCAGCGGGCTGCACCCCAACACGCTCCTCGATCTCGATCTGCAGGCCGCCTACGCGTTCTCCGGGCCGGCGCTCACCATCTACTGGACCAACCTCCTCGTGGACCGCCGCCGCGACCTCGCGGCGGAGCGACGACGAGATCCTGCGCTACGTCCGCGAGGACAACTACGCCGCCCTCGCCGCGGCCCTGCAGAAGGACCGGCGCTACCAGGGCTACGTCCCCGACCTCGACCTGGTGGCGGGCTTCGACGCCCCGGCGCGTTCGTGCTTGTCGAGGACCTCTGCGGTCCCGATCGTCTCTGTGTGTTGTGAGTCCTCGTGTACCCCGGAGTCCCCATGACGCTGTATCCCATATGCATGCGGTGCGGATTGCGTCGTGCCGACCTCTCCCCTGAGTGGGTCGAACTTCAACGAGACGGTCGTCACACGCATCAAGTCGACTGCGGAGATGACTTCATGTTCCCTGGGCTGCTGGTTGGACCGCCGAGCGGAGCATGCCCTCGCTGCAAGAGTGCGGAGCGCGTGGCGCTCGTTCCGCACCAAAAGGCTGACGCCATCGGCGGGTACATCGAGAGACACCTCTGGACGCGTTGATGACCCATCGGTGAGAGCAGCGCAAGAAGGCCATCGGGGCCACCTCCCTTCCAGACCTGACGCGTGCGACCGCGTGGGCGTTCGAGCGACCCGCCTCGACCTGCCGCTGTCTCCCGGACGGAAAGGAAATAGTCAGCCATGGCGCTACTTTCGAGCGGGGGCGGCGAGTACGAGCGCTCGCGCGCGGCGCGCCGGGCGCGTGGCGTCTTCGACAGAGAGCCCACACGCGGGCGACGACGCGACCTGACGGGCCCAGCCGCGTCCCGCTCACCGTCTGCGGGTGCCACGGGCGTGGGGAGGCTCCCCGCGCAACCCGAGGCGAGGAACGCGAGCTGCGAGGCGACGGTGGGGCCCCGAGAAGACCGGCATCCCTGAGCAGGGCGCGAAGCGCCGCGTCGAAGGGCCGTCTGGTCGTGACGAAGTTGGGGGGAACCGGCAACGACGCAGATCGCGGCCGCAGCCCGGTTAGTACAGCCCGGTTTGCTCAGCGGCGGCCGCGCGGGCGGCCCAGCGCCTGCTCCACCACCGGCCGGAGATCGCTGACCAGCTCGGGGGCGCAGACCAGGCGGACCGTGGCGGTCGGCTGGCCGAGCGGCATGTCCTCGAGGAGGCGGCCCAGGGTCACCGCGCCGTAGCGCGGGTGATCGACGACGTGGAGCTCCTCGTCGTCGTGCGGGAGGTAGCCGATCTGGCGGGTGGTATCGACGGTGACGTAGCTGCGGGCGACCGACCCGAAGCGGCGCTCGGCGATCGCGAGCGCGGGCTCGGCGATGCGCTCGGCCACGCGCGGGTCGTCGCCGAGGTCGAAGGTCTTGAACAGGCGGCGGTCGACCAGGCGCTGCGACAGGTCGCGCAGCACCGGGTCGGCGCAGGGCTCGCCGTCGCCGCGTCCGCCCCAGGTGTCGAGCGCGTGGACGATGGAGATGTCGTGCAGGCGCAGGTAGTCGGGCACCGGGAGCACCGCGCCGCGGGCCAGCTGGGCGGCGGCCGGCAGACCGGGCGGCTCGGCGCCGGCCCGGGCGAGCTGGGCGTAGCGCTCGAACAGCTTGATGAGCATCCACTCGGCCGCCCGCACGGTCTTGTGGTGATAGACCTGCGCGTACATGTACGAGCGGGCGAACAGGTACTGCTCGACGGCGAACATGCCGCGGCGGTAGTCGATCACGAGGTCGCGCGGATCGTCCTCGGTGGTGCGCACCTCCTCGACCGCGAGCGCGTGCAGGATCCAGTCGAGGTCGTAGGTCGCGTAGCCGGCGCCCGAGTAGTGGCCGTCGCGCAGCAGGTAGTCGAGGCGATCGACGTCGAGCTGCGACGACACCAGCTTGCGCGCGAACGCAGGCTTGTAGGTCTTGTGCCAGAACGAGCGCATGGTCTCGGACAGGCCGGGCGCGAGCGCGTCGAGCGCGTCGCGCAGCTCGGCGTCCTCCATCACGATGCGCGCGCCCCACCGCTCGTGGTCGGAGCCGGGGAACACGTGCTCCCAGGCGTGCGAGAAGGGGCCGTGGCCCACGTCGTGGATCAGCGCGGCGACCTTCACGTCGAGCGCGACCCGACCGTCGAGGCGGAGCTGCTTGGTCACCCGCTGCGCGACGTGGAGCGCGCCCAGCGCGTGCGAGAACCGCGAGTGCTCGGCGCCCGGATAGACCAGCCAGGCCAGGCCCATCTGCTTGATGCGGCGCAGCCGCTGCATCGCGCGGGTCTCGAGCAGCTCGGCGATCGGGCGATCGTCGCCGCGGAGCTCGATGAGCCCGTGGACGGGATCGCGGAATACCCGGTCGCGCATCGGTCCGAAACTCGGACAGAAGGGGGGGCGAAGTCAACGCCGCCGGGCCGCGGTCGCCGGCCCGCGCGCTTCAATATATAAGGTGGGGTGCGGAACAAGCTCGTCGAGCGAATCGACCTCGCCGCCGGGACCCGGCGCGCCGAGCGCGACCAGGTCGTCGACGAGGCGCCGCTGACCCTCACCGCCCGCGGCCGCGAGGTAGCGGTGCTGATGCGGACCCCCGGCGAAGATCTGGAGCTGGTCCGCGGGCTGCTCCATGCCGAGGGCGGGGCCGCGCTGGCCGGGTGCGCGCTGGTCCAGGCCGGCGCCGATCAGGTTGACGTCGATGCGGCGCCCGAGCTGCTGCCGGCGCGCTCGTTCATGGCGACCGCGGCGTGTGGCGTGTGCGGCCGGGTCGCGATCGCGGCCCTCGAGGGTCGGGCCACCGCGGTGCGATCGGATCTGGTGGTCGACGCGGCGGTCCTGGCCGCGCTCCCCGACGCGCTGCGCGCGGCCCAGACCCAGTTCGCCGCGACCGGCGGCCTGCACGCGGCCGGGCTGTTCGACCGCGCCGGTGCGCGGCTCGCGGTGCGCGAGGACGTCGGGCGTCACAACGCGCTCGACAAGGTGATCGGCCGCGCGATCGGCGAGGACCTCCTGCCGCTGGTCGACCACGTGCTCGTGGTCTCCGGGCGGCTCGGCTACGAGCTGATCGAGAAGGTCGTGCTCGCCGGCGCGCCGATCGTGGTCGCGGTGTCGGCGCCCAGCCGGCTCGCGATCGACGTCGCCGAGCGGTTCGGGGTGGCGGTGTGCGGCTTCGTCCGGGGCAGCCGGATGAACGTGTACAGCCACGGCTGGCGGATCACCGGACCGTAGCGGCGCCGGCCGGTCGGGGCCCGGGCCTCACCCGTGAAGACGGGCGCCGGGCCGTCCATTACTTGCCCCCGGCTTCCCGCCCATGCATAGGCTTTTCCGATGACCTCGAAGTATCCCGCGATCGCGGTCGCGCTCGCCCTGGCCGCCTGCGGCAAGGGCAGCGGCAGCACCGACCAGGGCAAGCCCGGGCCGACCGAGCCCGGCGCCGGCACCGCCACGGCCGTCAAGACCAAGGATCCCGTCAAGGCGCCGGCCCGCGGGCCCGAGCGGAGCGTCTACTCGCTGGTCGACAACCGGCTGAGCGCCCACCTGCTGCGCAGCGGCGGCCTGGTCCTCGCCGGCGGCTCGTCCGGGTTCGCCAAGTACACCCGGTTCGGCAACGCCGAGAAGATCAAGCAGAAGACCTGGGACACCCGGAAGAGCGAGGGCGACATCAAGGTCGCGCGGATCAACGGGAAGTCGGCGCGGGTCGACGTGCCGCTCACCGCCGGCGAGCTGACCGGCAACCCGATCGTCCGCGTGCGGGTGTTCGCCGCCGCCAAGCAGGCGTTCAGCGTGCGCGTCAACGGCAACAAGGACGTCAACGGCCAGCTCGAGGAGGGCTGGACCACGGTCGACCTGGCGCCGCCAGCCGGCCAGCTGCGCGAGGGCGAGAACGAGCTGCTGTTCTTCGCCGGCAAGGGCGACATCGCGATCGAGTGGATCCAGGTCGGCGGCACCGCGGCGCCGGCCGCCGGCACCACCAGCTTCTACGACGCGACCGCCAAGGCCCTGGTGCTGCCCGAGGGCGGCGGCATGGCCTGGTACGTGATGGTGCCCGACAAGGGCAAGCTCACCGGCGACCTCGCCGACGGCGCCTGCGAGGTCACGGTCAAGGCGACCGCGGCCGACGGTGCGGGCATCGACGGCAAGCTGGTCGGCCTCGGCTCGGCGGTCGACCTGTCGAGCCTCGGCGGCAAGGCGGTCCGGCTCGAGCTGCTCGGCACCGGCTGCCCGTCGGCGCGCCTGAGCACCGCCGCGCTGGTGGTGCCCGGGACCGAGGCGACCCCGGCCCGCGGCGAGCCGCCCAAGTACGTCGTCCTGTTCGTGATGGACTCGCTGCGCGCCGACCGGGTCAAGCCGTGGAACCGCGAGGCGCGCCCGGAGGTGCCGGTGTTCGAGAAGCTGGCCGAGACCTCGGCGATCTTCACCCAGCACTACGTGCAGGGCAACGAGTCGCGGGTCTCGCACGCGTCGCTGTGGTCCTCGCTGTATCCGATCAAGCACTCGATGATCGGCGGCGAGGAGAAGCTCGACAAGAAGTGGACGACGATCGACGAGGTCGCCAAGGCGGGTGGCAAGTACGTCGCGGGCGCCAGCGCCAACGGCTACGTCCAGCCCGAGCGCTGGGGCTTCGGCACCGCGTGGGACGCGTACTCGAACCACATCAAGGAGGAGCTCGGGCTCAAGGCCGAGGACATCCTGGAGAAGGGGCTCAAGTTCGTCGGCCAGAAGAAGGAGCCGTGGTTCCTCTACCTCGGCACCGTCGACACCCACGTGTCGTGGCGCGCCAAGGAGCCGTGGCTGTCGAAGTACGATCCCGGCTACAGCGGGCGCTTCGCCGAGGTGTTCTCCGGCGGTGACGCCAGCAAGGCCGCCGGCGGCGCCAAGCTCAGCGACGCCGAGATCAAGCACGTGCGCGCGCTGTACGACTCGAACGTCAGCTACCAGGACGAGGTGCTCGGCAAGCTGATCGCCAAGCTCGAGGAGGCCGGCATCTGGGACCAGACCATGCTCATCATCACCGCCGATCACGGCGACGAGCAGTGGGAGGACGGCCGGGTCGGCCACGGCTCGTCGACCCGCGACATGCTGGTCCACGTCCCGCTGCTGGTGCGCTACCCGGCGCTGCTCAAGCCCGGCACGTACAGCGAGGGCACCGAGCTGGTCGACGTGGTGCCGACGATGGCCGACGCCCTCGGCGTGCAGATGGACGCCGAGTGGCAGGGCCAGTCGCTGATCCCGCTGACCCACGGCGTGGGCGCCGGCTACCCGCGGATGTCGATGACGTCGATGTACGAGGACGCGCACGGCGCGCGGATCGGGCCGTGGAAGGTGCGGATCCAGGGCGGCACCACCCTGCGCGTGTTCGACCTCGCGGCCGATCCCGACGAGATGAAGGATCTCGCCGGCGACGCGTCGGCCGGCATCGGCGCGCGCACGGTGCTCGACCCGCTGTGGCTGCTGCGGACCTACAACCTGGAGTGGAAGAAGTCGCAGTGGGGCAACGCGGCCAACGTGACGGCGCGGTTCGCCCAGGATCTCGGCGAGTGAACCCGGGCGAGCTCGACCGGCTGCGGCCGAGCGAAGGCGCGCGCTTCCTGCTCGAGCTCGAGCGCGAGGACGACGGCGGGCGCCAGGCGCACTACCACGGCTGGGTGCTGATCCCGACCGCGGTGTTCCCGTATCACGCGGTGCTGATCGACGAGGGCTCGGCCACGGTCACCGCGCTCGGCGAGCCGGCCGAGGCCGACCTGGCCGCGATGCTGGAGATGATCGCCAAGCTCACCGCGCGGTCGGCGGCCAAGAAGCGCGCCGACGGCATGCCACCGTGGCCGCACCGGGTGCTGCGCTGGCGCGGGGCCGGGCGGGGTGGCGCGTCGACCGAGCCCAAGCCGCCCGCCTGACGTCAGTCGTCGTCTTCGTCGTAGTAGACCGGCTCCCAGCGCTGGTCGTGGCTGGCCGGGCACATGCCGCGGTAGCTGCACCGGTCGCACCACGGGCCCGGGTTGGTGCGCGGACCGTCGTCGACCGCGAGCGCGGCAGCCTCGATGTTGTCGAGCAGGAGCGGCGACAGCCGATCGGCGACCTCGGCGGCGTCGACCGCGGGCGACCACTCGACCGCGCGCTCGGCGACCCAGTGCAGGCCGAGCCAGAACCGGCGTGCATGCTTGAACGACGCCGCGGCGAGGACCAGGTAGCCCTCCATCTGGTCGCGCATCGTGGTGCCGGGCAGGCGCACGCCGGTCTTGTGGTCGACGATCGCGAGGTTGTCGTCGCCGTAGACGTAGGCCGCGTCGAGGATACCGCGGTAGAAGGCGTCGCCGCTGTAGAACTGGGTCGAGGTCAGGTCCTCGCGCACCGCGAGCGAGTACTCGACCAGCGAGCGCTGGACCCGGTGGCGCGCGCGGAACTCGGCGATGCGGCGCTGGAACGGCTCGATGCCGTGGGTCAGGACGTCGTACCGGCGCTGCTCGTACTCGTCGGTGAGCTTGACCCGGGCCGCGGCGGCCGCCTCGGCCGCGGGGGTGCCACGCAGCGCGCCCTCGAGCGCGGTGTGGATCGCCTTGCCGATGCGGGCCTCCGGCATGACCTCGGGCTCGGGGATGCGCTCCACGTAGCGGAAGTGGAACAGGCGCGGACAGCGCAGCGCGGTCGAGACCTTCGAGGCCGACCACGGTGCCCGGATCAGCGCGCGCGTCGACGGCAAGCGCGTTCAGCCTAGCACGCGGCCTCGCGGTCGGCGCCAGGCTGGGTTGCCGGGCGCGAGCCCGTCGGGGCTGGCCGAAAACTTGCCCGCGCCCCGTGGCGCCGCTACCACCGACACAATGCCAGCGCTCGCCTTCCACGCCAACGAATGCGATGTCTGCGGCGCCACCGTCCAGGAGCTGCGGCGCGGGCGCTGCTGGGGCTGCTACGCCCGCTGGGTCGACGCGCGCCCGGTCGGGCTCGGCGCCCGCTGCGTCGTGTGCAGCGAGCGTCGCCGGCGGCTGCTGCGCTCGACCGAGCTACACGGTGCGTGGCACCCGATGTGCTTCGCGTGCGCTGGCCAGGCGATGGCGCTCGAGCCGCTACCGGAGACGGTCGCCGAGCTCAAGCGCGTGCTCAACCGCGAGCGCCGCCAGGACGACCGCCGGTTCGGCAAGACCGACACCCGGGTCTTCCAGTACGACCGCCGGGTCGGCCAGCGTCGCGCCGATCGCGACGAGGTCGGGACCATCGACGACGACATGATCATCGAGATCACGATCGAGGACTCGGTGGTCGAGGCCAAGCCGGCCGCGCTCGGGTCGGGCCCGCACGAGGTCGACGTCGAGCTCGACTTCGACGACCTCACGCGGATCCGCGAGATCGCCGTCGCGCCCTGACCGCGGGCCGGTTCCGGTTGCCCTGAGCCAGGGGCTCGCGCAGCGAGCCTGCGGTCGAAGGGCGGAACGTCGTGACCACTTGCTTCACCCTGCGGCTCGGCCCTCAGGACCCCGCACATCTTCCCGGTGGCCCTGAGCCAGGGCGCGCGCACGCGAGCCCGCCGTCGAAGGGCAGCCGGTCGGAGCGGCGTATGGCTCCTTGCGGCTCTGCCCTTCGACGCGGCGCCTTCGGCGCCGGCTCAGGGACACCGGGGAAGGGTGAGCGCTTTCGATCACATCGAGAGATGTGATCAAACTCCGAGGGCACCGAGCCGCCTCGCTACGCCCGGCTCGAGGCCACCGGGACGCTCGGCTCTGGGCCATCGGAAAGAGCAGCGCGTTCGATCGCATCGAGAGAGGTGATCACATTCCGAGGGCACGGCGAACCGAGTTGCCTCGGCTCCGCTCGGCTCAGTTGGGGCGGGGCGCCGGCTTGGCGGGCGCCTTGGCCGGCCCGCCGATGCCGCTCGGACGCGGCGCCGGCTTGCTCGTGGACGGCTTGGCGCTGCTGCCCGAGGTCGACCGCTGGGACGCGGGCGCTGACGACGAGGTCTTCTCGAGGCTGGTCACGAAGCCGATCGCGCCGAGGCCGACCACCATGCTGACCGGCACGACCTCGCTGATCCGCTTGGCGCGAGTGGTGACCGTGACCACCGTGCCGTCGAGCTTGACCTTGGCGTCGAACTTCCCGTCGCCCGTCATGTCCCACATGGCGTTCATCAGCTTGTCCTTCGACGCGAGCACCGCGTCCAGGCCCTTGCTCGTGCGCGCGTAGCTCGGCAGCGCGGCGAACGCGAGCTGGGCCATGCCGCGCGGCGCGACGTGAGCCGCGCGCAGCATCGCGATCGCGCCTTCCGACGCGAGCTTCATGCGCGAGGCGAACCCGGCGTCGCGTGCCTGGAACACCCAGCCGATGCCGGTGGAGGTCGCCGAGAACACCCCCAGTTCGTGGCCGGTGACGAGATCGCGGCCGAAGCTGGGCTCGAGCTCCTTCGTCATCAGCGCGAGCGCGTCGGCCGACGGCTTGGACGCGATCAGCATGAACGGCTTGGTGTCGAGCACGGTCGCGATGCGACCCCACGCCGAGCCCTTGGGACGCGCCGACGCCTTCCAGCTGTCCTTGATCCGCGGCTGGACCCACGCGCCCTTGCCACCGATGAACGCACCGCTCTTGCTGACGCCGAACATGGTGCCGTCGGGCAGCGTGGCCGCGGCGCGCCCGTCGACCGTGCTCTCCTTGCCGCCGGCGGTCCTGGCGATCTTGGTGGCCAGGTCGGCGGGGAACTTGCCGCGGACGACGATCAGGAACTCGGGATCCTGCCCCCCCGGCCGAAACTTCACGAAGCCCGTCATCGAGGTGAGGTCGTTGACCGGGTCGAGCCCGGCGATCGCCTTCGCCATGGAGCGACCGCCCTCGACCTGCGAGATCGCCTGGCGCATGGCGTCGTGGAGCTCGGGCACCTGCTTGATCACCGCATCATCGGGCAGCTTGGTGAACGTCGCGTAGTTGTCGGCGACGGTCGGCTGCCAGTCGACGTGGACGACGAGATCCGCCTCGTCGACGACATGTTCGAGCACCGCCGCGGCAGCGGGCGCCTTCGGGTTCGCTTTGATCGAGAAGCTGGTGATGGCGAGGATCGCCGCGATGATCGGTTCCCAGACTAGGTTCATGCTCTCTCCTCCCACGTGCGCAACGCCGGCGGCAACCGATTCCGGTCGCCCCACCTTGGGCCATCACGTGCGACTCCGCTGGAAAAATGCAACCAGGCGGCGCTCACGACACCTTCGTCGCTGCGGCGCGAAAGATTCTTGATGTCAAGACTGGTTCGCGGTGGGGACTTGGAGAAGGATGAGGTCGATCGGTGGTTCGTGGCGCGGGGCTGCGCACGCCGATGTTTCCCGGGGGAGGCTTGAAGATGAGCACGCTAGCCGTGGTTGAGGAGATCCTGCGCGAAACGGCGTCACCCCTGTCCGTGCGCGAGATCGTGCAGCGCGCCGGCGTTCGACTGCCAAGCAAGTCGAAGACGCCCGACACCGTGGTCGCACGCGACCTCTCCATGGACATCAAGCGTCAGGGCGATGGCTCGCGCTTCGTCCGTGCCTCACCGGGTCGCTACACGCTGCGCGAGCTCGCCGCGCGCAGCGGCGATGCGACTGCCAACGCGACGTCGTCGATGACGACGGCCGTGCTGAAGCAGGAGCGGGCCGCCCCGCTGCCCGCGAAGCGCGTGGTTCCCGACAGCGCCAGCCAGGTCGGCTGACGCGCCCTGCCGACGCGCGCTGACCTCGGTCGGCGGCGTCGATCTCGGGACGTCGAGTGATCCGACGCGCGAGCGCGCACGACGAGCCGTGGCTGGTGGAGGTGGGCGGTCGCGCCTTCTCCGACCTCGGTGACTACCGCATGGTGCTGCCAGCGTGGCTGGAGCAGCCCAACGTCACCGCGTGGGTCGACGAGGACACCGGCGTTCGCCGCGGGTTTTCGATGATCGGCTTCTTCCACGATGAGGTCACGCGCAGCTCGATCGCCGACGTGCTCGCGCTCGCGGTCGAGCCGGCGTGGCAGCGGCTCGGGATCGGACGCGCGCTGGTCGAGCACGCGGTCGCGATCGCGACGGCCACGATTCCGGCTGGGCTGATGGAGCTGCGCCTGTGCGTTGCCGACGACAACCCGATCGGTCAGCGACTCTATCGGTCGCGCGGCTTTCGTCCGGTCGCGGGCGACTTCGGGACCTACGCCGGCGGTCAGCACGCGATCCGCATGGTGCATCCGCTGCGGCGATAGCCGCGCGGGTCGGGCCGGTCAGGTCGCGAGCGCGTCGTCGGGCGCCGCGAGGGGCGGCGCCGGTGTCGCCGGCTGCGCGGCCCGCCGCTGGGCCGAGCGCTCGGCGAGGAAGCGCATCACGTACGGGAAGCCGATGTGCACGGTGTTGAGCTTGGGCGCCAGCTGCGACGACAGCCCGAACATGATCACCGCGGCGCGTTCGACGTAGAACCAGCCGTCGGGATACGCGATCGACTTCATCAGCTCGCGCAGCTCCTCGCGCTTCATCTCGGGGTCAGCGAGGTTGACCGCGACGTCGGCGCTGATCTTCGAGAAGTCGGTGATGTTGAGGTTCAGCAGCTTCTCGAAGTACTTGCGCACGGTGCGCTCGAGCAGGCGGCGGTCGCCACCCTCGGCGACGAAGCCCATCGTCTCGATGCCCCGGACGACCAGGTCGTCGCTCTTGGTCATCAAGCCCTGCAGGATGTCGAGCATGCCGTCGGCGAGATCGGGCGACAGCTCCGACGCCGAGCCGAGATCGAGCACGACGATGCGGACCTGGCCGTCGGGGCCCTTCTGGACGAAGAAGTTGCCGGGGTGCGGATCGGCGTGGAAGAAGCGGTCGATGAAGAGCTGCTTGTAGAAGACCTGGATCAACTTGGTCGCGACCGCGTAGGGATCGAGGCCGAGCTCGTTCAGCGCGTTCTTGCGGCTGATCTTGACCCCGTCCATGAAGCTCATCGTCAGCACGGTCCGGCAGCTCCACTCCGGGTGCACCACCGGCAGCAGGGTGTCGGGGTCGCTGGCGAAGTTGTGCTCCATGCGCTCGATGCAGCGGGCCTCGTTGACGAGATCGGTCTCGCGCTCGAGCATGTCGCGCAGCTGCTCGTGGACCCGCTCGATCTGCTGGATCGGCACGAACGCGCGGTAGACCTTGAGCGCCCAGCCGAGCACGCGCAGGTCGACGCGGATGATCTCGGCGACGTTCGGGTAGAGGATCTTCACCGCGAGCCGATCGCCGGCGGCATTGCGCGCCTCGTGGACCTGGCCGAGCGACGCGGCCGCGATCGGCTTCTCGTTGAAGGACACGAAGGCATCCCGCGGGTGCTTGCCGAGCGCGTCCTGGAATGCCTTGGCCATCGTGCGGAACGAGTGCGCGGGCACTTCGTCCTGCAGACCCTCGAGCTCCTCGGTGTACGCGCGCGGCAGGAAGGTGCCCATGATCGACAGGATCTGGCCGAGCTTGATGTAGACGCCGCGCAAGCTGACGAAGCCGCGGTACATGCGGCGCGCGTTGCGGCGGTGGATCTTGCGCCAGCGGTCGGCGGTGTCGCAGCGCGTCGGCCACAGCCGCGACCAGGTCAGCGCCCAGAAGTACGACAGGAAGATCATGCCGAACACGCGGGTCGCGCGGAGCAATCGAATCGCGGCCCACATGGTTCTGGTACTCCCCTGACGTCGGTAGCGAGTGTCTCGGGATGGTAGCACGCTGCTTCGCAGCGCCTCCCATCGCGGGTTGCGGCGGGCCGGCGTCATCGGCACGCGCTGCTCGTCGCCGCGCGGGCGCGCGTGCTCGACGTGAGGGGCGGTTGGGATGGGCGTGGTCACGTCTGCCACGTCGGGCGCGACGGCCCGACATCTCGACTGAGATGTTCGCGGTCGGTCGCAGGTTTCGCCCGCATCCGCCGCCGCGTCAGGGCAACCGCAGGGCACGCGGCGTGGTCAGCGGCGCGTGCAGGTGTCGCGCAACCGACGTGACGCGCAGTCGGGCTGTCAGACGCCCGTGCTACGTCTAGCCAGTCCGCGGGTACCAGGCCTAGTAGGTCCGGCTTGACCCTACCCTACTGGTAGCGTAAGGAAACATCATGGCGAAGAAGCAGACTCGGCGGAGCATCAGTGTGAGCCGGACGACGTACGAGCGCCTGAAGTCGTTCTGCGAGACCAACGGAGTCTCGATGAGCCAGTTCGTCGAGACCCGGGTCGGCGACTTCCTCAGCACGGACGGAAGCCCGATGGTCGTTGCGACGCCGGTCACCGCGCGCCCGAGCGCTCCCGCGCTGGCGCGTCCGCCGGCGAGCCCGCCGCGCGCGTCGTTCGGCGCGCCGCCGCCGGTGCGGCCGATGCCGCCGTCGCCGCGCGCGGTCGCTTCGCCCGCGCCGCTCACGTCGGTGGCCGCTCGTTACGCGATCGATCCGCCGCCGCCGATCATCAAGAAGGCCGAGCAGCCGGCGCCGAAGCCGCCGGTGATGCCGAAGCCCGACCAGATTTTTACGTTCTGAATCCCGGAAGGTTTCTGCGCCTCTGCGCGCGAACCGGCCCGGTCGATCTGCGCGGTCAAAGATCCGTTGTGGCGCGTCGGGCAGACATGCCCTACGATTTAATTGCGACATGATCCTGATCGCCGAGATCACCGCGAAGCGCCATGGTGGTGCCGCGTTGGTGGGCTTCGAGACGGGCCGGAGTGCCCACTACGAAGGCCTGGCCGCGGGAGCCGCTGATCTGTGCGGGCCGTCCGCTGGGCTCTGGCAATTGCCAGGGGAGGACAACAAGAACATGCCAACATACGAACGTCGCTCTGAGGAAGGGCAGCCCTAGGCCTCCCATCCCACTGCGCGGACTCTCGGGTCCGCGAAGTTGATAGAGCAGCACGGGTCCGGAAACGGGCCCGTGTTTTTTTTGGCGCGCGCGTCCGCGTCGGCTCCCCGGCAGGACACCTGCGGCATCGTGAGCGCACTCGACCGGGACGCCCCGGGCTCCCGCCGTGGTAAGCGATCACGATGACCACGCGGCCGAGCCGGGCCCTCGATGTCTTTCCCAACCCGAAGACCGAGCGCGACTACGTCATCCACTTCGACTGCCCCGAGTTCACGTGCTTGTGTCCGGTTACCGGACAGCCTGACTTCGCGACGATCGTGATCGAGTACGTGCCGGATCGGCTGTGCGTCGAGCTCAAGTCGCTCAAGCTGTACCTGTGGAGCTACCGTGACGAGGGCGCGTTCCACGAGTCCGTGACCAACAAGATCTGCGACGACCTGCTCGCCGCGATCGCGCCGCGCCGGATCACCGTGACCGGCAAGTTCTGGGTCCGCGGCGGCATCACGACCAGCGTCGTCGTGACCGCCGGTTCGCAGGCCTGAGCCGAGCGTCGCGAGGCGCTCTGGGTCTGTGCAGATCGGGCGCGGCCTCCGGGCCGCGGCCGACCGATCGAAAGAGTGGGTGGGAAGCGAATGCTTCACACCCTCTGATCTGAGCCGCGGGACCGCGCGCCCGCCGGGCCGCCGGCCGCGCGTCCGCCACGCACGGGCCCGCCGCAGCGGTCTCCGACCGCAGCGCCCCCCGGCCGCGGCTACGGAACCAGCTGCTCGAGAAAGGCGATGCCGTCCGCCTTGCTCTCGATCAACCCGAGCGCGAGGCGCGCGGTGCGCCGCGCCATGGTGGGACCACGCTCGGCGATCTTGGTGAGCGCGCGGGTCGCGGCCTCGCGGCCGCCGTCGGTGCGCGCCAGCATGACGAAGGCGGCGGTGACGGCGAGGCGCTTCATCGCGTCATGCTCGGCGCCGGTCATCATGTTGGCGAGCTGCTCGGGCGCGTTGACCTTGGCGTAGGCCGACCCGAGCGAGGCCAGCATCGCGACCCGCACGTCGTGCGACGGATCGGCGAGCAGCGGGCTGAGCAGGGTCACGGCGAGGGTCGCGTCGCGATCGACCAGGCCGATCGCGGCGGCGGCGGCCTGGGCCCGCTCGCGCTCGGCGCGCGCGGCGAGCGCGTGGCCGAGCCGGCTGGCGACGGCCTCCTTGGGCGCGACCCGGGCCAGCGTGGTCAGCGCCAGCTGGCGGAGCTCGGGATCGGGATCGCGGATCGCGAGGGCGAGGGCACGCTCGAGCGCGGCTGGCTCGAGCTTGTCCTTGTCGGCGCCGAGCCGCTCGAGGACCGCGCGCCGGACCTGCGGGTCGGAGTCGGCGAGGGCGGCCGACACCGTCGGCGCCGCGCGCAGCCCGCTCGCGAGCGCGCTGTCGACCGCCTCGACCCGCACCAGCGGCGACGGATCGGCGACCGCGAGCGCGATCAGGTCAGTGGCACCGACCGCCCGGCCGGTGGCCAGCAGCAGGAGGCGCTCGCCCTCGTCGGCGCGCTCGAAGGCGCGGCTCAGCGCGGCCGGCGCGGCCTTGGGCGCGTCGGCCCCCATGCCGCCGATCGCGCGGATCGCGGTCAGGCGCACGTCGCGATCGGGATCGTCGAGCAGCGAGATCAGCGCGTCGCCCACGCCGCTCGACAGCTTGCCACCCTTGCCAGCGGCCAGCGCCAGCACCCGCGCCGCCTCGCTGCGGATCTGGCCGTCGGTGTCCTTGATCAGCCGGGTGGCGACCGCGACGCCGTTCTTGCCGGGATCGGGCGCGTCGGCCGCGCACGCGATCACCAGGCGGCGCACCACGATCGACTCGTCCTCGGCGACCTTGAGCAGCTGGCGGCGCGCCTCCGGGTTGCCCTGGTTGGCCGCGTTGCACAGGCCCTCGGCGCCGATCGGGTGCAGCCCGTCGTCCTCGGTCGAGCGGGCCGCGTTGATCAGGAAGTTCATCACCGCGCCAGGCTTCTTGCGCGCCATCGCGGCGAAGACCATCACGGCCTCGCGCCGGGCCCGGCCCTTCTTCTTCCAGAGCTGGGCGATGCCGCCGACCGCGACGTCGGTGTTGGCGCCGACCTCGGCGGTGCGGGCCAGGCCGCGCGCGGCGCCGGCCGCGACCTCGAGGCGCTCGAGCTTCACCATCTTCATCAGCTGCTCCTGGGCAGCCCGGCCCAGGTAGCCGTAGGCCTCGGCGGCGGCGGCGCGCACCTCGAACGCCTCGTCCTTGATCAGCTGCTCGAGCGCGGGGCCGGCGGCGTCGACCCGGGCCCGGGCCAGCTCGCCCCAGGCCAGCGCGACCGCGACCCGCATCGGCTTGCTGAGCCGCTCGTCGGAGATCTGGACGAGGTCGGGGGCAGCGCCCGAAGGCGATACCCGCGCAAACAACGGCAGCGCCGCCGCCCGCACCGCGTCGGTCTTGGAGCCGGTGGCGACCCGGACCGGGGCGACCAGGCTGGGCTCCCCGCTGGGGCCGATGCCGCCCTCCTCGAGCAGCAGCTTGATCGCGAACACCCGCGAGTCGGTGGGCGCCTTGTCGTCGGTGAGCAAGCGGGCCGCGGCGGCCGCGGCGGTCTTGGGATCGGCGACGAAGGCGCGGCGCAGCTGGCCGCGGGCCCGCTCGCGCAGCGCCGGGCTGGCGTCGGGATCGGCGAGCGCAGGCACCGCGGCGGCGGCGGTGGGGGGACCGGTGTCGGCGACGCCCCCGGCGACCACGACCAGCAGCTCGCGTCGGATGGCCGCCTCGGGATCACGCGCGAGCGCCTCGGCGTACAGCGGCTGGGCTCGCGCCGCGCCCAGCTGGCGCACGGCGGTGAAGGCGATGCGGCGCAGCTCGGGATCGGGCGCGGTCAGCGCGCGCAGGAGCGTGTCGCGGTAGGCCTCGGGGTTGCGCTGGGCGGCAGCGCCGGCGACCGCGACCGCGGCGTGCTGCACCGCGGGCGGGGCCGCGCTGGCCAGCGCGCTCTCGATCAGCTGGACCTCGGCGTCGGTACCGCGCGCGATCGGGCGCAGCGCGACCAGGAGCTCGGCCTGATCGTCGGGGGTCTGGGCCCGCTGCTGGAGCGCGGCCAGCGCGGCCTTGTCGCCGGTCGCGGCGTAGCTCCACAGCGCGGCCAGCCGCGGCTCGAGCACGGTGGGCAGCACGCGATCCCAGCCGGCGAGATCGCCGCCGACGTCCTGGTCGCGGACCGCCGACCACGCCTTCGGGTCGATCATCGCGCGCGACAGGCCGGTGTCGACCACCACGTCACCGAACCCGGGCGAGCTCGGCATCCAGTCGAACCCCGACAGGGAGGGGCGACCGGCGCGGACGACCACGCGGTCGCCGCCGGTGCGCGGCGCGACGTCGAGGTAGAAGTGCCCGCGCTGCAGGAACCACAGCAGCACCAGCAGCGCGACCGGCGCGGCGGCGGCGGCGATGGCGATCGCCTTGTAGAACCGGCGCGAGCGCGCCAGCACCGCGCGCTCGGCGTCGCTCTCGGCCGCGATGCCCTCGCGGCGCACCTCCCACAGCTCGCGGGGCGACAGCCGGGCGTTGGTCGCCGCCTTGGCGCCGAGCAGCTCGTGGGCGCGGCGGGCGGCGGCCCGCGCCGGCGCCGCCAGCTCGCGCACGCGCGGGACCAGGATCGGGTGGGCCAGCGCCCAGCCGTCTCGGTCGAGCGTCGGGTCGCGCACGACCGCGCCGCGGTCGGCGAAGATCGCGAGCACGCGCTCGACGTGATCGGGAGCCAGCGAGAGCCGCTCGGCGATCGCGACCGATGCGCGCGCGTCAGGACCGGCCAGCTCGGCCAGGAGGCGCAGGCCCTTGCGCTCGTCGCCGGTGGCGCGGGCCGCGCCGGTGAGCCAGTGGCGCTCGAGCTCGGCGCCACCGCCGGCGCGGGCGAGCGCCGCCACCGAGGTCACGCGCAGCTCGCGCAGCCCGAGCAGCGCGATCTGCAGGTCGGCCGGCAACACCGCGCCGCCGCGGCCGAGGCCAGCGACGACCGCGTCGGGCAGGCTGGGCTCGGCCGCGATCCCGCCTTCGGCCAGGGCCGTGGCCAGCACCGCGGCTGCGTCGGGCGGCGCCATCCGCCCCAGCTCGAACCGGCAGTTGGGCGGGAACAGCGAGCCGGTGCGCCGCTCGAGGTGACCGATGAGGTGGACCTGATCGCTGGCCGACGCGAACAGGAACCGGGCCTTGCCACCCGAGCGACCGAGCGCGCGCGCGTACAGCTCGCCGAGCTCCTGGACCACCCGCTCGTCGCCGTCGCCGAGCGCATGCTCGATGTCGTCGAGGATGAACAGGTAGAGCTGGCCCGGCGCTGCGTTGCCGACCACGCGGGCCAGGTACGCCGACGGCGCCTCCCCGGGCGTGGGCCGGCCGCCGGTCGCGGTCAGCCCGGCCGCCAGCGACTCGCCCGGCGTGCGGACGTCGGCGCAGGTGACGACGGCGATGCCTTGCTGGCGGAGCTGCGGGATCAGCCCGGCGGCGAGCAGCGAGGTCTTGCCGACCCCGGGCTCGCCGTAGAGGAGCCCGGCGCGGAAGCCGTCGGCCGTGATCATCTTGCCGAGCTCGTCACGCTCGCGCTCACGCCCCCGGAAGAGCTCGCGGTCGTCGGGCCCGTACGGCGTCAGGCCCCGCCACGGCCCATGATGGGTCACCGCCACCGCGTCACTATATAGGAGACCGCGGCCGCGCGCGCGCACGGGACCCGCTTAGGGCCCGCGAATGGATAAGGTCGCTCGATGATCGCGGCCGAGGCGCCCGGATGGCGAGGCGCGAGGAGGGCGCATCCTCTCCGTATGTAACCGACGAGCAACGAAGCCAGCCGGGATGGATCGGCCGCGAGGGCGAGCGAGTTATCCATTCGCGGGCCCTCACGTCCGGCGTGAACCGGGGCTGCTATCATCGCGTCAATGACGAAGCTGTGGGCCCGGGGCGTCGCGTTCACGCTGACCGCGGCGCTGGCGGGCGCACTGGGGTTCGCCGGACACGCGCTGGCAGGCCGCGACCAGAAGACCTCGGTCTCGATCTGGCGCGGCGCGACCGGCGGCCTCGGCTACGGCGCGTCCAGCGGCGGCGTCGCGGCCGGCGCGTTCGTCACCCATCGCCGCGACGTCGAGGTCGGCGCCGATGGCTCGGTCCGCTTTCCCGGGGTCGCCGCCGGCATCGACCCGGCCACCGTCGAGCTGCGCAGCGTGACCGACCCCGGCGGCACCTCGATCGTCGAGCAGCGCTTCGTCAACGACCAGCTCGATGCCGAATCCCTCCTGGTCCGGCAGCTCGGCAAGCCAGTCACGGTGGTGCTGACCCAGGGCGAGGTCGTCGGCATCCTGCGCGCGGTGTCGGCCGAGTCGCTCGTGCTGGAGACGGGTGGCAAGGGCCTCGAGATCGTGCGACGCGGCGAGCACGTGCTCGACATCAAGCTGGGCCCGGCCTCGTTCGAGCAGGAGCCGACCCTCGAGTGGAAGCTGGTGTCGAAGCAGCCCGGCAAGCAAACCGTCGACGTCAGCTACCGCACCGCCGGGCTCAGCTGGCAGCCCGAGTACACCGCGGTTCTCGGCGATCGCGACGAGGTCGACTTCACCGCGTGGGCGACGGTGCGCAACGACACCGGGCTCGCGCTGGTCGCCGCCGAGCTCACGCTGTTCTCCGGCGGGCTCGCCACCCTGCCGCCGGGTGGACGCGCGACCACCCGCGGCCCGGTGGCGTCGCCGCTGCAGTTCAAGGTCAAGCGGCCCACCGATCTGCCGAGCGGGCAGGCGATGCAGGTCGAGCTGGCGCCGCGCCGCGCCGGCGTGGCGGCCCGGCGCCGGATCATCCTCGAGCCGATCGGCGACCAGTCCGCCTCGTACCAGGGCACGCCCGCGTACGACTGCTACTCGTACACGCCCGGCGGCGGCCCCCGCGCCGAGCACATGCTCGAGCTCGATGGCCCCGGCCCGGTCCTGCCCGAGGGGCGGCTGCGGGTGTTCCGGCGCCAGGGCGCCGAGCTGCTGGCGGTCGGCGAGGACACCCTGCGCGTCAACGGCGCGAGCGGCGCGCTGCGGATCCGGGTCGGCGTCGCCTCCGACCTCATCGCCGAGCGCAAGCAGGTCGAGTGTCGTCAGGATGGTGGCGGCCGCTCGATGCGCGAGCGCATCGAGGTCAAGATCGAGAACAAGGGCAAGGCGACCGCCGACGTGATCGTGCGCGAGTACCTGTACCGGTGGACGAACTGGAAGATCGAGGCGGAGGACGCCAAGGGCGCGCGCGCCGGCGGTGCCGGCTACGAGCTCCCGGTGCGGGTGCCGGCCGGCGCGAGCAAGACCGTGTCCTACACCGTCGTCTACGCGTGGTAAGGGCCCGCGAATGGATGAGTCGATCGATGATCGCGGCCGAGGCGCCCGGTTGGCGAGGCGCGAGGAGGGCGCCTACTCTCCGTATGTAACCGACGAGCAACGAAGCCAACCGAGATGGATCGGCCGCGAGGGCGAGCGAGTCATTCATTCGCGGGCCCTGAGCCGCGCCGGCATGGTCGTCGCGCTGGTCGGGGCGGCCGCGTGCGGCGCGCTCCCGCGGGGTGGCCAGGCCGGTGGCGAGGCCGACGCGCGGATCGTGCTGTATCGCGACAGCGCGCTGGTCGACGAGGAGATCGTCGTCGAGCTGGCTCGCGGGCGGCAGCGGGTGACGGTGCCGGTGGCGCGCGGCCTCGGCGACGGCGACCTGATCGTGGTCAGCGACGACGCCGTGATCCACGGCTGGACGGTCGAGGGCGAGCGCGCGCGGGGCGCCGTGATCGAGGCGCGCACCGGCCCCCGGGTCGTCGCCGGCCGCCTGGGCGACGTCAGCGACGAGGCGGTCGTGGTCGAGGCCGCCGATGGCCTGCACGTCATGCCGACGCCCGAGGTGATCGTGGGCGGTCGGGCCGCGGCGGTCGTGGTCGACCTCGAGGCCAGGCGGGCCGGGCGCGGTCGGCTGCGGCTCCGCTACCTGACCGACCGGCTGACCTGGCGCGCAAGCTACACGCTGATCGCCGACGGTGCCCGCGGGCGGATCCACGGTGGGCTCGCGTTCGACAACCGCACCGGCCGGAGCTGGCAGCGCGCCCGGCTGGCGGTGATCGATCGCGACCGCCCGGCGGCGGCGCCGACCGCCGGCGCCCTGGTCGATCGCGCGGTGGCGGTGCCGGGCGTGTTCGCGGTGCGACCAGGCCCGCAGCGGCTCGACCTCGCGCTGCGCGATCGCGGCCTCGGGCTGGTGCCGACCCTGGTCTACGACCCGGTCGGGGTCGCGCTCGACTCGGCGCGGATGCGCCCGCAGGTCGACGAGGACTACGGGGTCCAGCGCTGGCCCGACGCGGTCGACGAGAGCCTCAAGATCGATCTGTCGCGCGCGACCGACGGCCCGCTGCCCGCGGGGCCGATCCGGGTGTTCACGGTCGGGGCTGACGGCGCGCTGGTCTGGCGCGGCGAGGGCCGGCTGCTGCCGCCCGCCGCCGATGCCGAGCGCTACACCACGGTCGCGGTCGGGCGCTCGCCCGACGTGACCGGCCGCCGCAAGCGCACCGACTTCTTCCTCGACGAGACCGCCCGGCGCCTGATCGAGGAGTACACCGTGACCCTCACCAACCGGGGCATCCGGCCGGTCGAGGTGCTGGCCCGCGAGCACCTGTACCGCGGTCAGTGCTGGACCCTGGCCTACCACTCCACCGGCGAGCGGGTGGCCAAGGAGGGCGCCCAGCAGATCGGGCTGGGCGTGGTGGTGGCGGCCGGCGGCGAAGCCGTGGTCATGTACCGTGTGCTGTACGAATGGGACGAGAGCAAGTGTCAGGCCTCGACGTCGAAGCGCTGACCGTTCACTACGGGCGGCGGGTCGCGGTCGACGGCGTGAGCCTGCGCGCGGCCCCCGGTGAGATCGTCGGGCTGCTCGGGCCTAACGGCGCCGGCAAGAGCACCGCGCTGCTCGCGATCGCCGGGGCGGTCCTGCCCAGCAAGGGCACGATCAAGGTCGCCGGCGTCGATCTCGCGGTCGATCCGCTGGCGGCCAAGCGCCGGCTCGGCCTCGCCGATCAGCCCCCGTCACTCTACGATTTCTTCACGGTCACCGAGCATGTCGCGATGGTCGCGGAGGCCCGCGGCGACGTCGATCACGCCGGGCAGAAGGCGCTGCTGGCCGACCTCGGCCTCGGCGGCGTCGCCGGACGACCGTGCCGCGAGCTGTCGTTCGGCATGCGCCAGCGGGTCGGGTTGGCCGCGGCGCTGGTCGGCGACCTCGCGGTGGTGTTGCTCGACGAGACCCTCAACGGCCTCGATCCGCACGCCGCGCGCCGGGCCCGGACCGCGCTCCTGACCACCGCCGAGCGCGGCGCCGCCGTGCTGATGTCGACCCACCTGCTCGGCGTCGCCGAACGGCTGTGTCACCGCATCATCGTGATGGATCAGGGCAAGATCGTCGCCGACCTCGCCGGGGCCGAGCTGGCCGCGCTGTACGCGGGCGGCGCGGGCGCGCTCGAGGAGCTGTATGTCTCGACGATCGCCGACCGAGAGGCGACCTGATGGACGGGACCCGGCTGCTGGCCTGGGGCGATCTCGACGAGCGCCGCCGCCGGCGAGGCCCGGTGGCGACGCGCTGGATCGTCGCGGGAGGCGCGGGCGTGCTGCTCGCGGTCGAGGCGGCCCGACGCGGCGGCTGGTTCGAGGGCGTGCGCGGCGCGCCCTCATCAGCCCTGATCGTGGCGATCGTGCTGGCTGGGTTCGTGCCGGCGATGTTCGGCGCGCCCTATCGCATGTTCTGGCGCCACGACGCGCCGCTGCTGGCGCGGCTGCCGATCCCGGGCGCGGCGCTGTGGCGGGTCGCGCTGGTGCGGGCGGCGCGCGCGGCCGGTGCCGCCGCCGCGGTCGTGATCCCGACCCTCGTGATCGTCGCGATCGGCGACGCCGGCCTGGCCGCCCGCGCCGCTGTGCTCACCGCGGTGCTCGCGCTGGCGACGGTCGCGCTGTTGCCCTCGGTCTGCCTCGGCGCGGCCCACCTGGTCGCGTCGGGCAAGGCGGACGCGCTGGCCTCCTCGGTCGGCGGCGGCGAGGTCCACCTGCCGAGCACGGCCTCGCTCGGCGCGCTGCCGGGCACGATGATCGCCGGCGTGGTGCTGGCGGCCATCTACGCATCGCCCTGGATCGCGGGCGGCGCCGACCCCGCCGGGCCGGTCATCCTCGTCGCGGTGGTCGCGGTGTCAGCGCTGGCGGCGGTGCTGGCGTCGTCGGCCGCGCCCCGGGTCTATCCGCTGGCGATGCGCGAGGTGGCCGCGCTCGACCGCCAGATCAACGCGCACCTCGAGATCGATCGGATCACACCGATCGAGCGGATCGTGCAGGCGCGCCTGGGCATCGGGGCCGCGCCGGTCTACGACCGGATGGCGCGGCTGGTCCGCCGCCGCTATCCGCTGGTGGTGTTCGCCGGGGCCGCCGGCGCGCTGGTCCACATCATCGTCGGCTTCGTGCAGCCCGGCGAGCTGGCCGCGTGGCTGGCGGTGGCCGCGGCCGGGCAGGGCTTCCTCGCGGCCTGGCTGGCGCGCGCGCTCACCCGCGAGCCGCTCGAGCTGCCGCGGCTGACCGCGACCCTGCCGGTCACCGCCGCGGCGGTGGCGGTGGCGCGCCGGGCCTACGTCGCAGGGTGGTGCGTGGTCTGGGTGGTGGGGCCGGGCGCGGTCGCGATCGCCGTGTCGGGCCGGCCGGTCACCGCGCTCGTGGCGATCGCCGCCGGGTTCATCGGCGCCGGCGTCGCCGGCCGCCTGCTGTGACCGGGCTTGGGCGCCCGCTTCTGATCTGAGCGACCCGCGGCCGCGTGGGGATCAGGTCCCGAAGACGTGCAGGCTGCGCGCGGACGTATCCGCCTCGCGCCCGCCTTGCTTGAGATCGAACAGGCACACGACTTCGGTGCGCTTGCCGGGCTCGACGTTGACGATGAACCGCGTCACCGACGACAGGATGAAGTAGAGGCCGAGCCCGGCGCCGCCACCGGCGAGCTGCGAGGCCTTGGGCCGGCCGCGCTCGACCCGCGCCCGCTGCAGGTGGTCGAGGATCACGTCCTTGGCGAGCGCGCCGAAGCGATCCTCGACGGAGACGGCGAAGTAGCGACCGTCGGATGCCCAGCGCAGGTGGGCGTCGTAGTCGCCGATCGGATCGCTCAGGTGCCGCGGGACCGGCGGGATGGTGCCGGTCGCGACCGCGGGCGCGTCGTACATCGCGTTCATCAGCAGCTCGTCGGCGACGCTCTCGATCCGCGCGATGGTCGGGCGGCGGGCGCCGGCGTCGCGCGCGCTGGCGGTCACCTGCAGCAGCGCCTCGCGCTTGGCCTCATAGGAGCGGACCGAGGCCTCGTTCACCTTGATGCCCCACGCCAGGTACTTCTCGAGGCCGAAGATGTCGCCCGACATCAGCTTGACCGAGGTCACCACCAGCTCGGCGTCGTCGCCGTCGTCGGCGTCGCGGATCACGTGGTTCCAGCCGTTGCGGCGAAGCGCCTCGACGACCGCGTCGTCCTCGATCGAGCCGCCCATGACGATCAGCGCGCGCCCGCGCGCGAGCTGGGCGAGCGCGGCCTGATCGAGCGCCGCGCAGGTCGACCGATCGATCACGACCAGCGCGTCGGCGGTGTCGGTCCCGTCGACGACGTCGCTGAACTCCATCGGGGTCCCGGTCGCATGGAACGTGCGACGCAGCGTGCGCCTGAGCGCCACGCTGGTGGTGACGCACAAGGCTCGCGCAGGTCCCCTCATCAGTGTTCAGGATATCGACCGCTTCCATCGCGGTCAAACCCGGTTTCGACGCAGCTCATCGCTTCGTGACGTAGGCGCAGGTGGGCGCAGATCTCGCTGATGACCCCGGCGGGGTGACCACGGCGCCGTCCGGCCCGGGCGGATCCCGATCGCGGCTCGGGCGCCGGAGCCTTGGTCCCGGCACCAAGACTCGCCGGACGGACGGCCACCGAGTGGCGCGCCGCGTGAAACCGCTGATACGATATCCGCGATGGCCGAGCCCCCCTCGGGTGACCGCCCGCCGCGGCCCCCACCCTTGCCGGTATTGCCGCGACGCAGCACCGACGGGGGAGGTGCGCCCGGAATTCCGGCGATCCCGGCCCCGCCGCGGCCCCCGCCGGTGCCGGGGCCCGCGATGCAGCCCGCGATGCAGCCCGCGATGCAGCCCGCGATGCAGCCCGCGATGCAGCCCGCGATGCCGCCGGTCATGCAGCCGGTCATGCAGCCGGTGACCGGGCCGGCGATCCCTCAGCTGGTCGCGCTGAGCGCTCCGGAGATCGCGGCCGGCTCCCACCCGGGCCCGTCGTCGGAGGACGACGGCGCCGGCGATCTCACCCGCCGCGTGATGACGAGCGGCTCCGCCGGCATGATCGACGCGATCGTCGGCCTGGTCTCGGCCGAGGCCGAGGCGCTGCTCACGGCCGGCGGCGCCGACGCCGACGAGCAGCTCGCCGATCTCAACGTCCGCCTGTCGCTCATCACCTCGGACATCCTCGACGATGCCGAGGACGCCGCGCGCTACCTCGAGCTCGCCGACAAGCATCCGCTGGCCGCACGCCTGCTGCTCTCGCATGGCATCGCCGCCGCGGATCCCAAGGCGCTCGAGCTAGCCGGGCGCATGGTCATCACGCTGCCCGATGGCCGCGAGCGCGCGCAGCTGCAGCGCGATCTGGTCGAGGCGTGGCTCTATGCGCTGTCGGCGCCGGCGCAGGCGGTGACCGCCGCGACCGCGGTCGCCGCCGCCGGCAAGGACGCCGCGGCTGGCGATCCCGAGCTCGCCGCCGAGCTGCACGGCCTCACCAGCATCGCCCGCGGGCTGGCGGGCGGCTGGCGCGAGCTGGCGACCGCGCTGGCCGCGGCCGCGGCCGCGCCCTCGGCCTTGCCCGAGGACACCGCCGACGCCGCCGCGATCCTGCTCGATCGCCTCGGCGATGCGGTCGCCGCCCACGACCTGTGTACGGCCGCGCTGGCCCGTCCGGACCGCGGTCGGGGCGCTCCGGTGCACTGGCTGCGCGTCGTCGACGTCGCGCTCGACGCCGCGGTGCGGGCGGCGCCGGCCACGATCGCCGGCCTGCTCGAGCGCCGGCTCGCGCTGCTCGAGCCCGATCCGGGCGCGCGCCGCGAGGCGGCCGCCACCCGCTACGCCCTCGCCGATGCCCGCCGCAGCGAGGGCGACCTCGCGGCCGCGATCGCCAGCTACGGCACCGCCGCGACCGAAGACGGCTTCGGCATGATCCTCGCGCGCTGGTCGATGGCGCGCGCCGCGCTCGAGGCCAACCGGTGGGGCGACGCGGTCACCAGCCGCAAGGCGCTGGCCGACAGCCGTTCCGCCGGGGCGCTGTCGCCGGCCCACGCCTGGCGCGCGCTCGAGATCGCCGATGCCCACGGGCTGGCCAACGCGCCCGAGCTGGCCGCGTTCGCGCTGTCCGGCGCCCGGACCGCCTCCGGCGTGCAGACCCTGGAGCGCCTGCTGCTCGCCGGCGAGCCGACCGCGCTGGTCGCGCACTTGATCGCGCAGGCCAAGGACGGCGTCCGCGCCGGCACCCGGCGCGCCGCGCTGGTGGTCGAGACCCGGCTCGGCGACACCGCCCGCGCGCTCGAGATGCTCAAGCAGGCCTCGACCGCCCAGGCTACCGGGCCGGCGCGCCAGAGCGAGATGGATCAGCAGGCCCGGTTGGCCCGGCGCGGCCGCGATCGGGGCCAGCTGGTCGAGATCTACCGGACCGGCGCCCAGTCGGCCCGCGATCGCCGCGCCGCGACCGCGCTGCTCACCGCGGCCGGCGCGCTCGAGCTGGCCCGCGGTCGGGTGGTCGAGGCCGAGGAGCTGTTCGTCCAGGCTTCGCGCCAGGCGCCGAATGATCTGGCCGCCAAGGGCGCGCTCGCCGCGATCTACCGCAAGACCGAGCGCTGGCGCGAGCTGTCGGGCGTGCTCGGCGATCTGGCCGGCCTGGTGAGCAGCGACGCCACCCGGGTCGCGCTCCTGCGCGAGCACGGCTCCATGCTCGCGGAGCACCTCAATGATGCGCGCCGCGCCCGCGCGGTCCTCGAGCAGGCCCAGGCGATCCGCGCCGACGACGCCGAGGTCACCTACGAGCTGGCCAAGCTCTACGACCAGGCCCGCCAGTGGGACAAGGCGATCGAGCTCCGCCAGCGAGTCGCCGAGCTGTTGCCCAAGGAGCCGCGCCGCCAGGCTGCGATGCACTTCGAGATCGGTCAGATCGAGGAGACCCGGCGTAACGACGAGCCCGCCGCGATGGCCGCCTACGAGCGGGCCGCGCGGATCGACGATCGCGCGGTCGAGCCGCTGCGCGCGCAGGCCGTCCTCCATCGCAAGGCGCGCCGCAACGACCAGCTGCTGGCGGTGCTCGGCGGCGAGCTCGCGCGCGGCATCGAGCCGTCGCGGCGGCTGACGATCCAGCTCGAGGCCGCCCGTCTATATGAAGAGGCGCGCGACCCCGACCGCGGGCTGGCCGCCTACCTCGACGCGCTCTCGGTCGACCCCGAGCATGCCGCCGCCTTGACCGGGGTCGAGCGGCTGGCGCGCGGCCACGAGCGGTGGCGCGACGTCGCGGTCGCCTTCCGCAAGGCGCCGCGCACGCTCGGCAACCTGCGCATCCTGGCCGAGGCGCTCGAGCGGCTCGGCGAGTGGACCGAGCTGTCCAACGTCCGCCAGCAGGAGATCGACGCGGCGCCGCCGCCGGATCGGCCGCGCCTGGCGACCGCGCTGGCCAAGCTGGCCGAGGACAAGCTCGGCGACGTCGAGACCGCGATCCGCTACCACCAGCTCGCCGCCGCCCAGGGCAGCTCGGGCGACAGCCACCGCGACCTCGCCCGCCTGCTCGAACGCACCGAGCGGTGGAGCGATCTGGCCGGCGCGCTCGAGCGCGAGCTGGCCGGCTCGCCCGGGGCCGCGCCCGACGCGGTGATCGCGACCCTGATGCGGCTCGGCGAGCTGCGCGACGGCAAGCTGGGCAAGCCGGCCGACGCCGCGCTCGCCTACGAGGCGGTCCTCGAGCGCAATCCGCACCACGTCCCCGCGCTCGAGGCGCTCGAGCGGGTCTACGAGCGGCTCGGCCGCGACAAGGACCTGATGCGGGTGCTCGAGATCCGCGCCGACGCGACGATCGACAAGCTCGAGCGCGCGCAGCTCTACGGCCGCATCGGCCAGGTCAAGCAGAACCGGGGCGACCCCGACGGCGCGATCACCGCGTTCACCGCGGCGTTCCTCGCCGACCCGGCCAACCGCGAGGTGTTCACCTCGCTCGAGAAGCTCTGCTACAAGCACGAGCGCTGGGCCGCGGCGATGAAGCTGTACCAGAGCGCGATCGACCTGGTCGAGAGCGGCGCGTCGCGGGCCTACCGGCTCGGCGACCTGTATGCGCGGCGCGGCCAGGTCCAGCTGCAGTACCTCGGCGAGCTCGAGTCGGCGGCCGCCTCGTACGTCAAGGTCGTGGAGATCGATCCCGAGAACGACACCTCGGTGAAGTTCCTGGAGTCGATCTATTCGCAGAAGAACGACTGGGCCGGCCTCATCGCCGTCTACGAGAAGCGCGCGGGGCTGACGCGCGACGACGACCGCCGGCTCGAGAGCCTGCGTCGCGGCGCCCGGGTCGCGGCCGCCAAGCTGCGCGATTTCGGCGAGGCCGCCCGCCTCTACCAGCAGATCCTCGACATCGACCCGTCGGACATCGAGGCGCTCGACGCGCTCGAGCGCTGGTACGAGCGCCAGTCCGACTGGGGCCGGCTGGTCGAGGTGCTGCGCCACCGGCTGGCCGCGGCGCCCGCCGGCGACGCCGCCACCACGCTGCTCAAGCGCATCGCGCAGATCAGCGAGGACGGGCTGCGCGACGAGTCGCGCGCGGTCGAGCACTACCAGCGCATCCTCGAGATCGCACCGGCCAACAAGGAGGCGCTCGAGGCGCTCGGTCGCATCTACGAATCGACCGAGCAGTGGGCCGAGTTCGTCGACGTCACCCGCCGCCAGATCCGCGTCACCACCGACCGCAACCTCAAGGCCCTGCTGTACTTCAAGTGCGGCTCGGTGATGGAGGCCAAGTTCGGCAAGGAGGAGGACGCGATCCGGTACTACGACGCGGCGATCAAGACCTCGCCGTCGTGCCTGCCCGCGGTCCACGGCCTGCGCGATCTCTACCGTCGGCGCGAGGACTGGCCGCGCGTCATCCAGACCCTCGAGCTCGAGGTGAAGCTCTGGCAGGACGACAAGGAGCGAGCCGGCGTGTTCGCGCAGATCGGCCGCATCTACGAGTCGCGCCTGAGCCAGCCCGATCGCGCGATGCACTACTACGAGAGCGCGCTCGCGGTCGATCCCGAGTGCCTGCCGGCCAACCAGGCGCTGTTCGAGCACTACTTCGACGCCGGCGAGTGGCAGCGCGCGCTGCCGCTGGCCCAGGCGCTCGCCGTCAAGGCGATGCGCGAGGGCGATCCCAACACCCGCAGCGAGTTCTACCGCCGGCGCGGCGTGGTCGCGGCGATGACCGGCGACGCCCGCGGCGCCGCCGAGAGCCTGATCGTCGCGCTCGAGATCAAGCCCAACAACCTGTCGGCGCTCGACGGGCTGCTCGAGCTGCAGCGCAAGCAGCCCGACGCCTGGGACTTCGACGCGATCTACCGCGAGCTCGAGAAGCTCTACAAGAAGCGCGACGACGCCGGCCCGTTCCTGGCCCGGGTCCGCATCGCGCAGGCCGGCATGAAGGAGCGCGAGGGCGACCTCGACCACGCCCAGATCTTCTACGAGGAGGCGTTCGGGCTGGCCCCCAACGACTTCGCGGTGCTGTCGGCGATGATCACGCTGCACCTCAACATGCGGCGCTGGCAGCTGGCGGTCGACGCGATCACCACGTTCCTCGGTTCGACGCCGCCGCCGGCGCCCGATGTGCGCCTGCTGGCGCTGATGCGCCAGGTCGAGGTCCACGCCGACTGCGAGATGGAGCCGCAGCGGGCGATCGACGTCCTGCACGAGGTGATCCGGCTCGACCCAACCCACGAGGAGGCCTACTACCGGCTCGCGCAGGAGCACTACCTGCTCGGCCGATATCCCGACGCCCGGGCCGCGATCGACCGCGTGATCGAGCTGGCGGCGGCGCCGGGCTCGGCGATCTCGCCGGAGAGCCTGGCTCGCTACTACTATTACCGCGGCCGCATCACCGACGTGTCGGGCGACGCGCGGGGGGCGACCTCGCAGTACCGCCGCGCGGTCGAGTACGACCCCGGCTACGCCCCGCCGGCGCTCGCGCTCGCGCGCCGGGCCGCCGAGGGTGGCGATCAGCGCGGCGCCGAGACCCTGCTGATCGACGCGGCCCACGCCGCGATGGAGAAGGGCGGTCCGCGCGCGGCGGTCGCGCTGCAGCGTGGCCTCGCCCGCATCCTGCTCGCCTCGGGCGACCGGCCGGCGGCGATCGAGGCCTACCGCGGCATCCTCGGCGTCGACGACAGCCCGCCCGACCGGGTCGCGCTCGCCGAGATCTACGCGATCGACGACCCGAGCAAGGCGATCGCCGAGCTGCGCAAGGTGATCGAGCGCGACATCCACCACGCGCCGGCCTACCGGCTGATCGCCTCGTTCTACACCCGGGTCGGCGAGCCCGAGCGCGCGGCCCGCTCGCTGATGGTGATGGAGCAGCTCGGCTTCGCCGAGGACGTCGACCTGGGCGCGGTGGTCAAGCTACGGGCGGCGCTGCCGTACCACCCGGTGCGCCGCGCGCTCGACGACGAGCTGCGCGCGCGCTTGCTCTGCACCACCGCTGCCCGCGATCCGTTCGGCGAGGTGCTGACCGCGGCCTCGACCGAGCTGGGCGCGCTGTACCCGGCGCCGCTGCTGGGCGAGAACCTGGTGCCGGTGCAGGCGCTCGACGACGCCGGCCTCAAGGTCGCGGTCGCCGACGTCGCACGCCTGACCGGGACCGACGCCGAGGTGTTCGTGGGCGAACGGGTGCCGGGCCTGCTCGCGATGGTCGCGGCGCCGCGCCGCCTGATCGTGATCGACCGCTCGCTGGTCAGCGACGGCGACGGCCCGCGCCGCTACCTGCTCGGCTGGGCGTTCGAGGCGCTGCGCGGCGGCTACGCGTTCCTGCACCACCTCGGGCGGCGCCAGCGCTCGGAGCTGGGCAACTTCATGAAGGCGCTGCTCTTGCCCGAGCCGGATCGGCCGGGCCCGACCAACGAGTTCGTGAAGGCGCTCCCGAAGCGGGCGCAGAAGGTGCTCGAGCGCCACCAGGGCTGGGGTCGCGAGGTCGACGGGGACATCTGGATCGACGGCATGCTCGGTACCGCCAAGCGCGGCGGGCTGCTCGCGTGCGACGACTTCTCGGCGGCGACGTGGATGATCGCGCGGCTCACCGGCGAGATGCCGCTGGCGCACGAGGGCAACCAGGCGCTCGGCGCGGTGCTCGGCGGCGCCGATCTTGTGCGCTTCTACCTGTCCGATGATTACCAGCGCCTACGCGAGCACCTGACGTCGTCGCAGCTACCGACCTGAACGGGCAGGCCGTGGAGGCAAGAGATGCCCCGTGGCAACTGGATTGGTGTCGGCGAACGGGATATGCTTTCGCAGTTGGGAGTACTCGGGTACGTTCGTAATCGCCACTACACGGATTACGTCCAGCGGGAGACGCAATGAGCCAGAAGTTCCAGGCGTCGGTGCACCACCGGGACGACGTCAGCTACGTCAAGCTGAGCGGCGTCATCGACGAAGACAATGAGCTGACGACCCTGACGGACAAGATCCCGTCGGGAACGGCGGTGATCGACCTCGGCGAGATCGAGCGCATCAACTCGTGCGGGGTGCGCGACTGGGTCAACTGGCTCGGCAAGCTCGAAGGCCAGTCGACGCGGTCGGTCCTCGTCGAGTGCTCGCCCGCGATCGTGGCGCAGATCAACCTCGTCAATAACTTCACCGGGAACGGAGTCGTCAAGAGCTTCTACGTCCCGTACTTCTGTCCCGAGTGCGACGAAGAGAAGGTGTTGCTGGTCGAGGCGTCGGACATGGGTCCGCCCCCGCACGAGCCGCCCACCTGTCGCTGTGACGAGTGCGATCTCGTCATGGACTTCGACGACATGGCCGACTCGTACTTCGCGTTCCTCTCCAACCAGAAGAAGATCGCGGAGCCCGAGAAGATCAACGGCGTCATCAAGGAGTTCGCGACCAGCGACCAGGGTGAGAAGTCGAAGATCCGCTCGCGCACCGGCACCGCCAGCCTGTCGGCATCGTCGGTGTCGTCGCTGCCGAGCGTGCCGTCGCTGCCGTCGATCTCGCGGCCGGGGAGCGCGCCGATGATCACCAGGCCGGGCAGCCGGCCGTCGATGACGCCGGTGACCACGACGACCCATCCGGGCATGCGGCCGGTCGGCTCGTTCGCGGGGACCAACCCGGGCAGCCGTCCCGGCTTCAACGTCCCCGGCACCAACCCCGGCAGCAATCCCGGCTCACCGGGCTTCGGGTCCGCGGTGGTCGGCGAGCGGCCGGCCATCGTGCAGCCCAAGTCGAGCGCGATCATCTACGTGCTGGTCGCCGTCCTGCTCGCCGCCATCGCCGTCCTCGGCTTCCTGCTCTTCTCGAGCAAGTAGGCCGCGGGCGGGGCCCGCGCGGGCCCTCCAGATTCTGGCGGGGCGGGGTCGGGCCTGATCCGCGCACCCGAAGGGGGCGCGTGTCGAAGGGCGCCCTCCAATCGGAGGCACGGCGTCCTTCGACACCGAGCTCGCTTTCGCTCGCTCGGGCTCAGGACGAACGGAAGAGGGCGGGCCGCGCGGTTTTGGCGTCGCGCGCAGCGCTACGCCGAGCCTTCGGCGGCGGCCTCGCGGGGCTCGGCCTGGCTCAGGGTGCGCGGATCTCTCGGCGTCGCGCGCAGCGCTACGCCGAGAGGCCCTTCTTGTACGAGAGCAGCTCTTTCTGCGTCTTGAGCAGGAGCTGGTTGGTCTCGAGGAGCTCCTTGGTGCGCGCGCGAATCTGGTTGGCGAGGCGCTCGCGCTCGCGGGCCTCGGTCTCGAGCATCTCCTGGTACTTGATCTGGACCACGGCCTCGTCGGTGACGTTGCGCTGGATCTCGAGCGCGCCGACGTGGACGCCGGCCTCGTCGGTGATCGGCACCGCCGACAAGATGAAGCGCAGCTCCTTGGCGTCGGGCTCGCCGAGCACCTTGCTGCTGATCTCGTCGAGGCGGACGTGGCGGTTGTCGTTCCAGCACTGCATCGCGATGCACTCGGTGCGGCAGATGTTGTGCTCGACCACCTCGAAGCAACGCTTACCCTTGAGGCCGCGCGCGACCTGGCGCGGCAGCATCGCGAAGAAGGCGCGGTTGAAGTCGACGATGCGCCGGTCGGTGTCGACGATGAAGTAGCTGTCGACGATCGCGTTGGCCACCCGCTTGAACTCGGTGAGGAACTGGGTGAGCGCGGCTTGGCCTTCCATCGCGCGCGATCGTAACAGACGGCGCCGGACCTCGCCTGTCCCCGCGCGGCAGGTCCCCGTTGCCTCGGGAGATGCCGCAGGTTCTGCCCGCGCACTTCGATAAGCACGCGTAGGCGGGTGCCCCACATGGCGCGCGTTGCGACCGGTTCTACTGAAACTTTGCAGTGAGAATGTAGTCGCTGAACCAAGACGACCCGGTTGATTGACCCGTTCCGCAACGCCGCCGTAACATGGCAACGCCAATGGCAAAGCGCGCCGGACTGAGCCTGTCGGTCAAGATGATCTTGACCACGACGTTCCTGATCCTCATGACCGTCGTGGGCTTCGGAGCGCTGAACACCTGCAACATTCGTGAGGCGTACGACAAGTCCGCTGGCGAAAAGACCGAGGTGTTCCGCCAGCAGCTCGAGAGCAAGGGCGAAGCGAACACGCAGGTGTTCGCGTCCGCGCTGGTGCCGCTCCTGATCAACAACCAGGATGCCGAGATCCAGCAGCTCGTCGAGAAGGCGCTCAAGCAAGACCCGACGCTGAAGCTGGTCTACGTGCTGGGGCGCGACAAGAACCTCATCTCGTACTGCAAGCGCAAGGACGACAAGTGCGACCGCGCCGACTACCCGGCCGAGATGCACGTCCCCGTGAAGCATGACTCGTGGAAGAAGATCATGGAGACGTGGGTGGCGCGCGCCGGAAAGAACGACGCCGATCCGCGCGTGTCGATCGAGCTCACCGGCGAGGACGGCAAGCTGCAGGTTTTCGGCTATCCGGTGTTCAGCGGCACCGCTGATCCGACCGCCGCCGCCGCCGCCGCCGAGGATCCCGGTGACAGCCGCCAGGGCTACGTCGCCTTCGCCTACGATCTGTCGCGGATCGACGAGTTCGCGGCCGAGAGCGCCAAGAACAAGGAAGCCGAGTCGCGCAAGGCCGCGGTCAAGACCGGCGCGGTTGGCGCGCTGTTCGTGCTGATCGGCACGCTGCTCGCGATCTTCCAGGGCGTGCAGATCTCGAAGCCGATCAAGCTGCTGTCGTGGAAGGCCGACCAGATCGCCCGCGGCGATCTCAACGCCCGCGTCGAGGTCAAGTCGACCGACGAGATCGGCGTGCTCGGCGAGAACTTCAACTTCATGGCCGACCAGCTGGTCGTGCTCCTCCAGCAGACCGCCGAGAAGGCGACGATGGAGAAGGAGCTCGAGGTCGCCAAGACGATCCAGGAGACCCTGGTCCCGACCCACGACCCGGTCGACCGCGAGTCGTTCCGGTTCGCCGGCTACTTCCAGCCGGCGTCGCAGTGCGGCGGCGACTGGTGGACCTGGCACGACATGGTGGGCGACAAGGTCCTGCTGGTGATCGGCGACGTCACCGGCCACGGCGTGCCGTCGGCGATGATCACCGCGGCCGCCAAGGCCGCCTGCGACGTCGCGCTGTCGGTCAACAACGATCTCATCGATCCGGCCAAGCTGCTCGAGATCATGAACGGCGCGATCTACCACAGCGCCAAGCGCAAGTTTGTGATGACCTGCTTCGCGGCGGTGATCGACATCAAGAAGCGCACGATCACGTACGCCAACGCCGGCCACAACTTCCCGTACCTGTACCGGAGCACCGAAGGTCAGGGCGAGTTTGGCTCCCTGATGATCCGCGGCAACCGCCTCGGAGACATCAAGGAGTCGAAGTACGAGATCAAGTCCACCGATCTTCTGCCCGGCGACATCCTCGTGTTCTACACCGACGGAATCGTCGAATGTGAGAGCAGCAACGGCGAGGAGTACGGCGAGAAGCGGTTCCGCGCCTCGGTCCGACGCGCCGCGGCGCTCGATCCCGGCGAGATCCGCGACGCGGTGGTGACCGACGCCGCGAATTTCTTCGGCGAGACACCTCGCAAGGACGACATCACGCTCGTCATCGGCAGAATTCTCTGAGACTCACACTTGCTCGGCCGCACGCGCGAGGGGCGCGGTCGGCCGGGTCGCGCTACGTTTGAACACCGTTGCTGGTCGAGGGACCATCGTCCGATCGCGGACGAGAAGAGGAGGACCCGTGCTCGCATCCACGGCTCGTACGAACTCGCGAGGCATCTCGCGCGCGCTGGCCGCGCTGGGGTTGGTGACTGCGGCGTTGCTCGGCACCGCCATCGCCGATCCTACCGACGACCTGCGCGAGGGTGATCGCTATTTCGAGGACGGCAACCTACGCAAGGCGGCGGCCGCCTACGATCGCGCCATCCGCCAGGCCCCCGGTCAGGTGTCGGCCGAGGCCTACGGCAAGCGGGCCGACATCTACTTCATCGAGAAGGACTACAAGGGCGGCCTCGAGTTCATCCGGAAGGTCGCCAAGGCGCAGCACCCCGAGGCTCCCGAGGTGCTCGAGAAGGAGGCGCTGATCCTGTGGGCGACCGGCGACAAGCCGGGCGCCGTCGAGCTGTCGGAGAAGGTGGTCGTCCGCAAGCCGGGGGCGTACCTGAACCAGAACCTGATCGGCGAGTTCTACGCGAACCGCGACCCGGGCAAGACGATCAACGCCTACGAGGCGTACCTGCGCGACCGCCCGGTCGAGTTCGAGAAGAACGATCTCGATCCGCTGATCCGGGTCGGGCTGTCCTACCTGACCCGGGCCCGCGGCGGGCTGCGCGACGGCAAGCGCGCGGACGCGGTCGCCGACTACGAGAAGGCGATCGGCAAGTTCGAGGTGCTGCAGCGCAAGTTCGGCAAGATCGGCCGGGCCTCGGCGAACGCCGACAACGGCCTGTGCGCCGGCTACACCGGCCTCGGCAAGTTCGATCAGGCGATCGCGGTGTGCGAGCGCGTGAGCCGCGACGCGACCCGGGTCGACGCCAACGGCTCGGTCTGGTTCAACCTCGGGATCGCGTACCTCGCCAAGAAGCTGCCGTCGAAGGCGCGCGAGGCCGCCGCTCGCTATCGCGAGAAGAAGCCCAACGAGGCGCGCGCCTTCATCCTCATCGGCGATACGTACTTCCAGGAGAAGGAGTGGCAGCAGGCGCTCGACAACTATCTGCGCGCCGACAAGGTGCTCCGCCCGAACCAGGGCAAGGAAAAGGCGAACCTCTCGATCCAGATGGGGCGCACCTATCGCCGCCTGCCGTTCTCGGGGACCGGGCAGAACCCGAACCTTGCGACCGCGATCCAGAAGCTCGAGGACGGCAACAAGGCGACCCCCGATAGCCGCGAGCTCGCGATCGAGCTCGGCAGCGCCTACCTGGCCGCGCGCCGCGACAAGGACGCGCTGATCGTCGCCGACCAGCAGGTGGCCCGGAAGGACTTCGCGACCGCGTCGCCCGAGGAAGCGGTGGGGCTGTACCTGGTCTCCGCGAAGGCGCTCTACAACCAGGGCAAGCTGACGGTGGCGCGGGCGCGCTTCGAGTCCGCGGTGGCGCTGCGCCCCAAGGATGTCCAGGTCCGCCGCGGCCTGGTCGAGACCATCAATG
The DNA here is from genome assembly GCA_046597055.1 of Kofleriaceae bacterium. Classification (GTDB taxonomy): domain Bacteria; phylum Myxococcota_A; class Polyangia; order Haliangiales; family Haliangiaceae; genus UBA2376. The sequence goes on along the minus strand of JBKJLC010000184.1, from coordinate 5,984 downwards.
CCCAGGCGGGGACCGCGCTGGACAAGAACGACCCCAAGACCGCCCAGGCGTTCCTGGAGGAAGCGGCCGGGGTCGACGCTCGCGCGCCGATGACCGCGCTCAACATGGCGGTCCTGTCGATCGAGAAGAACGACTGTGAGGGCGCCCAGCGCCAGCTCGACAAGCTCAAGGGCAACCGCCGCGGCTACGCGCTCGTCTACGAGCGACTGATGGGCCGCACGTTCCTGTGCGTGAAGAAGCCGGATCGCGCAAAGGCGGCCGGCCACTTCGTCGAGGCCGACAAGGAGGCGCGCAAGCTCCAGGCAAACCTGCTGTCCGCCGAGATCTACACCGAGTGGGCGCCGCTCATGCTCGACAGCAACCTCGACGACGCGGTCGAGAAGCTGGCGGCGGCGGTCCAGTTCTCGGCCCAGGTGCCCGAGGTCGGGCAGGCCGCGAAGCGCAACCTGGCGCTGGCGCTGTTCCGCCGCGGCTGGCGCTCGATCAAGGCCGGCAAGGCGACCGAGGCCGCCGCCGACTTCGAGCGCGCGACCCGCGAGCCGGCGCTGCTGCGCGGCACTGAGCCGCCGGCGTTCGAGTTCAGCTACGCCCTGGCGCTGCTCGACAAGGGCGACAACAACGAGGCCGGCCGGATCTTCAAGAACCTGGCCCAGAAGGGCAACCAGGGCGCCTACCTGCGGCCGCCGTACAACAAGGTCGGTAGCCAGTTCTTCGGCGCCTACGCCGAGTACCGGTCGAACAACCCGGCGTCGCGCCAGAAGGCGGCTGGCGAGTTCACCGCGCTGCAGGGCGGCGCCACCGGCGGGTTCGCGGTGAAGGTGAAGGATCTCATCGCCTCGTCGTGGGAGTTCGTCGCCTACGATCACTGGCGCGGCGGTCGCACCGGCCAGGCCCTCAAGACGATCGACAACTCCGCCAAGTACGCCAACGACGACATCCGCCGCCGGCTCGTCAACAACCGCGCCGCGCTCGATCTGGACAAGGGCAAGGTCAACGTGCTCGAGGACCTCGGCGGCACGCCGGCCGAGGCGTACGTCAACCTCGGCATCGTCTACGAGCAGCTGGGGCGGCCCAAGGACGCCTACGACGCCTGGCAGCGCGCGCGCGGCAAGGGCGTCCAGGTGAAGGACCTCCAGAAGTGGATCGACGCGAAGAAGCGGATCTATGGCTACTAGGAAGCACCACCAAGTTCTGCGCTCGCTGCACTCGATCCGTTCGCAGCCGCTCACAGGGACCCGGAGGTACATATGCGCAAACTGACCATCGCCGTCCCGACCGCTGCCGTCGTCGCCGCGGCCGCTCTCGTCTGGGTGCAGACCGGTGACGCTCAGCCGGCGGGCCCGGCCAAGCTCACGGTCGGCATCTACGCGCCTAGCGTCGAGTTCGGCACCGCCCAGGCTCGCCTCCAGTACGCGCAGGGCCTGGCCAGAGCGATCGAGGCCCAGACCGGCATCAAGACCGAGGCGAAGTCGTTCGCGGCGTTCTCGCAGCTGAAGGGCTCGGGCGTCGACTTCGCGATCGTCGAGGGGCAGTGCTACGCGGCCAACATGGGCTGGGAGCTGCTGGCCAACGCGACCATCGGCGGCAGCACCAGCCGCGGCTGGGCCCTGTACTCGGGCGCCGGCGGCGACATGCAGGCGCTCAAGGGCAAGAAGCTCGCGTACGTCCAGACCGGCTGCAACGACAACGCGTTCATCGACAACGCGATGCTCGAGTCCGAGGTCGACCCCGCGTTCTTCTCGGCCCGGGTCGCCAAGCCCGACCTGACCGCCGCGGTCGCCGAGGTCGCGTCGTACAAGAGCGCCCAGGGCGTGTTCGCGCCGGTCGGCTCGCAGAAGGGGCTGGCCAAGGTGTTCGACACCGGCGCGGTCCCCAACCCGGCGTTCGTGCAGCTCAACGGCAAGGTGCCCGACAGCGTGACAACCAAGGTCGGTGCCGCGGTCACCGGGTTCGGCGGCGGCGGAGCGATCTCGGGCTGGACCTCGCCGTCGAAGGCGAGCTACCAGGGCCTGGCCGGCCGCATGGGCAAGGTCATCAAGCGGGGCGTGTTCGCCGCGCCCGATCCGGTGCGGTTCGATGCCAAGGACGTGCTGGTCGAGCCCGAGACGCTCGATGACACGGCGCTGACTGGTGTGCGCCAGCACTTCGAGCGCCCGCCGGCGCGGATGGAGTGACCGGAGCGGCCATGATGAACGGTGGGGAGAGCCGGGGGATCGAGCCGGTCGCGCTCTCGTGGCGCATCCGTGATCGCCCCGGGCTGACCACGGTCGAGTTCGTCGGCGAGATCGACGAGCACGCCGACTTCGTCGAGCTGCGCCGCAAGCTGCGTGGCGAGGTCGCGTTCCAGCTGGCCGAGGTTCGCCGCATCAACAGCTGCGGTGTCCGCGAGTGGGTCAATTTTGTGCGCGACCTGCCCCAGGTCACCGACCTCAGCTTCAGTCACTGCTCGCCTGCGATCGTCACGCAGCTCAACATGATCCACAACTTCCGCGGGCCGGCCAAGATCCGCTCGTTCTACGCGCCGTACGTGTGCGAGACGTGCGGGCTCGAGGAGGAGAAGCTGATCGACGTCGCCAGCCAGGGCCAGACCACGGTCGGACTGCCGAGCTTCACCTGCTCGCAGTGTGGCGCCGCGATGGAGTTCGACGATCTGCCCGAGCGGTACCTGTCGTTCCTGGCCGAGTCCTGATGCCCCGAGCCTAGTGCCAGCGCTGTACGACCAGATCATCAAGCTCATCGACGGCAGCGTCGATGCGCAGGTCGTGCTCGATGCCGAGCGGCGGGTGCTGCACTACAACCAGGCCTACGAGGCGCTGACCGGGCTGCGCGGCCGCCAGCTGGCCGAGCGGGTCAAGGCCGGGGCCCGCTGCTTCGAGCTGTTCGAGCTCGAGATCTGCAAGGCCGCGTGCCTGGGCTGCAAGGTGCGCGAGGGCGGACGCCGGCTGCGGGTCGACGAGATCCGGGCCACCCGCGCCGCCGACGGCGAGGAGCTGACGTTCATCGTCACCGGTGCGCTGATCGAGCTCGAGCAGGGCGAGCCGGTGGTGGTCGAGACCTACCGCGACGTCACCGCCGACGTGCGAATCCAGCGCCGCCTCAAGGTCGCGCTCGAGCTCGAACGTCGAGCCAAGGAGAACCTCGAGGAGAAGGTGCGCGACCGCACCGCCGAGCTGCGGGCGGCCCAGGCCCAGCTGGTCCACCAGGAGAAGATGTCGTCGCTGGGGCGGCTGGTCGCGGGCATCGCGCACGAGCTCAACAACCCGATCAACTTCGTCTACGGCAACGTCGACTTTCTCGGCCAGTACATGGAGGACCTGCTGCGGCTGGTCGCGGTGGTCGATCACCCGGACCTACCCGAGCCCCTGCGGACCAGGCTCGACCAGGTCAAGCGCGAGATCGAGCTCGACTTCCTGGTCGACGACTGGCGCAAGCTGGTGCGATCGATCCGCGCCGGTGCCGAGCGCACCGCCGACATCGTCGCCGACCTCAAGAGCTTCGCGCGGACCGGCGGCACCGAGCTGGCCGAGGCCGACGTGGTCGCCGGAATCGACACGACCCTCAACCTGATCGGCCCGCTGCTGAAGAACCGGGTTGACGTGCGGCGGCGGGTCGCGCCCGGGCTGCCGCGGGTGGTGTGCAACGCCGGCCACGTCAACCAGGTGTTCATGAACATCCTGACCAACGCGGCCCAGGCGATCTCGGGGACCGGGTGGATCGAGGTCGCGATCGACGTGGTCGAGGACGGTAGCGCCTTGCGGGTCGCCATCTCCGACTCCGGACCCGGCATCAAGCCCGAGCTGATGGCCAAGATCACCGACCCGTTCTTCACGACCAAGGAGGTCGGCGAGGGCACCGGGCTCGGCCTGTGGATCAGCGCCAACATCGTGCGTGCGCACGGCGGGCAGCTGCGGTGGGAGAACCGCGCCGGCGCCGGCGCCGAGTTCGTGGTGCTGCTCCCGGTCCGTGGTCCCGCGCCGGCCGCCGAGTCGCCCCACCATGGCTGATGGCCCGGCCCGGGTCCGGGTCTTGGTGGTCGACGACGAGGTGTACAACCGCGACCTCATGATCCGCACGTTCGCGCGCGACTGCGAGGTGGTCGCCGCGTCCACCGTGGCAGAGGCGCTGGCGGTGCTGGAGGGCGGACGCTTCGACGCCGTGCTGACCGACCAGGCCCTGGTCGGCGAGCTGGGCACCGAGCTGGCCCGGGTCGTGCGCGCGCGCTGGCCGTCGGTCCGACTGGTGCTGGTGACCGGCTATGATGACGCGGTGGTGGCGGAGGCGTTGCGCGACGGCCAGGTCGACGAGGTGGTCGGCAAGCCGTGGAAGCCGGCGACCCTGCGGGCGCGGGTGATGGCGCTGGTCGCTCGTCCCTCGACCGAGGGCTATTGACCACACCACGACGCCGATCCATCCCCATGCGCTTCGTTCCGGAGACTCGAGTTACAGGCAGTTCTTTCTGCCAGCGTGGAATGTCGCATAGTTAGCATCGTTCGCTGGGTGCTTGCTGCCAGGATGGCTGCCACGAACTACGCGACGCCTCCATCTCGCGCTCGTTGCTTGGCTCGTCGGCGCGCTCGTCGGGACGAGCGCGCGCCGGTTCAGACAGAAACGGAAACCGGCAGTGCCCTTCGGGGGTCAGCCCGGCCGAAGCGTGTCGCCGCGCGCGTCATACCCGGCGTCCCCCACCGATTTCGCGACACACCCGCTCGCAAGCTCGTCGAAGTTGAGGTGTGCGCGACGCTCTGCTCGTATCCCCGCGCCGCGCTTCACGGCGCGATGATCGGCGCGCATGTGATGCTGCCCGTAACGCCTGACGCGACGCCGTTCGCCGTGCCGCCCACGAGACATACGGTCGACCCGAACCTGTACGGTGCACCGAAGGCGCGTGCAACGGACAGTGTTGCGGGATCGGTCGCAAAGGTGTCGTCGTCTACGTCGATCCATTCGATCGAATCGAGCGACGCGCTGCCGGTTCCGCCTCCCATGACCCAAACACGATCACCAGCAACAACGCTCATTGCCCCGGTGCGTGCAATCGAGAGATCTGGTCCCGCGACGATGCTGCCGATGCCGCCATTCGAGAACGATACAAGATCAGTCTTGTGTGTCGCCGCGCCTGCGAGATCTTGCCCTCCAATGATGTACGCGCGCATCGCAGTAACACTCTCCGCGCTCGTCGCGTAGTGCCGCGCGGTAGCGAGCGCCGGTGTCGCCCCCAGCGGTGTGAAAGGGGCCATCGTGTCCCCTGTAACGGTCGTGCGAGCGACGTTGGCGCGCATCGCGCCAGCTACGGCACCGCCGATCACATGAGGGTTGCCGGCGCTAGTAAACGTAGCACCGATCCGCCGGCTCTCGTTGCCGTCGGTGACGACCACTGAGAAACCACCGATCTCGCCCGTGCCCCCAATCGGTGCGCGCTCGATCTGCGTGACCGGATTGCCGGAAGCATCCGAGCCCCCGATGACCCAGAGATACGTGCCCGCTGTTGTCGAGAGCACGAACGAGAGGGCACCGGCACGCGGATGTACGAGTTTCTGCGTCAGCGTCTCGAACGTGCCGAACCCGCTGGCGCTGACGGTCGACATTTCAACCGAGTCAACGGCGGCGTTCGCACTCGTGCGCCCCCCGATTACGTAAACCTTCGACAAAATCGGCTGCAGCGCAAACTGCATCCGCGGCGTGTTGAGGCCTACTGTGTCGATGGTGAACACACCGAGGCTAGGTCCCGTCCGCGAATCGGTCGAAGCATCGGTGGGAGCATCTGCGGCATCGGCCAGAGCACCCGCATCAGGTGAATTATTGACCGCCCCGCATCCGGTCGTGACGGCTACCAGCCAACCCCATGCATGCCTCATTGCGGCACGGTAGCCGAATTCTTCTGACAACGGACACGATCGACTGCTCCATCTAAAACTCTGGCCTCTCCTGTTACCGAGCGGCCCTGTTGATGGACACCAAGGCCGCCTGATCGATGGGCATCGTGA
>JBKJLC010000179.1:0-35683 GCA_046597055.1 Kofleriaceae bacterium | reverse complement strand
GCCACCATGAAGTACCGGCGCGCCACTACCCGCCACGAACGCGGCATCGCCGCCGAGATCTTGCTCAAGCTGCTGGCGCACAACATCAGCCGCCTGATCGCGCGACGCGCGCTTTCGCGTGTCCGCGTGGTCGTAAACGTATTCTGAGCAACCCGCTCAGTGACACCGGGAAGTTTTACGGGATCCTGAGCGCTGCCCTCTGCCGGACGGACGGTTGACGAGCGCTGCGCCGGCAACCAGGCGATCCAGATCCAACCCCTCAGCCCGCGTGCTCGCCGAGGGAGCCACCCTGCGTCAGCGGATCACGAACGCGTCGGCGGCCAGGGTCGGCGCCAGATCGAACCGGTAGCGCTCCTCGACCACCATGTCGCCCTCGTCGAAGTGCACCGTGATGCGCCGGCGGGTCAGGACCGGACCGGCCGGATCGATCGCGACCACGACGTCGGCCGAGTCCTTGCCGTCGACCACGAGCCGGTAGCCGAGCTCGCCGCCCGGCAGGGGTGCGGCGTCGCGGGCGACCACCCAGGTGGCTGCGCCGCCCTCGGCGTGGTCGGGCGCCGCGCCCGCGCTCAGCCGCGCGAGGTTGTGGAGCAGGCCCATGCGGACGATCCCGATCGCGGTCGCCTCCGTCAGCGCGGCCGGCACCGTGGGCGCGGTCGAGGTGCGGGTGCCATCGGCGACCCAGGTCAGGTCGACCGGGTGAGTCATCAGCGCGCCGGTCGCCTCGATGCGGACCTTGCCGCCCGGGGCGACCAGCACGGTGGCCGCGATCGACGCCGAAATGGCGCCGGTCGCGGTGATCTCCACGTCGGCGCGCCAGGCCGGCGCCGCTCGCAGCGCCGCCTCGACGTCGACCAGGCTGGGTGTCGTCGCCGGTGCCGCGGGTGCCGCGGGGGCCACCGCCGGTGCGGTATGGGCACCACAGCCAGCTAGCCCGACGCTGACGAGGAGCCCGGCGATTCGGCGCCAGATCACGACCAGCTCCCGATGACCTCGCGCAGCTCGCCGACCCGCGCCTTGGACAGCGCGCCGACCGCGGCCAGCACCAGCTCGGTCGGCGCCAGCACCCGGCGCGCTGCCTCGACGATGTCGTCCGGCGTCACCCGCGCCATCGCGGCCAGCCGCTCCGACAGGCTCGGCGGCGGGTAGTAGAGCGCGGTGCCGCCGAACCAGCCGGCCATCGCCGACGGATCGTCGAGCGAGGCCAGGGTCTCGTAGCGGTATCGGGTGCGGATCTTGGCGAGCTCGTCCTCGCTGATCCGGTCCTCGCGCAACCCGCCGAGCAGCTTCAGGATCTCGGCGACCAGGGTCGGCAGCTTGGCGTTGGCGGTCGCGCCCGAGACCTCGAACAGCGCGGCGTCGGCGAGCGGCTCGATGCCGGCGCCGATCGAGTAGGCCAGGCCCTTCTGGTCGGCGAGCTGGTAGTGGAGCCGGGTCGACATGCCGTCGTCGAGCGCCCGCAGCAGCCCGACGAAGGCCGGGTACGAGGGATCCAGCTCGGGAATGCCGCGGAACAGCATCGCCAGGCTGGTCTGCGCGCCCGAGTCACGGACGTGCTTCCAGCGCGGCTTGCCGGGGCTGGCCGGCGCCGGGATCGGGTCTTCGGTCGAGCCGGCGGGCAGGGCGCCGAGGTGGCGCAGCGTGGCCTCGACCACGTCGCCGTGGCGGACCGGCCCTGCGACGCACAGGATCGTGTTGCGGGCCCCGTAGTAGCGCGCGAAGTGGGCGCGGACGTCGGCCTCGCCGAACCCGGCGACGTTCTGGCGCGGACCGATGATGCGTTGGCCGAGCGGGTGGTCGTCGAACATCAGGCCACGCGCGATATCGTCGGCGTTGATCTCGATCTCGTCCTCGTCGTAGTCCTCGTTGATCTCTTCGAGGACCAGCGCGCGCTCGAGCTCGATGTCACCGAACCGGGGCCGGGTCAGCAGCTCGCCCAGGAGGTCGAGGCCGGCGCCGACCAGCTCGGGCTCGAAGCCCATCGACAGGAGCGTGTAGTCGCGGCCGGTCTCGGCGTTCAGGGTCGAGCCCAGCCGCTCGATCGCGGTGTTGAGCGCGAGCGAGGTCGGGAACCGGTCGGTGCCGCGGAACAGCATGTGCTCGACGAAGTGCGACAGGCCGTTGTCGGCCGGTCCTTCGAAGCGCGAGCCGACCTTGATGAAGGCCGAGACCGTCGCGGTGTGGAGGTGCGGCAGCGCCACCGTGGTGACCCGCAGGCCATTGTCGAGGGTGGTGGACTCGACCTGGGGATCGACTGGTGACGACACGGTCTGCATCCTTATCGCACCCAGGCGGTGACGTCGAGGACGCAGACCCGGCCCGGCCGCCGGACGCGCAAGGTCTGCGCCGGGCCCCCCAGCCCGGTCCGGGCGGTTGACGGGCTGTCCACGCGGGGTTATGACCTTCGAGGGCCCATGTTCAAGAAGATCGTGGTTGCGGAGGACGATGATGCCATCGCCCACATGGTCAACATGGCCCTGGGGGATCAGGGCTTCCTGTGCCTGCGGGCGGTCGACGGGGAAGAGGCGTTGCGCCTGGTCCGCGCTCACGACCCGGACCTGCTGATCCTCGATGTGATGATGCCGCGGCTCGACGGCCTCGAGGTCGCGCGCCGGCTCAAGGCCGATGTCATGTGGTCGCGCACGCCCATCCTGATGCTGACCGCGCTCGCCTCGGTCGACCACCAGGTCGAGGGGCTCGAGGCCGGCGCCGACGCCTACATGGGCAAGCCGTTCGATCTGCGCGAGTTCTCGGCGCGGGTGAAGGCGCTGATCCGCTCGACCCAGCGCGAGCGCGATCGCAACCCGACCACCGACCTGCCGGGCTCGCGCGCGATCGACGGTCACCTCGAGGAGCTGCTGCGCGGCGGCAAGCCGGTCGCGTCGCTGCACATCGACGTCGCCGGCTTCGACGAGTACGCCGACCAGATCGGCTTCGGCAAGTCCGAGGACTCGGTCCGCGCGCTGGCCAACCTGATCATCGACGAGGCTCGCGCGATCAGCGACGGCGGCGCGTTCGTCGGTCACCTCGGTGGCTCCGACTTCATCGCGGTGACCGGCCCGGCCCAGGCGACCGCGCTCGCCGAGCGGCTGGTCGAGCGCGCAAGCGCGATGCGGGCCGAGCTGTTCCCGGGCTGTGGCGCCTCGCTCGCGGTCGTGATCGCGGTCGCGACCACCGACGGTCTGGGTCCCACCGGCGCCGACGAGCTCGGCCGCCGGCTCGGACAGGCGATGCGCGCCGCCAAGCACCGCGGTGCCGGCTACGTGGTGTGGACTTCGCCACCTGGTAAATGATGACCGGCGACCGGGGCGGCCGCTCCGGCCCGGGGGCCCCGGCCGGTGCCGGCGGGCCAGGCGAGCTCGGGGTCGCCGAGACCGTCACTGACGGGGAGGCGCCGTCCGAGGCGGGGCCCCACCCGGTGTCGGCCTCGGCCGGCGGGTCGCCGCGCGCGGTCAACCCGGGTGACAACCTCGGCCGGTATGTCGTCGGCGACGAGCTCGGCGCCGGCGGCATGGCCTCGGTGTTCCGCGCGCGCGACACCGAGCTACGCCGCGACGTCGCGGTCAAGGTCCTGTTCCCGCACCTGGCCCGCAAGGAGGAGCTGACCCGCCGCTTCCAGCGCGAGGCGCGCGCCGCGGCCGGCCTCGAGCACCCCAACATCCTGCGCGTCTACGACGTCGGCGGCGGCCAGGACCGCCGGCCGCCGTACATCGTCATGGAGCTGGTGCGCGGGCAGAGCCTGCGCGAGGTGGCCGAGGCGGGCGGGCCGCTCCTGGCCGAGCTGGTCGCCTGCATCGGCGCCTTGGCCTGCGACGCGCTCGCGGTGGCCCACGCGGCCGGGATCGTCCATCGCGACGTCAAGCCGGCCAACCTGATGCTCGCCGACGACGGCCGGCTGCTGCTCGCCGATTTCGGGGTGGCCCGCCTCGACGACGACGACTCGCTGGTCACCCGCACCGGCGCGCTGCTCGGCACCCCATCGTTCATGGCGCCCGAGCAGGCGCTGGGCAACCCGGTCGACGCCCGCAGCGATCTCTACTCGGTGGGCGCGATGCTGTATCAGCTCGCGACCGCCAGCCTGCCGTACGCGGGGCCGACCGCGAAGATCGTCACCGATGCCGCCAAGGGCACCGCGACCCCGGCGGTGCGCCGGCGACCTGCGGTCGGCAGCGAGCTGTCGCGCCTGATCCAGCGGTTGATGGCGCCCGAGCCGGCGGGCCGGCCGGCATCGGCGACCCTCGCGGCCGCCGCCCTGCGCGCGGTGGTCGCCGGCGGCGGCCTGGGCGAGCCGGCCGACGAGGTGCGCGCGTTCGCCGCCGATCGCACCGGGTGGGAGGCGGCGCGGCGGCCGGCCGTGGTCGCGCGGCTGGTCGCGCGCGCGCGCGAGGGCCGGGCCCGGCGCACGCTGCCGCAGGCCCTGGCGCTGCTCGATCGGGCGCTGGCGCTGGCCCCCGCCGATCCCGAGGCGGTCGCGCTGGCCGCCGCGATCGGCCGACCGGGGCGTCCGCGCTGGCTGCTCGCCGCGATCGCCGGCGGCGCGGTCGCGGTCGCCGGCGCCGGGGTCGTCCTGATCGGGCTCGATCCCGCGGCCACCGCGCGCCCGGTCGACGCCAGCCTGGCGGCGACCCCGGTCGACGCCGGGCCCGATGCGCCCGATGCACCCGGCCCGGCGGTGGTCACCGCCGCGCCGGTCGATGCCGCGCCACCCGACGCGCTCCCGGGCGATGGCGGTCGCGGCGCGCTCACCGGGGTCCGACCGCGCGCGACCGACGCGCGGCCCGCGGGGTCGACGGTCACGCCGGTCGACCCCGCGCCCCCGATCGACGCGGCCGCACCGGACGCATCCGACGGGGCCGCCGCGCCCGACCCGCGGATCGCGCTTCCGGCGCCGGTCGAGCCCGCGCGGGTGACGTTCGTGTTCGACACCTGGTGCAACCTGTCGATCGACGGCGGCGCCGCGGTCCGCGCCAACCGGACGCTCGAGCGCGCGGTCGCGCCGGGGCGCCACACCGTCGAGTGCACCCAGGGCCCGGGCCTGGCAACCTGGTCGGGGACCCTCGACGTCGCTGCCGGTGCGGTCCGCCGGGTCGAGGGCACGCTGCTGGCCGCGGTCGACGTCGTGATCGCCGCTGGCGATCGGGTCCAGATCGGGTCCTCGACCTACCCGCGCGGCGCCACGGTCAAGCTGCGGCCCGGGCGCTACCGGGTCACCGTCCGGACCGGCGACAAGGTCACCAGCGAGAAGCACGTCGACGTGCCCCACGTGCCGCGATGCACGCTGCGCGAGCAGCCCGCGCTCGACTGCTACCGGAGCTAGCGCCCCCGCGACTGCGACACCGGTGTCGTGATCGCGACCAGCGCTGGCGTCCCCCGGCTGGCAACCGTTGCCAGAATCACCACTTGTGGCTGGCCGGTCGGTTGCATCACCATCGGGCGTGCGCTCCGGTCTTGCCGCGGCTCTGGCTGTCTCGTTGACGGCCTGCTTCTACACCGGTGCGATCAACGACCGTCCGAGCGGCGAGATCCGGCGCATGGACGACGGGCTCGTCACGCGCGGCTCGGTCCAGCGGTTCCGCGCGATCCTCGACGATCCCAACGGCGATGCCCTCACCACCGCGTGGCGGGCCGAGGCGTGCAACGCGGCCCAGGTCTGCGCCGGCGGGGTGACGGGCCTGGACCCGACGTTCCAGTTCACGGTGCCGGTCGCGGTCGAGGGTCAGCCGACCGTGAAGATCGCGATCCACCTCGACGTCGCCGACTCGCACCGGGCGGTGGCGCGCCCGCCGCAGGCCCTCGAGTTGCCGGTCTCCAACGGACTGCCCGCGATCACCTTCGATCGGCACGGGCGCGAGCTCGGCGGCAGCTTCCCGCCCGGCGTGCCGATCGTCGTGGTGGCCGGCGCGAGCGATCCCGATCGCGACGCGGTCACGCTGACCTGGGAGCTGTTCCCGGCCCGCGACTCCAACCCGGCGGTCCGCCGCTGGCAGCGGCTCTTGCCCGACCCGGAGCCCAGCCTGCCGCCTGCGCCCCGGTACGACGTGCTGCAGCACCATCAGCTGGTTCCCGACGTCCCCGGCGAGTGGAGCGTCAGGGTGACCGCGTCCGACGGCACCGACGTCTCGGTGAGCACCGAGACGCTGGTGGTGGTGCCGGACCAGGCGCCGTGCCTGGGTGCGACCGATCCGGCCCCGGCCGCCGGCGCGCTCATCCTCGACCACCCGCGCCGGTTCGCGGTGCTCGTGGTCGACGACGACCTCGACCCGTATCCGTGGCCGGCCGCGGGCGACGAGTTCCTGGGCCCGACCCGCTTCCGCTGGTACCTCCGCGCGCCGGGCGCGACCACGTTCACCCAGGTCGCCGCCGCGGTCGCGGCGTTCGAGCTCGATCCGGCCCAGTACGCGCCCGGCGACCGGCTCGACCTGCGGGTCGAGCTCGGCGATCGCACCGGGCGCGCGGTCGACTGCGGGCCCGACGCCGCCACCTGCAGCGCGCTGCAGAACCCGTGTCTGCAGCGGCAGACCTGGACCGTCGAGGTGCGGTGATGCGCGCCGGCCTGCTCGCGGTCGGGCTGGTCGCCCTGGCGGCGGGCTGCGCGAACGTCAGCCCTTACAGCGACGACGACAACCCCGTCAGCGACGCCGGCGCTGGCGACGGCGGGCTGTGCCAGGTCCGGGTCGACTTCACGCCCGAGGTGCCGATCGCCGGGGCCACCGCGACCGTGATCGCCCGCAGCGCGATCGCCGGCTCGGTCGGCCTGGTCAGCTATCGCTGGACGATCTCGCACGCGGGCGCGCCGATCGAGCCGACCGCGCTGACCGACGGTCGCCGCGACGTCGAATTTCCGGTGCCGTCGCCGGGGATCTACAGCGTGTGGCTCGAGGTCGGCGACGGCTGCCAGGGCTTCTACGGCTCGCTCAACGTGCTGCCGCCGGGCGCCAACACCCGCGCGGTGCGGCTGCGGTTCGTGCCGCCGCCGTCGGCCCAGGTGCCACCGCAGGAGCAGATCGTCACGGTCACCGGCGGCTCCGACCAGACCGTGAACGTCATCTCGCTCGACGCGGGTCAGCTGTTTCCGGTGACCGTGCGCGCCGGTGACCAGCCGGTCTCCGCGTATCTGCGCTTCATCTCGCGAACGACCCCCGACGCCGCGGTCGAGGCGTTCAGCGACGACAGCGGGGCCAGCACGGTCCGCTTGATCGCCGGCCAGTACGACGTGCTGGTGGTGCCGACCTCGGCGGCGCTGGCGCCGCGGCTGATCACCGGCTTCGACCCGTTCACGCGCGCGCTCACCGTCGACGGAGGCGCGGCGCTCACCGGCGTGGTCCGCGACGGCGCCGGCGTGCCGGTCGCCGGCGCGCGGGTGTCGGTGACCTCGGGCGCCACGCCCTCGACCGTCGCCACCACCGCCGCCGATGGCAGCTATCGGCTGCGCTGGCGCGATGACCCGGCCGCGACCGAGACCCTCACGATCGCGCCGCTCGCCGGCGGGCCGCTGCCACGGGTCGACGCCGCGCTCGACCTGGCCGGACGCAGCGCGGTCGACGTCCGCTTCGCGCCGATCGCGACCCGCGACCTGGCCGGGCTGGTCGTGCGCGCCGGCGGTGGCCCGGCGGTCGCCACCGAGGTCGTCGTGCACGCGACGGTCGCGACCGCGGCGACGCTGCTCGATGGCGCCACGCCGATCGGCACCGCGGCCGGCAGCTATCGCCGCCAGGTGCGCACCGACGACGCCGGCGCGCTGCCCGCGCTGCAGGTCGCGCGCGTGCCCGGTGCGATCGTCGCGGCTCACGCCGGGGGCGCGGCCATGCGCGCCGACCTCGGCACCGCGACCCGGTTCGACCTCGCGACCGCGACCGCGACCGGGCGCGTGCTCGGCCGCGATGGCGCGCCGATCGGCGGCGGGGTCACCGTGCGCGCGGTCCTGGTGGGAGAGTTCGCCTTCGCCAGCGCGCCGGTGACGACCGCGACCACGACCGCCGACGGACGCTTCGCGATCGAGATCGCCGCCGGCGTGAGCTACCAGCTGACCGTCGCGGCGCCGACCGCCGGCCACGCCGAGCTCGCGGTGGCCGTGACCAGCGCCGGCTCGACCGCGGCGCTCGGCGACCTCCGGCTGCCGGCGGCGCTCACGGTGTCGGGCGAGGTCCGGGCCACCGGACAGAGCGCCGGCCTGGGCGCGGTCGGCATCGCGGCCCTGTGTCACCTCGACTGCGCCGGCCTCGATCGCAGCCGGCCGCTCGGCAGCGCGGTGACCGACGCCTTTGGTGGGTTCAGGGTCCGGATCCCCGACCCCGGCGTCGCGGGGCCGTGACCCGCTCCCTCGCCGTCGGGGCGCTCGGGCTGGCCGCGCTCGCGCTCGGCTGCGGCGGCAGCGACGACGGTTCTCCGGTTACGCCCGCCATCGATGCCGCGCCGAGCCCCTCCGACGCCGGCAGCAGCATGAACGACGCGCAGCCCGGCTGTGAGCCCAACGTCACCCTGACGCCCGGCATGCCGACCGCGGGCCCCGGCCTGACCGTGATCGCGCGCAGCGAGCCGGTCGGCGCGATGGGCTTGCCCACCTATCGCTGGACGGTCGCGCTGAACGACGTGCCGATCCTGTTCCGGCCGCTGACCGAGAACCAGAGCCGGATCGAGTTCCCGATCGAGACCGCGGGCCGGTACGGCGTGACGCTCGACCTGGGCGGCTCGTGCCAGTCGTACTACCGCGAGCTCAACGTGCAGGCGCTCGGCGCGAACAGCCGCGTGATGCGGCTGCGGCTGGTGCCGCCGCCGGGCGGGCCAGCGCCGCCGCAGGAGCGGATCGTCTCGGTCACCGGCGGCCAGAACGAGCAGACGATCGGGGAGGTGCTGCTCGACCCCGGTCAGGTCTATGCGCTGGCGGTGCGCGGGCCCGACGCGGTGCCGGTGGCGGCGTACCTGCGCTTCGTCTCGCGCGGGACTCCCGACTCCTCGGTCGAGGCGTTCAGCACCGAGGCCGGCGCCGCGGCGGTGCGCTTGATCGCCGGCCAGTACGACGTGCTGGTGGTGCCGACCTCGGCGGCGCTGGCGCCGCGCGTGGTCACCGGCTTCGATCCGTTCGACCGCACCCTCACCGTCGACGGTGGCCAGGTGCTCACCGGCGTCGTCCGCGACGGCACCGGCGCCGCGGTGGCGGGCGCGCGGGTGTCGGTGACCTCCGGGGGCACGCCGTCGACGATCGCGGTCACCGCCGCCGATGGCCGCTACCAGCTGCGCTGGCGCGACGATCCAGGCGCGCCCGAGGTGATGACGGTGGTGGCGCCGCCCGACCGCGCCCTGCCGCGGCTCGACGCCACCCTCGACCTCGCGGGACACGCGACGATCGACGCGGGCTACGCCGCGATCGCGACCCGCGACCTGGCCGGCACGATCGTCCGGGTCGGCGGTGCGCCGGCGGTCGCGACCGAGGTCGTCGTGTCGGCGACGGTGGCCGTCGCGGCGACGCTCGCCGACGGGGCCACCACCGTGGCCACGGTGCCCGGCCGCTACCGGCGCGAGGTGCGCACCGACGCCACCGGCGCGCTGCCCGCGCTGCGCATCGCGCGGGTGCCGGGCCTGCTGTTCGCCGCGCACGGCAGCGGCGCGGTCGACGCCGCCGACCTCGGCGCCGCGACCAGCTTCGCGCCGACCACGACCACCGCGACCGGCCGCGTCGTCCGCAGCGACGGCGCCGCGGCGCCCGGCGCGACGATCCGCGCGGTGCTGATCGGCGAGCTGGCCTTCGCCGGCGCGCCGGTCGCGACCGCGATCGCCGGCAGCGATGGCCGCTTCAGCCTGGCGATCGCGGCCGGCGCACCCTACCGCCTGGTCGCCCTCGATCCGACTGGCGCCCACGCCGAGCTCGGCCTGGCGGTGGCGGCCAGCACCACCCCGATCGCGCTCGGCGACCTGCGCCTGACCGCCACGATCGCCGTGTCCGGCACGCTGGTGACCGCCGGCCAGACCGGCGGACGGCGCGCGGTCGGCATCGCGGCGCTGTGTCATCTCGACTGCGCCGGCCTCGACCGGGTGCGGCCGCTTGCCAACGCGGTGACCGACACGGGTGGCAAGTTCGTGCTGGGGGTGCCGGATCCGGGCATCGCCCCAGGAGGTGCGCGGCGCGTCTCCGGTAGAGTCGCGGCTCCGTGAGCCCGCCCCCCATGACGACGGCGACCCGCGGCGATCGCGCGACGGCCCGCCGCGTCGTGCGCGGGCTCGTGGTGGTCGCGGTGCTCGCCGCCGGCCTGCTCGCGCCGCGGGCCCTGCGGGCGCAGGGCGCCGAGCCGCGCCGGGCGACGATCGCGCTCCTGCCGTTCGCCGCCGAGAAGCGGCTCGCGCTGTTCGGTCAGCCGGTCGCCAGCGAGCTCACCCGCGCGCTGCGCGAGGCCGGCCTCGACGTCACCCTGGTCTCCGATGGCGCGCCGGTGCCGTCGCGGGCGCGGCTGGTGGTGTCGGGGCGGATCGTGAAGCAGGGCGCCGGCGTGGTGCTCGAGAGCCGCATCCGCGATCCCGAGCGCGGGCGCGACGTCGCGCGCCCGTCGAGCACCGCGGCCGCGGTCGAGGACATCGATCAGGCCGCGGCGGCGCTGGCGGCCGCGCTGCTGCCGGCGATCCGCGCCGGCCTGGCCGCGCAGGACCTCGCGACCGCGCGCGAGCGCGCCGCCCTGGCACCGGCCCCACCCCGATCGCCGCCGGTCGCCCGCCATCCGATCCGCCCGCGCGCCGCGCCGCCCCTCGATCGCCGCCCGCTGGCGCTGGTCACCGTGTCGGCGACCGGCCTGCGCGACGGCGCGGGCGCGCCGGTGCCGGTCGCGACCCTGGCCGCGCCCGCGGTCGCCGAGCTCGCCGCGCGGGTCGGGCACCGCGCGATCGCGGTCGCGGTCGATCCGACCCCGGCGCCGGCGCTACTCGCCGCGCGCGGCGCGGCCCTGCTGATCAATGTCGAGCTGCTCGGCCTCGCGGTCGAGACCGCCCGCGACATCTCGCTCGGACGGGCCCGCGCGCGGGTCACGGTCACCGACGCCGCCGGCGCCACCATCTACCGGCGCATCGTCCGCACCGACACCCTGGTCGGCAGCCGGGGCGATCGCATGGACACGCTGGTCCGGCTGGCCGCGGCCCAGGTCACCGACGTGATCGCGCCGCGCCTGCGCGAGCGCCTCGGGCTGCCGGTGGCGCCATGAGCCGGCCGCTCGTGCTCGCGTGGATGCTGACGATCGCGCTGGTCGCGACCGCGCACGCGCAGCCCGGCGAGCCGACCGGCATCACCGCGCGCCTGGCCGCCGCGGCCGCCTCGGCCGAGACCAGCGACTGGCCTGCGGTCGAGCGCCTCGCCGGCCCGCTCGCCAGCGACCCCGAGGTGCCGGCGGCCGATCGCGGCGAGGCCAACCGCCTGCTCGGGCTCGCCGCCTATCACCAGCGCCGCCTCGACGCCGCCGAGGTTCATTTTCTCGCGTACCTCCAGCTCGATCTCGACGGCCGGCTCGACCCGAGCCTGTACGCGCCCGAGCTGGTTGCCTACTTCGAGAACGTCCGCTCGACCCACGCCGCCGAGCTGAAGGCGCTGCGGCCGCGCCCGCGCCGCGCGGTGCTGCTCAACCTGATCCCGCCGGCCGGCCAGTTCCAGAACCACCAGCCGGTGAAGGGCTGGATCCTCGGCGGCCTCGGCTTCGGCCTGCTCGCGGCCAACCTCACCAGCTACCTGATGCTCGAGCGCTGGTGCAGCGACGGCGACCTGACCTGCGAACCCGAGGGTCGGTCGCGCTCGGACACCGCGCGCACGCTGGTCACCGTCAACCAGTGGAGCGGCGCCTTGCTGATCGGCGCCTACGCGTACGGCGTGATCGATGGGTTCCGACATTACCGCCGCAACCCGTCGATTACGTTCCGGACCGGTGTCATGGTCTCGCCCACGTCGGTGCCAGGTGGCACCGGCATCGGTATCGCAGGCACCTTCTAGGTGACCTTACTCGATGGCACTCCCTGCAGAAGGCAGACCTCGCACCTGACTCGTGACCCCGGAGCCTGGCGTCATTGTTGACCGCTTCGCTCCGCTCGCTGGGGTCGGGGGGATGTGCCCAGGGGCGCGCGGCGACAGGTGGTTTCGCCCTGGCGGCCGGTGTCGCCTCGCGGCTATGGCCAACAGGCCCCTTTCCGTTTGAGATCGCGTAGGCCCACCGGCTACCATCGGCGTACCCGTGCGGCAGGCCATCCCTTTCGGGAAATACCTCCTCCTCGACCGAATCAGCGTCGGAGGCATGGCCGAGGTCTTCAAGGCGAAGAGCTACGGCGTCGAGGGCTTCGAGAAGGTCATCGCGATCAAGCGCATCCTTCCTTCGATGGGGGAGGACCGCGACTTCATCAAGATGTTCATCGACGAGGCCAAGATCGTCGGCCAGCTCGCGCACACGAACATCTGTCAGATCTTCGAGCTCGGTCGCACCGACGGCGCGCACTTCATCGCGATGGAATACATCTGGGGTAAGGACCTGCTCCAGATCCAGAACCGGCTGCGCAAGCTGAAGCAGCACATGCTGGCGCCGATGGCGTGCTTCCTCGTCGCCAAGGTGTGCGAGGGCCTCGACTACGCTCACAAGAAGCGCGACGCGCTCGGCCGCCCGCTCGAGATCGTGCATCGCGACTGCTCGCCGCAGAACATCCTCATCTCGTACGAGGGCGAGGTGAAGCTGATCGACTTCGGCATCGCCAAGGCCGCGTCGCGCAGCTCGCGCACGCAGGCCGGCGTGCTCAAGGGCAAGTTCGGCTACATGTCGCCCGAGCAGGTCCGCGGCCTGCCGCTCGACCGCCGCAGCGATCTGTTCGCGGTCGGCACCATCCTCTACGAGTGCCTGTCGGGCGAGCGCCTGTTCGTCGGCGAGACCGACTTCTCCACGCTCGAGAAGGTCCGCAACGTCGACGTGCCGTCGCCGCGCACGATCAACCCGGCGATCCCGGAGGAGGTCGAGCGCATCATCATGAAGGCGCTCGCCCGCGATCCCGACGATCGCTACCAGTGGTGCAGCGAGGTCGTCGCCGACCTGCAGCGCTATCTGATGTCGCAGGAGCAGGTCTTCAGCGCCAAGTCGCTGGCGACCTGGCTGCGCGAGGCGTTCGCCACCGAGCTCGAGCGCGAGCGCCAGCAGCTCGAGTCGTTCAAGAAGGTCGGCCGCGAGGGGCTCACCGACGGACAGACCCACGCCGAGGCCAAGCTCGACGTGGTCCAGCACCTGGGCGAGGCCGGGCAGGCCGAGGATCCGACCATCCTCGGGGGCCCGACGTTCGACGACATCATCGCCGACGCGGCCGCCACCGCGGGACCTGCCACCGCGCCGATGCTCAAGCGTCGCGGCCCCAGCGATCCTGGCGACGAGTTCGTCGAGGAGGCGCCGACCGCGATCTTCGGCGAGATCAGCGAGGTCAAATCCCGGCCCGACACGGCGATCCCGCCGGCGGCGGTCGAGGTCTCGCCGGCGGCGCGCCGGCCGCAGACGCCCGCGCCGCGCACCCCGGCGGGCCAGCCGGCGCACACGCTGCGCCCGACCGCCGCCCAGGTCGCGTACCCGCCGCCGCCGG
This sequence comes from Kofleriaceae bacterium, assembly GCA_046597055.1. Taxonomy (GTDB): domain Bacteria; phylum Myxococcota_A; class Polyangia; order Haliangiales; family Haliangiaceae; genus UBA2376. Next base: position 22,111 of record JBKJLC010000179.1, on the reverse strand, counting down.
GCCGCACGCCGCTGCCGCTGATGGGCGCGCCCGAGGCGCCCGCGCCGGCGACGGTGTCGCGGCCCGAAGATCCGACGATGTCGCCGCTCGGCGTGCCCGGCCTGAACGTGCAGCAGCTGCTGCAGCAGGCCCACGCCCAGAACCACCAGGCCAAGACGCTGATGGGGATGTCGGCGCCCGCCCTGCCGACGCAGGGGCCGCCGGCGCAGCGCAACGATCCGTTCTCCGGCCTGACGCCGGGCTCGCTGTCGACGGCGGGCGCGCCGATGCCGCAGCTCGCCGCGCCCGGACCTCTCGCGGTCGGTAGTCAGCCGATGCAGCACCAAGGTCCCACTGGCGCCCCGCAGTACGGTGCACCGGGGGAGATGGGCCAGCACGGTCGGGGTCAGGCGCCGGACCAGCAGGGCTACGGGCAGCACGGCCAGCACGGCCAGCACGGCCAGCACGGGCAGCACGGGCAGCACGGCCAGCACGGCCAGCACGGCCTGGGCGCGCCCAGTTATCCGCCGGCGGGCCAGCCGTATCCGCAGCAGCACCAGCCACCGCCCGGCTACCCGCAGTACGGGCAGCCGCAGCATGGCGGCCAAGAAGCACCTCCCGGCTACGCCCCCGGCGGCGGGGGAGCCCAGCACGGCTACCAGGGCTATCCGCAGCAGGGCGGTCAGCCTGGCTATCCGCCGGGTGGCCAGTACCCGTCGTACCCATACCCGCAGCAGCCGGGCGGCTACGGCGCGCCGCAGGCCGCGGCGCCGCAGGTCGACATGACCCAGCAGCGGCGCAAGAAGCCGTCGCTTGCCAAGGACATCGCGATCGGCGTCGGCATCGCCGCGGTCGTGCTCGGCGTGTTCGCCATCGTGAAGTTCGTGGTGCTCGCCGAGGACGGCCCGACCCGGACCGCGGCCGCGCCCACCACCGCCTCGCTGGCGGTGAAGCTCGGCGACGACGGCGCCGCCGAGGTCTACCTCGACGGGGTCAAGCGCGGCACCGCTGCCAGTGGCGCGCTCGCGATCGCCGATCTGGCGCCCGGTGCCTATCAGCTCAAGGTCGCGCGCGAGGGCGCCGCACCGTGCGAGGCCCGGGTCGAGCTCACGGCGGGCCAGGCCGGCTCGTTCACGTGTGCGCTGGCGGTGATGCCGCCGCCGGCACTCGATGCCGCCGTGGTGGCGACCGAACCGCTCGATCCGCTCACCGTCGCTGATGGCGGCGTCGCCGCGGTCGGCGCTGGCGATGGCGACGGCGGGGTGGCCGCGATCGCGGTGACCGATGCCGGTGCCCTGCTGCCCGACGCGAGGACGGACGCCGAGGCCCCGACCGCCACCGTGGTCGACGCCGGCTCGGATGCGACCCGCGCGGTCGCCAAGGTCCCGGATCCCCCGGCCACCGCGCCCGAGCGGGTCGCGCGCGACAAGCCCGAGCTCAGCGCCGAAGGCAAGGCCGCGCGCGACAAGGCCGCGCGCGACAAGGCCGCGCGCGACAAGGCGCGCCGCGACAAGGCGCGGCTCGAGCAGGCCGCGAAAGCGCCGCCCGAGCCGGCCAAGGTCGAGACGGTCGGCTACCTGACCGCGTACGCCACGCCGTTCGCGCAGGTCTCGATCGACGGCAAGCCGACCGGCAAGTCGACCCCGATCACGCCGATGGCCAAGATCCCGCTGTCGCCCGGCATCCACAAGGTGACCTTCATCGTCGGCAAGCAGACCTTCACGTACTCGGTGAAGATCGAGCTCGGCAAGACCTCGAAGATCAGCCGCGACCTGCCGATCTCCGGCTACGACGCGCCGTGACCCGGGCGGAGCGCGGCGCGTGACCAGGGCGGAGCTTGGCCGCGAGCTCCCCGACGAGCCGCGCTGGGTCGAGGCCACCGACCTGCTCGCATGCGACGACGTCTGGATCGCGCCCGCCGGCCGCGGCCACCTGATCGGCCACGACGACTCGAAGCTCGTGATCGCGGTCGGGGCTACCCCGGCGAGCGCGATCCTCGCCCACGGCCCCGCCCGCGCCGGGTGGAGCCTCCTGGTGGTCCCCGAGCGCGCGGCGCTGGTCGAGGCGCTGGCCGCGGCCGGCTGGCCGGCCGAACGCGCGATCCTGCACACGCTGCCCGATCCCGACACGCTGCCCGACGACACCGGCGCGGCGGTGCTAGCCGCCGCGGCCTCGCTCGCCCACGTCCCAGCCGACCTCGCGCTCGAGCTCGAGCGCGCGCGGCGCGACCGCCCGCTCTGGTCGGTCGCGCTCGGCGGCGTCCCAGCCGCGTTCGCCTACGCGGCCGCGCGCAGCCCGCGCTGGTTCGACGTCAGCATCGACACCCTGCCCGACTTCCGGGGGCTCGGCCTGGCCACCCGCGCCGCCGCCGCGCTGATCCGCGCCGAGCGCGCCGCCGGCCGCGAGCCGGTGTGGGGCGCGGTCGAGAGCAACATCGCCTCGCTCCGCCTGGCCGCTCGGCTCGGCTTCGTCCCGGTCGACCAGCTCTGGGTCGTCACGGTCGCCTGATCCGCGCCGGGCGCGCCGTCGAACCGGGGCGGCGGGCCGGTCAGCGGCTCAGCCGCAGGGTCGCGGCGAACAGGGACAGGGCGAGCAGGCCGGCGATGCAGTTGCCGATGACAGCGATCATGTCGTCCTTCTGGGGCCGGCTGGAAGGCCGGCGCAAATCGTCGCAGACAGGCCGGCGACGGGCCACTTTCTAGCCTCGCGCGCGCGGGAGGGTCAAGGCGCGGTGAGCGCGGAATGGGCGCCGTTGCCGAGCACGCCGAGCCGACCGGTGGTGAACGGGCCTCCCACGCCCATCGCCATGTCGTCCGCGCTCGCTTCGACGTAGTACATCAGGTAGGCCGGGCTGGCGCCGTCGCCGTCGACCAGCTGCACCACGCCCGGGGCCAGCTCCTCGCGGTGGGTGAGGAACGCGTCGACCCGATCGACCACCGGCCCGTACGGCCACGGGGTCAGCTCGCCGGGGCGATCGACCGACCCGCGCGCGTAGCCGATCGAGAAGTTGGGCGCGATCGGGATCTCCATGCCGAACTGCTGCGAGCTCGCGCTCTCGCGCCCGAACGCCGAGTACCACAGCCGCAGCGAGGGCCCGTCGGGGCCGTCGGTCACCGCCGCGTGCGGGCTGGTGATCGCGACCACCTCCGACCAGAACGGGGCGCGTGGCGCGCCCGGCGCGATCGCGACCTGGGCCGGCGTGAGCACCGGCCCGCGCGCGGTCAACATCCCGCCCGGCGCACCGGTCGCCAGCGCGATCGCGGCGCCATCGCCGACCTGGTAGTAGACCGCGACCGTGCCGTCGGGCAGGCGCACCGCGCTGGGCGAGCGCACCGCGGCGGCGCCGGTGCCGCCGGCGAGCACGACGGTGCCGTCGCCGAAGCTGACGCCGTCGGGCGACCGCGCGACCTTGATCGCGGCGCCGTCGCCGAACTGGTAGTACATCGCCCAGCCGCCGTCGGTGCGCACCAGCGAGGGCGCGTGCGCGGCGCTGCCGTCGTCGACCACCGCGCGCGCCGGCGAGAAGTCGAAGTGGATGCCATCGGGCGACTCCGCCCGCCAGATCGAGCGCATCGGCAGCGCGTCATCGCCGATCTCGACGTACAGCACGACCCGCGGCAGGTCGGGGCTGGCCACCGCGAACGGCTCGGTGACCAGGCGCGGCACCCGCTGCACGTGGCAGCGCTCGCCGGCCTGGCAGCCGCCGTCGTCGGCGCAGTCGGCGGTGACGCAGTAGTTCCGGCTGTTGCAGACCTCGCCGGTCTGGCACTCGTCGGAGGTGTCGCAGCGGCCGCGGCAGGTGCCATTGAAGCACTCCTCGCCGGCCGCGCAGTCGGTCGCGTCGGCGCACACCACGTCGCAGCGGTTCTCGCTGAACGAGCACACCCGGCCGCGCGCGCAGTCGGACGCCGCCGTGCAGTACGGGATCGTGCAGCGACCGCAGCTGCACGCCTCACGCGAGCCGCAGTCGCCGTCGTCCCGGCACGGCGCCTCGACCCGGTTGCGATCGAAGCAGAAGCCACCGGCGGTCGAGGTCGGCGGGCCGAGGAACTGGTTGCCGAGGCAGGCCGGCGCCGGGCCGAGGTCGGTCCACGGCGCGATGCCGTCGCCGATCCGCGCGCCGGTGAAGTCGTCCTCGGGCAGGAACCCGCAGCCGGCGGCGATCACGGTGGCGGCGAGCACGGCGACGCGCATCAGAACCGCACCGTCGCCGAGGCCCCGGCGTGCAAGATGTTGCCGCCCGACGAGAACGCCTGGCCCGGCGCCGGCTCGAGCTGCTTGCGGGTGAGCTGGTGCGCGACGCTCTGCCACTGCACGGCCAGATCGAGGTCGACCGGCCGGGTCAGGATCGGCGCCCAGTCGGCGAGGCGGATGCCGAGGCCGGCCGACAGCAGCCGGCGGTCGCCGTCGGCGTAGCTGGTCAGCCCGGTCTGCGCCGGCACCGGCGACGGCAGCCAGGCGCCGCCGGCGCGCACCGCCAGGTCGGTGCGCCGCCCGGGCCGGCGGTACTCGACGCCGACCCGGCTGCTGATCGTGTCGGTGAAGTTCGACGCCGGCTGCGCGGTCGACACCAGCGGCGGCTCGAGATCGAGCGCGATCAACACCGCCAGGTCGGCCGCCGGCGGGTAGCCCGACCACCGGTTCCAGGTCAGGTCGGCCTCGACGGTCAGGTCGGGCAGCAGGTCGATCGCGAGCGCGCCGCCGACCCGCGCCGGCGTGTAGAAGTTGGTGGCGCGGATCGACACCAGCACGTCGCCGGTGACGACGCCGGCGACCTCGACGTTGGCGATGATGTCGAGCGTGAGATCGAGCGCGAGCTCGCCGCGATACACCATGCCGGCGCGCACCCGCGGGTGCGGCCGCACCCACACGCCGACGATCGGCGCCAGCCGCGCGGGCAGCTCGACGTCGAGCTCGGCCGCGCCGACCTTCTCGCCGGCGACCACGCCGACGTCGAACACCAGCTTCTTGCTGCGGGCATCGGCCAGGATCGAGGCGCCCGCCGCGAACCCGAGCTTGTCGCCGTGGACGAACGACGCGACCGCCTCGACCACCGCGCGGTGCGGGTCGTTGTCGAGCAGGACGAAGTGCGGCTCGCTGTTGGGGATCAGCTGGAGCCGGGCCAGGAACTGATCGGGCAGGTACAGGGCCAGGCCGGCCGCGACCCGCCAGTCGTCCGAAAGCCGGACAGGGATCGCGAGCCCCAGCGCCAGGCCGTGGGGATCGAGCAGCCCGGCGTCGCGACCGTCGAGCTCGAGCTGCATCAGGCCGTAGCCCCACCCGATCATCACCGCCGGATGTTGCTCGAGCGCGACCCCGGCCGGGTTGTGATGGGCGGCCTCGGCGCCGGTCGCGGTCGCGAGTCGGGCCCCCGCGGTGGCGGCGGCCGCGGCGCCGAACCCGAAGTCCTCGAGCGGGTCGGCCTGGGCCGTCGCGGTCAGCGCCAGCGTCAGCGCCGCCGCCCCGCCCCGCCAGGCCACGGTCACAGCTCGACCTCGAGGGTCAGGCCGCCGGCGAACACCTGGCCGCCGGAGTCGACCCGCGGGTAGCCGGGGTTCGAGATCTGCGCGCCCTGGCTGGCCGGCTCGATGGGCGAGTCGGTGACCTCGTCGCGCAGGGCGTCGAACGGATCGCCATCCTCGTCGGCCGTGAAGATCCGCTTGGTCAGGCGCCGGCTTTGCAGCAGCTGCGCCTGCACGTGCAGATCGAGCCGCACCGTCTTGGCGCCGGCGCGGCGCCGCACCAACCCGAGCCCCGCGGCGACGACGTGCTTGGGCGCGTCGAGCAGGTTGGTCACGCCCTCCTGGCGGGCCGGCACCGGCGAGGTCTCGAAGCCGTAGCCGCCACGCAGCCGCAGGCCGTCCGCGACCTCGGCCTCGGCGCCGAGCCGCAGGCCCAGCGTGTCTTGCCACGGCACGGTCGGCAGGTTGGCGGCGAGCGGGCCGACCAGCGGCAGCGCGCTCTTGACCGCGACGAACGGCCCCGGGTAGCTCGACCAGCGCGCGTACGCGAGATCGAGGCTGACCGTGGCCGGGCCCGGCGACCACGCCGCGCCGATCGCGAGCGTGCTCGGCGCGAACTGACCGGTCGCGCGCAGGTCGAGATCGATCGGCTCGCCGGCGACCTCGATCTCGGCCCGGGTCGCGAACGGGACCTCGAACCGCTGGCGGAACACCACGCCCAGCCGCCACGCCTCGAGCGGCGCGAAGGTCGCGCCCGCGATCACGCGCGCGATGGTCGGCACCTTCTCGTCGACCCGCGCCTCGAGCCCGCGGGTCGCGCCCTCGCCGGCCTGGATGCCACCGGTCAGGCCGGCCAGCACGTTGGCCGACGCCCCGACCTCGAACCTGTCCGTGAGCCGGACACCCAGGCCGGGCAGGATCACGAGCCGCTCGGTGCGCCCCTGGTAATACGGATAGAACGGCTCGTCGGGAAACCGGGCGACGATGCGGGCGATCCCGCTGGGCAGCACGTACATGGCCAGCCCGATATGGAGGCGATCGGCGAGCGGTCCGCCCAGCGGCGCCGGCAGCACCACCCCGAAGATCGCGCCGGCCGGATCCGAGAACGACAGCCGGCGGTCGTTGACGCGCAGGTTCGACACCGCGGCCTGGCCGCCGAGCGTGAGCCAGCGGCCGCGGCTGCGCGCGAGCCCGGCCGGATTGACCAGCGTCGCCGCCATGTCGTCGACCGAGGCGACGCCGGCGCCGGCCTGCGCGGCGCGACGACTGCCGAGGCCGAACACCTCGGCCGGATTGGCGCGGCCGGGCGGCGCGGTCCCGACGACGAGCGCGACGATGCCGAGGTGACGGAGCGCACGGGCCACGAAGGCGCGCATTAGACAACGCGTGCGGGCCGAGCATCAACCGATGCTACTGTCCAACGACCGTGCCACCGGCCTGGACCTCGCTCACGCTGTCCGCGATCACCGCCGCCTGCGCGGCGTGCGCCGGCTCGACCGCGGGCGGCGACGTCGATGCGCGCGTGTACGGCGAGCAGTGCCGGCCCGGCGGCCGGTTCGCGCTCGACGGCACGCGCGCGGCGGTGCTCGGCACGCTCAACGTCCACGTCAACGCGTCGGGGCTGGTCGAGGTCGACACCAGCGCCGAGCTGCTGATCACGCTCGACGTCGTGCAGACCGGCACCCGGGTCCAGGTCATCGCGGCGGCGTGTGGCATCGAGATCCCCGACGTGCCGATCGCCGGCCAGGACCGTCCGATCCAGTTCGAGGTGCCCGCGGCCACGGTCGCGTCGGTCGCCGGCGTCACCGGCAACGGCGTCCTGTCGTCGCCCGATCAGAGCTGCGCGACGCTCGAGACCGACACGTTCACGCTGGTGCTGGGCGCGGTGCTCGAGGCGTCGACCGCGACCACCGCGCCGCTGCCGCAGGCCGACGCCAACGGCGTATTCCGGACCTGCCCGCCGTCGGCCGACACCACCTGCAACCTGGCGATCGGCGCCAACTGCGCGTGCGACCAGGAGGCCGACCGCAAGCCGGGCGCGACCCTCAACGCCTACAACGTCCCGGCGGTGAACCTCGACGAGGTCTACGTCGCGCTGCGCACCCAGTTCGCCCTCGACGGCGAGGTCCACTCGTCCGATCTGATCCTCGGCGAGATCGACGCCTCGGTCGAGCTCGGCATCCTCGGCTGTCACCTCGCCGGCGGCGGCGCCTGCAGCGCCGGCCAGGTCGGCGCGGTGAAGAACCTCAACCCGATGGTCACCCAGCAGCCGGGCAACCCGTCGACCTTCCGCGCCGTGCGGGTCCCCACCGAGACCACCTGCGCGCAGATCATCGAGATGCGCGACACGCTGTTCCCGCGCTGACGCTCCAGACGTCGCGCTAGCGTGCCGCGGCCTCGACGAACACGTACTCGTGCTGGGCGTCGCGCAGGATCAGCCGGCGCTTGCCGTCCACGACCTCACCGACCACGAAGGCGAGCCCGGCCGGGCCGGGCGTGGTCGCGACGAACGAGCGGGTGCCGTCGTCGTTCTGGCGCGACGCGACCACGGTCTGCCACTCGCCCAGGTCGAACCTGGTGGCGCCGCCGCGGCTGATCACGTCGAGCGTCCCGAGCTCCGGGCTGACATAGCGCTTCGCCAGCGCGGCCACCGCGGCAGGTTCGGCCGGCACCACCAGGCGGCCCCGCTCGGTGGTCACGCCCTTGCGGGCGGTGACCGCCCCGGCGGTCAGGCTCTCGGCCGCCTCGGGCCTGCCATCGAACAGCTGCTCGAGGAGGAAGCGCTGGAACGCGATCTGGAGCGGGTAGCCGAGATCGGAGTTGGTCAGGATCACCGCGCCCACGCCGTGCTCGGGCAGCCACATCATGTTGCTCTTGAACCCGACCAGGCTGCCGCCGTGGTCGATCACCGGGATGCCGTAGGTCGTGGTCACGCCCAGGCCCATGCCGTAATGCTGGTCCTCCCCGCTGGCGACGTAGGGCGCGCGCCGCTTCAGGAGGTTCTCGGCCGACACGATCCGCTTGCCCCGCGGGGTCACCCCGGTGGCGAGCTCGAGCTGGACGTACTTGATGAGGTCGTCCGCGCTCGACCACGCGCCCCCGGCCGGACGCAGCGGGACGATCGAGTAGTTCAGGTCCATCGGCGCCACCACCGTCTTGCCGTCGATGTCCCAGCCGTGGGGCGTGGCATGGTTCGCCGCGAGCGCCTTCTTGAAGTCGAAGGTGGTGGCCTTCATCCCGAGCGGGTCGAACACCCGCGCCTTCATCGCGGCGTCGTAGGCGCGGCCTAGCTCCTGCTTCGGCGCCACCACGTGGGCGGCCACGAACCCGGCGGCGGCCGCCAGGAGGTTCGAGTACTGGAAGGTCTCGCCGAACTTCGTGGTCGGCTGGGTCGCGGCCAGGTACCCCATCTCGGTCAGTGGGGTCGCCTGGTCGAACTCGAAGATCCACTCCATGTCCTTGCGGGGCAGGCCGGTGCACGCACACACCAGGTGCTCGATCCGGGTCGACGCGGTGGTCGCGGGGTCGCCGAGCTTGAAGGCCGGGTACGCCTCGGTCACCGGCTGGTCCCAGCGCAGCTTGCCGTCGTCGACCAGCTGCGCGAGCAGCAGCGTGGTCAGCGCCTTGGTGTTCGACGCGATGATGAACAGGCTGCGGGCATCGACCGGCGCCTTCTTGCCCAGCTCGCGGACGCCGTAGCCGCGGGCGTGGATCACCTTGCCGTCCTGCACGATCGCGATCGCGACCCCGGGGATGCCGTACGCGGTCCGGCCCAGCTCGATCAGCTCGTCGATCTTGGCGAGCCGGGCGGCGTCGAGCTTGTGGGCGGGCTTGCCCGCGAACGACTCGCGGCGGTACCCCTGGGGGCGGATCGAGGTGACGACCAGGCCGACCTGGGCGCCGCGCCGATCGAGCGTCGCGTCGGCGGCGTCGAGCACGAACACCGCCCACCGGGTCCCGTGGCGCAGCGCCCCGGCCACCACCGTGCGCTTCTGATTCGGCGACACCTCGTAGAGGTAGGTGCGGATCTGGTCCCAGCCCTCGCGCGCGGGCTCGTCAGTCGCGAGCTTCAGCGGCGGCGCCGCTGAAGACTGGTACAGCTTCCACGCCTCGGCCACCGCGGCGTCGGGCTCGGTCGCGGTCGCATCGACGATCGCCACGTGAGCGTCGCCCTCCTGCGCGGTCAGGATGACGAGCGCGCCGCTCGCGCGCTGGGTCCATCCGGCCGGCGCGGTGTACGCGACCCCGCCCGCCGTGACCCGCGGCGTGTCGGCGGCGATCAGCTCCGGCGCTGGCCGTGCGCCCGGCGGCCCCGGCTCGGCCGGCGACGCCGCGCCGGTCCCCGCCGCGCGGGTGGGATCGGGCACGGGCACGACCCCCGGCTTGCCCGAGCCGCCACACGCGAGGACGCTTCCACCGACGATGATCAGCCCGAGGTGCAGTCGCATGCGGGCATCCTAGGCCAGGCGACCAGCGCGAGCGCCGCGTCGAAAGCGGCATTCTCCGGCCCGCCACGCGCCCGCGCGTCCGGCAGCGCGAGCTACTTCCGCTTGCGCAGCAGGCCGCGCGCGGTCCACCACGACCACGCCAGCAGCACGCCGGCGCCGCGCGCGGTCCACCAGCCCCAGCTCGCGCGCTCGAGCTCGCCGCGGCCCTCGAGCACGAGGGCGAAGCCGATGCCGGCGATGCCGACCATCACGTAGATCGCCTGGTGCCCGAGCCGGTAGATGAGCTGGGTCGACGGCTCGAGGTTGGCGAACCGCATCCGGATCTCGCCGGCGTGCGCCGCGCGCAGGAACCGTCGGAACTCGCCGGGCAGGGCGGCCACGCTCATCACCAGATCGCGGCTGGTGTCGATCAGCACGCCCGACCAGTCGGCCTCGCCGAGCACGAACCGCTCGAGGTACGGCCGGATCACCGTCATCGGGTTGAGCGTCGGATCGAGCTCCGTGCACAGGCCCATCAGCAGGAGCAGCGTGCGCTCCAGGATGATCGCCTCCTTGGGCACGTGGAAGCTCTCCGACAGCTCGCGCAGCGAGATGTCCATCTTGCGGAGATCGGCCAGCGACTCGAGGCTCTTCTGGAACGTCTTCTCGGGATCGAGCTTGAGGTCCTTCAGGTTCAGCGTCTCGAGCGAGATGCTCTCGTTGAACAGGTCGTGGAAGTACTCGATGACCTGCTCGAACACCCGGTCGTCGGCGCCCTTGGCGACGAAGCCCATCTGCCGCATCGCGCGCACGATCCGCGCGGTGTCGCGCATCAGGCCGCCCTGGACCAGCTCGACGATGCCCTGGCGGAACTGCGGCGAGATCGTCGCGACCGCGCCGAAGTCGAGGAACACGATCTCGGCGGTGCCGGCGGCGCCGCCGGGCAGCGGCCGCACCAGCAGGTTCCCGGGGTGTGGATCGGCGTGATAGACGCCGTCCGTGAAGATCTGCTGGCAGTAGACCTCGACCACCTGCTTGGCCAGCGCGCGGCGATCGAGCCCGAGCTGCTTGGTCGCCATGAAGTCGGTGATCTTGCAGCCGGTCTCGAAGCGCGTGGTCAGGACCCGCGCGGTCGACAGCGCGGCGACCACCCGCGGGAACGCGACGTCCTTGCGGTCGCCGAAGTTCGCCGCGATCCGCGCGCTGTTCTCGGCCTCGGCCCGGAAATCGAGCTCGGCCAGGACGATCGTGCGGATCTCGCGATAGACGTCGTCGAGGCCCTGGTACGGCACGAAGTGCTGCACGATGCGCAGGATCCGCCGCATCGTGCGCAGGTCGCCGCGGACGATGTCGTCGATGTCCGGATACTGGACCTTGACCGCGACCTCCTCGCCCGAGTGCAGCCGCGCCTTGTGGACCTGGCCGATCGACGCCGACGCGATCGGCCGCCGGGCGAACTCGGCGAACAGCTCGGTCGGCCGCTTGCCGAGCTCCTCGACCAGCCGCGCCTCGATGTCATCGTAGGGCCGGGCTGGCACCTGGTCCTGCAGGCCCTCGAGCTGGTGGCGGAACTCCTCGGGCAAGAAGTTCGTCATGATGCTGATGAGCTGGCCGACCTTGATGAACAGGCCCTGCAGCTCGCAGATCGTCTTCTCGATCCGCCGCGCGTTGCGCAAGTGGGTTGAGCGCAGCTCGCGCTGGAGCCACTCCTCGTTTCGCCAGCGCGCCCACGAGCGCAGCCACAGGTAGCTCGCGATCACGCGGAACGTCGTCCAGTACGCCTTCACCCAGCGCAGGAACTTCCGCGGGGGGCGCGCGGTGCGCTCCGGCCGCGACCCTCCCGTGCGCTGAGTCGGCGTCAACGGAAGCAGGTCAGCCGTCTCAGCGCTCGCGTCGGAAAGCCGTCGCCGCGCCGCATGCACGCCGGGAGCGTAACACGCGTCCGACGTGACCGTGCTGTTCGTTGACAGCTCCAGGGCGGAGCGGTACGCCACCTCATGACCACTGACGATGCCGGGGATCCGCCCGATGGCCCCAAGGATGCCGGCTATCCCGGCAAGGGCGACATCAGCGAGACGCTGCGGCAGCGGCTCGAGGCGCTGGTTCCGGATCTGGTGCGGCGCACGTTCACGGCCGGCCTCGGCGCGGTGTTCTCGACCGAGGAGGGCATCCGCAAGATCACGCGCGAGCTGCAGCTCCCCACCGTCGCCGGCAACGTCGCCGGGTACCTCGCTGACACCGCCGACAACACCAAGGACAAGGTCCTCGAGGTCGTCGCGCGCGAGGTCCGCGACGCGCTCGCGCACATGAACCTGGCCGACGAGATCGCGCGGCTCCTCACCACGCTGTCCTTCGAGATCAAGACCGAGATCCGGTTCATCCCGAACAGCGAGCGCTTCGGCGGGGTCGACCCCGACGTGAAGGCGGCGGTGCGCCTCAAGCGCAGCGATCGCGATGGCAAGGAGATCAAGGATCCCGCGCCGGGCGGCAAGGAGCCGCGCGAGCCGCGCGATCCGACGCGCGACGCGAACCGCGACGGCATCCGCGACGACGACGGCCAGGGTCCGCCGGGGCCGGGCCGCCTGCGCCGGCTGTGGCGGCGCGCGACCGAGGGCGGCGGCGTCGAGGAAGACGAGCTGGCGGGCGACGACGAGATCGAGCGCGACGAGTAGGCGCGCTAGCGCGCGACCGCTTCGACGCCGTCGAACCGCACCACGGTGCCGGGGCCCACGCCGTGGGTCTTGCTCCACCCGGCGTTGACCTCGAGCACGTACAGCGACGGCTTGCCGACGCCCTTCGACGCGGTGTCCTGCGGCTTCATGTCGTGGAGGATGCCGGCGACCCGCAGGTCGCGACCGATGAACAGGATGTCGAGCGGGATGAACGTGTTCTTCATCCAGAAGTGGTGCACGTCCTCGTCGCCCATCAGGAACAGCATGCCGTCGTCGGGCGCCAGGTACTTCCGGTACATCAGCCCGCGCTGCACCATGCCGGGCGACCGCACGACCTCGACCGCGACCGTCGCGGTCCCCGCGGAGCCCTCGAGGTAGACCTTGGCGGTGGCGACCGGCGGCGCGCTCGCGTCGGGCGGGGCCGGTGGCGTCGTCATGCTGCCGCGATCTTCACCGTGAGCGGGTCCTCGCGAGCAAGCCACCGAGGCGAGGATCGCCGCGGCGAGCCACGCGGCAACGATCGAGGTGCCGGACACACGAGCGGGGCGCACCGCTGCGGAGTATCACGCCGCCGCGGTCACCGCACGTGCCGGTCCGCGACCCGCGCCGCGGTCAGATCGGAGGCTGTGATTCTTTCGAATCCCACCCTCCCTTTCGATCGATCGGCCGCGGCCCGGAGGCCGCGCCCGATCTGTACGGAACCAGAGCCGCCTCGCTTCGCTCGGCTCAGCGCACGTGCAGGTCGGCGACCACGCGCTCGTCGCGCAGCAGCTCGATCCGCATCACGCATGCGCCCACGGTGGCATCGAGCGACGGCTCGATCGCGACCACGACCGGGCCCGACGGCGCCAGGTCGGACATGCGGAGCGACCAGGCCCCGCCGCCGCGCGCGCGGACCCGGCGATCGGACGAGCCCGCGAGCACCGTGACATCGACCGCGGCGCCCGGGACGGCGTCCGCCACCACCACCCGGATGCCATCGAACGCGAACGGCGAGGCGATCACCGTGCGGCCGGCCTCGGCGCAGTGGCGGCCCGCGATCTTCACCGGCCGGGTCGTCGCGCCCGGTGCGCCCGGCAGCGCGGCGCGCTCGGTCGCAGGACCGGCCAGCGCGGGAGCGGCCAGGACGATCAGGGTGGTGAGCACCAGCCGCACGTACCCCAAGTACGCAAGATGTGGGCCGGACCCTTGGTGATGCAAGTAAGCAGACTCACGTAGCGATCCTGGCCCCTCCCTGGCGTCTCCACCCGCCAGTGGCAACCGGTCTCGAGACCCCACCGCCCCAGCCGGCCCTGACGGTCCTGGCGGTCCTGACGGTCCGTCCCGCGCGCGGCGGGGGCCGCGGGTCGCCGCGCCCGCACGCTTCGCCCGCGCCGCACTGCCATCGTTCGCAACCCACCGCGTCTGCTAGCGTGAGCCCGTGCAGGTCGTCCTCACCCGCGACGCGGTCGACGGCCAGCCGTTCGCACGCGCGCTCGGTGCGCGGGTCCACCCGGTGTACCTGCCGGTCACGGCGGTCGTCGCCGCGGCCCCCGCCGACGCCGACCGCCTCGCCGCCGCCGCCCGCGGGCTCGACCGCTATCACCGGCTGTTCGTTGCCAGTCGCCACGCGGTCCCGCCGCTGCGGGCCGCCCTGGCCGCCGCCGGTCGCGCGCCGGGCGCCGCGCCGCCGGTTGCCGCGGTCGGCCCCGCGACCACCGCCGCGCTGGTCGCGGCCGGCTTCGTCGCCGAGTCGCTCGGCGACACCGGCGAGGCCGCGGCCGCCGCGCTGGTGGCCCGTGGCGTCGCCGGTCACCACCTGCTCGCGCCGCGCGCCACCGGCGGTCGTGACGCCCCGCTCGCGCTGTTGCGCGCCGCCGGCGCCATCGTCGACGCGATCGACGCGTACGGCACCGTCGCGCTCGCGGCCGACGATCCCGCGCTCGCCGCCGGCCTGGCCGCGCTCACCGCAGGCCGCGCCGCCGCGTGCCTGATCTTCGCGCCCTCGCAGGTCGCCGCGCTCGCCGACCTCCTCGTCGCCCACGGCGGGCTCGCGGTGCTCGCGTCGACCCGCGTGCTCGCGATCGGCCCGACGACCGCCGACGCCCTGCGCATGCGCGGCGTCGCCCTGGCTGCGGTCGCAGCCGCCCCGACACCGGACGCCATGGCCAAGGCGTTCGGGACGGTGTATCCGTAGCGCTCACCCCGCATCGCGAAGCCTCATGCGATCCGGCGCAGTCGCCCGACGCAGGGGTCTCGAGCGTTGCCAGCGAGGACCGCATGAACTTTCCTGACTATCGCGCCCGTCGCATGCGACGCACCGAGACGCTGCGCCGGCTGGTCCGCGAGACCCGCCTCGGCATTGACGACCTGATCTATCCGATGTTCGTCTGCCCCGGCACCAGCGTCGAGCGGCCGATCACCGCCATGCCCGGCCAGTCGGTGTGGTCGGTCGACAAGGCGGTCGACCAGGCCGCGCGCGCGGCCGACCTCGGCATCCCCGGCGTGATCCTGTTCGGCATCCCCGAGAAGAAGGACGCGGTCGGCTCCGAGGCCTGGCATCCCAACGGCGTCATCCAGAAGGCGATCAAGGCGATCAAGAAGCGCCTGCCCGACCTCACCGTGATCGCCGACACCTGCTTCTGCGAGTACACCGACCACGGCCACTGTGGCGTCGTCGCCGACGGCAAGCTCGACAACGACGCCTCGCTCGAGAACCTGGCGCGCACGGTGGTCTCGTATGCCCGCGCCGGCGTCGACGTGGTCGCGCCGTCGGGCATGCTCGACGGCTTCGTCACCGCCTGCCGCGAGTCGCTCGACGAAGAGAGCTTCGAGCAGACCGCGATCATGGCCTACTCGGCCAAGTACGCCTCGGGCTACTACGGTCCGTTCCGCGAGGCGGTCGACAGCGCGCCCCAGCACGGCGATCGCCGCGGCTACCAGATGGACCCGTGCAACGCCGCCGAGGCGGTGCGCGAGGTCACGATGGACGTCGCCGAGGGCGCCGACATCGTCATGATCAAGCCGGCGCTCGCCTACCTCGACATCATCCGCGTCGTCGCCGACGAGGTGAACCTGCCGATCGCCTGTTACAACACCAGCGGCGAGTACGCGATGATCGAGGCGGCCGCCGAGCGCGGCTGGATCGAGCGCGACCGCGTCGTGATCGAGACCCTGACCGGCATGCGCCGCGCCGGGGCCGACATGATCCTCACGTATCACGCCCTCCATGCCGCCAAGTTGCTCGCCCGCTAGCGAGTGACAATGCCGGTGCGCTAGCCTCGCCGCGGGGGCGGGCCTCGCCTGCTTGGCGCCCCGCCCGCACCTGGCCCCGTCCGGGGGCCTGCCCGGCCGCGCCGGTGGTAGGGTCGCGCCGTGGCGCTGATCTACAAGTGTGTCGAGCTGACGGTCGTCACCGACGAGACGCTCGAGCAGACCGTCAACCAGTGGGTGGTCGACGGCTGGAGCTTCGAGCGCGCCCAGTTCGTGACCAGCGAGGCCTCTCGCCGACCGGTGATGGCGTTCGTGTGGTTCGTCCGCGACCCCGAGCGTGCCGAGCGTGCCGACCGGCCTGACCCGGCTGACCGGGCCGAGCGACCGGAGCGGCCCGAGCGCGCCGAGCGGCCCGACCCGGGGCCCAAGCCGCCGCGGCGCGTGGGCACGCGCAAGCGATGACCGTCACCGCACGGGCGTGATCGTCACCGTCCACACCGCCTCGCTGCCCCCCAGCGGCCCCTTGGGGGCCTTGGGGTCGGTGCGGCGCAGGCGCAGGGTGTCCCCGCGCCGCAGCGGCATCGTCACCCGCGACGGCGGGTGCGGCCGCTGGTCGGGCCCCCGCCACTCGAGCGCCTGCTCGGCCGGCATCACCACGTCGATCAGCACCTCGCCGTCGCCACCATCCCAGCGCAGGCTGTCGACATCGTTGCGCGCGTCGAGGTAGCCGCGCACCGCCACCCCCGGCGCGATCGGCGTCGCGTCGCTGGGCTCGGCGTTGGGCTCGCTCTCCCAGCTCGGGTCGGGCGCCTCGTTCACGACCTCGAGCGTGTACGGATCGGACACGTTCTCGACCGGCAGGAGCCCGGGCGTCGCCTGGCCGATCTCGATGACCAGATCGCGGGCTGCGCGGCGGCGGTGCGCGACCTCGCCGGCGCCGGCGACCTCCTCGTCGGCCGACGCGATCAGCCGACCGGCGCCGTCGCGCACGGTCAGCACCAGGTCGATGTTCGGCAGCGCGGTCACTCGCACCGTGGCGATCGGCGTCAGGCCGGGCAGGGCGATCCGGTACCGGTCGACGTCGCCGTCGGTCTTCGACCGCCGCCTGCCGAGATAGCCGGTGACCCGGGTGCCTGGCGCGATCCGGGTCGCGGTCACCACCGTGTCGTTGGGCTCGACCTCGTGCCGGTGGGGCGCCGGCTGACGCAGCAGCGTCCACCAAGCGACCGCCGCGGCCAGGCCGGCCACGACCACGCCGCCGCACACCGTCACCATCACGCGCTGCCGCTTCAGCGATCGCTCGTACTCGTTGAGGTCCGAGCGGCGCAGCCGCAGGTCCGACAGCGGCTCGTCGTCTTCGGTGGCCTGCCGGCGCCGGGCCGAGCTGCTGTTCTTCGAGGGCCCCAGCAGCCGGTCGCCGACCAGCTCGGCGTAGGTGCCCTCGATCGCCGCCGCCATCGCCGCCGCGCTCGCCCACCGCTGGGCCGGATCCTTGGCCAGCGCGATCTCGACGATCTCGTCGACCCCGGGCTCGAGCCGCTGCGACGGCGCCCGCTTCGACGGCGGCTCCAGCTCGGCGGTCAGGTGCTTGGTCAGGACCCCGACCGCGGTCTTCGCGTCGTACGGGTACGTGCCGGTCAGCAGCTTGTAGGTCAGCGCGCCCATCGCGTACAGGTCGGTGCGCGCGTCGACGTCGTCGCCGCGGATCTGCTCGGGCGCCATGAAGTACGGCGTGCCCACGATCTGGGACCGGTCGCTCACGTCGGGCGCGCGGCCGGGCTCGATCACCTTGGCCAGCCCGAAGTCGAGCACCTTGGCGAAGTCGCGACCGCCCATCGTGCGCGTGATGAGCACGTTCTCGGGCTTGAGATCGCGGTGGACGATGCCGAGCTCGTGAGCCTCGGCCAGCGCGCCGAGGATCTGCACCAGCAGCGGCGCCGCCCGCGCGAACGGCAGCGGCCCGTCGCGGTCGAGCACGTGGGCGAGGTCCTGACCGCGCACGTACTCCATCACGAGGTAGAGCGCGCCCTGGGCCGATCCGAAGTCGAAGACCTGGACGGTGTTGGGGTGGTGCAGCCGCGACACCGCGGCGGCCTCGCGCTCGAATCGGTGCTCGACCTCGGGATCGTCGGCGAGGTCCCGGTGCAGCACCTTCATCGCGGCGATCTTGCCCATCCGCGTGTGCTCGACCTTGTAGACCATGCCCATGCCGCCGCGGCCGATCACCTCGATGACGCGGTAGCGCCCGTCGACGATCTTGCCGAGCCAGGCCTGGTTCGACGCCGACAACCGGCGATCGGGTCGCGCCGGCGCGACCCCGACCGAGGTCTCGCCCGGGTCGCTGTCCCGCACCGCCGCCAGGTCGATCGCCGACGCGCGCAGCATGTCGGCGCCGCACTCGGAGCAGAACCGCTGCGCCTCGGTGTAGCCGGTGCGGCAGCGCGGACAGAAGTGACGAGGCGCCGGCGTCGACACGCGCGCGAACCCTACCACCGCCGCGCGCGGCGCGCGCCTCGGCGCGGTGACGGAGGCGGTGTCGCGCTCGCTTCCCCGCCGCGCCGTCGTCGGCCGTTGTCGATCAGCTTCGGACGTGCCGGCCGGTGAACCCGCCAGGGCCGGCGGCACCGGACCGTCGCGACCGCCACCGACGCGGTTGTGGTGCCGCGCCGTCGGCGCAACCGGCCGCCGGGCTCCCTCGCCATGGCGGCCCGCGGCCCGCGAGTCAGGGCAGGGCGACCGGCACGAAGCGCCAGCTGCGCGCGCGCGCGCCGACCGTCACGAACGTGATGCCATCGGCCCGGCGTCGGCCCCCGGCGGGCTCCCAGCGCGGCACCGGATCGAGCGACCCGGCGGCGAGCACGAGCCGCTGGCCGGGGCGGCCTCGTCCCGGGGCCGGCACCTCGGCGTCGACCGGCGCGTGCAGCACCACGTCGATCGCCGCGGCCTCGACCATCGCCGCCAGCTCGGGATCCCCCGCGTGGATCCCGCCCGGCGCGAGGTCACTGGCGCCGCCCTGGGGCGCCGCGGTGGCCACCAGCACCCGCGGCCGGTCCCCGGCAGTCGCGGTCAGGAGCCCCAGGATCCGGGCCCGATCCACCTCGTCGTGGACGCAACCGTCGGACCCGGCCGCCAGCCGGCCGGCGTGCCGCTCGCCCGGCACCAGCGCGACCACCGCGCCGCCGGCGTCGATCAACCGCACGCGCGCCCCGTCGACGATCGGCGCGCCCGCGGTCGCCAGCTCGGCGACGGTCGCGGCCAGCGCCGGCAAGTCCTCGCTGTCGCCGGGCACCGCGATCGTCAGCCACCCCGGATCCACCAGGCCGCCCAGGCTGGCGCGCAGCTCCGCCGGATTGGTGCCCATCCCGCCGATCGCGATCACCACCTCGGCGTGGCCGGCCCGCAGCAGCTCGCGCACCGGTGGCGCCGCGCCGCGCGCCTGCGCGACCGCCGCGATCGTGACCTCGGCGTCCGCGCGGCTGGCGGTCAGCGTCTCGCCGTCGTAGCGCCAGCTGCGGGCGCCGACCTCGACCGTGCCGGTCGCCCCGGGCACGCCGGGCGCCGGGCCCAGCGCGCACCGCCACGGCGCGCGCAGCGCCTCGGCTGCTTCGAAGGTCGCCGCCAGCGCGGTTGCCGCTGGGTTGCCGACGCCAGCCGGGGCCGGCTCGCTCGAGCTGCCGCACGCCACGGCCCCGGCGGCGACCGCGGCCAGCGCGGCCCGGATCATCCGCCCTCGACCGCCCCGCCGGCCTTGCGCCACACCGCCAGGATCCTCGGCGAGAACTGGTACGGGCTCATCGTCGAGGCGGCCCGCCGCTCCAGCACCCGGCGGAACGTCGACATCGCCGAGTCGGTGTCGCCCAGCGCGACGTAGGCCGCGCCCAGCCGGGTCCCGACCTTCACCGCCTGGTCGGTGTCGAGGAAGTCGAGATCGAGGTCGATCAGCGCGCGCTTGACCTCGGCGTAATCGGCGCTGCGCCACGCGCCGTGCGCGCGGGCGAGGGCCACCGCGGCATCCTTGGCGACCTTCTCGCGCTTCTCCTTGCGGCCCGCCGACTCGGCGTCCGGTGGCGGCAGCGCCGACGACCGCACCTTGAGGTCGATGATCGGGATGATGATCGACTCGCCGGCGCGGATCGAGTCGCGCTCGAGGAAGTTGTAGCCGCGCAGCAGCGCCGCGTTCTTGCTGTCGCCGAACCGCGCGGCCGCGATGCTGGCCAGGCTCTCCTCGGCCGCCGCGGTGTGGATCGCGTGGAACGGGATCACCACGACCCGCCCGGCGCCGAGCGTCTCGTCGGCCGCCATCCGGTTGAACTCGGCGAGCACCCGGCCGCGCCGCGCGTCGCCGAGGTGGGTCCGCGCGAGCTCCTCGAACGTGTCGCCGACCTTGGTCGTCACCTCGCGCGACAGCGGGATGCGCAGCTTCTCGCCGGGCGCGAGCTCGCGCCCGTGCTTGATCTTGTTGGCGTCCATGATGAACACCGCCTGGTCGCGGTCGCCGTAGTACTCGGCGGCCAGCAGCCCCAGGGTGTCGCCCTTCTGGACCTTGTGGACGAGGTGGTCTCGCTCGGCGCGCGCGACGCCGCCGAGCCCGACCGTCAGCGCCAGGGTCGCGACCACGCGCGCGATCAGGTTCGGTCTCACGGCAGCTCCTCGTCGGCGGGACGCGCCTTGCCGGGCTTGAGCGTGCCGCGGGTTTCGAAGTCGACCGACACCGCCGCCGCGCCCTCGACCGTCCCCGGCTCGATCTCGATCGCCTGTTCGATCGGCTGGTACCAGGCGTGCTCGAGTCGGATCTGGTGCGGTCCCTCGGGCAGCCGGACCGGCGCGACCAGCGGCGTCGGGCCCACCGGCTTGCCATCGATGGTGACCTCCGCCCAGGGATAGGCGTCGATGCGGACGTAGCCGTGCCGCACCTGGGGCTCGCCGGCGAGCGCCGGCGCCGCCTCGCCGAGCGGCGCCACGTGAATGAGCCCGAGCATGAGCACCAGCACGCCCAGGATCACCCCGTGCACCATCGCGGCGCGGCGCACCACCAGGCGCGCCGTGATGTTCGGTTGCCCCTGCGCGCTGTGGCCGGGCATGCCCACGGTCGGGCTGACGTACTCGTCGGCCTCGAGCTGGGTGATCACGTTCTGGTTGCGCAGGAACACCACCAGCCGCGCGTGGTAGTTGATCTCGACGTAGCGGGCGAGGAAGCGCTCGAGCGCCATCACCATGTGCTGCGCCGACCGCCAGCGGTCGCGCGGCTGCTTGCCCAGGCACCGATCGACGATGCGCTCGAGCTCGCGCGGGATGTCGGGGTTGAGCTTGCGCACCTTGACGTGCCGCTCGAGCCGGATCTTGTGCATCACGGAGCGCTGCTCGTCCTCCACGAACGGCTTGCCGCCGGTGAGCATCTGGTAGAGCACCACCCCGAGCGAGAAGAGATCGCTCCGGGCGTCGATGCGATCGCCCAGGATCTGCTCGGGTGACATGTACGCGGGGGTGCCGATCCCGGTGCCCACCTCGGTGAGATCCTCGAAGCTCTTGTCGCGGGCAATCCCGAAATCCATCAACTTCACGCCACCTTGGCGCGCGATCATGATGTTGGCCGGCTTGATGTCCCGGTGCACGATCCCCCGGTAGTGGATGTAGTCGAGCGCCCGGGCGACCTGGAGGCCGACGATCGCCGCGACGTCGAACGGGAGGCGGCCGCACTTGTCGAGCAGGTCGTACAGGTCGATGCCGGCCACGTACTCCATCACGATGAAGAACGAACCGTGCTCCCGGTAGAAGTCGTAGACGCTGATGATGTTTTCGTGCTGCAAGTTAGCGAGACTCTTGGCCTCGCGCTCGAAGCGCGTCGCGATGTGCTCCTCGACGGCAGCCGTCGACTTGAGCGCCTTGATGGCTACCGTTCGGCCAAGGGAGTCCTGGATGGCACGGTAAACGACCGCCATGCCCCCCGACGCGACCTCCTCGACGATGCGGCAGTTGCCGATGCGTTCGAGCATTGATGCGGAGCGTAGGCGCGCACGGTCAGGCCGTCCAGCACCGCCGCATGTTCTTTGATTCAAGTCACTTACGACCATTGGCGGTCGAAAGAAAAAAGAAATGTCGATGCGGTTGACGCGGGAGGGGTCGGGCTGTATAAGCAGCATCCCTCGACGACGAACCCCGCGAAACGGGCCGCCGACGAGGAGCTCGGTCTCTGAAAACTGAATAGTGGAAGCAAGCGTTGGGTTTTAGCTGCCCACCGGCTCGCAGCACCCGCAAGGGTGGATACGAGCACGGATGAGGTGGCGATGGATTCTTCAATCGCGCGAGCGACGGAAGAGTCTTTGATACTTAGTGGAACCCTGATTCGCTGGATCGCTGCAAGGCATCCAGAGGGACTAGG
>JBKJLC010000052.1:0-64403 GCA_046597055.1 Kofleriaceae bacterium | reverse complement strand
AGCGCCGGGCCGCTGTCGTCGTCTCATGCTGTCCGCCCACCGGACAGAACCCAACTGGGTGGGCAAGACTCGTCGACGGTGCAAGGCCTGGTGGCCATCGCGTCAGCGCAGCGTGGCGCCGCCCGCGCAGGCCTGCTCCCAGATTGGCCCCGGCGTCAGGGGCGGCGCCCGGCCTGCGGCGATCTGCACCGCCCGCGCGGCCGCTTCCCGCGGCGCCAGCCCGGTCGCGGCCTCGCACCACGACCACGCACCCGTGCCGGCGGCCGTCGCCCACCGCCGCAGGGTTCGCCAGGTCGTCGTCGAGCTCGCCCGACACGTTCCGAGCCGGGCCCGCACCGCGGTCGTCGGCAAGCCGGCGATCGCCCACAGCCCCAGGGCCAGGCAGGTCGCTGCCCGCCCGTAGTGCCGTCGCGGCTCAAGGCCGCTGGGCACGACCATGAGCACGGCGCCGCAGGTCGTGCACAGGCAGCGCCGACAGGCGATCCAGGTCTCCGTCGAGGCGTCGCCGACCGCGAGCGGCCGGTCGCGGAGGCCGTGGCCGTGTAAGCCACGCCCGCAGCCCACCGGCCGGCTGGCCGCGTCGCACCGCGGACACCGCCCGGGTCGTGCCTCCTCGACCGTAGGTGGTCGATGCAGCCAGGCCTTGACGTCGCGGGCGCGGTAGACGATGAGGGAAGTGTTCTTGGTTGCCGTCACGCACGGGGCGATCGAGGACACGACGCCGTCGGTGTTGGCGCACCTTCGGCGTCACCTATTTTCGGCGAGCGATGTGCCCAGCCCTTGCGAACGCGGCGACATCGTCGTCGACCATCCGGCCAGGGCCAACTTCCTGCCTGATGGCGTCCCAGACCCGGCCCATCACGCAGCGCGCTCGGCCCAGCCATTGTTCCCGTCGTCAGGCCCGCTCCCTAACACAAGGCTGCCGGTTTCTCCATCATCACTACGACATGCGCAGGGGAGCGCAGGTGGCGGAGGTGTGGTGTTGCCAGATCGGCTCATGGCCGCTGCGCTACTTCCGTTTAGATCGCGGCCGTCGCAGCGTCGTGGCAGCCCCTGATCGAGGCACGTCGAGCGTGGTTGGCGCGGTCGGTCGGCGCGACTTCCCGCGACCGCCTACCGTTCCTCGAAGCGATGGTGGCGTCCCCGCCGTGGACGTCCCGGCGGCCTCGCGCAACCACGCGAGGTCGCGGGCCCACGATGCCCGCGCTGCCGCATCGCGGGTGAACAACGCCCGCGTCTTCGTCAGCACCAGCGTGTGGGGGCTGCCAACGCGGCGGGTCACGTGGGTGACCGGGAGCTCATAACTCGTGAGCTGCTGATGAACGTGCGCGCGACGATCCTTGGCAAGGCGCCACTCGAACACCTGCTCGGTTTCGGCTTCGAGGAAGCGGGTCAGGCGCGAGCACAGCTCGCACTTGCACCGCAAGGTCGTAGGGATCGACCAGTCCTCCGGCGTGCGGGGCGGCGTCTCGAGGAGCTTGCCAAGCACGCGCGCGCAGTCTTCGTGCAACGGTGCGAGGCCGAGCGACGCGCCGCCATGGGCTCCAGCGCGAAGCACCGCGAGGGCGCCTGCGACCGGATACCCGCGTGCCATGGTGAGACGCTCCACGATCGTCGTCTGGAGCTTGTGATCGCCGGTGAGGCCCGCGGCGCCGAGCAGGCCGACGATCGGGCGGCTCATCGCTTCGCTTGCCCTGAGCGCGGAGCTCGAGACGGGTTCCTCCATCCAGCGCCCGAGTCTCGCTTCGATCCAGGCCCATTGGGCGCGCACGATGCAGCGGCCCAGCGCGATGGCGTCCTCGGCGCCGCTCGTGCACAGCGGCGCGCACAGCTTCGGCAGCGAGACGAGCCAGTCCTCGCGCGACCGAGGTTCTCCGCCGCGCTCCGGTCGCGTGCTCCAGCGCGCGAACACGCCTTCGGACCACTCGATGCCGTACCTCGCGAGCAGGGTGATCCAGCGCTTCGCCATGGGCGGCGTCATGCGCTCGATCGCGATCGGCTCGACGAGCGCAGCCGCGAGCGTCGCGTCGTCGATCTCGGCGGCAACCTGAAGGAGCTGTTCGATGAAGCCAGGTGCGGCCTCGCGGGGCGCGACCTCACGCCAGAACGGGAGCACCTCCGCGAGGTCGCGCCTGGCCACGCTACCTGTGCCCCGGGCAAGCGCCGTGGCGATCGTCTTGATGCCCCACGCCGGCGAGGCCTTCGTACGGATCGCGAACGTTCTCGTTCGCGGCCACAGCATCACCGCGGCGCGGTGATACCAGCGATCGACTGTATTCCCCGCGTTGCCCGTGTACCCCTCGTGCTCGGACTTGAACGGCGCAAGCTCGACGCTGGGCTTGGTGAAGCAGATTTCATCGCCGGCCACTTCGTCGGAGATCGTCGGGACGCGTTTGTCCGAGGGCGCGACCCAGTGGCGCAGCTCGATGTCAGAGTCGCAGAGCTCGAGCAGCGTGTGGGCCTCGCCGCGGCCGACGCGCTGGCCTTCCTGTTCGTCGCCTCCATCAACGTCGTCCTCGTCGCGGCCGTACCCGGAGCGCCGTCGCCGCCATCCGCGATCCTCCCAGTCGTCCTCGCACGACCAGGTCTCGTGCACGTCGGCGAGCGCGAGCACGATCTCGCAGTCGAGGCGGGCGGCGACCTCGCGCAGCAAAGCCGCACGCCCCGCGTCGCCGCTCTTGAGCTGCCGCCAAGACAGGCCGGCTTGCGTGTACTCGTGGTCGAGCAGGTACACGAGGCGCTCGGGCGCGCCCCGCGAGGGCCACAGCGGGCCGCGTGACGGGCGCGGCGACGCGAAATGGTCGCGGACGAGCTCGGTGAGCGTGTCGAGCGGCTTCGTGGCCGGTCGCGGCGGGGCGCTCGTCGCGCGATCGATGAACAGGTTGTAGGTCAGCGCGGCGCGGTATCCGCTGGTGACCGGCTTCACTTCATGCCGACAGTCGGCGTAGAACGCGGCCAGCACGAGCTGACGCGATGAGCCGCGAACGCTGACGGCTTCGTCATGGTGCTCGACGACGAGCGCGCCGCCCCTCGAGTCCGACGGCAGCAAGACGACAAGCGAGCCGATCATCCCGTCGGCCTTCTCGGAGTCCTGGTGCGGGGCGAAGAACTGGCCCGGGCCGTACAGGAGCAGGTTGTGCAGCTCGGCACGCAGCTTCGCGTCGGTGGGCAATCCGAGGTCCCGCGCGATCAACGTGAGCGTCGGATCGAGCGTGCGCTTCCAGCGTCGCGTGTCGAGCTTGATCCGGCGCTTCTCGATCTCCCACGTGTCGCGCACGCGCCGATCGAGCAGCGTCTTCTCGCGCAGACCATAACGCGCCGGCTTGGCGACCTCGCACAGCTTCCGTGCCATCCGCGACGAGAGCGGCAGCGGCACCGCGCCGACGCCGACCACGTCCAGGTGAAGCTCGGAGATCTCGGCGGTGTGCCGGGTCGCGAAGGTGCCGTGCGTCGCCGCGCGCGACAGCACCTGTTGGATCCGATCGATCGGCCTGACGATCGGAGGGGGGAGGGAGTCGACAGACATCGGGCCGATGCTACGTGCCGAGACTGACGCGGGAGCGCCAGTGACGTAGGTGCGTTCGTGCGGGCTACCGTCGGGGGCGCACCGGTTTCCACGGAGCGCATCGGGTTTCTCGTCGAGAAATTGCCAAACGCGAGCGCGGAGTCTGCGCGGTCACCGCGCAAGCCCACGGACTCGAACAGGAATCGGGCGGAAGCGCACGGGAATCGAACCCGCCGTGCCGCCGCTCGCGCGGAGCACCATCGGCTTTGAAGACCGAGCCGCACACCAGTCGCAGACGCGCTTCCGCGGGCGAACGTCGCACAGGGGAGGGGCGGGCGACAACCCGGGGTGGCTGGGCGTACGAGCGCGCGCGACGCGGGGTGCCACCGGCAGGGTCGGTAGACGGGGGCAACCAGCGACGCGTCGGGTGGTAGGCAAGATCGGGTCGACAGGTGCGTGTCAGATCTCGCGTCAGGTCCCACCACGGGGTGGCGGCGAAGTCGGCGAGACGCTTGCGCGTGGGGCGCGGCACGAGACCTGAAAGAGGTCGGGCCATGCTTCGATGCACGATCCTCGCTGCCGCCGTCCTTGCCCTCGCCGGATCGGCCAGCTCCGATTACCAGGTCAACCAGCGCGGCAGCGTGTCGGCGCCGCGGGCGGCGCTCGGCGACGGGCAGCCCCTCGAGGGGCGCACCCGGATCGAGGGGCACGCGGCCACCACCACCGCGAGCGGCGGCGGTGCGGGCCCGGCGCGCTTCAGTTCCAGCGGTGCCGCGGTCACCCGGCATCAGGTCGGCGGGGCGCTGCGCCGCCGGGTCGGGCGCGACGCCGACCTCGGGGTGGAGGCGGACGGTTCGTGGGCGCCGTCGGCCACCACCCGCAGCGGTGAGGCGATCGACGCACCGGACGAGGTCGCGATGGACGTCGCGCTGGCGGTCCGCGTCTCGACCCGCCTCTCCCGCAGCGGCGCGGTTCGCCTCGGCTGGCTGGCCAACGTCGGCGCCCACTCGACGCCGATCGCGCGGACCGGATCGTTCAGCGGCGTGAGTCGAGACACCTCGGTGCTGGTCCGGACCGCGCTGGTGCCCAGCCTGCGCCGCGGCGCGGTGACGCTGTTCGGGTCGGCCGGGCTGGCGTCGGAGACCGACGTCCCGGCACAGGTCTCCGGCCAGACCGAGGACAACGAGGATCCCGGCGCGGTCGCCAACACCAGTGGGTTGGCCTTCACGGTCGCGGCGGGCGCCACGGTCGACCTCGGTGGCGGCGCGCACGTCACCGCGCGGGTCGGCGACGCGTTCACCGGGGAAGCCAACGGTCACTACGGGCCGCAGCTCGACCTGGGGCTCGGGTTCGCCTTCGGCAAGTGAGGCGCTACCGCTGGACTGGATAGCCGATCTCGTCGAGGTCGCCGGGGATGGCGTCGAGGTCGGCCTCGACGTGCAGCGCCGCGGCCAGCTCGGGCGTCAGGGCCTCGAGCGCGAAGAAGCGGGCGACGACCTGCGGCGGGACCTCGGCCTCGAAGTACTCCGCGACGTGCCGGGCGTAGTCCGCGGCGGTGCCGAGCAGGTGGGCGAGGAGCTGGTCGGAGCCGTCGACGGCGAGCGCGGCGGCGGCGACGGTGGCGCTGCGACGCCAGCCGTCCCCGGCGTTCCAGAGACAGCAGGTCGCGGCGGTCAGGTCGAACGCAGGCTCGGCCAGGAACCCGGCGAATCGGTCGGGGACCCCGTCGAGCACGCCCGTGATCGCGGGCCGGCCGTCGAGCGCGCGCGACTCGTGGGCGAAGCCCTTCAGGATCGCGCTGCCGTCGGGATAGAAGAGCGCGAACAGGTCGTCGCCCGAGCCGTCGCGCATCGAGGCCATGCGGGTGCCCTGCGCCTCGTCCCACCGCCGGTTGAATGCGTAGTAGCGAAACTCCCAGTCGGGCGAGAGCAGGGCGTCGAGCGTGGCCAGGGCGACGAAGCGGCGCTCGAGCGCAGCCGGGGGCGGCAGCCGGTCGGCGAGGGATGGCGCAGTGGGCATCGCTGCGAGGCTACCGCGGTGCGCCGGCCGGGGGCCATGCGCGCGCGATCCGGTGGGTTGCGGCCTGGGGTGAGACCCGGCCGCCACCCGATCCCTCACGCGTGCGACGCTTCGCGCATGCAACCTGACTCGGTCGAGATCCTGCGCCGCGCCGGTGCCGCCGCCTTTCTCGACGAGCTGCGGCGGCTCGCGGCCGGCGACGGGCCGCCGCCGTGGGCGCACGCGGACGCGCCGCTGCTGGTCGGGCTCGAGCGCTGGGGCCGCGCCCTCGCCGAGCAGGATGGGTCGGCCGGGGTGATCGCGCTGGTCGCCGCCGCCCAGCACGGGTTGCCGCGGGTGCTGGCGGCCGGCGGCGACGAGCTCACCGACCTCGGCTACAGCGCGGGGACGCCGTCGGTCGACGGGGCGCCGGTGGAGAGCCAGTTGATCGTGGCAGCCGCGCAGGCCCGCGATCCCGACCCGGAGCACCGCGACGCGGTCGACGACGCGTTCGATGGGACTCGCCAGCTCCACGCCTGGGACGACGACGTGCGGCCCGCCGACGCGCAGGCGTACTTCTGGTACGTGGAGGTCGGGCAGTGCGCGCTGGCGGCGCTCCGCGGTGAGCCGCAGCGGGGGGCCGCCGACGGTGACTCGTACGACGACTGGCCCGCACCCGTGTCAGTCGCGCGTGGCCTGGTCATCGCGGCGCGTGGCCTGCGGCAGCCGGGCGTGGCGCTCGAGGCGATCATCGCTGCCATCGGCGGCGCGATCGCCGCTGCCGCGACCGAGTGAGCCCATGTCCTGGGAGCCGCTGTCACGCGAGGACCTCGTCGCGGAGATCGAAGCAGCGCTGGCCGAACGCGACGACGAGGTCCGCGCGGTGTGGGGGCAGATCCGCATCCAGCCCGAGAAGTGGCGCTGCAGTCCGTGGGGGGACGAGGGCGGTGGGTTCTGGGCGGTCGCGATCGACGGCGACGAGGTGCTGTGGTTCAACGACATCGAGGACGGCTTCAACCGGAGCCCGTTCACCGAGCGCGGCACGATCGGTGCGTACGGGTGCGAGCAGCGAGACTTCAGCAGCGTGCTCGAGGCGATCGCGCAGGCCAACAGCGAGCGGGCGCGGTCGATGCTGCACGTGGGGGACTTGCCGGACGAGTTGATCGGGCCCGGGACCATCGAGCGGCGACAGACCACGTACTGGGACCTGCAGGACGGGTCCGGAACTCGGTGGCGGGTTCACTTCGAGGACAAGGTCGAGGCTACGTTTGCGAGCGCGGAGTACGACGGGGCCGAGCTGGTCACCCAGCATCCGTTGCTGGTGCAGTACGACGAGCCGATGCGATCGCTGTACGTCTCTGGGCGGCCCCACGATCCACGCACGCTCGCCGAGCGCTTCGATCGGGTGATCCGGGACGGCTCGGCCGGCTGGCGCGGGCTCGTGCACTACGCGGGGCGGGTCAACGATGTCGAGCGGCTGCTGCGCGTCGGGGTCGGACTGCTCATGAACGCCCCGGAGTCGGTCTGTGTCGCGGGCGCGGCGCTGCTCGAGGACGCAGGCCTGGGTGCGTCGGTGCTGGGCAGTCTGTCCGCGCAACGCGGCCAGCGCGCCCTGGTGCTCGGGCGCAGCTACGTGATCGCCGGCGGGTTCGCGTTCGCGCGGAGGTGAGCCGGGTCGGGTCGGGAGCGGTCACGCCCGGGCGCGCGCGGTCTCGTTGGCCAGCGCCGCGACCGGCTCGGCCGCGGGCAACGCGTTGGCGAGCGACGCGCCCTGGCGCTTGGTGCTCGCGGAAGCGCAACATGGCGGGATCATCCGGCCCCTGGATAGCGGGCCCCGACGCCCGGGCCGCGCTAGATTGCGCGCCTCATGAAGATGTCATCCGTCGTGATCGCGTCGCTGCTCCTCGCTGGCGGCGCCTGCAAGAAGAAGGAAGCGGAGCCCAAGGCCGACCCCACCGTGGTCGCGGTGCCGACCACCCCGGCCGATGCCGCCGGGCCGGTGGTCGACGCCGGCCCGACCGATGCCGAGCGGGTCGCGGCCGGCATGAAGAAGGCCGAGGAGGCGGCCGCCACGGAGGCCCAGCGCTTCACCCCCGAGCTGGTCAAGCAGGCGGTCACCATCCGCGATGCCGCCTACCCCGACGCCAAGGCCGCGCTGACGGCGATCCTGGCCAGCCCGCACCGGACTCCTGGCTACAGCGATCGCGACGCCGCGCGCCACCCGGTCGAGACGCTGACGTTCTTCGGGATCAAGCCGACCATGACCGTGGTCGAGCTCGGCGCCGGCGGTGGCTGGTACACCGAGCTCCTCGCGCCGCTGCTCGCCAACAAGGGCAAGCTGATCGTGGCCGGCCCCGACGCGGTCGGGCCCGCCGACAAGATGTCCACCGTCTACGGGCGGCGGCTCGATCTGTTCCTGACCCGGTCGCCGGAGCTGTACGGCAAGATCGAGCGCGCCAAGATCGGCTCGATGGACGCGCTCCAGCTGGGCGCGCCGGGCAGCGCCGACCTGGTGGTCGCCATCCGCGAGATGCACAACTGGCAGGATGACGGCGTGATGAGCAAGTACCTGACCGCGGTCCATCACGTGCTGAAGGACGGCGGCACGTTCGGCGTGGTGGCGCACCGCGCGATCGCCGGCACCACCGGCGACAAGACCGCGGCCTCGGGTTACCTGGCCGAGGCGTGGGTGATCGAGCAGGTCGAGGCCGCCGGCTTCAAGCTGGTGGAGAAGTCCGAGGTGAACGCCAACCCGAAGGACACCAAGGACTATCCGAAGGGCGTCTGGACCCTGCCGCCCAACTTCGCCGAGAAGGAGACCGACAAGGCGAAGTACGTCGCGATCGGCGAGAGCGATCGCATGACGCTGCGGTTCGAGAAGGTCGCCGCGCCGGCCGCGCCGGCCGCGCCCGCCGCGCCCGCGCCGGCCAAGTAGGCCCCGGCCCCGGCTCGCTCACGCGCGTCGCGTGCGGGCTCCCGGCCGGCTCACACCGCGTCGGAGACCGAGGCCAGGTTGAAGTCGCGGGTGCGCAGCGCCGGGACCAGCATGCCGTCTGCCATCTGCCAGGTCTGGCGGGTGAGCGCGTCGGCCTTGCCGAGCATGACGAGCGGCGACTCGTTGAACCGGAAGTTGTTCACCGGCGCGGTGACCTTGCCGTCCTCGATCAGGAAGACGCCGTCGCGGGTGAGCCCGGTGACCAGCAGCGTGCGCGGATCGACCCAGCGCGTGTACCAGAACCGCGTGATGAGGACGCCGCGCTTCACGCCGACCAGCAGGTCGTCGACCGAGCCGGCGTCGCCGCCGCCCAGGCGCCAGGCCGCGGGCTGACCGAGCGGCGTGAGCTTCTGCTGCCTGGCCCAGAACCGGCTGCACGCGAGGTTGCGGACCACGCCCCGATCGATCCACGCGGCGCGCGTCAGCGGCAGCCCCTCGTCGGTGAACGGGGCGGTCGGTAGGTCCGGATCGGCCGGGTCCGACGTCAGCGTGATCGGGTCGGTGAGGATCTTCTCGCCGAGCCGGGTGCCGCCGCCAGCCTTGCTGAAGTACGAGCGGCCCTCGTCGGCCGAGCGACGGTCCATGCTGCTGGTGAGGAAGCCGAGCAGCTCGCCGACCGCGGCCGGCTCGAGCACGACCGTGTACTTGCCAGGCGCCAGCGAGCGCGCCTTGGCCGAGCGCCGAGCCTTGTCGGCGGCGATCCGGGCGATCGCGGCGGCGTCGATCGTGCTGGCCTTGGTCGACCACGCGCCGGCCCAGCCCGAGCCGCTGGCGTCGGCGGTGCGGCAGGTGGTGGAGAACGACGCGGCGGTGCTGGCGTGGTGCGCGAACAGGCCGGCGCTGGTGGCGACGCTGACGCTGCCGGCGGTGTGCTGGTAGAAGCCGGCGACCTCGAGCGCGTCGGTGTAGCCGGCCTTGATCGCGGCCGACGCCGCGGTCGCGCGCGCCGGGGCGCCCAGCGCGGCGGTCGGCCTGTCGAACCCGGCCTTCACGGCCACGTACTTCTGGGCGCCCAGCACCGGCTGGCGCTCGGGATCCTCGGGGGCGAGCCGGGCCATCCGGGCCACCCGCTCGATCGCTGCGCGCAGCGATGGCTCGTCGAGCTGGTTGGTCGAGATCGAGGCCTGACGCTGGCCGAACGCCAGGCGGAGCTCGAGCCGGGTCTGCTCGACGTCGCCGTTGGAGGTCAGCTCGCTGCGCGCGAAGCGGGTGTTGGCGTCGCGGGTGTCGGTCAGCGCTGCGTGGACCTCGGCGCCCTTCGCCAGCGACCTCGCCAGCGCGAGGATCTTGTCGAGCTGCTTCCTGGCGGCCCTGGCGTCCATCACGGCTTGCTCCGGGTGTCGGTGTTGAGCACGTCGATCTTGCGGAAGCGCGCCGGGACGCAGCCGTGGCTGACCGCGTTCGACTGGCTCGGCTCGCCCTTGCCGTCGTGCATCGCGCCGCCCCATCGCCAGCTGCGCGGGCCACCGAGCAGGTCGCACGCGTGCCAGAACTTGAGCGTGTTGGACTGGTAGGCGACGTCGCGCAGCATCCGGGTCACCTTGCCCTTCTTGATCTCGTGGAAGGTCTGGCCGCCGAACTGGAAGTTGTAGCGCTGGTGATCGATCGACCACGAGCCGGCGCCCGCGATCAGTACGCCGTCGTCGGTGGCGCTGATCAGATCGCCGAGCGCCAGGTCCTTGGCGCCGGGGGCCAGCGACACGTTGGGCATGCGCTGGAACGGGAACGACGCGAAGTCCTCGCCATAGCAGGTGCCGCGCGAGCGCTGCTCGCCGATCCAGCCGGCCTGCTCACGGGTGGTCTGGTAGCCGACGAACCGGCCATCCTTGATGATGTCCCACTTCTGGGTCGCGACCCCGTCGTCGTCGTAGCCGCAGGTGGCCAGGCCCCCCGGCTTGGTCTTGTCGGCGTAGACGTTGATGTGGGGCGCCGCGAAGGCGAGCTTGCCCAGCTTGTCGACGGTGGCGAACGAGGTGCCGGCGAAGTTTGCCTCGTAGCCGAGCGCGCGATCGAGCTCGGTCGGGTGGCCGATCGACTCGTGGATCGTGAGCCACAGGTGCGACGGCACCAGGACCAGGTCCTTCTTGCCGGGCACCACCGGCGCGGCCTTGAGCTTCTCGACCGCCTCCTCGGCGATCCGCGGGGCGTCGGCCAGCATGGTGGAGTCGGCGACGTACTCCCAGCCGGCCTGCATCGGCTGGATCTCGTGCGCGCGCGAGGCGAACTCGCCCTTGCTGGAGTCGACCGCGGTCGCGGCGTAGCCCGGATCGATCCGCACGATCTCCTGCTCGAGGTAGGCACCCTCGCTCGACGCGAACAGCTTCCACTCCGACGAGGCGTCGACGCCCGACCGCACGAACTTCACGCCGCTCACCTTCATGGCGGCCGCGTTGATGGCGAGCAGCAGCTCGGCCTTGTCCTCGAGCGGGATCTTGAACGGGTCGCGGGTGAGCGGGGTCTGCCAGACGTCAACGTGAACCGGCTCGGGGGCCAGCGTGACCGGGCGCTTCACGACCTTGGCGTTGGCCTTGGCGATCTCGACCGCGACCCTGGCGACCCGCGCGGCGTCGGCCGGGGTGACCTTCGCGGTCGCCGAGAAGCCCCAGGCCCCGCCGGCGATCACGCGCACGCCGACGCCATAGCTGTCGCGCGCCGAGACGTCGCTGATGTGGTTCTCGCGGGCCGCGATCGACTCCCACCGGCGGCGCACGATCCGCACGTCGGCGTAGGTCGCGCCTGCCTTCTTGGCCGCGTCGAGCCCGGCCTTCACGACCTGGTCGAGGGTGCGTTCGGTGAGCAGGCCGCGGGCGCTGGCGAGCCGGGTCAGCACGGGCGAGGCCAGCACCAGCGCGGCGCCGGCCGACGAGCCGAGGAGAAGAGACCGCCGGGTGAGCTCCATCGGGGCGGACGATACCGCAAGGACGTCGCCGACGCCGGCGCGCGCCGGCCGGCCGCGGCTCAGCCCTCGCCGGACTTGACGAACCGCTGCACGGTGGTCGCGTTCAGCTTGAACGCGGGGCTGACCCGGCCGCTGCGGAGCAGCTCGTCGGTGGTGTCGTCGTGCACGGCCAGGATCGCGTGGGGATCGTCGTCGTCGGGCTGGATGTCGAGCTCGACCCGCAGGCGCTGGCCGGCGTCGGTGGTGAACGCCATCGACTTGTGCAGGCGCTCGCGCGCGGCCTGCTCGTGGCGCTTGAGCACCTCGGTCGCGGTCTTCACCAGCGTCGCGAACCCGCCCTCGTCGAGCGGCTTGGGGTTCTTCTTGTCGCGGCCCATGGTCCAGTGGCCGATCAGGGCCGGCTCGGGGTCGCCGAGCCGGGTGATCTCGACCGCCCAGCCGTCGTCGTCCTCGTTCCGCACGACCTTGGCGTTCCAGCCGTTCTTCCGCCAGTGCGTCGGCTCCATGATCTCGTCGTCGACCGCGTGCGCCATCGCCGCACCTTCGCCCGGGTGCGGGTGTAGAACAAGGCAGATGTCGCTCCAGTGGTACCCGGGCCACATGACCAAGGCTCGGCGCGAGCTGGCCAAGCTGATGCCGTCGCAAGACGTGATCATCGAGGTGCTCGACGCACGGCTGCCGCTGGCGAGCTCCAACCCGATCGTGACCGAGCTCCGGCACGACACGCCCTGCATCAAGGTCCTGACCAAGAGCGATCTGGCCGATCCGGCGGTGACCCGGGCCTGGCTCGACTACCTGTACCAGGACGGCAAGGTGGCCGTGTTCGCCGCGACCACCGAGCGCCCGCAGGAGACCCGCAAGAAGATCGTCGACCTGTGCGGCGAGCTCGGCGTCCATGCCCGCGGGCCCGATCGGCCGGTGCGCGCCCTGATCGCCGGCGTGCCCAACGTCGGCAAGTCGACGCTCATCAACACGCTGATGGAGCGTCAGGTCGCCAAGGTCAGCGACAAGCCGGCGGTGACCAAGCAGCAGCAGCGGGTGGCGCTCAAGAGCGGCACGATCCTGACCGACACCCCCGGCCTGATGTGGCCGAAGATCGACGACGAGGCCGGCGCGTTCCGGCTCGCGCTGGCCGGGTCGATCCCCGACACCGCGATCGACTACCTGACCATCGCGTTGTTCGGGGCCCAGCTCCTGCTCGAGCGCTACCCGGCGCTGGCGCTGGCGCGCTTCAAGCTACCCGAGGTCCCGGCCACCGCCGAGGCGCTGCTCACCGAGATCGGTCGCCGGCGCGGCGGGCTGCGCAGCGGCGGCACCATCGACCTGCACAAGGCCTCGGAGATTCTCGTGCACGAGTTTCGGTCGGGTGTGATCGGACGGATCAGCCTGGAGACGCCCCCGGTCTGACCCTGGGTGCTTCGAGACCCTGGGTGCTTCACCACCCGATGAAGTCACGGGGCGTCAGCGAGCTCGCCGACCCAGGCCACCGCGTAGCCGTCCTGGATCGCGCAGCCCAGACCGCGCCAGGTCTTGTTGGCCCAGTTCGCCTCGTTGGCGATCACGACCCGGTGGTGGTCACTGTCGTGCCACAGCCCGACCGCGGTGGTCGCGTCCATGATGCGGTTGCTACCGACCGCGACCTCGAACCCGGGCCCGTCGTAGCCGGCGATCTCGGCAGGCTTGTCCCACATGCACGACGCGCGGGCGTGGTCGGGCGTGTAGCAGCAGCCGCTCCAGCGCGGGTCGTCGGTCCAGCTGTGCAGGTTGCAGCCCTGGTCGCGCTGGTCTCGGTTCAGATCCTCGACGTGGGCGCGGGCCACCGCCATCAACGCCGGCGCGCTCGGGATCGCGGGCAAGCCGCGATCGACCCGGTAGGCGTTGATGGCGTCGCACAGGCTCTGGTCTGCGCTGGCGCCGAGGAGGGCAGTGTCGTCCTGGCCGGTGGCATCGTCGTCGGGTGCGCAGCCGGCGAACAGCACCGACATCAGGGCGGGCAGCGTCACGAGGAGGACATGCGCGCGAACGTCGATCGATTCAGGCATCTGGTCGTGGACGAGTGCGACCGGCGTGCCACGCGTTGCCGCGCGCCGTCACGAGCACCTGCCGCCGCGTCGACGTTCGCGTGCGTCAGCGCTGACGACCGGCGCGCGCGTGCCGCTCAGAATTCAGCGCGCCGGAACATCGTCGTCGCGATCCAGAGCAGCGCTCCGACCAGCGCGTAGGTGATGAGCATGAGCAGCCAGAAGTGGTCGGGTAGGACCCCGAGGTACATCGGCAGCATCGGGATGATGGTGAGGTTCTGGCCGACGTAGAGGATCAGGATGACCGCGACCAGGATGCTGCGCGCGAGCACGCCGACCAGGACCCCGACCGCGGCCGACAGCGAGATCACGCCGATCAGCGAGACGAGCGACCGGCCCAGCTCGCGTGCCGCGGCCGGGGTCGGGGGCGCGCCACGGATGGCGTCGACCCCGATGCCGAGGGACAGCGAGACCACGCACGCCACCGCCACGCAGGCGAACACCGCGATGAACTTGGCCCAGATGATCGCCTCGCGTCGGATCGGCCGGATGACGAACAGCTCGTAGACCTTGCGCTGCCGCTCGCTGACGATGTCGACCGCGACCATCAGCGCCGCGATCGTGCCGGACAGGCTCGACAGGAGGAAGCTCATGAACGTGGTCGCCGACACGGCCTGGCCGTCGGCGGCGCTCTCGAGCGCGCGGCCGGTGAGCAGGAAGTAGCCGCCGATCGCCAGGATCGGCAGGATCACCCACAGGACCAGCATCACCTTCGACCGCGCGAACCCGATCAGCTCGTCGCGCACGAGCAGGGCGGTGGGCGAACGGGGCTTCACGAGCGGGCTCCCAGCACGTAGCGGGCGAACAGATCGTCGAGCGCGGGCTCGGCGACGCCGATCTTGCGGAGCCGGCCGCCGCCGGCGACGGTGCGCTCGACCATCATGTGGATGATCTCGTCGGGGTCAGCGCCGGTGGGCAGGACCACCCGCCACTGATCCGGCTTGCGTTGCGAAGTGGTGCTCCCGGCCGGCGCAGCCAGGAAGCCGAGGTCGGCGGGCCGCTGCGAGAACCACACGTCGATCTCGACCGGCAGGCCGAAGGTCGTCATGAGCTCGCGGATCGAGCCGGTGGTCGCGACCTCGCCGTGGTTGAGGATGCCGACCCGGTCGGCGACGTGCTCGACGTCGGACAGGATGTGCGACGAGAACAGGACGGTCGTGCCGGCGTGCTGGACCTCGCGGATGACCTCCTTCAGCAGCTGGCGCGCGGGTGGATCGAGGCCCTCGAGCGGCTCGTCGAGCACCAGCAGGCGCGGCTCGTGGAGCAACGCCTGGATGAGGCCGAGCTTCTGGGCCATGCCGCCCGACAGCTCCTTCACCTTCTTGGTCCGGGCCGCGAGCAGGCCGAAGCGCTCGAGCAGCGCCGGGATCCGCCGGGCCCGGGTCTCGGCCGGCACCCCGCTGAGCGCCCCCAGCGTGTCGAGCGCCGACTCGACCGTGCGCCAGTTCTGGAAGCCGCACGACTGCGGCAGGAAGCCGATCATCGCGTGGGCCCGGTCGCGCTCGGTGGCGACGTCGGCGCCGCCGACCAGGACCTGGCCGTCGTACTTGGTGATCAGGCCGGCAAGAATCTTGAGGGTGGTCGTCTTGCCGGCGCCGTTGGGGCCGATGTAGCCGAACACCTCGCCGGCCTCGATGTGGAACGAGACGTCGGACAGGACCTTCTGGCCGTAGTAGCGCTTGGTGACGTTGCGGAGCTGGACGAGCGGAGTGGCCACGTGGGCCGAGTATGGCGCACGCGCCCGCGCGCTGGTTGCCGCGGCCGATCCTTGCCGCCCTGTGCTGGTCTGGAGGGTCATGTCGGATCGGATGCGCCGCGTCGCGCGATCGGCGCGCGCGCGACCGACGGGGGTCGGGCGCCGTGGCGAACGATGGTGAGGTGGGAGCGGTCGGCCGGTGGCGACCGCTGGCATGGTTCGGCACCACGCGATCGAGCGCACGCAGCGCGGTCGCCGATCCGTATGGTGCGGCAATGTCCACGATGTCGCTCGTCGCCACCGCGCTCGTCGCATCCACGCTCGGGGGATGTGTCCTCCGCCTCCCGCCGCCGCCGCAGCCGACCCGGCGCGCGCCTTCGATCGCGGTCCCGGCCGACGAGACCGCGCCCGGCGCGGGGCGCGTCGTCATCGAGGCGACCGATGGCGCCGCGACCGCCGAGCTCATCACCGGTCGGTCGGCGTCGGTCGCCGTGGTCGGCGGCAGCGTAGGCACCGGCTCGGCGATCGCCACCCGCCGCCTGTGCACGACGCCGTGCGCGGTCGATCTGGCCCGCGGCGAGCACGAGGTCATCCTGACGATGCCGGGCACCAACCGCGTCGGCAAGATCGTGGTGGTGTCGGCCGAGCAGCCCCAGCTCGTGATCGCCAGCCTCGGCCGGCAGGAGCACCGGATCGGCCGGTCGCTGGGCGGTTTCATGCTTGGCCTGGTCGCGATCCCGACGTTCGTGACCACCGGCATCGTCTACGGCGTCGCCGATGACGAGCGAAGCGACGGGCTGCTGGCGGCGGTCGCGATCAGCGGCGTGCTGAGCGCGCTGTCGGTGTGGCTCGTGGCCAGCGGGCGCCCGACGCTGCAGGAGCCCAGCTACGCGACGTTCCCGATCGAGCGGTGATCCGGATCCGCCGGGGGCGGCGGTGCGCATCCGCGGTGATGGGGTAGGGTGCTGCCCTCACCAGGAGGATCCGATGAAGCGCAACGCGACTGCTGTCTGGAAGGGCTCGGGGGCCGAGGGCACCGGCACACTCACCACCCCGTCGGGGGCCCTGTCGAACCAACCCTACGCTGCCAAGCTTCGGTTTCAGAACGAGGACGGCAAGGCCGGCACCAACCCCGAGGAGCTGATCGCCGCGGCTCACGCCGGTTGCTTCTCCATGGCGCTCGCGTTCCGGCTGTCGGCCGCTGGCTCGCCGGCCACCGAGATCAAGACCGAGGCGAACCTCGATCTGGTCAAGAACGACGCCGGCTGGAGCATCCCGACGATCCACCTGACCTGCACCGCCACCGTGCCCGGGATCGACGCCGCCAAGTTCCAGGAGCTCGCCGCCGACGCCAAGGCGAACTGCCCGGTGTCGAAGGTGCTCGCGGGCGCCGAGATCTCGCTGACCGCCACGCTGGGCTGATCGCTACCGGCCGAAGCGGCCTTCGGCCAGCCACACGTCGCCATCGTAGTCGGCGAGCGCCGCCAGGATGCCGTCGCCGTCGGCCGTGTAGTCGACCGCGATCACGCTGTCGGTGGTCGCCGTCCACACCACGGTCGGCGGCGCGCTGCCGTCGATCGTGAGCTCGACGACCTCCTGGAAGCCGCGCAGCACCAGGAGCCGGCGGCCGTCGGGCGAAAAGCGAGGCCGCTGCCACGCCGCCCGGTCGACGCCCGGCAGCGAACGTGACGGGCCACCGGCGAGGTCGGTGAGCCTGATCTGGCCGGCGCCCGCGGCGTCGGCCGCGGTGATGTACACGATGGTGTCAGCGACCGGCGACAGCGCCGGCTCGGTGCCCGCGACCAGGCGCCGCGGCGCGCCGCCGTCGGTGGCGACCGCGTGTAGCCAGGGCTGACCCACGAGCGTGCGCACGAACACGACCTGATCGCCGGCGTGGCTGAACGCCGGGGCGGTGTCGGAGGCGTCGGTGGTCAGCGGACGCGGCGCACCGCCGGTGAGCGCGACCAGCCGCAGCCCGCCGCGGCCACCGTCGGCGGCGTACGCGACCTGGTCCCCACCGGGCGCGGCGGCCGCGCCGTGGCTGTCGGGCGGGGTCACCGCGCGGGCCTCGCGGGTGGCGAGGTCGATCAGCCAGCCTTGCTGGTGGCCGAGTCGATCGGAAGTGATCAGCGCGCGGTTGCCGGCCAGCGCGATCGGGCTGTGGTCCTGCCACTCGCCGCGCGAGATCACCACCGGCGCGACGCCGGGGCGCACGCGGGCGATGTACTGGCGCGCGGTGCAGGTCGAGAACACCAGCCGGCGCGCGTCGCGGGAGATGTCGACGCCGGCCCGCGGCGACAGCCCGCCCGGCACCACCACCGGCGCGCCACCGCCCCACGGCCGCCACAGCAGCTGGTTGCCCGTGGTCGCCGCCTTGCGGGTCGCGTAGTAGCCGCGCTCGGTGAACGAGGGCACCAACCCGCCCTCGTAGTCGACCTGGCCCTGCTCGATCACGCGCAGGCGGCCGCCGGGGTCGAGCTCGCCGAGCCCGGTGCCGTCGGCGTTGCTCGGCGTCCACCACAAGATCGCGACGCCGCCGCCCTCGACCGCCGCCAGGTGGTAGGCGCGGGCCCCGGTCGGCAGCTGCCCGAGCACGGTCTCGCGGGCGACCGCGGCGCCGGCGCCGGTGGCGAGCTCCCAGCGCAGGATCCGCCCGGCGGCATCACCGACCAGCAGCGCGCCGTCACGGGTCCACGCCGGATAACCGCTGATCGGCCCGAGCTCGCGCGCCCCGGCGGCGTCGCCGGCGGCGCTCATCACCCGCGCGGTCCGGCCGTCGGTGCCCTCGTGGATGTACGCGACCCGGGCCCCGTCGGGCGAGACCGCCGCGGCGTAGTCCCAGCCGGGCGCGTGGGTCAGGCGGCGGCGCCCGCTGCCGTCGAGGCCCACCGACAGGATCTCGGAGTCGCCGTCGATCAGGCCGTCGTAGATGATGCTGGTGCCGTCGGGCGTGAAGCGCGGGTACTCCTCGCAGCCCTGATCGAGCGTGAGCCGGCGGCTCGAGGTCACCTCCATCTCCCGCGCCGGCGGTCGGTCGGGCGCGGCGGTCAGGCGCCAGCCGAGCCCGGCGGCGCCGACCGCGACCCCGGCGCCGAGCAGCGCCCACGGCCACCACGCCCGGCGCGGCGGACGGGCCAGCTCGCGCAGCGTCGCGGCCAGCGTCGCCATGTCGGGGAAGCGATCCTCGGCGGCCTTGGCCAGCGCGCGCACGACCACGCGATCGACCCGGGTCGGGATGCCGCGGGTGGCCGCCGCGATCGACGGCGCGACCGGGTCGTCGAGCTTGATCGCGGCCATGGTCGCGAACGCGTTGCCGCGATCGAACGGCCGGGTCCCGACCAGCAGCTCGTACAGCACCACGCCGAGCGCGAACACCTCGCTGCGGACGTCGGTGATGCCGTCGTAGCACTCGGGCGCCATGTAGGCCGGGGTCCCGACCAGCTGGCCGGCCTGGGTCAGATCGCTGGCGAGCTCGCGCTGGGCTGGCCGCCAGGTCGGCTGCGACGGCGACGCCGGCGGTGGCAGGTGCTCGGCCAGGCTCGTGGTCGATGACGACGGCGTGCTGCCGACCGCGAGCGTCGGCGCGATCGTCGCCTCGAGCGAGACGTGCTCGGACAGGTCGGGCAGCGCTTCGGTGCTGACGATCGAGAGGGCGAGCTCGGTGGCGCCCGGCGTCGCCGCGCCAGCGGGCCCGGCGCGCAGCTTGGCGAGTCCGAAATCGAGGACCTTCACCTGGCCGGCCGGGGTCACCATCAGGTTGTCCGACTTGATGTCGCGATGGAGGATGCCGAGCGTGTGCGCGGCGGCCAGCGCGTCGGCGACATCGGCGACCAGCGTCAGCGCGCGCCGCCAGGCCACGCCGCGCCGGGCGACCGCGGCGAACGGCTCGCCCAGGACCAGCTCCATCACCAGGAACGACCGACCGTCGGCCGCGGTGATGTCGAACAGCGTGACGATGCCGGGATGGTTCAGCGAGCTGACCGCCTGGGCCTCGCGCAGGAGGCGGGTCTGCCAGTCGGCGTCACCCTCGACATCGCGCGGCAACATCTTGAGCGCGACCTCGCGGCCGAGCCGCTGATCGACGGCGCGATAGACCTCGCCCATCGCCCCGCGGCCGAGCGGCCCGAGGATCCGGTAGTGCGAGATGTCGCCGGCGGCGACGTCGCTCGGCGTCATGCGGATCGAGCCTAACCCCAGCCGGGGACGGCGCTGCGCCGCGGCGCAGCGGCGACGAACAGCGCGTACAGGATCAGGTCGCGCGCGCCACCGCGGGTCGGGAAGTGGCGCCGGTCGGTGCCGACCACCCGGAAGCCGGCCTTGACCAGCACCCGCGCCGAGGCCGGGTTGTCGGTCAGGGTCTCCGACTGGAACTTGGTCACGCCCAGCGCGTGGGCGCGCTTGATCAGCGCCCGCAGCGCCTCGGTGGCGAGCCCCTGGTTCCAGTGGGGCCGACCCAGCCAGTAGCCGACGTGGCCGGGCCCGGGCGGCTCGTCACCGACCCGCATCGCGCCGATCAGGGCCCCGGTGTCGCGCAGGATGAGCGCAAACGGCCCGCGACCATCGGCGACCCGCAGGCCGATCCACGCGCGCGCCCCCGCCAGGTTGCACGGCTCCGGGATCGCCGCGGTCATGCGGACCGCCGCGGGGTCGTGCTCGAGCAGCGCGGCCATCGCCGGTGCGTCGGCCAGGGTCAGGGGCCGCAGCCGCAGCCGCTGGGTCTCGAGCGTCGCCATCGCTGCAGCATGCTCCCGCCGGCGCTGGCGCGCTCGTCAGCCGGGCAGGCTGTCGAGGGTCGCCGCCAGATCGGTGATCAGATCCTCGGCCTCCTCGATGCCGATCGACAGCCGGATCACGCTGTCGGTGATGCCAGCGCGGGCGCGGGCCTCGGGCGTCATCGACGCGTGGGTCATCGAGGCCGGGTGGGCGACCAGGCTCTCGACCCCGCCCAGGCTCTCGGCGAGCGTGAACCAGCGCAGGGTGGTGAGGATATGGTTGACCCGCTCCGGGGTGCCCCGCTCGAGTTCGAAGCTCAGCATCGCGCCGAACCCCTGCTGCTGGCGCTTGGCCAGCGCGTGCTGCGGGTGGGTGGCGAGCCCCGGATAGTAGACCGCGCGGATCGCGGGGTGCCCGTCCAGAAAGGCGGCGACCCGGCGGGCCCCCTCTTCGTGGGCGCGCATGCGGACCTGCAGGGTCTTGAGGCCGCGCAGCACCAGGAAGCAGTCGTGCGGCGCCTGCGAGGTGCCGAGCAGGTTGTTCATGCTCTGGATGCGCTGGGCCAGCGCGACCTGGCCGCGCACCGCGACCACCGCGCCGCCGACCACGTCGCTGTGGCCGTTGAGGTACTTGGTCGTCGAGTGCACGACCAGGTCGGCGCCGAGCGCGAGCGGCTTCTGCAGGAGCGGCGACAGGAACGTGTTGTCGACCACGGTGAGCGCGCCGCGGGCGCGGGCGAGGCCGGCGACCGCGCGGATGTCGGTCAGGCGCAAGAGCGGGTTCGACGGGGTCTCGATCCACACCATGCCGGTGTTGGGTCGGAACGCGGCCTCGACCGCGGCGAGGTCGGCGAGGTCGAGGTAGGTGACCTCGAGACCGTAGGCGGCCTTCGCGTGCTCGAGCATGCGAAAGGTACCGCCGTAGCAGTCGACCGTGCACAGCAGGTGACTGCCGTGCGGCAAGAGGTTCAGCGCGACCAGGATCGCGCTCATGCCGGTGCTGGTGCAGGTGGCGCCACCGCCACCCTCGAGCACGCTGATCGCCTCCTCGAGCGCGGCCCGGGTCGGGTTGCCGCTGCGCGTGTAGTCGAAGCCGGCGTTGGTGCACACGTCGCGGAACGCGAACGTGCTGGTCTGGTAGATCGGCGGCATCACCGCGCCGTACGCGGGGTCGGGCTGGACGCCGGCGTGGACGCACTGGGTGCCCGGCCGGGCGCCGGCAATCAGCTCGGGCCGCTGGGTCCAGCCGGCCTTGGCTGGCGAGCCCGGCGGCAAGATCGTGAAGTGGTACGCCGGATTGCCGGGGACGTTGGGGTCGAGGTGGAGGTCGGCGTCGCGCTCGTCGTCGGCACGTCGGGTGGTCATGGCGGGCGGGAGCGTGCCAGCAGTGGAGGGCGCGGGTCGAGCCCGAATGTGGCGCACGCGCTTGAGCATGGCTCAAAGGGCGTGGGCGCGGTCACCTGACCAAGTCCCGACACATCCTGACGGCGCGCGCCGGCTTCCTGGCAGCGGGCGCGGAAGGGCCTGGCAGCCGACCGACGCACCCCGGCAGCCACCGGCAGCGCGCGCGCGGCATCGCGCTTGCTGATGGGTTCGTCGATGTCCCTTCGCCTCCTCACCGCCCTCCCACTCTCCCTCCTCTCCGTCGTCGCCCTGTCGGGGTGTCTGTTCGAGCACCCCGAGGGCGACGACGCCCCA
Organism: Kofleriaceae bacterium; assembly: GCA_046597055.1. Lineage (GTDB taxonomy): Bacteria > Myxococcota_A > Polyangia > Haliangiales > Haliangiaceae > UBA2376. The sequence continues at coordinate 42,819 of JBKJLC010000052.1, read as the reverse complement.
CCGCAGCTCGACTGCGGCATCAAGACGCCGCAGGTCGATGCCAGCCCCTACCCGCCGGTCGACGCGCCGTCGGCGTGCGCCACCGACCTGACCGCCGAGATCGTCACCCCCATCGACGGCGCGACCGGGGTCGCCACCAACGTGGAGGTCAAGTACCGCTTCTCGCCGTGGGACGCCCCGGTGTCCAAGTTCAATTACATGAAGGACGCGGTCGGCCGCTTCCCGGACATCGCCGCGAGCCGCGACGAGGGCGTGTACAAGATCACGACCTACCGGCTGCTGCCCGACATGACGTACACGTTCGACCTGGGCTGGTACTGCAACTTCGGCGCGGCCGACCAGCAGCACCTCACGCTCGCGAAGACGACCTTCCACACCGGCCCGCTGACCACGACCGAGCAGCCGCCGACCACGCCAGCGGACCCGACCACCACGCCAGCGGACCCGACCACCACGCCGGAGGAGCCGACGACCAGTCACTGACCGGCCGGTGCTCGGCCGCGCCGTGGTCACCGGGCGATGGCGTGTCCGTCGCGCATGCCGAGCGCACGCTCGAGGTCGTCGGCGGCCTCGGCCGCGTACACCGCGAGCCGCTGCAGGCGCGGCAGCACGTGACGACAGCCGATGAAGCCGACGTTGAGCGTGCCCGCGTAGCTGGTGATCGTGATGTTGAGCCCGTAGCCGTGGAACGGGATCGACAGCGGGTAGGTCGCCTCGAGCCGCGCGCCGCGGAAGTACAGCGGCTGCTCGGGGCCCGGCACGTTCGAGATGACCAGGTTGAACGCCGGCCGCATGTTGCCGGCGATGCCCGGCAGCGGCGACAGCGTCAGCGGCGCCATCAGGAGCGCGCTGTACTGGAGAATCGCCGTGCGCGACAGGCCCTGCAGCTGCTCCTTGGCGCGCCGGGTCGACATGATGATCGCGTCGAGCCGCGCGGCCGGGTCGTCGAGGTCGGTCGCCAGTGAGGCCAGGATCGCGCCGATCGCGTTGCCGCCACCGGGGTCGTCCTTGGGGCGTACGTTGACCGGCAGCATCGCGATCAGCGGCTGGTCGGGCAGGGCGTCGAGCTCGCCGAGCAGGCGGCGCAGGGCCGCGCCGCACAGCGCCAGGCACACGTCGTTGACGGTGCCGCCGGCGGTCCGTCCCAGGCTGCGCAGCCGCTCGATCGAGAACTGCTGGGTGGCGAAGCGGCGATTGCGGCTGATGCGTCGGTTGAGGATCGAGCGCGGCGCCTGCAGCGGCGCGACCAGCGTGCGGTCGCCCGAGCGCACCGCCCGCACGACGTTGATCAGGGCGCGGCCGACCGAGCGGGCCGCGGTGGTCTGCTCGCGGACCGCCTCGAACAGGGTCGACAGGGTCGGCGCCGGGGCCCGCTCGATCGCGACCCCGTCGTCGAGATCGATTGGCGGTCGCCGGCGCGGCGGCGGCTGCGAGAAGAACATCGGCGTGTCGATCGCGTCCGGGTCGGTCGACAGGCTCGACGCCAGCACCCGCATGCCGGTGTAGCCGTCCATCAGCGCGTGGTGCACCTTGAAGTACAGGGCGAACCGGCCCCCGGCCAGGCCCTCGATGAAGTGGACCTCCCACAGCGGTCGGTGGAAGTCCATCTGGATGCCGTGCAGGCGCGACACCAGGATGCCGAGCTCGCGCTCGTCGCCGGGCGACGGCAGGGCCGAGCGCCGGACGTGATAGTCCATGTCGAACTCGCGGTCCTCGACCCACGACTGCAGCGGGTTCTTCAGGATCTCCGGGGTCGCCAGCCGGAGGTTCCACGGCGCCTGGATCGCGGGCGACGCCCGCAGCTCGTCGCTGAGCTGGCGCAGGAACCCGACCGCAGCTCCCGGCGGCGGCGTGAACGGGTACAGCGCGCCGACGTGCATCATCCCCTCGCGGCTCTCGGCGGCGAGGAACAGCACATCCATCGCGGACAGCTTCTTGCGGCTCAAGCAGGCACCACCCGCGCATCATACCCGTGCGCCGGGCGGTACGCTCATCTCGGCGGTTGTGGGCCGCGCGAGCGCCGGTGCGCGCCGCGCCTGAGCGCCCGGGCAGCCCTCGCTTCGTCGTGCACGGACGCCTCGGTGCCGGAGCTGCCCTGGCGTGGCCTCCTCACTTGAGGAAGTAAGGAGTCGCGACCGCCGACCGGCACTGCCAGTTGAAGCTGCGCAGCTGGCCGGCCACGCCCGAGGTCCGGGTGCCGAGCACCAGCTGGTCGGCGGCGGTGCGCAGCGCGGTCTCGGTCTTGCCCTGGTACCACCAGGCCATCGCGACCACGTAGGCCGACTCGCCCCAGTGCTCGTGGTAGGCGTCGACCTCGCCCCGGCTCACGCCGGCGCCCATCCAGTAGAACGGCTTGCCGGTGCTGTCGCGACCGTGGCGGGCGATCATGCGCCCGAGCTCGATGATCGCGGTCTGGGCCACCGTGTAGCGCCCCCCGCTGACGCGGCGGCGGGCGTAGGCGTCGAGCCCGTCGGCGAGGATCGCCGCCATCCACGGGCTACAGCCGGTGTACCCGTAGCTCTCGCCGTGCGAGTCGGCGGTGTGCGCGAAGCAGCGGGCGTCGGTCTCCCAGGCCGCGCCGGCGTTGTCCTGCATCGCGGCGTAGGCGGCGACCGCCACGTCGGCCCAGCCGGTGAAGGTCGCGGCTTGGTCGTCGGACACTGCCGCCGCCCACTCGTACGCCAGCAGCGCGAAGCCGGCGTGGCGCTCGGTCCAGAAGCCGCCCCGGTAGCTCGGGTTGGGCCACAGATCGTGGGCGCGGATCGCGACGTTCTCGGCCGCCTCGCGGAACCGGGTGTCGCCGGTCATGAGGTAGTGGATCGCCATGCCCTGGGTGTAGTGGTACTTCAGGTCCGACGACGCGCCGGGCACGCCGATCCGGGTGGCGCTGCCGGTGCCGGTGACGCCGGCCCGGTACATCGCGGCCTCGCGGTAGGCGTCGCGGGCCACCGCCTGCCCGCCGGTGTACGCGTAGCCGCGATAGAGCGCGGTCGGGCGGTCGAACAGCCAGAACGCCGCCGAGCTCTTGCCGGCATTGAAGGCGGTCGTGGTCCAGCGGGCGTAGTCGCAGATCGTCTGCCACGCATCGAGCGCGGTCGAGGCGATCGCGGCCCGGCGCACCATCGGGCCGGCGACCTGGCTGCTGCTCAGCCAGCTATCGGGCAGGTACGCCCACACCCTGGGGCCGCTGGTGCCATCGGTGGTCACGAGCGTGGTCGACACCTCGACGATCGTCAGCGGCGCGAGCGTGCGCGCGGTCCCGACCCGCACGTCGATCGCGGTCAGCGCGGCGTCGGCGTCGAGCTGGATCTGGATCGAGCGGAGCGAGCCGTCGGAGTAGGTGGCGAGCACGCGCCGCGCGGCCGCCAGCTCGGTGCCGTCGGTGCGCGTGATCCGGGTCTGGTCCACGCTGGTCAGCGCGGCGCGCGGCAGGGGCAGCGCGAAGTTGACGCGCTGGACCCCGGTCACCCCGGTCTGGCGAGCCAGGGTGACGCGCACCGTGGTCGCGGCGATCAGCTCGCTTTCGGTGCCGGAGGTGACGTCGTCCGCGGACGTCTGGTCGGGATGGTCGGTGCAGGCGAACAGGGCCAGGCCCAGTCCGACCGCCACCGCTGCGGTTCGGGATTGCATGGCCTCACCGTGACGATCGTTGCTGTCCCAAACAATTGGGGCAATTCTGAATCTGCCACCTGGTGGCCCGCGAACGTGCCGACGCTTGCGTTCGCGGGCGCGCTAGCGACGTGCGCCCCACGCCGGCGCACACGGCAAAGTCGCACCCACATGTGCTGGGCCGTGATCCGGCGTGACCGAGGCGCGCACGTGGGCGCGGCGTCGAGGCGGGCGGGCGCCGGTGTGCGTCTCGATCGACCGCGCGACCGGCGCCGCGACCACCGTCCTCATCGAGATCGACTGGCCGCCCGCTACGCGGGGTCCAGCGCGCACACCACGATCGTCACGTCGTCGTCGACTTCCTGGCCGCCGGCGAACGCGGCCACCTGCGCGAGCACGTGATCGCGGACCGCGGCGATGCCTTTCTCGCCAGGGCCGAGGGTCAGCGCCTGCAGCGCCTGCTGCAGCCGCCGGTGACCGAAGGCCCGGCCGCCCTTGTCGCGGCGATCGGTCAGCCCGTCGGTGAACAGCACGACGATCTCGCCCGGGGCCAGCGCCTGGCTGCCGCTGCGGATCTCGGCGGTCATCACCTCGGAGTCGTCACTGTCGGGCGACAGCTGCGCGCCGCCGCTGAGCGCGCCGACCTTGGTGACCGCGCCGCGCGCGTCGGTGGTGGCGACCAGCGGCAGCATGTGCGACGCGTTGGCCCACTCGATCGTGCCGCGGGTCGGATCGAACAGCGCGGCGAACACCGTCATCGCCGCCCGGTCGGCGCCCGGGATCCGGATCGCCGCGTTGATCGCCTTCAGGACCGAGTCGGGGGTGAGCTGGATCTCGCCGACGTGCGACAGCGCCTCGACCGCGCCATGGGCGGCGCAGCCGATCATCGCCGAGTACACGCCGTGCCCGGTCGCGTCGCCCACCACCACCAGCGAGCGACCGCCCGACAGCTTGCGATAGGTCCACCAGTCGCCGCCGGTCTCGGCGGCGGGCGTGCACGCGCCCGCGACCCGGATGCGCTCGTGGCGGGCGACCGTCGCCAGCGGCAGGATCGACCGGTACATGTGACGGGCGAGCTCGAGGTCGCGCTGGGTCGCGACGATGTGGGCGCGGGCCCCGGTGATCTGGTTCATCTTGGCGGCGACCTTGTCGAGCGCCTCGATCGCCGGCTCGGCCGACGGCACCCCGTGGCTGACCGTTTCGCCGCGGACCAGTCGGTCCGACTGTTCGATCACGTGGGTGAGGGCGCGCTGGTGGACCGCGCCCAGCGCCAGCGCTCGCCGGATCGCGAGCGCGCCGAGCGGCAGCGAGCCGAGCAGCGCGAGCAGCGCGACGACGCGCTGGCCGGGCACGGCCACGACGAGCACCGCGGCGGTCAGGATGCAGGCGGCGGCGCCGGCCGCGAGGCCGAGCCAGGGACGTTCGACAGGAGCGATGGCAGACATCCGGACCGGTGGCCCCACTTTCGACCAAGTGGGCTCCGATTGCCATGGGGCCGCGGCGGGAACCGCGGTCAGGACGGCCGGGCGACCGACTCGACCTCGACGTCGATCCGGTCCAGCTCCTCGACCGGGAGCTGCGGCAGCTGGATCGCGAGCCAGGCCGCGATCTCCTTGTCGTCCGCGCTCAGGCGGTGGCGGTGCGCGATCGCGGCCAGCTGCTCCTCGAGCGCGGCACACGACGGGGGCCGGTTCGCCGGGTCGTACGCGAGCGCGCCGATCAGCACCGCGTCGAGGGCGACCGGCAGCTCCGGACGCAGCTGCGACGGCGGCGGCAGGTGTGGCCAACCCTCGATGCCAAACTTGGCCAGCACCGCGAGATCGAGGTTCACGGTCGCCGCGGTCATCAGCTCGTAGCCGAGGGCGGCCGTGGCGTACACGTCGGCCCGCACGTCGATCTCCTGGCCCATGCGCTGCTCGGGCGGCATCACCTCGGCGGTGCCCTTGGTCTCGCCGATCGTCGTCGTGCGAACCGTGGTTGCCGCCCGCGCGATGCCGAAGTCACCGATCTTGACCGCCCCCGTCTTCGACAGCAGCACGTTGGCGGTCTTGACGTCGCGGTGGATGAGCCCGAGCGGCGTGCCGTCGGCGCCGAGCGCGGTGTACGCGGCGTGCAGGCCGTCGCACACCCGCCGCAGGATCGTCATCGCGATCGGCAGCGGGACCTGCTCGCCGCGGTCACGGGCGGCGCGCAGCAGGCGATCGAGATCGGCGCCGTCGACCAGCTCCATCGCGATGAAGTAGTCGGTGCCGGTCTTCCCCAGGTCGAGCACCTGCACGATGCTCGGGTGGGTCAGGCGCGAAGCGAGCCGCGCCTCGTCGAGGAAGTGGTTGACCGCGCTCGCGTTGCGGGCGAGGTGTGGGTGGAGCACCTTGAGCGCGACCGTGCGCTCGAAGCCGGCCTCGCCGGTCGCACGTGCCAGATAGACGTCGGCCATGCCGCCCGAGCCGATCAGCTTCAGGGTCTGGTAGCGGCCGAAGCGATCGGCGCCCGACACCTCGACCGGCGCGGCCACCGGCACCGGCGCCGGATCGGCCTCGCGGCGCCGCCGCACCAGCCCGATCGCCAGGAGCGCCAGGCCGAGCAGCGCGAGCGCCGGGCCGCGGGCGACCGCGACCAGCCCGCGCGCGACCGGCCGCGGCCGGGCGACCTCGACCTTGACCGTGGCCGCGCCCGGCACCGTCGCGACCACGGTGGCCGCCTGGTCGGCGAGCGGGGCGCCCAGCACGAGGACCTTCCCGGCGACCTCGACCCGGGCCCCGCCGCCGGCGAGCAGCGCCACCACCGGGGCCAGGTCGACGGTTGCCCCGACCGCGAGCACCCCGCCCACCTCGCGCGCGCGGTTCGGGTCCGACGGGGTCACCGTGCGCACGTCCGACGCGATCAGCGCGGCCCGCGCCGGATCGACGTCGACGTGCTGGCCGGCGGCGTCGAGCCGCAGCCGGGGCGGCGTGCCGTCGGGCAGGCGCAGCAGCACCGCGACGGTCCCCGTCGCGAGGTCGACCTGCGCGATCTCGATCTCCTCGCCGGCGCGCGGCCGGAAGCCGATCTCGTTCTGGGTCAGATCGCGCACGGTTGCCTGGTCGGTCGCGACCGCGCTGGCCAGCAGGGGCAGCTCGGCCAAGGTCCGCGCGCGCTCGCCGATCGCGGCCCGGGCCACGGTCAGCCGGCCCTCGACCGCGGCCGCGATCTGTTCCGCGGTGGCACCGCTGGGCGCCGGCGCGCGCCCGCGATCGGCGACCGCCAGCACCCCGCCGGCCGCCGCCAGCGCGACGCCGAGCGCGGCCAGGACCGGCGAGCCGCGCCGTCTACTTTCCACGCGGGGCTCCGAACTTGTCGGGTATCGCGCCGGCCTGGGCGTCGGCGTCGACCCCGACCTCGACCGCGTTGGCGCCGACCGCCACTGTGATCGCCTGCGTGATGGGCGCCTTGCTCTGCTCGCTCCAGGCCCGCAACGTGTACCGGCCCGGCGTCAGGCTGCGGAACGCAAAAGCACCGCTGGCGTCCGCGATCACGTAGTGGGGCGCGTCGATGACGACGACCGTCGCGGACATGTTCGCATGGATGTTACAGCCAACCCGGAGGATACCTTCCTTGCGAAACGTCACCTCGCGCGCCTCGCCGCGCCGGTAGAGGCCGAGGTCGAAGCCCCCGTCGGTGGTCGAGAACACGTTGTGGAAGATGTCGTCGAAGTTGGGGAACTGCACGGTCGAGCCGGTCGGGACCAGCATCAGGCGCGGCGCGAACTGGCGGTCGCGCTGCTCCATCACCCGGCGCTTGACCGGGCGCGGCTTCCAGCGGCGCCCGACCGGCTCGAGCGTCACCAGCGCCAGGCTGCCACCCGCGCGCCCGCCGATCTTCAGGGTGCCGGCCAGCGAGCCGCGCGCGGGCGGGCGGGGCGGCTTGCGGGCGCTGGCCGCCTCGGCCGCCTCGTCGTCGTCGGAGTTGCCGACCGCCGCCGGCTGCGGCGGCGCGTCGGCGACCGCGATCGGCGCGGTGGTGATCCGCGGCGGGCCGCCGGACCGGAAGCTCGAGGCGACCGCCGCCAGCGCCTCGGGTCCAACCAGCAGCTCCGCGGTGGAGAACAGCACCTCGGCGCCGCTGCGATCGCCGAGGGCGAGGGTCTGCTGGGCCTGATCGAGCAGATCGCCGGCGCGCCGGATCTGGGCGGCGCGGTCGTGGACCGGCCCGGTGAGCACCGGTCGGGTCGCCGGCCGCGTGGCCGCGGCGGCCGTGGCCGCGGCGACCGGCGCCGGCGGGGGCGGCGGGACCGGCGTCGTCGGAGCAGGCGCGACCGTGCCGCCACACCCCACCAGGACCGCGAGACAGACGTAGCCGGACGCGAGGCGCATCATTTCCACTCCCTACGACCAGCCCCCGGTGCTGGATCAGCCAGCCTCGCGGGTCGGGTACGTCACACCCTTACACGACGCGCGTGGTCGAGCCACCAGCGTGTTGCATACTCGCTCCATGGTCGCTCCACCGGTGCGCCGGCCCACGCGGGGATGGAACGCGCTCGCCGCGGCCGCCCTCGTGAACGCCGGGCTGGTGCTGGTGCTCGACCACGTCCAGCTGCCCGTCCACGCGCCTGCCGCGAGCGCGTCGGCGCCGCCTGCCGACGAGCGCCCGTGGCCGGGGCCGCTCCGGTTCGCCGAGGTCGCGCTGGTCGGGGCGTCGCCGCCTGCGCTCTCGCTCGACGCGATCCTCGGCACCGGCGACGCCATGGCCGACGGCACCGGGGCGCGCCTGCCGCGGTCCACCGACCTGCCCGGCGACCGCGCGGCTGACCGCGGCGGTGGCGCCGAGGGCGGGACCGCGAGCTGGACCGAGCGACGTGACCGCGCCGACGACACCTCGCTGCGCAGCCGGATCTGGAACGCGGTCGACGCCTATCGCGCCGCGCGCGAGGCCGGTCGCCGGCCGGCCGCCTCGACCGAGGCGATCACGCGCCACGCCGCGCACACGTACGGCGATCGGGCGCCTCGCCGGCGCGCCGCCGCCGGCGCCGAGGTCGCTTCGACCGGCGACGCCACCGGCACTGGTCGCGCCGCCGCCACGGTGGCGACACCGGCCGCGGCCCCCGACGCCGTGAGCGGCACTCCCGGCACCACCATCCCGGCGCGGGTCGACGGCGCCCCCCAGCCGACCCACGAGGCCGCGTTCGTCGACCAGGGCGAGCGGTCGGTCGACGTCCGCCGGAAGGGCGCGACCGCCGACGATCGGGCGGTGGCTGCGGCCTCCAACCAGCGCAACGTCGACCCGTTCGACCTCACCGCGCCACGGGCCGGCGGCGACCATGCCGGCGAGGGCGTACGGGGTCGCGAGGCACCCGGCCAGCTCGCCGACGGCCGGGGAGCCGGCACCGCGGCCTCGCGCGCGGGCCAAGGCCGCGGCGGTGTCCCCACCTACGCGTCGCGCCAGGACGCGTACTTCATCGAGCTATTCCGCCGCCTCGACCGCGCCATCATTTACCCGCGCGAGCTGGCGCTCGGCATGATCTCGGGCCGGGTGGTCGCGCTGGTGACCCTGCGCGCCGATGGCGAGCTGACCGGGGTCGACGTGCACGCCTCGAGCGGCCACCGCCAGTTCGATGACCAGCTGGTCGGCGCGTTGCGTGGCGTCCGCCGGCTGCCGCCGGTGCCGGTCGCGCTCCTCGAGGGCAAGCCCGCGATCACCATCATGATCCCGTACACGTTTCGCAGCCCGATGATCCGCTGACGACGCCCGGCGCGCGCCGGTGCGCGTGGTCGGCTCCCGCGGATTCGCGCGCGTCCGGCCAGTCCCCGGTGGAAACTCGGTGGCCGGCCTTGGACCCCGGCGTATACTCGGCAGGTCCATGACGGCGCCCGGCGGCTCCCGTCGCACACGGCACGATCGCAGCGCGGTCGGCGCCTCGGTCCTTGTCGCCGCGATCATTCACGCGGCCGCGGCGGGCGTGGCCAGCGCCACTCACCTGTTCGGGGCCGGCTGGGACGACCTCGGCCAGCCGCCGACCGCGCGGCTCTCGACGGGCCCCGCCATTCCGCTGCCGCCGCTCGAGCCGACCTGCGATGGCGACGCGCTGCTCGCGGTCGCGGCCCGCGCGCTCACGTGTGCGTCGCCCTTCGTCGACGACCGGGCCCGCTGCGTCGCCGAGCTGACGGGCCGACTCGAGAGCGACCGGCTGCGCTGCCACGTCGAGGAGCTGGCCCCGGTCGCGTTCACCTTCGACCGGGTCGACGGCCGCAAGCTGCCCCAGCTCGATCCCGAGCCGCTGCTCGAGACGCTGACGCCGGAGCCGCCGCCGCCGTCACCCACGCCGCCCACGCCGCTGACCCCGACCCCGCCGGAACAACCGCAGGTGGCCCAGGCGGTTCAGCCCTCGCCGCCGCCGGCGCCGGTCACTCGCCCGCCTCAGACCATCGAGACCGTCAAGCCCACCACCGAGCTGGCGCCCGACGACACCCGGTTCGTGTCGGAGCACAACACGAAGGTCGAGCGCCAGACCGTCGCGCGCGGCTCCAACCAGGAGGACCTGGTCGCGCGATCCAAGCCCGCCGAGCTCGCGGTCAAGCCCGAGCCGCGCGACCCGTCGGTCGCGGAGCCGCCCAAGGACGACGCGGTCGGCAAGAATCCCGACGCGCCGCGGGTGCCGGGCTCCTTGAGCATGCGCGCGCCCGGTGCCCCTGATCCGGTCGAGGTCGCACAGGAGCCCCACGAGCGCGGCGCCGCCGACGGCCGCCTCGATCCGGTCGGCGACGGGCGCGAGGTGCGCCGCGGCAACGGTCGGATCTCCACCGACGAGCGACGGCCGTCGGAGCTGCCGCGCGGCGACGGCGGCGCGGGGGGCGGTTCGCCCAAGGTGCCCGACCTGCGCGCGTCGGAGGACGTGCTCGAGCGCGCCCTCGGCGGCGGCTCGGTCGATCATCTCGAGGAGATCGAGGAGGGCGACGAGACCGCGCTCAACAGCAAGCAGTGGGTCTACGCGTCCTTCTTCAATCGCATGAAGCGGCGGGTCCACCAGAACTGGGATCCGGTGAGCGTGTGGCGGCGCCACGATCCGACCGGCACCGTCTACGGCGCCAAGAGCCGCCTCACCCGCCTGCGCATCACGCTTGGCCCGAACGGCGCGCTGCGGAAGGTCATCGTGGTATCACCCTCGGGCGTCGATGTCCTCGACGACGAGGCGATGCGCGCCTTCCGGGCCGCCCAGCCGTTCCCGAACCCGCCCGTCGGCCTGGTCGATGCCACCGGCGCCATCTCGTTCGAGTTCGGCTTCCACCTGGAGGTCAACAACGGGCGCTCGCAGTGGCAGATCTTCCGCGCCATGTGACCGCCTGACACCTCGCATAGGTCGCCCGAGGCCCTTCGAACCGTCGAACGGCGCCCTCAGGATCCCGCACACCCCTCCGGAAAAGGTGAAGCGCTTCCGATCGCATGGCGAGTTGTGTTCAATCCCGAGCGACGCCCTTCGACCCTCGGGCTCGCGCTCGAAGGAGGCCGCGCGCGCCCGCTCAGCTCGCGGCGGTGTGAGCCGCGTACGCAGCCGGCGTCAGCAGCGCGTCGAGATCGATCGTATCCGACGGCTCGATCTCGATCATCCACGCCTGGCCGTAGCAGTCCGAGTTCACCAGCTCGGGCTGATCCTTCAGCGCGTCGTTCACCTTGGCGACCCGGCCCGACACCGGCGCGTACAGGTCGGAGACCGACTTGACGCTCTCGATGGTCCCGAAGCGCTGGCCCTTGGTGACCAGGTCACCTGCCTTCGGCAGGTCGACCAGCGTGATGTCGCCGAGCTGATCGACGGCGAACTGGGTGATGCCGACGGCGAAGCCGTTGCCGGCCGCGCGCAGCCACTCGTGATCGTTGGTGTAGCGGAGGTCCTGGGGAAAGTCGCTCATCGGCTCGTCCTCGCTCAGCGTCAGGGGTGCTCAGGGTCGCGTGTAGAACTTGCCCTTCACGACCGTTGCCGCGACGTCCTTGCCGCGGCAATCGATGGTGAGGGCGGTGCCCGGGGCCGCCCATGCCGGCGGCAGGTAGGCCAGACCGATCGCGCCGCCCACCGAGATGCCGGGGCCGCCGCTGGTGACGGTCCCGATCACCTGGTCGCCGGCGTCGCGGGTGCGGTCGACCACGTCGTAGCCATGGCGCGCGATCGCGCGGTCGTCGATGCGGAACCCGGTCAGCTGGCGGCGCAGGCCGTGCTGCTTCTGCGCCATCAGCGCGTCGCGACCGATGAAGTCGCCCTTGTCGAGCTTGACCGCCCAGCCGAGCCCCGCCTCGAGCGGCGAGGTGGTGTCGTCGAGGTCGTTGCCGTACAGCGGCAGCTTCGACTCGAGGCGCAGGCTGTCGCGCGCGCCCAGGCCGCAGGCGAGGATGCCGTCGGCGGCGCCGCCCGCGAGCAGCGCCTCCCACAGCCGCGGCGCGTCGTCGTTGGCGCACGCCAGCTCGAAGCCGTCCTCGCCGGTGTAGCCGGTGCGGGCCGCCACGCAGGTCACCCCGGCGACGACCGCGTCGGCGAACGTGAACTTCGCCATGGCGGCGAGCTTGCCCTCGGCCAGCCGGTCGACCAGCGCGATCGCCTTGGGGCCCTGCACCGCGATCAGCGCGGTCGCCTCCGACACGTCCTCGAGTTCGGCGCCCTCGCCGAGGTGCTCGCGCATCCACGCCAGGTCCTTGGCGGTGTTGGACGCGTTGACGATCACGAAGTACTCGGTCGGCGAGCGCTTGTACCAGATGCAGTCGTCGACGATGCCGCCGTCGGGCCGGCACAGCAGCGTGTAGACCGCCTTGCCGACCGCGGCGCCGCCGACGTCGTTGGTCGTCAGCAGTTGCACGGCCTCGGTCGCGCGCGGACCGCGCACCCACGCCTCGCCCATGTGCGAGACGTCGAAGATGCCGACCGCCTCGCGCACGGCCTTGTGCTCCTTGATCGTCCCTGCCGGGTAGGACACGGGCATGTCCCAGCCCCCGAAGTCGATCATGCGAGCGCCGAGAGCGCGGTGAGCGTCGTTGAGCGGAGTACGAAGCGGCACGGGCGGGCACTCTACACCAACCCTCGCGGGTCGGAGCTGGCGGGACTAACCCACCGTGACGTGCCGGTTCGTGACCGCCGGATCGGGCGTCCGTCCTGCGATCTCGAAGTGCCCGCGCCGCGGCGCCACCAACCGCACGTCCTCGCGCCAGCGGGTGCCGGCCCGGCGGTACACCGTTACCCGCAGGTCGGCGACGCACGAGTTGTGGCAGTACGACGGCTCGCCATCGGGGTCGTGGTACTCGGCGCGCACGAGATCTTCGGGACGGCAGCTGAACTCGCCCTCGAGCCGGGCGGTCAGGCCGCCGGCGGCAAACCGGAACCGACCGGTCGCCAGCTCCGCGCGCGGCGCCCGCAGCGCCTGGTCGAAGCGGGTGAACGCGAGCTCCTCGCCGCCGACCCGCAGGGTGCACACCGTCATCGGCGGCAGCATGAAGCCGCCGCGCTTGAGCCGCGGTGCCAGCACCTCGAGCACCGCGCCCGGGTGTCCTTCGAACGCGTTGCAGTGGCCCCAGCCCCAGGCATGCGCGTGCTTCTTGCCCCACAGATGGGTCTGACCGCCGGGCGCCCCTGCCAGCAGGAACCGGGTGCCATCGACCGTGATCGATCCCGACAGCGCCACGTCGACGTTGGGCGACAGCACCGTGGTCTCGCCGAGCCCGCCGCGGCGGTACATCACGGCGGGCAGCTGGTGCAGGGTCCGGGTCGCCGGCGTCCAGCGCAGGTCCCACTCGGCGGCGTGGCCATCGCCCGAGACCGCGCCGGTCGCGTGGTCGTTGCCGAGCCGGCTCCCACCGAGCGCGATCTCGAACGGCTCGGTCGCGGCCGTGAGCGACGCGATCGGCAGCTTGCGATTGATCCCGAACGTGCGCGCCGGACCGTCGGTGCCGGCGTCGAACCGGGCGAACCAGATCTGCGCGTACGGCTCACCGACGCCGGCCTGGGGCGCCTCGAGCGTGTAGCGGATCCAGTAGCCGTCGCCGGTCTGCGGATCGTTGCAGGTCAGGTACCAGACCTCGTAGTGCCCACGGGACGAGCCGTCCCAGCGGCGGTGGTTGTCGGCGGCGGTGGTCATGATGATGACGGGGGTGTGGTGCGAGCCGGCAGGGCGTCGGTGCGCGGTCGGCCCATCACGAACACCGATGCCCGCGACGCGATCCAGCGCGGCAGGAGGCCGGTGAAAAAGCACGCGATCTTGTTCAGCACCCCGGTGACCAGCGTCTTCTTGCCGCGCAGGAGCGCGCGCACGCCCTGCTCGGCGACCGCCGCCGCCGACAGCATCGACGCGTTGGCAAGCTTGCCGTAGTTGCCGGCGCCGGCGACCGCATGGAAGTCGGTGGTGGTGCCGCCCGGGCACAGACACGACACCTGCACGCCCCGGCCGCGCTGTTCGTAGTAGAGCGCCTCCGAGAAGTTGCGGACGAACGCCTTCGACGCGGCGTAGGTCGCGAAGTTCGGGGTGGCCTGCCACGCCGCGATCGACGAGACGTTCATGAGGTACGCGGGCCGGGCCGGGTCGCGGCCGACGTGCGCGGCGACGAACGCGTGGGCGAGCTCGACCACCACCGCGACGTTGAGCTGCACCATCTCGAGCTCGCGCGCGATCGCGACCGCGCCGAACGGCCGGAAGTGACCGAAGCCAGCGTTGTTGATCAGGATGTCGACCGGCCCCGTGGCGAGGGCGGCGCGCCAGACCTCGGCGGCGGCGCCGGCCGCGGTCAGGTCGGCGGCGATCACCTCGACCGCGACGCCATGCGCGGCGGTCAGCTCGGCCGCGAGCGTGCGCAGCCGATCGTCACGGCGCGCGACCACGACCAGCGTGGCGCCGCGGCGCGCGAGCGCCCGCGCGATGTCGGCGCCGATGCCGCTCGACGCACCGGTGATCAGTGCGCGGTACCCCGAGAGCTCACCCACGTCGTCAAGCTACCCGATCTCGCCAGCGCGCTACCATGGCTCATGGAGTACGAGATCGAGTCGGACGAGGTGGTCGGACGTGACGGCGGGTTCCTCGCGATCCGGCGCCTGCACCTGCGCCATCGCCGTGACGACGGCTCACTGTCGGCGCGCTACATCAACGACTTCGTGGTCCGCCCCTACGGACTCGACGCGGTGGTCGTGGTGGTGTGGCACCGCCGCCCGGACGGCGTGTCGGTCCTGGTCCGTGACGGCCGGCGACCGACCCTGACCTTCGGCCGCGATCCCGCGCGCACCCCGCTCCCCGATCCCCGCCCCTACGCGCGCCTCACCGAGCTGGTCGCCGGCATCCTGGAGGAGGGCGACCACGGCGAGGCCGGCATCCGCACCCGCGCCGCCGCCGAGGTCCACGAGGAGGCCGGCTTCCGGGTCGACCCTGCCGCGGTCGAGCTCCTGGGCGCCGGCTGCTTTCCGAGCCCGGGCTCCATGGCCGAGAAGTTCCACTTCACCGCCGTCGAGGTCGACCCCGCCACCCAGGAACCGCTCGGCGGCGACGGCTCCCCGATGGAAGAGGGCGCCGCCACCCGCTGGCTCGATCTCGACGCCGCGATCGCCGCCTGCGTCCGTGGCGACCTCGAAGACGCGAAGACGGAGCTGGGCCTGCGCCGCCTCCGCGACCGCCTCTGATTCTGAGACCGGCTGCGGAGCCCGTCTGCCTGTTGCCGGGTCCTCCCCACTTCGCCGCTGAGACCGGCTGCGGAGCCCGTCTGCGTCGTTGCCGGGCCCTCCCCACTTCGTCACAGCCAGACGGCTGCTCCTCGTGGGGCCCCTCCCGTCGCCTCGCATCCGGGCTTCCTCGCTCGGTCTCAGACGGGCCCCCGCGCACGTCCGCACGCCCCGAAGCCCTCGCTCCCCGGTTCGTCCAGGACCGAAGGCGTGTGCGAGGGCCGTCGTCGAACGACGCCGGCCACCCCCGCTCGTCGCGCTCGCCGCGCCTCGTGACTCCACCCGGCTGACGTGGCGAAACCCGCCACCCCCGTTGGTCCAGAGCCAGGCCCGAGCGCGCGCGAGGGCCGCGGTCGATGGACGCCCATCCGCTCGGTGGTCCGGTCAGCCGCGGCCGTCGCTGCTTGCGCCGGTCTCGTCGGCGACGAGGGGGGCACCCTGCTTGGCGTACTCCTCGAGCTTCCGGTACAGCGTCTTCCGGTCGAGCCCGAGCCGCTGAGCGGCGCGGGTCTTGTTGCCGGCCTCGTCCTCGAGCACCCGCGCGATGTACTCGCGCTCCAGGTCCGCCATCGTCATGCGACGGGCCACCGCGGCCGCCAGGAAGTCGCCGGGCTTGCGCTCGCGCACGTGGCCGGGCAGGTCCTCGGCGTCGATCTCGCCGTCCTTCGACAGCGCGATGCCCCGCTCGAGCACGTTGTGGAGCTCGCGCACGTTGCCGGGCCACGCGTAGCCGAGAAGGATCTGCTGCGCCTCGGGCGCGATGCGGATCCGTCGCGGCGGCGTCTGGCGCGCCCCGACCTGGGCGAGGAAGTGCTCGGCCAGCGGCATGACGTCCTCGGGTCGCGACCGCAGCGGCGGCAGGTCGAGCTGGATGACGTTGAGCCGGTAGTAGAGATCTTCGCGGAAGCTGCCGTCGGCCAGCATCGACTCGAGGTTGCGGTTGGTCGCGGCGATCACGCGCACGTCGATCCGCTGGGTCTTGGTCGCGCCCAGCGGCCGCAGCTCGTGCTCCTGCAGCACCCGCAGCAGCTTGGCCTGGAGCGGCAGCGCCAGCTCGCCGATCTCGTCGAGGAAGATCGAGCCGCCTTCGGCCTCGGCGAACAGGCCGATCCGGTCGGCGCGGGCATCGGTGAACGCCCCGCGCTTGTGTCCGAACAGCTCGCTCTCGATCAGCGTCTCGGGCACCGCGGCCAGGTTGACCGCGACGAACGGCTGCTTGGTCCGCGGCGAGTTGTAGTGGATTGCCCGCGCGATCAGCTCCTTGCCGGTGCCGCTCTCGCCGGTGATCAGCACCGACGCGGTCGAGCCGGCGATGCGCGCCACCAGGCTGAGGATCTCGCGCATCGCCTCGGATCGGGCGATCACGTTCTCGAACCCGAACTGGCGCTCGACCTCGCGCTGCAGCCGCGCGACCTGCCGCCGCAGCGACCGCTCGGCCAGCGCCTTGGTGACCAGGAGCAGCAGCTCCTCGATCTCGAACGGCTTGGTGATGTAGTCGTACGCGCCGAGCTTCACCGCCTTGATCGCGGTCTCGATCGACCCGAACGCGGTGATCATCAGGATGTGCGGCGGGTCGGGCAGGGCGCCCACGTCGCGGATCAGGTCGAACCCGTCGAGGTCCGGCATCCGCAGGTCGGTGATCACCACGTCGGCCTTCTCGGCGCGCGCGAGCTCGAGGCCCTGCGAGCCACCGGGCGCGGCGCGCACGCGATAGCCGGCATCGCTCAGCTCCTCGACCAGGAGCTCCCGCATCGCGTCGTCGTCCTCGACCACGAGGATGCTCGCGCCGGCTGGGGTCACCGCCATCGGCCAGCACGCTACCACGCGCGAGATCGCGTCGCCGCCGGGCGCGGCACGGTTCCGTGGTCGGGACGACCGACGACCCAACTCGCCCGCCGCGCTAGGCTGCCGCCGGCAAGAACACGCGGAACACCGCGCCACCGGTCGGGGCGTCGTCGACCTCGATCCAGCCGTCGTGCTCCTTGACGATGCCCGCGCACACCGCGAGCCCGAGCCCGGTGCCGCCCTCGCCATCTTTCGAGGTGTAAAAGGGCTCGAAGATCTTGTCCCGGCGGTCGGGCGGGATGCCGTGGCCGTTGTCTGCGACCTCGACGCACACGTAGGTCTGCTCGGGGGCCAGCTCGAGGCCGGGCCGACGCCGATAGACCACCAGCGTCTCGAGCTTGATCGCGCCGCCGTCGCGCATCGCCTGCACGGCGTTGAGCAGCAGGTTGAGCAGCACCTGCTGCAGCCGGTCGGCGTCACCGGTGACCGCCGGCAGGTTCTCGGCTCGCTCGAGCCGGGTCCGGACCTTTGCGCCCGAGAACTGGCCGGCGAGCAGCTCCATGGTGGTGAGCGTGACCAGGTTGAGGTTGACCCGCTCGAGCTCGGGAGACCCCACCCGACGCCGCGCGAAGTCGAGCAGGCGCTGGATGATGCGCGTGATCCGGGCGGTCTGCTCGGCGATGATCTCGGCGTTGCGGGTCACCACCTCCGGGTCCCCCGCCTTCTTCTGAGTGGCGCGCGCGCGCCCCGCGATCACGTTCAGCGGTGTGCCGACCTCGTGGGCGATCTCGGCCGCGATCTGGCCGATGGTCGCCAGCTTCTCGGTGTGGGCGAGCCGTTGCTCGAGCGTCGACTTGGCCGCGTGGTGGCGCTGGGTCTCCGCCCGCGACTCGCGCAGCGAGAACGTCATGTCGTTGAAGCGCGACGCGATCGCGCCGATCTCGTCGTCGCGCTCGGACAGGAGCACGTGGGAGAGGTCGCCCTTGGCCACGTCGTCGATGCCGCTCAGGAGCTTCGACATCGGCTGGCTCATGAGCGTGCGGGTGAGGAGGAACACCGCGGTGGTGGTGACGCTGCCGATCACGAGCACCCACAACCCGGCCCGCCAGGCATCGTGCGTCAGCTCCTCGTCGAGCTTCGCGGTCGGACGCGACAGCTCGAGCATGCCGGTGACGACCACGCCGCGGTCACCGGGCGCCCGGAGTGGCACCGCGTAGTGGAGCGCGCCTTCTTCGTCCTCGACCAGCGCCAGCTGGGGCGAGTCCGCCAGCGCGCGCATGCGGCGCGCCTGCCCGGCGGTGAGCACCGGGGTCGGGGTGCCCAGCGGCGCCGCGCGCGACACGATCAGCACCCGCCAGCCGGCGCCGCGGCCGAGGTCGCGGGCCAGCTCCTTGGCCAGCCGGGCCGCGTCGATCTTCACCGCCGCCGGCCCCAGCGCCTCGAGCGTGCTGCGCATCGCGAGCGCGGTCGACCGCGCCTCCGCCTCGAGCCCTTGCCGGCCCGCCGCCGCCTGCGCGCGCACCTCGAACAGCGCGTACACCGCAAGGGTCAGCGTGACCGACAGAGCGGTCGCCACCGTGATGCGGGTCCCGATGCGCACGCGCCGAGCCTACCAGCGACGCTCGCCGGTAGCGCTCGCCCGGACGCCGCTTGTCGCCCCGACCGTCAGTGCGTGGTGGTGGGAACGCCCGGCAGCTCGGTGCGACCGGAGTCGCCGTCCGAAGACTCGAGCCCCATGGGCGTCGCCGGGGTGCCATCCGACCGCACCGGGCGGACCTTGTCGCCGGCGAGCTTGGCGATCCGCTTGGCAGCCTTCTCGGCCTTCTCGGCGGCCTTCTCGGCCTTCTCCGCGGCCTTCTCCAGCTTGTTCGCGGCCTCGCTCGCGACCGCCTTCGCCGCGGCCTCCTTCTTGTCGAGCTCGCGCTCCTCGCGCCGCTTCTCGCGCATGCGCCGCAGGCCGCCGCCCATGATCTCGGCGATCAGCTGGTCGTACTGGATCCCGACCGCCTGCGCGATCAGCACCAGATCCGAGTATCCCGGAGTCAGGCCCGGCAGCGGGTTGACCTCGAGCACATAGATGCGCCCGTCGGCGTCCATCCGCAGATCGACGCGGGCCACGTCACGGCAGTCGAGCGCCCAGAACGTCGCGCGCGCGATCTTCTCGACCGCCTTCTGCTCCGACTCGGTCAGCTTGGCGGGGCACACGTACGCGACGTGCTTCTCCCACTCCTGCTTGACCTGGTAGTCGTAGACCGGCCGGTCGTTGTCCTTGTCCTTGAAGCAGATCTCCATCGGCGGCAGCACCCGCGGGCGCTTCTCACCCAGGAGCCCGACCGTGAACTCGCGGCCCGCGATGTACTCCTCGACCAGCGCCGGCTGTCGGTAGCGCTCGACGCACAGCTTCACCGCCGCGCGCAGCTCCTCCTCGGTGTCGCACACGCTGGTCGAGCCCTCGATGCCCTTGCTCGAGCCCTCGGCGTTGGGCTTCACGATCAACGGGAAGGACAGGTCCGGCGACAGCCGCTCCCGCGCCGATTCCATCAGCTGGAACTTCGGCGTCAGGATGTCGTGCTGCATCAGCACCTTCTTGCACAGCGCCTTGTCGAGCGCGATCGCGAGCGTCGCGCTGTCCGACCCGGTGTAGGGCACGCCGAGCAGCTCGCACAGCGCCGGCACCTGGGCCTCGCGGTTCCGGCCCTCGACACCCTCGGCGATGTTGAAGATCAGGTCGACGTCGGCCTCGGCCAGCACCCGCGGCAGGTCCGGCGTCGCCTCGAGGTGGACGACGATGTGCCCCTGGCGGGCCAGCGCGTTGGCGATCGCGATGATCGTCTCCGGCGGATCCCACTCGGCCTCGTCGTCGCCGTCGTGGTCGCGCTTCACGTTGTAGGTGAACCCGACCCGGATCGGCTGGGCCCGGCCCGGCCGGCGGTGGACGCCGAGCTGGCTGGCGGTCGCCAGGCCCGAGCGCAGCGCCGCGGCGTTCAGGATCGACGCCACCGTGGTGCCGTAGCCCATGCCGAGCTGCGAGGTCGCCACGAACAGCGACGCCGACGGCGCCAGCGACGGGATCGCGTTGGCTTCGAGGAAGTAGATGCGGCCATCCGGCGTGACCCGGAAGTCGATGCGCGCCAGGTCGCGCAGCCCGAGCGTGCGGATCACCTCGCCCGAGATGGTCCGGACCCGCGCCGCGATGTCGCGCGGGATGTTGGCCGGGCAGCGGAACTGCACCTTGCCGGGCTCGAGGTTCTTGAGCCGGTAGTCCCAGACATTGTACGGCCGCTCGGCCGTGGTCTCGACCAGGAGCTCGACCGGCGACAGCAGGCCGTTGTCGTGCCCGACGCCGTCGATGTAGCCGACCATGACGTCGATCCCCTCGACGTACTCCTCGATCAGGACGCCGTCGGGGTAGGCGCGCAACGCGGCCTTGAGCACCGAGGGCAGGTCCTTGGGCTCGCGGACGACCGAGCCGTCGCGCAGGGCGCCGGCGCCGCCGCCGCCGTTCCCGTTCGAGCTGCCGTTCGAGCCACCGCTGGCGCTGCCGACGTAGATGCCCTTGCTCGAGCCCTCGTGGTTGGGCTTCACGATCACGGGGAACGCCAGGCCGCAGCCGCCCTCGACCACCTGCTCGAAGTTGCGCGCGTTGACCAGGTTGCCGCGCGGGGTGTCGATGCCCGCCTTCCCGACCACCAGCTTGCTCAGCCACTTGTCGAGCGTGAGCGCGTTCGTGTACGCGTCGGACCCCGTGTACGGGATGCCGAGCTCCTCGAACAGGGCCGGGTAGAGCGCCTCGCGCAGCTTGCCTTGCTGGCCCTCGGCGGTGTTGAAGATGACGTCCGGATCGATCGCCTCGAGGCGCTCGAGCAAGGTCGACGCCGGGCCCGAGACCTCGACCTTTTCGACCTCGTGGCCGGCGGCCTCGATCGCGGCAGCGATCGCGTTGACCGTGTCGACGCTATCGAACTCGGCCTCCTTCTCGGAGTGGCGGACATCAGTGAGACGGAGGTTGTGAGTGAACGCGACCTTCATGCTGAGCGACCTCGGCGTGTCGTGCGTGTCGTTCGTGATGACCGCGCGCGCATCGACTCTCGTGATCTAGCAAAGCGGTGTGACACCATCGGCGTCAAGCGAAACCGTCGGCTCATGCATGGTACCACTCGCTTCATGCCGGCCACCGAGGTCTTCGACGTCCGAACCACCACGCGCATCGAGACGATCGACATCACCTCGCTCGTCCGCGCCGCCATCCGCAAGAGCGGCATCGACAGCGGCCTCGCCTGCATCTTCTGCCCGCACACCACCGCCGGGCTGACGCTGCAGGAGAACAGCGACCCGAAGGTGAAGACCGATCTCCTCGAGCAGCTCGGCACCGTGGTCCCCCACGACGGGCCCTACGTCAGCGCGGCGACCAACTCCGACGCGCACATCAAGAGCAGCCTGGTCGGCGCGTCGATCACGCTCATCATCGACGGCGGCAAGCCGCTGCTCGGCACGTGGCAGGCGCTCTACTTCTGCGAGTTCGACGGGCCGCGCAGCCGACGCGTCTTCGTGAAGGTCGTCGCCGACTGAGCCGGGCGGGGCGGCGCCGCTCCATGCAGGTCGACCGCGGGCTCCGGCTGCCGCGGTCGAGTCCTGGATGTGCGACCGCCGACCGCGGTTCCGCGTCGCCCGTGAGCGCACGGCGGCGGTGGCCCGGACGTGCGGGGCCGGCACGTGGTGGCAAGCACAGCCGTTGCGCACGGTTGGCCGCCGTCTGCGCCATCTGGCCTCGCCGTGCGTCACTATCGGCATATGCATCGCCGCGCCCGCCTCGCCGCGCTCCTCACGCTCACCGCCGCGCTCGCGCTCGCCGCCTGCGGCGCACCCGCACACCGGACCACGCCGACGCCGCCGTCGCCGACCAACGCGACCACCGGGCTCGCGCCCGCGGATGACCTGGCCGGCGCGGCCGGCGGCGCCCTGACCCCGGGCGCCGTCAGCGATGGCCGTCCCGGCACCGGCACCTCCGGCGGCAAGCACTACGACCTCGAGGAGATCCGGCTGGTCGCGAACAGCGACGGCAGCATCGACGCGGTGGCTCCGTCCACGCTGCTCGACCAGGCCAAGGCCCAGCTCGACGCCGGGCACCCGCAGGAGGCGATCAAGCTCTACCGTCGGCTCGCTGCCGAGTTCCCGGCCTCGCGTCTCGCCCCCGCCGCGCTGTTCAACGTCGGGGTGATCCACGAGAACCTCGGGGACGCCACCTCGGCGATCGCGGCGTATCGCGACGTGGTCACCCGGTTCCCGCGCGGCCGCGAGTCACTCGATGCGCACCTGCGCGTCGCCGGCCTGGAGGCCGAGGCCAGCGCCTGGGCCGCGTCGGAGCGCACGCTGCGCGAGATCGCGGCGCGCGACGACGTCTCGTTCATCGATCGCATCGAGGTCGAGGCGCGCCTCGGCTACGTCCTCATGGAGCAGGGCCGTGGGGCCGACGCCAAGGTCGCGCTCGAGGCTGCCGTCGCCGCCTGGCGGCGCTCGACCCACGTCGAGGACCCGTACTTCATCGCGATGGCCCACTACTACCTCGGCGAGCTCGCGCACCGCGAGTACGCCGCGCTGGCGCTGCGGTCCGCCGACGAGCTGCTGAAGACCGACCTCGCCGCCAAGGAGCGCCTGGCCGCCGCGGCCTACGACCGCTGGAAGCAGGCCCTCGTCCAGAAGGACCCCTACTGGGCGCTCGCCGCTGGGTACCGTATGTCGCAGGTCTTCATGGAGCTCTGGGAGACCGCCGTGCGCGCGCCGTACCCCGACGGCCTGTCGCCGGAGGCGCGCGCGCTCTACGTGACCGAGGTCCACGAGCGCGTCCGCCGGCACCTGCACACCGCCCTCGACGGCCACCAGATGAACGGCAAGCTCGCCGCCGCCTACGGGGTCGAGAACGCGTGGAGCCGCGCGTCGGTGGTGAAGTCCGGCGAGATCACCGGCATCCTGGCGCGCGAGGCTCGGGGCGAGGCGGTGATCCCGCCGGCCGCCGCCAAGGGTGCACTGGGCGCAACCGCCACCCGATGACCCGCCCGATCGTCGTCCCCGCCTATCTATAATGATGCGAGCGGGTGCCCCATGAACCTACCCAGCGTGCGGCGGTGGGGAAAAGCCGCGGAACCCCGTTGACTCGGCGAAAGTCATCGCCTATACACTGGCGGCCGTCGCGCGTAGCTACCGGGTTCGTCTATTCCTTCGTAATTCCGCTGGCGTAGCTCAACCGGTAGAGCACCTGACTTGTAATCAGGAGGTCGCGAGTTCGAGTCCCGCCGCCAGCTCTGGCCAGGTAAACGTTCGAAACTAAATAGTTCCACGACATCCGGAGGGGTTCCCGAGTGGCCAAAGGGAGCAGACTGTAAATCTGCCGGCTCCACGCCTTCGAAGGTTCGAATCCTTCTCCCTCCACCGGTTGTTTCGTCGAGTCTCGCGGGTGTAGCTCAGCGGTAGAGTTCCAGCCTTCCAAGCTGGATGTCGTGGGTTCGAATCCCATCGCCCGCTCCACTCAACCCAGCTTCTTCAATTCCGTCGCCCTCTTAGCACAGTGGCAGTGCACTTCCTTGGTAAGGAAGGGGTCGTGAGTTCAATTCTCACAGAGGGCTCGCAGCAAACCCAACGTTCGGCTTCGTAAGGCCCGCAGGAGAGCAGCGTCATGTCGAAGGAAAAGTTCGTCCGTAATAAGCCCCACGTGAACATCGGCACGATCGGCCACGTCGACCACGGCAAGACCACGCTGACCGCTGCGATCACCAAGGTTCAGGCCGGCAAGGGCCTCGCGAAGTTCACCGCGTTCGACCAGATCGACAAGGCGCCCGAAGAGAAGGCGCGCGGCATCACGATCGCCACCGCTCACGTCGAGTACGAGAGCAGCAAGCGCCACTACGCGCACGTCGACTGCCCGGGCCACGCCGACTACATCAAGAACATGATCACCGGCGCCGCCCAGATGGACGGCGCGGTGCTCGTGGTGTCGGCGCCCGACGGCCCGATGCCGCAGACCCGCGAGCACGTGCTGCTCGGTCGCCAGGTCAACGTCCCCGCGATGGTCGTGTACCTGAACAAGTGCGACATGATCGGCAAGGGCGACGAGGAGCTCCTCGACCTGGTCGACATGGAGCTGCGCGAGCTGCTCTCCAAGTACAACTACCCGGGCGATGACACCCCCATCATCCGCGGCTCGGCGCTGAAGGCGCTCGAGGGCGAGGCGTCGGAGTACGGCGTCGACTCGATCCAGAAGCTGCTCGACGCGTGCGACTCCTTCATCCCGGAGCCCAAGCGCGAGATCGACAAGCCCTTCCTGATGCCGGTCGAGGACGTCTTCACGATCACCGGTCGCGGTACGGTCGTGACCGGCCGTATCGAGCGCGGCATCGTCAAGGTGGGCGACGAGATCGAGGTCGTCGGCCTCGGCGACACCAAGAAGACGATCTGCACCGGCGTCGAGATGTTTCGCAAGCTGCTGGACGAGGGTCAGGCCGGCGACAACGTCGGGCTCCTGCTCCGCGGCCTCAAGCGCGAGGACATCGAGCGCGGCCAGGTGCTGTGCAAGCCGGGCTCGGTCCTGCCGCACACCAAGTTCGCCGCCGAGATCTACATTCTCAAGAAGGAGGAGGGTGGTCGCCACACTCCCTTCTTCAATGGCTACCGGCCGCAGTTCTACTTCCGCACGACCGACGTGACGGGTGTGGTTCAGCTGCCGGAGGGCATGGAGATGGTGATGCCCGGCGACAATATTCGGGTCGACATCGAGCTGATTTCGGCCATCGCGGCCGAAGAAGGCCTCCGGTTCGCGATCCGCGAAGGCGGCCGGACCGTCGGCGCCGGCGTCGTCACGTCGATCAAGGCCTGAGGGGGCCTGTGATTACAGGACCTTGGCAGGCGATCTCCACCCCCCAAGATCCTGTAAAAACCCCTTCCATTTCAGATCGATCTGAGTAAACTGCGCGACTCCTTAGAGGACCAGGAAGCCAGCCCATGACCACTCAGCGGATCCGCATCCGGCTCAAGGCCTACGACCACAAGCTCCTCGACCTTTCGGCCGGCGAGATTGTCGAGACTGCCAAGCGCACCGGAGCCAAGATCGCGGGCCCGATCCCGCTGCCGACAACGATCAACAAGTTCTGCGTGCTGCGTTCGCCGCACACCGACAAGAAGTCGCGCGAGCAGTTCGAGATCCGGACGCACAAGCGCCTGCTCGACATCCTCGAGCCGACCCAGCAGACCCTGGACGCGCTGATGAAGCTCGACCTGTCCGCCGGTGTCGACGTCGAGATCAAGATCTGAGGACGTTGCCATGAAGCTCGATATCAAGAACACCGCCGGCAAGAACGTTGGCCAGATCGATCTGGCAGACGAGGTCTTCGCCGTCGAGGTCCACGAGCACCTGCTCTGGGAAGTCGTGAAGTGGCAGCTTGCGAAGCGCCGCGCCGGCACCGCATCGACCAAGCGCATGAGCGAGGTCCGCGGCTCGAGCATCAAGGCGTGGAAGCAGAAGGGCACCGGCCGCGCGCGCCAGGGCAGCCGCAAGGGCCCGCACTGGGTCGGCGGTGGCTCGGTCTTCGGACCCAAGCCGCGCAGCTACGAGTACACCCTTCCCAAGAAGGTCAAGAAGTCGGCACTGCGCTCGGCGCTGTCGCTTCGGGCCGGTGAGCAGAAGTTGATCGTTCTCGACAACTTCTCGGTCGACGGCAAGACCAAGTCGGTCGTCGCCGCCCTCGCCGCCCTCGGCATCACGCTTCCGACCAGCAAGGTGCTGATCGTCGACGGCAAGGACAACACGCTCCTCGCCCGCGGCGCCCGCAACCTGCCGACCTCGACGTGGCTGGCCCCCGAAGGCCTCAACGTCTACGACATCCTCCGCCACGAGGCGGTGGTCTTCACCCAGAGCGCGGTCAAGACCATCGAGTCGAACCTGCGCAGCTCCGCCGCCTCGGCCGAGTAGTAGCAGGACAAGGACCAGGCCATGCGAGCCCCCCAGACAGTCATCAAGCGTCCGCTCCTCACCGAGAAGAGCGCCCGCCTGCGCGAGACCGGCGGCGGTAACGAGCGCCACCCCGAGGGCGAGGACTACGCCCAGCAGGTCGTGTTCGAGGTCGCCAAGGACGCGAACAAGATCGAGATCCGCAACGCCATCGAGGCGCTGTTCAAGGTCGTGGTCACCAACGTCCGCACCGAGATCATGCGCGGCAAGGACAAGCGCGTCGGCAAGTTCTCGGGCCGGCGTCCGGCCTGGAAGAAGGCCTACGTCACGCTCAAGTCCGGCGACCAGATCGCGTTCTTCGAGGGAGTCTGACCAATGGCGATCATCAAGTACAAGCCGACTTCGCCCGGCCGGCGCGGGATGTCGACGCAGGACTTCGCGTCGATCACCAAGTCGACGCCCGAGAAGTCGCTGCTCGAGCACAAGACGTCCAAGGGCGGTCGTAACAACGCCGGCCGTATCACGGTTCGCTTTCGTGGCGGTGGCCACAAGCAGCGCTACCGGAAGATCGACTGGAAGCGCCAGAAGACGGGCGTCCCGGCCAAGGTCGTCGGGATCGAGTACGACCCCAACCGCTCGGCCCGTATCGCGCTGGTCCAGTACGCCGACGGCGAGCGCGCCTACATCCTCGCGCCGCAGAAGCTCGAGGTCGGTGCCCAGATCGTCAGCGCGAACTCGGCCGACATCAAGCCTGGCAACTCGTTGCCGCTCCGGTACATCCCGGTCGGCACCGAGGTCCACGCGGTCGAGCTCAAGATCGGTGGCGGCGCCCAGCTGGGCCGCTCGGCCGGCGCCAAGGTGACGCTGATGGCCAAGGAGGGTGACTGGGCGACCATTCGCCTCCCCTCGGGCGAGATGCGCCACGTCCACATCGACTGCCGCGCCACCGTCGGCTCGGTCTCGAACCCCGAGCACGGCAACATCGCCTGGGGCAAGGCCGGCCGCAAGCGCTGGCTCGGCAAGCGCCCGCACAACCGCGGCGTGTCGATGAACCCCGTCGATCACCCGATGGGTGGTGGTGAGGGTCGCTCGTCGGGTGGACGTCACCCGTGCACCCCGTGGGGCGTTCCGACCAAGGGCTACAAGACCCGCCACAACAAGCGCACGGACAAGTACATCGTCCGTCGTCGCAACAAGAAGTGATCAGGCAGTAAGGACCAAGAGGAAGCCATGCCCCGTTCAGTCAAGAAGGGTCCCTACGTCGAGTCGTTCCTCCACAAGAAGATCGCGGCGGCGCAGAAGGAATCGAATCCCAACAAGCGGGTCATCAAGACCTGGTCGCGCCGCTCGACGATCACGCCCGAGATGGTCCAGCTCACCTTCGCCGTCCACAACGGCCGCAAGTTCGTCCCCGTGTTCGTCACCGAGCACATGGTCGGACACAAGCTCGGTGAGTTCTCCGCCACCCGCACGTACCACGGTCACGGCGGCGGCGGCGGCGACAAGAAGCGCTAGCGAGACCCGAGGAAATCGTCATGGAAGCCAGAGCTCTCATCCGCGGCATCTCGATGTCCCCGCGCAAGATGCGCGTCGTCGCCAACCTGATCCGCGGCAAGGCGGTCGAAGAGGCCGTCGGCATGCTGGACCTCATGCCCAAGAAGGCTGCCCGCCTGATCTCCAAGGCGGTCAAGTCGGCGGCGTCGAACGCCGAGGAGCGCTCGGGCGGCGACGTCTCGGTCGAGGATCTCCGGATCGCAACGATCACGGTCGACGGTGGCGCGCTGATCAAGCGCTGGATGCCGCGCTCGATGGGTCGGGCCAACCGCATCAATCACCGTACCAGCCACCTGACCGTTGTCGTCTCGGACGACTGACGGCCCGACGACTGACGACAGGAAACAGGGAACACCATGGGTCAGAAGACGCATCCGACCGGCTTCCGTCTTGGCATCATCAAGACGTGGTCGTCTCGCTGGTACAACGAGAAGAACTACGCGAAGTGGCTCCACGAGGACCTGCGCCTCAAGGGCTTCATCAAGAAGAAGCTGAGCTTCGCGGGCATCTCGTACATCGAGATCGAGCGCGCTGCGAACAAGTGCAAGATCAACATCCACACGGCGCGCCCGGGGATCGTGATCGGCAAGCGTGGCGCCGGCGTCGAGACCCTCAAGAAGGAAGTCCAGGCGCTGACCGATAACGAGGTGTTCCTCAACATCGTCGAGGTCCGCAAGGCGGAGACCAACGCCCAGCTGGTCGCCGAGAACATCGCGACCCAGCTCGAGCGCCGCATCGCCTTCCGCCGCGCCATGAAGAAGGCCGTGCAGACCGCGATGAAGTTCGGCGGCAAGGGCATCAAGGTCGCGTCGGCTGGCCGCCTCGGCGGCGCCGAAATGTCGCGCCGCGAGTGGTACCGCGAGGGCAGGGTGCCCCTGCACACGCTCCGCGCCGACATAGAGTACGGCTTCACCACCGCGCACACCACGTACGGCAGCATCGGCGTCAAGTGCTGGGTGTTCCACGGCGAAGTGCTGCCGCCGCGCAAGCAAGAGCCCAAGACCGCCCGCTAGGGTCAGCCAGGCACGTAAGGAAACGTCATGTCTCAGCTCTCCCCCAAGCGCACCAAGTTCCGCAAGGCCCACAAGGGCCGGACCAACGGGCTTGCCAAGGGCGGCAACCAGGTCTCCTTCGGCGACTTTGGCATGCAGGTCCTCCAGCCCGGCTGGATCACCTCGCGCCAGATCGAAGCGGCCCGCGTCGCGATCAGCCGCGCCGTGAAGAAGTCCGGCAAGATCTACGTTCGCGTCTTCCCCGACCACCCGGTGACGAAGAAGCCGGCCGAGACCCGAATGGGTACCGGTAAGGGCGCCGTCGAGGGCTGGGTCGCGGTCGTGCGGCCGGGCCGGGTCATCTTCGAGGTCGAGGGCGTCGACGCCGCGACCGCGAAGGAGGCGTTCCTCCGTGCCCACCACAAGCTGCCGATCAGGACTCACATGGTTTCGCGGGAGCCGGTGCTATGAGCAAGGCTGTTGACGTCGTCGAGAAGCTGCGCGATCTGGCGAGTGACGAGCTCAAGCTATCGCTGGCGCGAGTGCGGGACGAGCTGTTCCGCTTGCAGCTCGGTCGCCACACCAACCAGGTCACCTCGACCGCCGATATGTTGTCGAAGCGCCGCGAGGTCGCGAGGATCCTGACGATCCTGCGCGCCCGTGAGCTCGGGTCCGAGACCCAGGGCCAGGCCAAGCGCAAGTCCAAGAAGGAAGCCAAGTCGTGACCGACACTGCCATTGGCGCCAGCGCTGGCGCTGCACCCACTGACACGTCCGATGATCGCGGCTCGCGCCGCACGATCACCGGCACGGTCACCTCGAATGCGATGGACAAGACGGTCGTCGTGACCGTGGTTCGTCGTATCCGTGACCGCCGGTTCCACAAGTTCGTCACCCGCCGGGCCAAGTACAAGGCCCACGACGAGCACAACGCGTGCAACGTCGGCGACGTGATCGAGATCATCGAGGCTCGCCGCTATTCGAGGACCAAGCGCTGGCGCCTGTTCCGCACGATCAGCAAGGCCGATCAGACCATGATCAAGGAGGTTCTGCCGTGATCCAGCAGACTTCCGTACTCGATGTCGCCGACAACTCCGGCGCCAAGAAGGTTTATTGCATCAAGGTGCTCGGTGGCTCGCGTCGGCGCTACGCGTCGATTGGCGACGTCATCATCGTCTCCGTCCGCGAGGCGATTCCGGGCTCCAAGGTGAAGAAGGGCGAGGTCGCCCGCGCCGTGATCGTCCGTACGAAGAAGGAGCTCGCCCGGTCCGACGGCAGCTCGATCCGCTTCGACGGCAACTCGGCGGTCCTGGTCAACAAAGAGAACGAGCCGATCGGCACGCGTATCTTCGGGCCGGTCGCGCGCGAGCTGCGCGCCAAGCGCTTCATGAAGATCATCTCGCTGGCTCCGGAGGTGCTGTGATGGCGCACGTTCGTCGCGGCGACCTCGTGGTCGTCATGAAGGGCAAAGACAAGGGCAAGCGCGGCAAGGTGCTGCGCATCGTCGGCGAGCGCGTGATCGTCGAGAAGGTCCATCTGGTCAAGCGCCACACCAAGGCGAGCCAGAAGAACCCGCAGGGCGGCATCATCGAGAAGGAAGGCACGATCGCGATCGCGAACGTGCTGCTCTGGGACGAGAAGCTCGGCCGCGGCACCCGCACCAAGTTCCTCGTCGAGAACGGCGAGAAGATCCGGGTCGGCGTGAAGACCGGTACCCGCTTCCCCGCACAGGCCGTCTGAGCGAAGGACACTGACGATGGCAAAGGACGACGACAAGGGTGCGGCCCCGAAGGCCGAACCCAAGAAGGAACGCCCCCCGGCCAAGCAGGGCCAGGGCAAGAAGAAGGTTGCCGAGCCCGCGGGCCCGGCGCCCACGTACAAGCGCGATCAGCCGCCCCGGCTGAAGCGCCAGTACCTGGACACGGTCAAGACACAGATGAGCAAGGACTTCGGCTACACCTCGGTCATGCAAGTGCCGCGGATGGTCAAGATCTCGCTCAACATGGGTCTCGGCCGGGCCGCCCACGAGGCCAAGCTCATCGACAGCGCCATCGAAGAGATGAAGCTGATCGCCGGCCAGGCGCCGGTGGTGTGCAAGGCCAAGAAGGACATCGCGGTCTTCAAGCTCCGCAAGGGCCACAAGATCGGCGTGATGGTCACGCTCCGTGGTGACCGCATGTGGGAGTTCCTCGATCGTCTGGTCAACGTCGCGCTGCCGCGCGTTCGTGACTTCCGCGGCGTGTCGAGCAAGGGCTTCGACGGTCGCGGCAACTACACGATGGGCGTTCGCGAACAGATCATTTTCCCGGAGATCGAGTACGACAAGATCGACTCGGTCAAGGGGCTCAACATCAGCATCGTCACCACCGCCAAGACGGACAACGAGGGTCGGGCTCTGCTCGCGCTTCTCGGGATGCCCTTCCGTCAACCGGCTCCCGCGCAAGGAGCGGCCGTATGAGCAAGCTCGTCGACAGACTTCCGAAGGTTGTGAAGTTCAAGGTTCGCCACCACAACCGCTGCAAGCGGTGCGGCCGGTCGCGCGCGTTCATTCGTAAATTCGAGATGTGCCGACTCTGCTTTCGTGAGCTCGCCCTTCGCGGTGAGATCCCGGGCGTCATCAAGTCGAGCTGGTGAGGAGACAACGCCGTGTCGATGACTGACCCAATCGCTGATTTCTTGGCCCGTCTCCGCAACGGCATTCGTGCCCGCAAGCGCGAGGTGGCCTGCCCCCGCTCGATCATCAAGCTCCGCATCGCCGAGATCCTCCGCCAGGAGGGCTTCCTCGACGGTGTCGTTGCTGCCGAGGACGAGAAGTCGGGCACCATCACCGTGACGCTGCGTTACGATGGCCGTACTCACAACGCGATCACCGGCCTCCGCCGCGTGTCGCGTCCCGGCCAGCGCATGTACGTCCCGGCCCGTGACGTTCACCGAGTCCGTAACGGCCTCGGGATCGCCATTATCTCCACGTCGCAGGGGATCATGACCGACCGCGAGGCGCGCAAGCGCGGCGTGGGTGGCGAGATTCTTTGCGAGATCTGGTGACGCCATGTCCCGCATCGGCAAGCGCTCCGTCGAGATTCCCAAGGGTGTGACCGTTCAGATCACACCTGATCTTGTGACCGCCAAGGGCCCCAAGGGGTCCCTGACGCTCCGTCGCCACGAGGCGATCGAGATCAAGCAAGAGAACAACGAGCTCGTCTTCACTCGCTCGGATGAGGACAAGCCGACCCGCGCCGCCCACGGCCTGATGCGCGCGCTGACGAACAACATCGTCACCGGCGTCACCAAGGGCTTCGAGCGCAAGCTCGAGATCAACGGTGTTGGTTACCGCGCCGAGGTCAAGGGCAGCACCATCGTGCTGACCCTGGGCTTCTCGCACCCGGTCGAGTTCAAGCTCCCCGAGGGTGTGACCGCCAAGGTGGACAAGAACATCTTGATCCTCTCGGCGATGGACAAGCAGGTCCTCGGTGCCGCGGCCGCGGAGATCCGCAGCTTCCGGCCCCCCGAGCCTTACAAGGGCAAGGGCGTGAAGTACGTCGAGGAGACGATCATCCGCAAGGCTGGTAAGGCCGCGGGCAAGGGTAAGTAGGAGACTCCGATGGCTGGCCACGAGAAGATCGTCAATCCCCAGGACCGCAAGCGGCAGCGCCGCAAGGGCCACATCCGCAAGCGCATCTCGGGCACCGCCGAGCGTCCGCGCCTGTCGGTGTTCCGCTCCTCCAAGCATATCTACGCGCAGGCGGTCGACGACGTCAGCGGCCAGGTGCTCGCCACCGCGTCGGACCTCGAGGCCTCCTTCAAGGCCGCCATCGAGTCGAGCGAGGGCAAGTCCAAGAAGGACCGCGCTCGCCTGATCGGCAAGACCATCGGTGCGAAGCTGCTCGCGAAGCAGATCACCACCGTGGTCTTCGATCGTAACGGTTATCTCTATCACGGCCGAGTCGCGGAGGTCGCTGACGGCGCCCGCGAGGCCGGGCTCGCCTTCTAGTCACGGACAGGATTCAACATGTCGATCAATCCCGAAGAAGTTGGCGAGCTCGTTGACAAGGTCGTCTTCATCAACCGCGTCGCCAAGGTTGTGAAGGGCGGTCGGCGGTTCTCGTTCGCGGCGCTCGTCGTCGTGGGCGATCAGAACGGTCACGTCGGCGCGGGCCTGGGCAAGGCAAACGAGGTTCCCGAGGCGATCCGCAAGGGCACCGACCGCGCCAAGCGCAACCTGTTCCGGATTCCGCTGATCAAGGGGACCATCCCCCACGAGATCATGGGGCAGTTCGGCGCGGCGCAGGTTCTGCTCCGTCCGGCCGCGCCTGGTACCGGCGTCATCGCCGGCGGCGGCGTCCGGCCCGTTCTCGAGGTCGCGGGTGTCACCGACATCCTCACGAAGTCGTTCGGTACCTCGAACCCGCACAACGTGATCCACGCGGTCGTGATGGCGCTCAAGGCGCTGCGCTCGGCCGAGCAGATCGGCAAGACCCGCGGCAAGACTGTCGCGGAGATGCGAGGCTAATCATGGCGCTCAAGATCAAGGTCACCCAGATCCGGAGCGGCATCGGTCGCCCCGAGACCCAGCGGGCGACCCTCCGGGGCCTCGGCGTCGGCCGCCCCCACAAGACGTCGATCCTGGAGGACACCCCCTCCATCCGCGGGATGATCCGCAAGGTCAGTCACCTCATCACGGTGGTACCGGTCGAGTAGACCACCCGCGCGGGTCACCGCGCGGGGCCGGCCGTTCGGGCAGTTGCGCCGAGGGTCGGCACAGTACAAGTTACCAGCCGCGCGGTACGCCGCGCGGTCGCTACCGGGGTGCCTCGCACCCGCGGGATTGAAGGCAGGATCGCGATGGGAACCACGCTCCACACGCTCGCTCCCAACAAGGGCGCTACCAAGACCAAGAAGCGGCTCGGCCGCGGCCGAGGCTCGGGCACGGGCAAGACGTCCGGCAAGGGCGTCAAGGGCCAGAAGGCGCGGGCAGGGCACCACGGTGCGCGCCGCGGCTTCGAGGGCGGTCAGATGCCCATGAAGATGCGTATCGCGAAGCGCGGCTTCAAGAACCCGTTCCGGGTCGAGGCGTTCCCGATCAACCTCAAGACGCTCGAGGCGATCTTCGAGGTCGGCGCGACCGTCGACATCGAGGCGCTGCGCGCCAAGGGCATCGTGCCCAAGGGTGCGAAGCTCATCAAGGTCCTGGGTGAGGGGGAGCTGACCAAGAAGCTCACGATCCGGGCCCATCGCTTCTCCGCCGCCGCGCGCGAGAAGATCGAGAGTGTCGGCGGCTCTGCCGTCGCGCTCGACCGCGTGGTCGGCGAGGCTGTTCAGCCTGTTCAGCCCCAGGCGTAGTCGAGCCAACGTCCATCGCCGGCCCCGGCCGGCAAGCGGGTCTACGTGGCAAACAGCCTCCAGAATATCGGCAAGATCCCAGAGCTACGCAAGCGGATCCTCTTCACGCTTGCGATGATCGCGGTCTACCGGATCGGCGTGTTCATCACCGTCCCGGGTGTGAACCGGGTCGAGATGGGCAACCTGATCTCGAAGAGCACGGGCTCCTTCCTGGGCATGTTCAACATGTTCTCGGGCGGTGCGCTCGAGCAGATGTCGATCTTCGCGCTCGGCATCATGCCGTACGTGAGCGCGTCGATCGTGATGCAGCTGCTCACGGTCGTGATCCCCAAGCTCGGGGAGCTCAACAAGGAAGGCGAGCAAGGGCGTCGCAAGATCAACCAGCTGACGCGCTACGGCACGATCCTGCTGGCGGTCGTCCAGGGCTTCTTCATCGCGCAGTACCTCGAGGGTCTGTCGGGCCGCGGGGCCGAGATCGTCGTCGATCCGGGATGGGGCTTCCGGCTCCTGACCATCCTCAGCCTCACCACGGGCACCGCCTTCATCATGTGGCTCGGCGAGCAGATCACCGAGCGCGGTATCGGCAACGGCACGTCGATGATCATCTTCGCGGGCATCATCGCCGCGATGCCTGATGCGATCACGACGTACCTGGCCAACCCGGGTGGCGGCGCGGACGACAACAGCGCGGGCAACTTCCAGGTCCTGCTGCTGGTGGTTCTCATCGTCGCGACCATCGCGGCCATCTGCTACTTCGAGCGCGCGCACCGCAAGATTCCGGTCCAGTACGCCAAGCGCCAGGTCGGGCGGAAGCTCTACCAGGGCGCCCAGTCGCACCTGCCGCTGAAGATCAACGTGTCGGGCGTCATCCCGCCCATCTTCGCCTCGTCGATTCTGATGTTCCCGACCCAGATCGCGAATATGTCGGGCTCGCCGCTGCTGCAGTCGATGTCGTCGGCGCTCAACCCGACCGACTGGCGTTACAACGCGATCTTCACGGTTCTCGTCATCTTCTTCGCGTACTTCTACACCGCGGTGGTCTTCAACCCGGTAGAGGTCGCCGACAACCTGAAGAAGAGCGGCGGCTTCGTCCCCGGCATCCGCCCAGGCAAGAACACCGCGCAGTACATCGAGCGCGTGCTCACCCGGATCACCTTTGCCGGCGCGCTGTACCTGTCGGCGGTCTGCATGATCCCGGCGATTCTCCAGAAGTACATGTCGGTCCCGTTCAGCTTCGGCGGCACGGGCCTCCTCATCGTGGTCGGCGTCGCCCTCGACACCGTCCAGCAGATCGAATCGCACCTCATCACCCGCAACTACGAAGGCTTCACGGGACCCAAGGGCCCGCGGATCCGAGGGCGCGTCGCCGCACGGCCAGCGCCTGCACGCTGACAGGACAGGCGAGCCGACCACCAACGGCGCCGCGCCGCCCCGCAGGGGGTCGCGCGGCGCTCGCGTTTCCACGATGCGCATCGACTACAAGACCACCGAGCAGATTCACCAGATGCGCGAGAGCGCGTTGACGGTGGCGTCCATCCTCGACGAGGTGTGCGCGGCGGTGGAGCCCGGGATCTCCACCTGGGAGCTCGATCGGATCGCGCGGGCCGCGATCAAGCGTGAAGCCGTGGTAAGTGCGTTCCTCGGTTACGCGAGCCCACCGTATCCAGCCGTGACCTGCATCTCGATCAACGAGGAAATCGTTCACGGCATCCCGCGCAAGGACAAGATCGTCAAGGCCGGGGACATCGTCTCGGTCGACTTCGGTTCGTTCAAGCATGGGCTGTGCGGCGACTCCGCCCGCAGCGTGATCGCGGGGCAGGGAAGCCCGGAGACCGAGCGGCTGGTGAGCACCACCCGTCGCGCCCTCGACATGGCGATCGATCAGTGCCGCGTGGGCAATCGGCTCGAGGATATCGGCGCGGCGGTCCAGAAGTGTGCCGAGGCCGAAGGTTATTCAGTAGTTAGGGTGTTCGTCGGGCACGGGATCGGCCGACGAATGCACGAAGATCCCGCAGTTCCGAACTACGGCACCCCCGGACGAGGAAAAGCGATCAAACGCGGCCTTGTCATCGCCGTGGAACCTATGGTAAACGCCGGGGCCCCTGACGTCGAAGTACTCGATGATGGCTGGACAGCGGTGACCAAGGACCGCAGCCTTTCAGCCCACTTCGAGCACACCATCGCCGTCCTGGACGAAGGGCCCTGGGTGCTCACCCGCAAGTCGTCCACCCCAGGCAATCCCGGTCACGACGAAAGATAGAGCTCATGAAAGTTCGAGCGTCGGTCAAGCCCATCTGTGTCAAGTGCAAGGTCATCAAGCGCAAGGGCGTCGTGCGCGTCATCTGCACCAACACGCGACACAAGCAGCGCCAGGGATGAGACGTCCAGGTCGGGCGCTTCGCCTGACCAGTCGTTCTTGACCAAGATCATCTAGGAGACACACGGTATGGCTCGCATCGCTGGCGTCGACCTCCCCCGCAACAAGCGGATCGAGATCGCTCTCACGTATATCTACGGCCTCGGCCGTTACGCTTCGAACCTGGTCCTCCAGGAGTCGGGCATCTCGCCGGACAAGCGTACCGACGATCTCGACGAGAACGACGTCCGCAAGCTGCGCGACGCGATCGACAAGAACTACCGCGTCGAGGGCGACCTTCGCCGCGACGTGCAGCTCTCGATCAAGCGCCTTGTCGACCTCGGCTGCTACCGCGGTTCGCGCCACAAGCGCAACCTGCCGGTCCGCGGTCAGCGTACGCACACCAACGCCCGCACCCGTAAGGGTCCGCGTCGCATGGCCGTCAAGAAGCAGGGCGGCGCCACCAAGAAGTGACCTGAGCCGGTCCGCCACTGGGACCGGCATCGGAGCGAGCGGAGCGAACCAATGTCTACCGTCAAGGGCAAGCAGAAGAAGAAGGTCCGGAAGAACATCCAGACCGGCGTCGCGCATATCTCCGCGACGTTCAACAACACGATCGTCTCGATCACCGATGTCTCGGGCAACGTCGTCGCCTGGTCGTCGTCGGGAACGTGCGGCTTCAAGGGTTCGCGCAAGTCGACCCCGTTCGCCGCGCAGCTCGCGGCCGAGGACGCCGCCAAGAAGGCGATGGAGCACGGCGTGCGCAACGTGACCGTCTACGTCAAGGGCCCCGGCTCGGGACGTGAGTCGGCGCTGCGTGCGCTCAACGCCGCCGGATTCAAGATCAACTTGATCCGCGACGTGACCCCGGTTCCCCACAACGGCTGTCGGCCCCGCAAGCGCCGCCGCGTCTGACCGAGAACAAGGAAGCACCGCGATGGCTCGCTACACGGGACCTGTCTGCCGGCTCTGCCGGCGCGAAGACATGAAGCTCTTCCTCAAGGGAGAGCGCTGCTACACCGACAAGTGCGGTTACGAGCGCCGGAGCTATCCGCCCGGCCAGCACGGCCAGTCGCGGCGCCGCAAGCGCTCCGACTATGGCGAGCAGCTGCGCGAGAAGCAGAAGGTCAAGCGCATCTACGGCATCGCCGAGCGCCAGTTCCGCGGCTACTTCTTCCGCGCGACGCGCGGCAAGGGCGTTGCCGGCGAGAACCTGATCCAGCTGCTCGAGCGCCGCCTCGACAACGTGGTCTACCGGATGGGTTTTGCGTCCGACCACGCCGAGGCGCGCCAGCTGGTCCGCCACGGTCACTTCACGATCAACGGCAAGAAGGTCAACATCCCGTCGTACCTGGTACGCGCGCGTGATGTGATCCAGGTCCGCGAGTCGTCCAAGACCATCACGCGCATCAGCGAGGCGCTCGCCGCCGTCGACCGCCGTGGTGTTCCGAAGTGGATCGAGCTGGACAAGGACGGCATGCGCGGCGGCATCAAGCAGCTGCCGGCCCGAGACGACGTGACGCTGCCCATCCGTGAGCAGCTCATCATCGAGCTCTACTCGAAGTGATCTGACTCTTTCTGAGTCACCCTGTTTCCGAGATTCTGAGATTGCGCGAAGGAGCGACGATGGAGCCGACCCCCGAGCAGACCGCCTTCATGGCCAAGAACTGGCGCGACCTGATCAGGCCGCGCATGCTCGAGATCGAGGAGCGGTCCGAGACCTACGGGAAGTTCTCGTGCGAGCCGCTTGAGCGCGGCTTTGGTACGACCCTCGGCACCGGCCTGCGGCGCGTCCTTCTGTCGTCGCTGCAGGGCGCGGCGATCACCCACATCGGCATCGATGGCGCGTTGCACGAGTTCAGCTCGTTGCCCGGCGTCGTGGAGGATGTGACTGACATCATCCTCAACCTCAAGGAAACGCTGTTCAAGGTCGAGACCGACAAGACCTACACCCTCCGCCTGGACAAGACCGGCGAGGGTCCGGTCCTGGCGAAGGACATCACGGTCCTCGACGGCATCAACGTGCTCAATCCGAACCATCGGATTTGCACGCTCGCCAAGGACGGCAAGATCGCGATGGAGCTGACCATCGCCACCGGCCGCGGCTACGCGCCGGCCGAGCGTCACAGCGCCAACCTGCCTGTCGGGTCGGTCGCCATCGACGCGCTGTACTCTCCGATCAAGAAGGTCAACTTCACGGTCACCAACGCGCGCGTCGGTCAGCAGACCGACTACGACAAGTTGACCCTGGAAGTCTGGACCAACGGCGCCGTGCGTCCCGACGACGCGGTTGCCTTCGCGGCGAAGATCCTCAAGGAGCAGCTGAACCTGTTCATCAACTTCGAGGAGATGGCCGAGCCGGCCGAGCCGATCCGCGACGAGGAGCAGGAGAAGCTCAACGAGAACCTGTGGCGGACCGTCGACGAGCTGGAGCTCAGCGTGCGCTCGGCGAACTGTCTCCAGAACGCCAATATCAAGTATATTGGCGAGCTGGTGCAGAAGTCCGAGTCCGAGATGCTGAAGACCAAGAACTTCGGCCGTAAGTCGCTCAAGGAGATCAAGGAGATCTTGGCCGAGATGGGCCTCTCCCTGGGCATGAAGCTCGACAACTGGCCGGGTCCCAACCCCCTCAAGAAGTGATCCCATGCGCCACGGACTCTCTGGACGACAGCTCAACCGCAACGCGCCGCATCGGCACGCGTTGTTCAACAACTTGGTGACGGCGCTGTTCACCTACGGCCGCATCGAGACCACCGAGGCGAAGGCCAAGGAACTGCGCAAGTTCGCCGACTCCACGATCAAGTGGGGCGTCGAGGTGGCCGACCTGGTCAAGAAGGGCGAGAAGATGACCCCGGGCGAGCGCGCTCGGGTCGTCCACGCCAAGCGCATGGCGCGGCAGACGGTCAAGACGAGCACTGCGCTCGACCGTCTGTTCTCGGAGATCGGCCCGCACTTCAAGGAGCGGCCGGGCGGTTACACCCGCGTGATCAAGACGCGGTTCCGGCGTGGCGACGCGGCGTCGATGGCTCTCATCGAGCTGGTCGGCCTCGCTCCCGCCATCGCCTGAGAGAAGCCCTTCGCCGTCGCTGTGCGGTCATGGACCGTGCGCCGAAGCACGAAGGGTACGGTTCGCACCTCTGTTGGTCACTGTGACGCCCGCTTCACCGCGGGCGTTTTGTTTTGGTGTATGACGCGTCGGAATGAACCCGCCGCGTGCCTCCTGTCGAGGCGGCGGCCCCACCTGGGAGCCCCATGCCTCGCCTACCCCGCCTGCTCGCCTCGCTCGCCTCGCTGACCGTCCTGGCCCTCGTCTCATCCGGCTGCCGCGGAGACGACGGTGGCGACGACGACGGAACCCCGGATGCGCCTGTGGGCGACGACATGCGCATCCAGGACGTGCAGTCGGACGCGACGATGGTCGAGACCGCAGTCACCCTGCGCGGGGTGGTCGTGGTCGGGATCGACGCCTTCGGCGATCGCAGCGGGAACTTCTACGTGATGGAGCCCGGTGGCGGCGAGTACTCGGGCGTCCTGGTGTTCGGCGCGACGCGCGAGCAGGTCGCTGCGCTGGCGGTCGGGGACCTGGTCGACATCTCCGGTGCGCTCAAGGACGAGTACTCGCAGCCCGACGACACCGCCACCGTGACCGAGTTGATCCCGGCGTCCATGGGCTCGCTGGTCGTCACCAAGGTCGGGACGGGCACGGTGCCGGCTCCGCAGGTCGTCGACGCACTCCGCTACGGTGCCATGACCGAGGCGCAGCGCATCGCGGAGTACGAGAAGTGGGAGGGCGTGCTGATCCAGGTGACCAACGTGTCGGTCACCGGCAACGTCCGCCAGATCTCGGGCAGCATGCCCGACCTGACCTTCCGGAAGTTCGACATCACCGGCCAGTACGTCGTGGACTCCTCGCTGGCCGAGATCCCGATCGATCCCCCGTACGTCACCCGAGGCGAGTGCCTCGCGTCGGTCACCGGCATGGGTGACTACTTCTACGACTACAAGGTGCTGCCGCGCACGACGACCGACATCGTGAAGGGTGGCGCCGGTTGCCCGCCCGCCGAGACGGCCTGCACCGACGGCATGGACAACGACGCCAACGGCTTCGTCGACTGCCTGGACTTCAGCTGCACCGCGACCGAGCCGACCTGCCGGACGGCGACGACGATCGCCATGATCCAGGCCGAGATGGTCACCGGCAGCGTGGTGCTGAACGACGTGGTCGTGACGGCGCTTGGCACTGGCAGGGCGTCGCGCGGGTTCTGGATCTCGGACGCGGCGCAGGCGGCCGCGAACCAGGGCATCTTCGTATTCACCGGCGACACCACGCAGACCGTCACGGTGGGGCAGATCGTCGACGTGGCCGGAACCGTCGACGAGTTCGACTTCCAGCCCCCGGGCGATACCGTGACCCAGATCGAGAGCCCGACGGTGACGCCCGCGACCGGCACCGCCACGCCCCTTCCACTGGAAGGCATCGCGATTCCGACGCTGATGGACATCGGCACGCCGGGCGAGCCCTACGAGGGGGTGCTGGTGACCCTGTCGAACCTGCGCGTGATGTCGACCGCATCGGGCGATCGGGCCACGCTCACGAACGGGACGACCACGATCGTGATGGATGACGACATCCTCGATTACGCCGTGCTGACGCCGGACCCCCCGGATCCCCGCACGCCCGTGTATTCGACGGGGACCTGTTTCTCGACCGTGACTGGCATCATGTCCGTCAATATCTTTGACGACCAGCGCCGCCTCCTGCCGCGAACCACGGCCGACCTGACGACCATCGCCTGTCCCTAGCTCGGCAAGCGTGCCGTCGCTAGGCCGCGTCGGCGCGAGCTTCGCCCCCTTTTGACCGGACTTATCGCCATGCCGCGCGCGTGCCACCGCGGCCGTCGCCGATAACGCCCGCCTCGGTGCGAAATATCGTCGCTACCGTCCGCCGCTTGCGGTTCGGATTCTCCTACGAGGACAGGCGGGTCGCGACCCGCTTCGGCGTCCGCACCAGCGAGCGCGTCTACACGGGCTGCGGTCGCCTGACCCCTTGGTCAGGTCCCGATCGGAATGGCGCCGAACCTCGTGCTGGTGGTGGGCGGCACGCGATCTAGTAGCGTGAAGTTCGGGCAACACCAAATCAATGGTGCCCTACGGTACGAGTCGCGTTCGAATCGGCCCGAACATTTCGTTGGATTGAATCGTTGCGCCGTTCTGGGGCACCACCACTCCTGTGGTGGTGAACACTGACGTCACTCCTACGGCGCCGCCCCCACCCCCTCCATCACTTCCGGAGGACGTGCTGTTACCGCCGGCGGCGGGCATTGAGTTGCGAGAACCTCCAGCGCCGCCACCCGGATAGGTTGCATACTCGCTGATTCCGCCCGCGGCGGGCTGAGCGGAGTACCCACCGTCAGCTCCATCGCTGGCTGTGCTCGCACATGTCGAGGCCGCTGAGCCGCCGCCCCCCTTTGTGGAAAGCACGACTTCTGCACCATCGAACACCACTTGCGGCGCTTCGAGTAGCAATGCGCCGCCGCCGCCGCCGCCCGCGCCAGGCGTGGAGGGGCCCAGGGTCGGGAAGAACTGGAGGCATTCGGCACCGCCACCGCTGGCGTCGATCCTCCCGGCACCAGTGATCACGATGCGGGTGCGGCTGACGATATGAAGTGCCCCACCGCCGCCACCGCCGAACGACCAGTTCCCGTCCTGCTTCCCCCCGCCCTCGAGGATGCCGCCTCCGGAGCAGCCACCTCGGAACGGCTCCACCGAGGCTCCGTACCATCCGCCACGAAACCCGGCGGCCCCAGTGGCGTCGCGCCCACCGGCGGCTCCAGGTCCCGAACTTCCTCCCCCGCCCGCACCCGGCGTCGGCGAGACCTGTGATCCATCATAGGACCCGGCTCCGCTGCATGAGGGTGTGCCGCCGTTGCCGCCGCTCCCGGGCCCGCCTCGTTTTCCATCGGCAGACACGTCCACCGGGCCCTCGATGAGGACGTCGCCGTCCGACACGATGGCTACCCCCGGCCCACCGCCTGAGTAGTCGTTTCCGCTCTCGATCTTCAGGGTCCCCCGCACGGTGAGGCTCTTCACCATGAACACGGTCACTTCGTCGTGTAGGACCGTTGGGACGTTGATTGAAATCCCTCCATCAAGGAGCGCGGCGCCGCGGATCAGCGCGGCGCCGCTCAACTCGACTGCCGGCGCGTCAGACCGGTCGCGAGCCATGTCGAGATACGGGGCAAGCCCGTTGCGCGGGTCGATGTCCAGGCATTTTTCCGTGTCGCGCGCGCAGCCTAGTGGACACGTCATCTCAAATTCCGCGATGCCCGCATCCGAACAGTCCGTGTAGATCCCGCTGGTTTCATCGCAGGCGATCGTGTTGGGCTCACACAGGACGGTCGCGTCGGTTGGCGCATCGGCTGGGGCGTCGCTGGTTGCGTCGCCTAGAACCGCGTCAGGATCCAGTGGCGGAAGGTGGCGCTCCTGGGTTTCGGGTGGCTCTCCGAGGAGAGCCGGTCGGCGCGTACCGGTGAACCTCGGGGCCTCCACTGCGCGTGTCAGGAGTCACGATCCTGCACTGGCCGGGGCAAGCC
>JBKJLC010000173.1:0-40354 GCA_046597055.1 Kofleriaceae bacterium | reverse complement strand
GCAGGAAGCCAGTGAGATACGCCGTCGCCGGATACGGCGTGTTCAGCTGGGTCATCGGCGG
Organism: Kofleriaceae bacterium; assembly: GCA_046597055.1. Classification (GTDB taxonomy): domain Bacteria; phylum Myxococcota_A; class Polyangia; order Haliangiales; family Haliangiaceae; genus UBA2376. The sequence goes on along the minus strand of JBKJLC010000173.1, from coordinate 40,293 downwards.
CGTGAGCAGGAGGATCCGCACGGCCGGTCAGTCTAGCCGGTGCCGCGCCGGCGTGCGCGGACGGCCTGCCGCCACCACCCGCCAGGCTACGCGCCCACGGGTGGCAGAGTCAGGCAGCCGCACCGTCAGGGCTTGTGCGGAGGACGCGGCGACGCCTAGATACACGGAATGAGCGGCCCGGACCCATCCTCCAAGCCCCGCAGGGGCGGACCCTGGGGCGTGTTGCCCCGCGCCGAGACGCCAGACCCGATCTGGAAGCGGGTCGTCGGGGGGCTCGTCGGACTGGCCTTGCTGGCCTTGATGATCCTCGTCGTCGGGCGTTCAGGCCTGTCGCGCGAGACGCTCGCGGACTACGGCGAGGCGCTCGTGATCGCGCCCTTCTTCGTCGCCGGCGTGATTCTCCTGTACCTGCGGCAACGCCAGCAGCGCTGAGTCAGCGGCCGCCGCGACGCCCAGGGCCGCGCGCGGCCCCGCCCGGACGCCCGGGCCGTGGCGGTGGCGCCCCGAACGGCCGCGGCGGTGGCGCCCCGGTGGGCCGGGCCCCGAACGGCCGCGGGGCGGGCCCGGGCGGCCCCGCGCGCGGCGGCACCACCCCGGGCGACTGCTTGGGCCGCGGCACCGGCGGCATCAGGCCCGCGACCTCGTCGGCGGTGAGGTCGCGCCAGCGCCCGACCTTCAGGTCGCCCAGCTCGATGTGCATGATGCGCAGCCGCTGCAGCGCGACCACGTCGTAGCCGAGCGCCTCGCACATGCGGCGGATCTGCCGGTTGAGGCCCTGGGTCAGCACGATCCGGAACTGGCTCGGGCCCACCGACCAGATCTTGCACGGCCTGGTCAGAGCGTCCGGGATCCGGACACCTCGCGCCATCTGGCCGAGGAACTCGTCGGTCAGCGGCCGATCGACCCGGACCAGGTACTCCTTCTCGTGGCCATGCTCGGCGCGCAGCACCTCGTTGACGATGTCGCCGTCGTTGGTGAGCAAGATCAGCCCCTCGGAGTCCTTGTCGAGGCGACCGATCGGGAAGATCCGCTGGGGGTGGGCGACGTGGTCGACGATGTTGCCGTCGACGTGACGCTCGGTCGTGCAGGTGATGCCGACCGGCTTGTTGAGCGCGATGTAGACGGTCGGCGGCCGCTCCTCGGGGGCGCCGACCACCGCGCCGTCGACCCGGACCACGTCGCCGTCGCCGACCTGGGTGCCGAGATCGGCGCGCTTGCCGTTGATCGTGACCCGCCCGGCGGCGATCCAGGCGTCGGCCTCGCGTCGCGAGCAGATGCCGCTCTCGCTGATGAACTTGTTGAGGCGCTTCACCCGCCAACCCTCACGCCGCGAGCAGGGCCCGCGCGATGACCTTGAGCACCAGGATCGGCTTCACGCCCTCGAAGATCGGCAGGACCAGCGCGTCGATCACGTAGCGGCTGATCGCGTACTCCTCGGCGTAGCCCCAGCCACCGTGCAGCAGCTGACCGGTCTGGGTGGCGTCGACCGCGACGTCGCACGCGAACAGCTTGGCCTGCGCGGCCAGCGGGGCCGCCGCGCGCTCGTCGCGGTCCATCGCCAGCGCGGCCTCGTACGTGATCGCGCGGGCGGCCGCGAGCCGGCAGGCCATGCGGCCGAGGTGGTGCTGGGTCAGGCCGAACTCGATGATCGGCTTGCCGAACTGGCCGCGGGCGACCACGTACTCGGCGGTCTTCTCGAGCGCGGCCTGCATGACGCCGCAGGCGCGGCCGCCGGTCTGCAGCCGCCCGGCCGCGAAGCCGGCCATCTGCAGATAAAAGCCCTTGCCCAGGCCGGCCTGCTCGCCGACCAGGTTGGCCGCCGGCACCAACCAGTCCTCGAGCGACAGCGTGAACGAGTGCATGCCGCGGTAGCCGGGCGTGCGATCGGCCTTGCCGGTCAGCTTGCCGCCCCCAGGCTGGCTGGTGGTGAACTCGTGGCCGTCGAAGCGCGGCTTCTCGACGATGAACAGCGACAGCCCCTTGGCGCCCTTGGCCGGGTCGGGGTCGGTGCGGAGCAGCATCGCGATCACATCGGCGCGACCGGCGAACGTGCACCACGCCTTGGCGCCGTTGATCCGGTAGCCGGCCTGGCCGTCGACGGTGGCCGGCTCGGCGCGGCACGCGACCGAGGCGACGTCGCTGCCGACGTTGGGCTCGGTGACCGAGATCGCGACCATCAGCTCGCCCGAGCCGATCTTGGGCAGCCAGGTCTGCTTCTGGGCCTCGGTGCCGCCGGCGATCAGCGCCTTGGCCAGGATCTCGGGGCGGGTGATGAGCGAGCCCGCGCTCGCCAGCGACGCGCGCGACAGCTCCTCGGTGGTGAGGATCATCGCGAGGTTGCCCAGCTCGTGCCCGCCGAACTTCTCCGGGATCGACAGGCCGAAGTAGCCGAGGGAGGCCATCTCGGTGATGAAGCGCTCGGGCACCAGCTCGTCGTGACGGTGAATGTGCTCGGCCGCCGGCGCGACCTGCTTGTCGGCGAACTGGCGCACGCTCTGGCGCACCTCGGTGAGCGTGCCGTCGAGCGGCCACGGGTTCTTGCCGCGGGTCTCGGCGACCGCGCGGCCGATCGCGCGGATCACGCGCTCGTGTCCGAGCCGGTGGAGCGCGGCCCGGACCGGGGCGGTGTAGCTGGCGTCGACGTCGAGGCCGCCGAGATCGGGGCCGATCGGATCGAGCCGCTCGCGCGCGCTGCGGGCGAGCTCGGCGACCGCGGCCAGCGCCGGGTGGCGGAAGCCGGCGTCGGCGCCCGGGTTGGCCTCGACCGCGGACACCAGCGAGCGCGCGGCGCGGACCTCGGTTGCGGCATAGATCACACGCTCCACGATCACCTGGTGATCGTCGATGCGCTCGCCGCGTTTGGTGAGCTCGGCCGTGCGCGCCACGGCGGCGCTCGAGAGCGCCTCGGCGGCGGCCAGGACCAGGCGGGCATCGTCCACGGAAGGATGCTCGGTCGTCATCGCAAGTCAGCCTACGCGATTGGCTGGTTCATGCCATGCTTGAGGTCAGGTCAACGCCGACCGGAGGTCACCTTGAAGAAACTGATCCTGCTGGCAGCAATGATGGTCGCGCCCGCCGCATGGGCCGACGCGCCCCGCGTGGTGGTGAACGACGCTGGGCAGACCTCCTCCGTGACCTGCGGCGACGGTGGTGAGCTGGTGCTCAACGGCGCCGACAACAAGATCACCGTCAGCGGTGGCTGCTCGAAGGTGGTCGTGAACGGGAGCGGCAACACCGTCATCATCGAGGCCGCCGACAAGATCACGCTCAACGGCGCCGAGAACACGATCAGCTACCAGCGGGGCTGGAAGTCGAAGGCGCCCAAGATCGTGCGCACCGGTACCGGCAACAAGATCTCTCAGGCGAAGTAGTCACCAGCTTCCGACGGCCGGGCAGCCGCGCACGCCGACCACCCCGGTCCGACGCGCCGCGCCCGGCTGGTTGAAGTTGCCGCCGACCGCCCAGGTCCGCCCGGCGTCATCGACCCAGGCGCCGTGCAGGTCGGTCGCGGTCGGCGCCGCGGCGCGGTCGTCGGACCAGGCGCCGGTCGCGCGGTCCCAGCGCAGCTTGAGGCCGGCGTTGCCGACCACGACCACCCCGGCGGCTCCGCACGCGACCCCGCTGGCGACGCTGCCGAGGCTCACGTCGGTGCGTGCCTGCCAGCGCGCGCCGTCCCAGCCGTACAGCCGCTGACCGGCGACCGCGTAGGCCTCGGTCGCCGAGCAGCCGTGCACGGTCAGCGCCGGGGCCAGGGTCGCCAGCTCGGCCGAGCGGTCCTCGAAGCCGAGCCCGTTCCAGCGCAGCATCGTGCCCGCCTCGCCCGAGAGCCACACGTCGCTGGTGGTCGAGCCCCACACCTTGAACAGCGTCGCCCCCCGCGCCGGCACGCCGGCCGGGGTCACGAACGCCGCGCCGTCCCAGCGCCGGATCAGATCGTCCTCGCCATCGGGCCCGCCGCCGGCGACGCCGCCGACCAGCCAGACGTCGTCGCTGGCCGCGCCCCACACGCCGTAGATCGTCGCGTCGGTCGCGATCCGGTCGACCTGCACGTCGGCGCCGCGCATTCGCACGACCGCGCCGCGCTCGCCGACCATCCACACCGTGTCATCGGGCGCGGTCCACACCCACCACAGCGTGTCGTCGAGGTCGGGGTCGCGCCGGGTCCAGCCCGCGCCGTCCCAGTGCGCCGCCAGGGCGCCGCCGAGGCCGAGCCCACCGCCGACCACCCAGACGTCGTCGGGGCCGCGGCCCTGCACCGCCAGCGCGACGCGGTCGAGCCCGCCGGCGCGCGACTGCCACCCGGCGCAGTCGTCGCCCTGCTCCGGACAACCGGCGAGCGCGAGGCAGGCCAGCAGCGCGGCCGCGACTCCCGGCTTCACGCGCGCTTCACGTCGGCGCGACTGCCAGGTCACGTGACGTTGATCAAGACTGGCCGGGTGTCGATGACTGAAATCCATGACTCGAACTCTGGAGAGGATCGCACCATGATGACCCACGCTGGCAATGACCAGGGACGGCGGAACCGCGGCGGGATGGGGTGGCTGACCATCACCGGCGTCTTCACCCTCGCGCTCGGCGGCTGCGTCGACGCAGCCGACCCGACCGCCACCACCAGCCACGACGTCAGCGTCGAGGACCTGCCGCTGCTGGAAACCAGCGGCTGGTTCGCCGGCAACCGCGACCGGATCAACCAGCTGATCCTCGAGCGCGGCCGGCGCAGCCCGGGCTTCGATCCCAGCGCTCCGCCGGTGGTGGCGCTCGACTGGGACAACACGATCACGAAGAACGACACCGGCGACCGGTTCACGTTCTACATGATCAACAACGATCACGTCCTGCAGCCACCCGACCGCGACTGGGCCCACGTCAGCCCGCACCTGTCCGACGCCGCCCGCGCCGCGCTCGCCGCGGCGTGCGGCCCGCTGGCCGAGCCCGGCCAGCCCCTGCCGACCAGCAGCCACGTCGCGTGCGCCAACGAGCTCTACAGCGCGTACCTGGTCGGCAAGACCGTGGCCGGCCTGCCCGCGTGGCGGTACGCGACGGTGACGCCCTACGCCGACTACACCTACCAGCTGACCGCGCAGATCATGGCCGGCCACAAGCCGCACGAGCTCCACGCGTGGGCCGAGGCCGCGATCGGCGAGGGCCTGGCCGCGCCGATCGGCGCGACCACGACGATCGGCACCTTCGTCGACAACGGCTGGCTGCGCATCTACGACCAGAGCCGCGAGCTGGTGTCGGTGCTGCAGGACAACGGCTTCGACGTCTGGATCTTGACCGCGTCGCCGCAGCTCGTGATCGAGGCGGTCGCCGACGACCTGGTCGGGATCCCGGCCAACCACGTGATCGGCATCCGCCAGGTCGTGCGCGGGGGTCGGGTCACCGCCGACACCGAGGGCTGCGGCCCGGTCCCCGACGGCGCCAACACCATGATCACGTACGACGAGGGCAAGCGCTGCTGGATCAACAAGGTGATCTACCGGCAGCCGGTCGAGCGCCAGCTGCCGTTCAACCCCGACGAGAGCCAGCGGCCGGTGTTCGCCGCCGGCGACTCCGACACCGACATCGCGTTCGTGAAGGACGCGACCGTGCTGAAGCTGGCGATCCACCGGGCCAAGCTCCAGCTGACCTGCAACGCGCTCCGCAACTACCAGGACAGGTGGCTGTTCCAGCCGATGTTCATCAACCCGCGGGCCCGGCGCACCACGCCGTACCCGTGCAGCACCACGCGCGACGCCCGCGGTGACCTCATCACCGACGAGGCCGGCCAGCCGATCCCCGACCAGCTCGAACCGCTCTACTGACCGCCGCCCCGGGGCTCACCGCAACTCGCAAGGTGATCGAAGGGTTCACCTTTCCCGGTGGCCCTGAGCCGGCGCCGTCCTTCGACTCGGCCGTCGCTCCGCGCCGGTCCTCGCTCAGGATGCTCGGGCGCGCCGTGTCGAAGGGCAGACCTCGGGATTGATCACAAGCAGTCATGTGATCGGAAGCGCTCACCATTTCCCGGTGGCCCTGAGCCGGCGCCGCAGGCGCCGTGTCGAAGGGCAGACGGCAGACGGCAGACTGCGGGCTCACGCGCCGGCGTCGACGCCGGCGTCGGGCTCGTCGCCCGGATCGACCGGACACTCGCCGCCGATCTGGAAGTCGGAGTCGCACTCGCAGGCGCACTCGAACGCCTCGTCGGCCGGGCACCGCGGCCGCACCATCAGGTTGAGGGTCGCGCGCCGGCCGCCCTGCAGCTCCTCGAGCCGGAGCTCGAGCTCCCACCGGTTGCCGTCGAGGTCGACCTCGGCATCGGCGTTCGGGCACGCGGCGACGTTGGCCAGCGACTGCTCGAGCGGCGTGGCCGGCACGGCCCAGCCGTCGGCGCGCGCGACCAGCCGGACCGGCCGCTGCTCGAGGGCGATCACCTCGCGCGAGGTGGCATCGCGCAGCGCGCCGGTCAACTGCACGCCGCAGCCGTCGACGTTGCGGGCGCGCACGCCGACGTAGATCACCTTGCCGCCCTGGATCGGCCGGCGCAGCACGACCTCGCCGCCGTCGACCAGATCGACCGGCTCGCCGGCCCGGGCATCCCACGTCATCGCGAGCAGCTCCATCGGCAGCCCGCGATCACCGACCGGGCAGGCCCCCGGCGCGTCGTCGCTGCAGGCCAGTGCGGTGGTCGCCAGGATCGTCGCCAGCGCGCACCGGATCAGAAACAATTCACGTCCTCGCTCTTCGGGTAGTAGTACGCGAACGCGTTGCAGTGCTCGCTCGACTCGACGGTGGGGCCAAACGTGAAGCAACAGTCACCGGCCTGCAGCGGATCGCGCGCGTCGACCGCGGCGCAGCCTTCGACCGGCTCGCGCCACTCGAACTCGCAGGTCCACCAGATGCCGCCCCCGTCGGGGACCGCGACGTTCAGGTCGGTGGCCATGTCGGGCTCGGCCCAGCGCGCGCTCTGGTAGAAGCGCGCCGCATCGGCCGGCCGCTCGGTCGACTGCCCGTCCCAGGCGTACATGCTGAAGCGCTTGCCGCGCGAGTGGAAGTGGCCGTTGGCGGCCGCGATCGTGTGAGCGCCGTTGGCCATCGAGCAGCTGCCCGAGTAGGTCTGGAGCGGGTTCGAGCGGCAGATGCGGATGCTCTGCTGGGTGGCGAACAGGGTGCCCAGCTCCTGGCGGTCGCCGTCCTTGCTGAGGTGGAAGTTCACGCCGCCCCGGCCGCGAAACGGCGTCTCCTGGGTGGTCGCGTTGACGAAGTGGACCTGCAACATCAGCCACTGGCCCGGCGCGAACCGGGTCGCGACGTCGTCAGGCAGGTTCCAGTCGAGGATCGGCTGGCCCGGCGTCGATTGCTGCGAGTTGGCGACCAGCGGCCAGTCGGACCAGTTGCCGGCCTTCCAGCATTCACCGGTGCCGGGCGCACCGCCGGCGACGAACCTGCCCTGGACCCCGCCGAGATCGACCGGCGCGCCGTCGGTGGGCCCCAGGTTCCGCACCGTGTTCACCCGGAACACGTTCATGTGGTGGCTGCCCGGGTTGAGCGCCATCGTCAGCCGATCGACCATCAGGTCGGTCGCGCCGGCCGGGACCTGGAAGAAGTAGCAGTCCTGGATCTCGGCACCGGCGGCGACCTCGAACTCGGGGGTCCGGACCCAGAAGCCATCGCTCGCGGCGAGCGGCTCGAGCACCCACGGCTCGAACCCGGGGCCGAGGTTGTCGCCGCACGCCGCGAGCGCGGACGTGACGAACAGCGAGGCAGCGACACCGGCCCGACGTGACATGGGCGCCGAGCTTACCGCGCCGCCATGTCTCGGGAGACTCGGAGCACGAGCCGGGCGCGGTCGGTCACAGATAGTGGGCGAACGCGCGGTCGACCGCGCGCGGGTAGCTGCCGCCGAACAGGACCACGTGGACCAGCAGCGGATACAGCTGCCACAGCGGCCGGCGGTCGGCGCGGCCGGGCGCGAGCGGCCACACCTCGTGGTACGCGGCGACCGTCGCGTCGTCGAGCCCGCCGAACAGCTCGAGCATCGCGAGGTCGACCTCGCGCGGGCCGCCATAGACGGCGGGGTCGACCAGCGCCGGCCCGCCGGTGGTGGCGTGGACGTTGCCGCTCCACAGGTCGCCATGCAGGCGCGCCGGCGGCTCGTCGGGGGCCAGGCTCGCCGCCCGCCGCCCGAGCTCGTCGAGCGCCTGCCGCCAGCGCACCGACCCGCGGCCCGCGCCGATCGCGCGCTCGACCAGCGGCCGCAGGCGATGCTCGAGCCAGTGCTCGCTCCAGCTCGCGCACCGCGTGTTGTCTTGCGGGATCGTCGCGATGAAGCTCGGGTGGTCGAGGCCGAAGCCGGGCGCGCCGGCGCGGTGGAGCCCGGCCAGGCCCCGGCCGAGCGCCGCGGCCGACCCGGCGCCGGGCGCGACCGGCGACAGCCACTCGAGGACCAGCACGCGTGCGCCGTGGCCGATCACCGCCGGGACCCGGATCGCGCCGGCCGCCGCGAGCCAGCCCAGCCCCCAGGCCTCGGCCGCGAACATGCCCGCCGGCGCGGCCCGGTGATGCTTGACGAACACGGTGCGGCCGTCGACGAGCTGGGCGCGATACGCCTCGTTGACGTCGCCGCCGGTCACCCGCGCGAGCCCGAGCGGCGCTGCGCCCGCGGCCGCGGTGATCGCGGCCGCCAGCTCGTCAGCTGCCGGCACCCAGGCGCTCCCGGACATGGACCAGCAGCCCGGCGCACGCCGCCTCGCACACGTCGAGGACGCGATCGAAGCCGTCGGGCCCGCCGTAGTACGGATCGGGCACCTCGGCGCCGTGCGCCGCCGCCGGATCGAAGCTGCGCAGGAGCCGGACCTTCGAGGCGGCCGCCGGGTCGGGCGCCATCGCCAGCAGCGCTCGCTGGTTGGCGACGTCCATCGCCAGCACCAGATCGAAGCGCGCGAAGTCGTCGCGGCCGAACTGGCGGCCGCGATGGTCAATGTCGACGCCGCGTCGCCGGGCGGCCGCGCGGGTCCGCGGATCGGATGGCTCGCCGACGTGCCAGGCGCCGGTCCCGGCGCTGTCGAGCACCACCCGGGCGGCCAGGCCGGCCCGCGCGAGCACCCCGCGCATGACCGCCTCGGCGGTCGGCGACCGACAGATGTTGCCGAGGCAGACGAAGCAGATCCGCATGGTGGTAGCGGCGGTCAGCAACGAGCCCCGGCTAGGCGGCGGGGAGCGTCACATGGAAGGTCGAGCCGACCCCGGGGGCGGCGGTGACCCACACCCGGCCGCCGTGGGCCTCGACCAGGCCGCGCGCGATGTAGAGCCCGAGGCCGAGCCCGCGCCGGTCGAGTCGCGCCGCCTGCGAGAAGCGCTCGAAGATCGTCTCCTGCTGGTCCGGCTCGATGCCGCAGCCGTCGTCCTGCACGGTGATCTCGAGGACCCCCTCGCCCCGCGCGACCCCGAGCGTGACGTGACCGCCGGGCTCGGTGAACTTCAAGGCGTTGCCGACCAGGTTGGATAGCACCTGCAACATGCGGTCGTGATCGAACAACGCCAGCATGGGCGTCTCGGGCATCGCGGCGGCGAGGTGAATCGACCGGGACGCGGCCATCGCCTGGAAGCTCTCGAGGGTCTCGGCCAGCAGGTCGCGGACATCCTGCGCGACCACGGTGACCTTCAGCTGGCCGGCCTCCATGCCGACCACGTCGAGCAGGTCGCCGACCAGCCGGTTCATGCGCGCGGTGAGGCGTTGAATCCGATCAGCCTCGCGCACGAGATGATCGGGCGCGAGCTGGGTCGCGCTGCGCAGGGAGTCGGCGGACATCGCGATGCCCCCGAGGAGCGAGCGAACGTCGTGGCTGACCATGGCAAGGAAGTCGTCGCGTGACGCCACCAGGTGGTCGGCGCGCTCGCGCTCGTTCTGCAGGCGTTGGTTGGTCTCTTCGCGCTCGATTGCGAGAAGGTTCCGGATCGCGCGCTGGTGGGCGCGTTGCTCGGCGACCAGCTGGGCGTCGGCGTGGGCCCGGCGCGCCTCGATCACCTGGTCCTCCGTCTCGCGCGCAGCCACGACCTCGTCGAGCAGCGCGGCCGGCTCGTGGGCGAGCTCGAGGGCGGCGTCGGTGTGCTGGCGGGCGGTCTCGATGAGGACGTCGGCTTCCTCGCGCGCCAGCTCCACGACCGCGGTGGCAGCCTGCTGGAGCGAGGCCGCCCGCTCCGCGAGCAGCTGATCAGCCTTCTTCCGCTCGGCATCGAGGCTGGTATCGGTTTCGACGCGCTCGGCAACAGGGGTGGATGGGGTCGGCACCTGTGGGTAGGGTAACACCCGACCGGCGACCCACCACGGGTGAACGCCACACCTGCCGGACCACCACGGCGCCGGGTACGAGCATGTCGGCCGGGCCCGGCACCTGGTCGACCTGCGCGCGGGCAGACCACGCGGCCGGCACACGGTCTTTTCGCGGCAGCCCAGTTGGCCGCATACTGGTCCGATGCAGGTGTACCGGCTCGCGCTCGTCGCGATCTCTGTCGCGACCGGGTGCTCGTTCGTTCCGGGAGAGCTGGAGCGCGCGACCGACGACGCCGACGTCCCCACCCGCGACGGCGCCGTCGCCGATGCCGACCTGCCTGATGCGGAGACCGACGCCGCCGCGACTGACGCGGCCGCCACCGACGCCGCGCTGATCGACGCCGCGCTGATCGACGCCACGCCCGATGCCGCCGAGCCGGGTGACGTCGTCCATCTCGCGGCCAGCGACGAGACCATCGGCACGGGCGACCTGACCATCACGACCGACATCACGGCCAACACCTCCGGCGGTCAGTTCGGGCTCGGGGTCGCGCTTCCCGCCGGCGTCACCTTCGTGACCTCCGCGCAGGATCCCGGCGGCCCGGAGATCGCCGTGCTGCGCGTGCGCAACCTGACCATCAACGCTGGCGCCGACGTCCGCGTGCTCGGCAACCGGCCGTTCGTGATCCTCGCCGAGGCCGTCACCCTCGACGGCACGATCGACGCGGGCGCGCGCCTCACGGTGCCGGGCGCCGGCGGCGCGACGGCCGGCCTGGGCGCCGGCGGCAACGGCCAGCACGTCAACCGGTTCTCGGACGGCGGCGGGGGCGGCGGTAGCTTCGGGGGCGCTGGCGCCAACGGCGGCGACGCGACCTGTGTCGCCGACTGCGATCCCGACGAGATCGCGCAGGGGGGCGGGCCCGGCTCGACCTACGGCGTCGCGACCCTGACCGTGCTCGAGGGTGGCTCGGCCGGCGGCAGCGCGTTCTCGCCCGGCGGCATGACGGCGTGCGCGCTGACCGCGCCCGGCAGCGGCGGGGGCGCGGTGCAGATCTACGCACGCACGTCGATCATGATCAGCAGCAGCGGCGGCATCAACGTCGGCGGTGGCGGTGGCGAAGGCGGTGACGACTGCGCCAGCCCGGCCAACTTCCTCGCCGGTCACGGCGGCGGCTCGGGCGGCGCGATCTACCTGCAGTCGCCGGTCGTGGTCAACGGCGGCATCCTCGCTGCCAACGGTGGTGGCGGCGGCAGCGGCGCTGGTGGCCGCGGCGCCGGCAGCGCGGGCGGCAACGGCGCGCTGAGCACGACCGCGGCCAGCGGCGGGGCCGCGATGGGCATGTTCAGCGCGGCCGGCGGCGCCGGTGCGGCCGCGGCGGCGCCGGTGACCGGTGGCGATGCCGGCGACCGTGGCAACGGCGGCGGCGGCGGCGGCGGTCACGGCCGCATCCACCTGCGGTACCGCACGACCCTCGCTGCGGGCTCCACCAGCCCGACGACGGCGACCACGTCCACCTACTGACGCCCACCCGACCCGGGCGCGGAGCGGTTCGGGCGCACACCGGACGCCGGAGCGATCGGGCGGTGGATCGAATGAATCTCGCCCTCTGACGCGGCCTCGCCCGCCTACATTGGCGACGTCGATTCAGGCTCGGAGCGGCGGAAGCGCGCGGGTACAATTCGCCGATGTGGCGCTCGCTGGTACTGCTGACGGCCACCGCCGCCTGTTCGTTCGTCCCCGCCGGCGGCGGCAGCGACGACACGGCAGGCGAGGATGCCGGGATCGCGATCGAGGTACGTGACGGGCCCGAGGCCGTGACCGATGTGGTCCACGTGCCGGCCGGCGAGGAGTCGGTGGGCACCGCCGACCTCGTGGTGACCGACGACGTGACGATCGACACCAGCGCGCTGACCTACAGCGGCACGTTGCCCGCCGGCGTCACGCTGACCGCCGTCGCGCACGACGGCACCGGCCCGGAGCTCGCGATCCTGCGCGTGCGCGCCTTCACGATCGACGCCGGCGCGACCGTCCGCGCCATCGGGGAGCGGCCGCTGGTCGTGCTCGCGGCCTCGGCGACGATCGCCGGCACGCTCGACGTCGGTGCCCGCGGCGGCATCCCCGGCGCCGGTGGTGCGGCCCCCGCGGCCGGCCCCGGCAAGGGCAGCGATGGCCAGCGCTCGGGCTCGTATGCCGACGGCGGTGGCGGCGGCGGCGGCCACGCGATGCCCGGCGGCGAGGGCGGCCAAGGCGACGGCGACGGCGCCGGTGCGCCGGGCCCGGCCACCGGCGATCCCGCGCTCGCGATCCTGGCCGGCGGCTCCGGGGGCGGCGCCGTCGAGACCGATGGCTGTGATCCGTCGACCCCGGGCGCCGGTGGCGGCGCGGTGCACCTGTTCGCGCGGACGACGATCTCGATCGCCCTCGGCGGCGCGATCTCCGCCGGCGGCGGCGGCGGTGGCGGTGGCCGCAGCTGCGCGCTCCAGTACCTCGCCGGCACCGGCGGCGGCTCGGGCGGCGCGATCGACCTGCAGGCGGCCCGCATCGACAACGCGGGCACGCTCGCCGTGAACGGCGGCGGCGGCGGCGGTGGGGCCAGCGCCGGCAGCGCCGGCCCGGGCGCCAACGGCAGCGCGGCCGTCACCCGCCCGGCCGGCGGCGATAGCGGCGGCGGCACCTACGGCGCGAGCGGCGGCGCCGGCGGCGCGCTCGAGGGCGTCCCCACTGGCGGCGGCGACACCGGCCTGTTCGGCAACGGCGGCGGCGGCGGCGGCGCCCCCGGCCGCATCGTCCTCCGCTACCGCGACGCCGCCACCCGCGGCACCGTCAGCCCCGACGCCACCTTGCTCACCTACTGACCCGCGGGCTCCTGCTCGGGCTCCGCAGCCGCTACGAGTCGTCGAGCTGGCCGGTCCAGTACAAGTAGTCGCGCCAGGCGTCCGGCACCGAGCGCAGGCTCACCCGGATCGTCACCGCGGGAACCCAGTCGGGCTGTACCGGCAAGCTGCGCAGGTGCATGCCCGCCTGCTTCGGCGTGCGCCCGCCCTTGTCCCGGTTGCAGTCGTGGCAGGCGGTCACGATGTTGGTCCAGTCGGTGCGGCCACCCTGCGAGCGGGGCACGACGTGATCGTACGTGAGCTCGGCGACCCCGAGCTTGGTGGCGCAGTACTGACAGGTGTAGCCGTCGCGGGCGTAGATGTTGACCCGCGAGAACTTCACCGGCTTGTGGTGGCGTCGGAACGCGCGCAAGAGGCGCACGACCGCCGGCACCTTGATGACGAACGTCACCGAGCGCACGTCGTCGACGTACTCCTCGATGACCTCGACCTTTCCGAGGAACAACAGCGTGATCGCGCGTTGCCACGAGATGACCTTGATGGGCTCGTAGCTCTGCGACAGGAGCAGCGTCTTCGTGGCTTCCATGCTCGCTCCAAAAATCTAGCATTGCGGCCCGACGTTGGCCGCAACGACAGTCAAGCCCAGCGGGCTTTGAAGTTGATAACCGGTTTCAACTTTGCTAGCTTCGTGCGACGTGTCGACCCTCGCCGAGACCGCGCGCCACCGTCCCGTCACCATCGATTCGGTGGCCGGCGACCGCGGGTTTCGCCGGCGCCTGATGGAGATGGGCCTGATCCCCGGCACGACCGTGGCGGTCGTCAACGTCGCGCCGCTGGGTGACCCGCTGGAGATCGAGGTCCGCCGCGGCCGGCTGTCGATCCGCCGGTTCGAGGCCGCGCAGATCCGCGTACGCGCGACGGCCCCGTGACCTCGGCCACGCCGCCAGCGCCGCGCCGGGTCGCCCTGTGCGGCAACCCGAACACCGGCAAGACCACGCTGTTCAACGCGCTGACCGGCGCCCACGCCCGGGTCGGCAACTATCCCGGCGTCACCGTCGAGCGTCGGTCCGGTACCCTGCGCGGCCGCGACGACGTCGAGATCATCGACGTGCCGGGCACCTACAGCCTGATCGCGCGCTCGGCCGACGAGGAGATCGCGATCGACCTGATCGCGGGGCTCGGGGGCGAGCCGCGGCCGGATCTGCTGGTGGTGTGCGTCGATGCCACCCAGCTGGTGCGCAGCCTGTACCTGCTGTTGCAGGCCCAGGAGCTGGGCTGTCCGTGCGTGGTGGCGCTGACGATGGTCGACGAGGCCGGCCGCGCCGCCCCCGACGTCTCGGCGCTGGCGCGGGTCCTGGGCGCCCCGGTGTTCCCGGTGGTCGGGCGCACCGGCGTGGGCGTGGGCGCGCTGCGCGCGGGCGTCGAGATCGCGCTGCGCAACCCGACCGCCCCGCTGCCGTGGCGATGGACGCCGTCGGCCTCGCTCGCCGAGCGCATCGCGATCGTGCGCGCCGGGTTCCCGCCGGCGTGGCCGCCGTCCGACGCGCTGGCGCTGTGGGCCCTGCAGTGCGTCGGTGACGACGAGCTCGGCGACATCCCGCTCGCGGTCCGGGCCGCGGTCACCGCGGTCGCGTCGGGCCCGGCCGACGACGACGAGGCGGTGCTCGGCCGCTATCGCTGGCTCGACCAGCACGTGGCGCCGCTCGGGGCCCGCTCGCCCGACCGGCGCCTGACCGACCGTATCGATCGGGTCCTGCTCCACCGCGCCGGCGGCCTGGTCATCTTCGCCGGCATCATGTTCGTGCTGTTCATGTCGCTGTTCGCCTGGTCAGCGCCGGCGATCGACGCGATCGACGGGCTGTTCGGCTGGGTCGGGGCCCAGGCCCGCACCGTGCTGCCAGCCGGCATGCTCGCCGACTTCGTCGTCGACGGTGTGATCGCCGGGGTCGGCTCGGTGCTGGTGTTCCTGCCCCAGATCTTGCTGCTGTTCCTGTTCCTCGGCCTGCTCGAGGACCTCGGCTACCTGGCCCGGGTCGCCTATCTGATGGACCGCATCATGCGGTCGATGAACCTGCACGGCCGCGCGTTCGTGCCGATGTTGTCGGGGTTCGCCTGCGCGGTGCCGGCGATCATGGCGACCCGGACGATGGAGCGGCAGCGCGATCGCATCCTGACCATGCTGGTGATCCCGCTGATGACCTGCTCGGCGCGGCTGCCGGTCTACACGCTGATCATCGCCGCGCTGATCCCGGCGAGCACGTTCGGCGGGGTCGCGACCCAGAGCCTGCTGATGGTCGGGATGTACGCGTTCAGCGTGGTGACCTCGCTGGGCGCGGCGTGGGTGCTGTCGCGCACGATCAAGCCGCTGCGCGCCAAGCGGCTGCCGTTCGTGATCGAGCTGCCGCCGTACCGCGCGCCTCGGATGCGCGACATCGGCCGCATGATGTGGAGCAAGAGCTCGGTGTTCCTGCGCGAGGCGGGCACCGTGATCCTGGCGTGCACGATCGTGCTGTGGGCCCTGCTGTACTTCCCGCGCGAGCAGCCGGCGGGTGGCCCCGACTTCGACGCCCAGATCGAGGTCGCCGCGCGCGGCGGAGCCGCCGCCGAGCAGGTGAAGGCGCTCGAGACCGCGCGCGCCCAGAGCCAGCTCGAGAACAGCTACGGGGCCCGGCTCGGCAAGGCGATCGAGCCGGCGATCGAGCCGCTCGGCTTCGACTGGAAGATCGGCGTCGGCATCATCGGCGCGTTCGCTGCGCGCGAGGTGTTCGTCGCGACCATGGGCGTGATCTACGGCGCTGGCGACGACGAGACCTCGCTGCGCGAGCGCCTGCGCGACGAGAAGAAGCCCGACGGGACCCCCGCGTACTCCGCGCTGGCCGGGCTGTCGCTGATGATCTTCTTCGCCCTCGCCTGCCAGTGCATGAGCACGCTCGCCGTCATGAAGCGCGAGACCGGTGGCTACAAGTGGCCGGGGTTCGCGCTGGCGTACATGAGCGTGCTCGCCTACGTCGCGAGCCTGCTGGTGTTCCAGGTCGGCACCGCGCTCGGCTTCTGAGCGGGGCGGGCGCCGGTCAGTAGCCGGCGCCGCTGTACGGCGCCGGTGGCGGCGGCTCGGCCGGCTCTTCGGGCGGCCCCGACAGGAGCACCCCGTGCGCCTTGCAGCGCGAACGGATCAGCGCCTTCCGGCTCGTCGGCAGGCCCTCGAAGTGCTGCTGGGCCTTGTCGCGGTTCTTCAGATTGCAGGCGGACAGCGCGGCCGTCATCGTCAGCAGCAGTCGCGTCGAGCTGTCGGGCCCCGCCGCCAGCCCGTTCTCGGCGAGCCTGAGCGCGCGTGCCCACTGGGACGACTTGGCCGCGGTCTGGGCCTGGATCGACAGCTCCGCGGCGGAGTCGCCCTGCGGCGGTGGCGGTGGCGGTGGTGGCGGGACCTCGACGGTACCGCCGTCCGGCGGCCCCTTGCACCGGGTCGCGAGCTCCTCGAGCGGCTTGGCCTCGTCGCCCCAGCGCGCCACGGTGTCGGTCGCCTTTTTCTTGGCCGCGACACAGTCGCGCTTCTTCAGCGACCGCTGGATCGAGTCCCGGGCCTCGGCGAACACCCGCGGCCGGGCCTCCGCGATCAGCGCGTCGGCCTCGGCGCGGGCCGGGTCGCCGTCGACCGTGGCGTCGTAGACCGCGTCGAGCTCGTCGCGCAGCACCCGCCAGTTCTTGGTCTTGAGCGCCTTCTCCATGTCATCGAGGTTGGTCTCGGCATCGACGCCGCGCTGGGCCTGCGCGCGAATCGCGGCCGCGTCGGCGTTGGTCGGATCCGTGCGCAGCACGTCGTCGGCCTGGGACCGCGCCGAGGCCCAGCGCCGGTCGCCGAGCGCCTGGCGAGCGGCGGCCAGCAGGGGATCCGGCGCGACCGCGGCGTCGCCAGCCGTCACCGGCTCCGCCGCGGCGTCGATCGTCGCCAGCGCAGCCGCGGCGCCACCATCCGTGGTGACGGCCCCCACCGCCCCCGACGCGTCCGACCCGGCGCCGCCGCTGCCAGCCACGACCGCGACGGCGACGCCGGCCACCGCGACCAGGCCGCCGAGCGCGAGCCACAGCCCGCGCCGCGACGGTGCCGCCGGCGGACCGGTGGGCGCCATCCCCGCTGCCGACGACAGCGTGGTCGGCGAGCCGGGTGCGGGCCCCGGCGGCCACGACGGCCCGCTCGCCGGACCTGGCCCCGGCGGCCACGACGGCGCACCGGTCGGCGGCGTCATCGTGCGCATCGCGTGCGGCGGCACCGACGACGCCACGCCGCTGATGCGGCCGAGCGCGCCGGCCAGCTCGTCGGCCGTCTGGAACCGTTCGCCGGGCGGCTTGGCCAGGAGCCGGGCCACGATCGCGTCGAGCGCCTCGGGCGCGTCGGGCACCACCGAGCGCAGGGTCGGCGGCGCGACGTACAGGTGCATGCCGATCAGCCCACCGACGCCCTCGTTCTGGAACGGCGGCCGGCCGGCCAGCATCTCGAACAGCATGCAGCCCAGCGAGTACAGGTCGCTGCGCGCATCGACCAGGCGCGCGCCCTCGCACTGCTCGGGCGACATGTAGATCGGCGTGCCCATGATCACGCCGGTCGAGGTCCGCGACCCGGCCCCATCGACGGCGAGCTTGGCGATGCCGAAGTCGAGCAGCTTCACCCGCTCGCCGCCAGCGACCTCGACGTCGTGGACCAGGAACACGTTGTCGGGCTTGAGATCGCGATGGACGATGCCGGCGCGGTGCGCCGCCGCCAGCGCGTTGGCGACCTGGCGGGTGATGGTCGCGGCCGCCGCGGGCGCGAGCCGCCCCAGCCGCTGGAGCCGGGTCCCCAGCGACTCGCCCTCCATCATCTCCATGACGATGTACGCGGAGCCGTCGGGCGCCCAGCCGAAGTCGTAGATCTCGACGATGCTCGGGTGCTTGATCGCGGTCGCCGCCTTGGCCTCGTTGAAGAAGCGCTGGACGATGTCCTGGTTGCGCGACAGCTCGGGCAGCAGCACCTTCACCGCGGCCCGGCGGCCGAGCAGCGTGTGCACCGCCGTGTAGACGGCACCCATGCCCCCACGACCGAGCTCGCGCTCGAGCGTGTAACTCCCCAGCGTCGTTCCCAGCACCGCCTGACGATACAGCGTCGGGGCCCCCGGATGGACCGGAAGGCTTCCGGCGCGGTCGTGGCGCCGGCGAACGCGGCGCGGAGCCGCCGCGACCTCAGGGCTGCGGGATCGAGACGATGACCGGCAGATGGTCCGAGAGCTCGGCGTCGTAGCGCAGCACCATCTGATCGAGTCGCGGGATCACGGCGCGGGCGGTCCCGACCTCGTCGTAGAGGCCGGCCGTGACGACGATGTGGTCGATGACCTTGCCGCTCGGGATGAAGCTGCGCTCGCCGGCCAGCGCCGCCGCCTCGCTCAGGAAGCGGTAGCGCTCCGGGGCCGCATACATCGGCGCCAGCACCTCGCGCCCGCTCGCGCTGGTGAGGGCCTCGTTGTAGTCACCGAGGACGATCAGCTCGTCCTCGCCGCCGCCGTCGACCTGGGCGCGCAGGTAGCGGTCGAGCTCCCGCAACGCCGCGGCGCGACGCTCGGCGTCCTCGGCCCCGACCCCGGCCTTGAGGTGCAGCCCGATCAGGTCGAACGACATCCCGGCGGCGTCGACGTGGACCTTCAGCGGCGGCCGCGGAAAGCCGAAGCCGTCGGAGACGAACAGCAACTCGGGCGGCCCCAGCGTCACCAGACCTTGCCGGTAGATGACCCCGATCTTCTGGTACTCGGTCGGCGTGTAGCGATGGCTCGACAACACGCCCTCGTGCTCCGGCAACCGCGCCACCAGCTGGTTCCACGCGTCGACCGACGCGATCTCCTCGAACACGATCACGTCGAGGTCGAGGCTGACGATGAGGTCCGCCAGCAGCAGGATGGTGCGGTCCGACTTGGGAAAGAACTCGACGTTCCAGCACGCGACGTCGAGCGTCGCCGGTCCGCCGATCGGTGGGACCAGGTCGGCCTCGATCGGCGGCGGCGCATCGAGCCCGGGCCCGGCGTCGCGACCGCTGTCGCGCGCCAGATCGCACCCGATCAGACCGGTGGCGCCCAGCGCGACGATGAGGAGGACAGCTCGCAAGCGCAAGAGCCTACCCACATCCAGACGAGCCAGCGACCCCCGGGGTCGTGTTGACTGCCGGCGATGCTTGCCCCCTGCCGCCGCCGCGCGCGGTGCCCGACCCCGTCCGTCGTTGCCGTCGCGCACGGCCGTGCCGTGGCGCTCGTCTGGCCCGGGGCAGCCCGCGTGCTGCCGAGCAGTTCCGGTGGCACACAACTCGCAGTGCGCCTCGCCAAGGAGATATCATGCACTTCATCTGGATGCTCATCATCGGCCTCATCGCCGGCGCGGTCGCCAAGCTCATCATGCCGGGCAAGGACCCGGGCGGGATCATCGCGACGATGCTCCTCGGCGTCGCCGGTGCGCTCGCCGCGGGCATGATCGGCCGCTCGCTCGGCTGGTACCACGACGGTGAGAGCGCGGGCTTCATCGCGTCGGTCCTGGGCGCCGTGCTGCTGCTCGCGGGCTGCCGGTTCTTGGTGACCCGCAAGCGCGGCGCGCTCGCTCGTTGAACCTGCACGGCGACGACGAGCAGCAAACGACGTGACCCGCTTCAGCGAGCTCATCCGCCGTCTCGGCCGATGGTTCACGTACGAGTCAGCGCCGGGTGACGTCGACGGCTTCCGGATCGCGCACCCGGTGCCGTCGGCGCCCGCGTTGTTCTCGTCGGCGCTCTTCCAGAGCGTGGCAACCCCGATGGCACCCGGCCACCAGGTCGAGCTACTCCACAACGGCGCGGTGTTCGACCGGCTCGAGCGCGAGATCCGGCAGGCTCGGGTCAGCGTCAACGTCGTCATGTACATCTGGGAGGAGGGCGCGGCGTCCGACCGCATCGTCGCCGCCCTGCTGGACCGGGCCCGCGCCGGCGTCCGGTGTCGTCTGGTCATCGACGCGCTGGGAAGCTCGGCATTCCCCGACGTGCTGGGCCCCCGTCTCACCGCCGGCGGGTGTGAGGTGCGGATGTTCCGGGCGTCGCTGCTGAGCGCGCGGCTGGCCCGCAACCACCGGAAGATCCTGGTCGTCGATGGGACGACCGCGATCACCGGCGGTTTCGGCGTCCGTGATTGCTGGCTCGGGGATGGCTGCCAGCCCGACGCCTGGCGCGACGCCAGCGTGGTGTTCTCGGGGCCCGCGGTGCACCAGGCCCAGCAGGCCTTCGCCGAGAACTGGCAGGAGGCCGGCGGCGCCTTGCTTCCGCTGGCCGATTTCCCGCCGCCCGGCGCGGCCGGCCCGTGCGCGGCCGCGTTCGTGGCCAGCACCGGGGCCCCGACCGTCACCCGAGCCGAGCGCCTGACCCAGTTGCTCATCGCCACCGCGACCCGGCGACTCTGGATCGCCAACGCCTACTTCGTCCCGAGCGCGGCCATCCTGGAGCAGCTGGCCGCCAGCGCCCTTCGCGGCGTGGACGTCCGCGTGCTGGTGGCGGGCCGGACCAGCGATGTGAAGGGGGCGTTCGTCGCCCAGCGGCTCCTGTACGGCGACCTGCTCGAGCGCGGGGTGCGGGTCTGGGAGTACCAGCCGTCCATGATGCACGCGAAGACGATGCTGGTCGACGACCGGCTGTCCGTGGTCGGCTCGGTCAACCTGGACCCGCTGTCGCTCAACACGCTCGACGAGGTCGCGCTGGTGATCGGCGATCCCGCGCTGGCCCGCGAGCTCGAGACGTCGTTCCTCGCCGACTGCGAGCGCGCCACCTTGCAGACGCGGTAGCAACCCACGGCATGGCAGGGGCACGCGCGCGTGTCGACGACCACCTGATCTCGTAGAAAACTGACGGTCGACCACCCGGTCGCCGCGTCAGTCAGCGCGAGCGTGCGGTGGGGGCGGTGGGTAGCGCCGCTCATCCGGCGATACGTCAAGCCCGAGGATCGTCGACAGATGGGCGACCGCTTCGAGCGTGTCTACGCCCGCGGCATCGGCGGCGACCAGTCCTTGGAGGCACGCCTCGTGAGCACCGCCAGCTCGTGGCGAAGGCTTAATGCTTTCGTAACAGAACGCACTGACCGTGCGCCTCACGATATGATCGCATGCGGATCCTGCAACTCGCTTGGGTTTTCCCTCTGCTTTCCATCGCGAGCCCCGCCCTCGCATCGCCCCGGGAGGTCTCGCTCGACGACGTCCGCGCGGCCGTGGATCAGGCGCCCGCGCACGTCGCAGCGCAGCGCCGAACCGTGGCCGCGTTCGCCGAGGCGGAAGCGGCTGGGCCATGGCCGGCGACGACGGTCTCGATCGGCACCGCGCGAGAGAGCTCGCGGCTGGTGGCGGTGGCGAGCATCCCCCTGCCGCTTTTCGGCGTAGCGCGCGCGATCAGGCGGGCCGCGCGCGCCGATGCCGAGGTGACGCGCGCCGAGGAGCCCACCACCGATGTCGATCTGCGCGGGCGGGCGACGGTCGCGTGGCTTGCGCTCTATGGCGCCGGCCAGGTGGCGCAGGTGACGCAGGAGGGCGCCGAGCGCCTTGATGGGCTCGTCGAGGTCACGCGCGCGCGCCGCGATGCAGGCGATGCCTCGGAGGCCGACGTGGTCAACGCGGAGACCCAGGCAGCTCGCGCGCACGTCGAGGCCGAGGACGCCGCGCTGTCCGTCGGGCTCGCGGGCACCGAACTCGCCGCGGTGGTCGGCTGGGCTCCGGCGGAGGAGCTCGTCGCGACGGGACCGCTACCGAGCGAAGCACCCACCGACGAAGGGCTCGCCAGCGACCTCGCCTACCATCCCGAGCTGCGCGTGCAGGAGGCGCGCATCGCGGCGGCGGCCTCGGCGGTCTCGGCGGCGCGGGCAGCGAGCCGCCCCACCCTGCGCGTGAACCTCGAGGTGGACACATTCGACCCAAACAGCGGCGCGACCAACCTGCTCGTCGATCTGACCGTCGATCTGCCGCTCTGGGGCCGCGGCCGGGCTCGGGAGCACGCCGCGCGCGCGCGCGTGAGCGCCGAGGAGGCCGAGGCCAACGCACTCCGCTCCCAGCTCGCCGCGGAGCTCGTCGCGGCGCAACGACGGTGGGCAGCGGGGCGCCGGCGCGCGGCGTCGTTCGGCACCAAGCTGGTGCCAGCGCAGGAACGATCGACCGAGCTGGTGCGCAAAGCGTACGCCGCTGGCGAGGTCGATCTCGCCGCGGTGATCCAGTCGGAGCGGGACCTGCTCGACGTCCGCGCGGAGGCGCTCGCCGCCGAGCTCGCGGCGGCGGAAGCCTGGGCCACTCTCGAGCGCGCGGCCGGAGGCGCGCTGTGAGATGGCCGACGCTCGTGGCGCTGGCATGTCTCGCCGGTTGCGACCAGGGTGGCAGCGGCGCCGCCAAGGGGTCCGAGCCGGTTCCCGTTCGCGTCACCTGCGCCCCGGTGACTCAGGAGACGATCGCCACACACGTGGAGCTCCGCGGCACGATCTCGGCGCCGCCGCTCGCGCAGGCGGTCGTGGCGTCGACAGTCCCAGGTAGGATCGTGAAGCTGCTCGTCGAGGAGGGCGACACCGTGACCGCGCACCAGCTGGTCGCCGTCATGGAGGATCCGAACCTGGGCGCCACGGCGCAGCAGAGTGGCGCAGAGGTGACGGTGGCGGAGGCGGAGCTGCGCGCGGCGACGTCGGATCGGGCGCGCCGCGAAACGCTGGTCGGCGAGGGGATCGCGCCGCAGAAGGACCTCGACCAGGCCCGGGCTCGCGAGGACGCGGCGCGCGCCAGCGTCGAGGCGGCCCGCGCGCGTAGCAAGCTGGCGCGCGGTCAACTGGCGCGCACGGACCTTCGCGCACCACGCGCCGGCACGGTGTTGCGCGTCCTCAAGACCGCGGGATCGGTGGTGGACGTCGCGGACACGTCGATCATCGAGATCGCGGATCTGTCGGTGCTGGAGCTGCGAGCCCAGGTCATGGGCGCCGACCTGATCGGCCTGACGCCGGGCACGCAGGCGACGGTCATCCTCGATGCCATCCCCGGCACCTCGGGGTCCGGCGAGATCGTCGCCGTCGCGCGGGCGCTCGACCCGCTGACCTCCTTGGGCTCGGTACGGATCCGGCTGACCCTGCCTGCTGGCTGGTCGCCCCCGATCGGCCTCCCGGGCGTCGCGACCGTCGCACGGTCTCCGCGCGTCGCGCTGCTCGCGCCCTCCGCGGCGTTCCGGCGCGCCCTCGACGGCACCGACGAGGTGCTCGTCTGCGCTGACGATCACGCCAAGGTCCGCGCGGTCGAGCTCGGCGAACGGACCGCAGACGGCGTCGAGGTCCGCGCCGGGCTCGCTGCCGGCGACGCGGTCATCGTCGATCGCGTGCTGGGGATCGAGGACGGCGCCGCGATCGAGGTGGGCCGATGAAGCTCGCCTCGCGACTCCGGGGGCGCGCGAGCCTGGTCTGGCTCGCCAGCCTGGCGTTCGTGATGGCCGGCGCGATCGCCCTGTTCGAGCTCCCCACCGGCATCTATCCCGAGATGGAGTTTCCACGCGTCGTGGTGGTCGCGCGCCGCGCGCAGCAGCCGCCGGATCTCGTCGAGCTGCAGATCACGCGTCCGCTCGAGCAGGCGCTCGCCGTGGTGCCGGGCGTGCGCCACGTCCGCGCCCGCACCATCCGCGGCGCTGCCGAGATCAACGTGCTGCTCGCGCCGGGTGTCGATCCCATGCGCGCCGAGCAGTTGTGCCGTGCGGCGGTGGCCGGCGTCGACCTACCCGCCGACACGGAACTCGAGATCGAGCGCGTGCTGCCCACCGAGATCCCGGTCGTCACGTTCAACGTCGCCGGGGCCGACCCACGGGTCTTGCGAGAGACCGCGGAGCGGGTCATCCGTCCGGCGGTGGTGCGGGTGCCTGGCGTCGGCGGCGTCGTCGTGCAGGGCGGACGGGTGCGCGAGATCGAGGTCGAGCTCCGGCCCCAGGCGCTCGCTGACCTGCGCCTCACCCCGAGCGCGGTCGCCGACGCGCTGTCACGGCAGGACCAGTTCGTTGGCGTAGGTCGGGTTCGGGACGCCCGCCAGACCTTGCCGCTGGTGGTGGACGCCCGTCCGGTCGATCTGGCCGGGCTCGCCTCGCTGCCGGTCGCCCAGGGACCACACGGCCCGATCCCGCTCTCCGCGGTCGCGGACGTCAGGGAGGGATGGGCGGACCCCGACGTCATTGTCCGGGGCCCGGACGGAGAGCTGGCGGTGATCCAGGTGGCCCGGATGCCGGGCGCGAGCACGGTCGCGGTGGTCGAGGGCACACGCCGTGCGATCGACGAGCTCGTGACGACAGGGGCCTTGCCCGACGGGGTGACCGTCACGCCCGTCTACGACCAGGCAGCGCTCGTCACGGAGTCGATGACCAGCGTCCGCGACGCGATCCTGCTCGGCGTCGGCCTCTCGCTGCTGGTGATCGCGCTGTTCCTGCGCGACCTCCGCGCCGGCATCGTGGCGGCGGTGCCCGTGCCGATGAGCCTGCTCGCGACCTTCGCGGTCATGAAGTGGTTCCACATGACGCTCGACCTGATGTCGCTGGGTGGCCTGGCGATCGCGATCGGCCTCGTCGTCGACGACGCGATCGTGGTGACCGAGGGGATCGTCCGCAGGCTCGAGGAAGGCGCCGATCCGATCGACGCGGCGGACCGGGGATCCGCCGACCTGTTCGCCGCCGTGGTGGGGACGACCATGACCACCGTCGTGGTGTTCGCCCCGCTCGCCCTGCTGTCGGGCATCACCGGAAGCTTTCTGCGCTCGCTCGCGGGGACGCTCTGCATCGCGGTGCTGCTGTCGATGGTGTTCTCGTTGACGGTGTGCCCCCTGCTCGCGACCCATCTGCTTCGACGCCGGCGCAGGCCGGTCGATCACGCCGGAGGCGCGAGCCGGCTCGACGGCGCCGCGCGCTGGCTGTTCCATCGCAGGTACCTGGCGCTGATCCCGGTCGCGCTGCTCGGACTCGCCGGGTATCTGCTCATCGCGCGCGTCCAGACGGGCTTCCTCCCGCCCATGGACGAGGGGACCTTCGTCCTCGACTTTCGGCTTCCACCCGGGACGTCGATCGAGGACACCGACGCAGCCGCGCGCAGCATCGACCGCGTGCTGGCCACCACGCCCGAGGTGGTCACGTTCACGCGCCGCACCGGCACCGAGATGGGGCCGGCGACCGCCACGTTGCAGAACGAAGGCGACGTCATGGTTCGCCTGGACGCGCGCGACCGCCGTGCCGGGGTCGAGACGGTGATCGCGCGCATCCGTGAACGCCTGGCCGGCGAGGCCCCCGGCGTCCAGGTCGAGTTCGTGCAGCTGTTGCAGGATGTGCTGGGCGACCTGGCCGGCAATCCGTCGCCGATCGAGGTGCATTTCCTCGGAGACGACGCCAAGCAGCTCGAGGCGGTGGCGCGCGACGCCGGGACGCGGCTCTCCGCGGTGCCCGCGCTCGAGGACCTGTTCGACGGCGTCGCTGGAGACGTCCCGATCTTGCGCGCCACCGTCAATCGCGTCACCGCCGGCGCGCTTGGGCTGGATGCCGCGACCCTCGCCGCGGATCTCGCGGTCGCGGTCCGTGGCAGGATCGTCGCCGAGGTCCCTCGCCCAGGCCAGCCCGTGGGCGTGCGCGTCCGGCTTGCCGACCGGATCCGGCTCGACGCGACGTCCCTCGCGCGGGTTCCGATCCGCTGGGGCGCCGAGCCGGTCGCGCTGGGCGCGGTCGTGCGGTTCGACCGACCCGCGGCGCCGTCGGTCCTGATCCGCGAGGGGCTCACACCCGTGGTCATTCTGACCGCGGCCGTGAAGGGTGGCGACCTGGGGGCCGCCGAGCGTGACGTTCGCAGGGTGATCGCCGGGTTGGATCTGCCCCAAGGGGTCCGCTACGAGATCGGCGGACAGGCCGCCTCCGCGCGGGCGGCCCGGCACGAGTTGCTGATGGTCGGCGCGCTCGGCGCCGGCCTCGTGCTGATCGTCCTGGTCATCCAGCTCCGCTCGCTGCGGCTGGCCGTGATCGTCTTGCTCGGAGCCCCACTGGCCGTGGTCGGCGCGCTCGCGGTCCTCGTGGCCACCGGCCTGCCGCTCGACATCTCCTCGATGACCGGCTGCATCCTGCTGGTCGGTCTGGTGGTCAAGAACGGGATCCTCCTCCTCGAGCACGCCGAGCGCCTGCGAGCGGCCGGCGTCCCGCTCGACGACGCCCTGGCCGGCGCCGCACGCCGGCGCGCTCGCCCGATCTTGATGACGACGTTCGCGACGATCGCCGGGCTCGCACCGCTCGCGGCCGGGATCGGCGCCGGGTCCGAGCTCCAGCGACCGCTCGCGATCGCCGTGATCGGTGGGCTCGTCGTCTCCACGCTCGTCACGATCCTGGTCCTCCCTGGGCTGGCCGGCCTCGTGCTAGGCAGGAAGGTCCAGCCATGAAGGTGTTGCTCGTCGAGGACAATCGCCGACTCGTGGACTCGCTGGTCCAGGGGCTCGGCGAGGAGCAGATCAGCACGATCACCGCCCTGCGCGGTCTCGACGCCATCGAGCTCGCCCTCAAGGCCGACGTCGATGCGATCGTGCTGGACCTCGGCCTGCCCGACCTCGATGGGATGGAGGTCCTGCGACGGATCCGCGCGGCCGAGATCCACGTCCCGGTCCTCGTCCTGACCGCACGGGACGCCGTCGAGGCGCGCACCGCAGCGCTCGACGCCGGTGCCGACGACTACCTGATCAAGCCGTTCGCGTTCGCGGAGCTGCTGGCGCGCTTGCGCGCGCTCACGCGGCGGGCGAGCGGGCCGCGCTGGACGGCGCTCGACGCCGGGGCCCTGACCCTCCAGGCGGACCTCACGGCGCGGACCGGCGGGCGGGTCATCGCCCTCTCGCCGCGCGAGCACGCGCTGCTCACCTACCTCGTCCGGAGGCGCGGCGAGGTGGTGTCACGGTCGGACATCTTGCGGGAGGTGTTTGGCTACGGGTTTGACCCGGGGACCAACCTCATCGACGTCCACCTCGCCCACCTCCGCAAGAAGCTCGCCGGCGCCCCGGTCGTGATCGAGACGCTCCGCGCCGCGGGCTTCCGGCTCGAGGTCACGTCATGAGCCGGCGCAGACTCGGCGCACGCCTCGCCGGCTGGACCGCCGTCACCGCGACGGCGGCACTCCTGCTCTTCGGAGTCACGACCGCGGTCGTGGTGTGGAGCCACGAGACCGCCGAGGAGGCCGCGAAGACCGAGCCCGAGGAGGATCCGTTCGACGAAGCGATCTCCCAGCTCGCGATCCCGATCGCCGTCACCGCCCCCGTCGTCCTGGTCCTGGCGTTCTTCACGACGCGGCGCATCGCCCGGCGGGTCACCGACCGGCTCGACAGCGTGGTGGCCGCTGCCCACCGGCTCACGCACGAGGACCTCGCCGAGCGGCTGCCGATTTCCTCCGCCGGAGACGAGCTCGACGAGCTCGCCACGGCGCTCAATGGACTGTTCGGACGGCTGGAGGAGGGCATCGCCGCCCAGAAGCAGTTCGTGGCCGACGCTTCGCACGAGCTGCGCACACCGCTCGCCGTGATGTCGTCCGATCTCGAGGTGGCGCGGAGGCGTTCTCGGACGCCGGACGAGTGGGAGACCGTGGCCGACCGTGCCCGCACCGAAGTGGCGCGAATGACCGCGATGGTGGAGGCGCTCCTCCGCCTCATGCGCGCCAGCGTGACGCCGCCCGGAGACGCGCGGGTCGATGGTCGCGCCCTGGTCGACGAGGTCGCGGCGCGCTGGGCCACCGCCGCGGAGCGCGCGGGCGTGCGACTCACGGCCGACGCCGACGCGGTCGCCGTCAACGGCGACGCCGACGCCCTCGCGGTCGCGCTCGGCAACCTGGTGAGCAACGCGATCGCGCACTCGCCGAGGGGCGGCCTCGTCGCCGTGCAGGCGCGCCGCACCGGAATGGACGTGGAGCTCGTCGTCAGCGATCAGGGCCCCGGGGTCCCGTTGTCGGAGCGCGAGCGCATCTTCCTGCCGTTCGCGCGTGGCACGACCGCCGCCGACCGCCGCGGCGACGACGGCGGCGTCGGGCTCGGCCTCTCGGTGGCACGCCGCATCGTCGAGGCGCAGCGTGGCGTCCTGCTGGTCGACGACGTTCCCGGCGGCGGCGCCCGCTTCATCGCGCGCCTGCCGGCGGCGTAGTCGCGAGCCGCTCCCCCGCCGATCCGTTACTCGCGCTCGGTCTCGACGTCGACGATCTCGCCGCTATCGGCGTCGACGTTGACCTCCTTGACGATCTTCTTCTTCACGCCGGTGGGCTTGATGATGAACGAGTAGATCCAGCGACCGTGCTCCTTCTCCAGCTCCTCGCTGCGGATCACGCCCGGAACCTCCGCCAGCGCGATCTCTCGCGCCCTCTCGACCGCGAGCGCGGCCTGGTGCTTCTCGGCCTTCTTCTTCCTGCCTGCATCGGCATTCGTGCCGCCGGCGGAGAGCGTGGCGAACGTCAGAGCGAGGACCAGCCGGACAGAGCGACGATGCTTGGACATTTCGAGTTCTCCTTCCGGGTGAGTGTTCCCCAGCATGGGTCACCGCGACGCGCTGGAGCGTTAAGACTCGATGAACGGGTCGACCCGTGTCGAGTCCGGGTGCGCTCTCGGGTTCATGGAGCCTTAACGAGCACGAGGCAGGCCGAGCACGCAGGTTGTCCTGGCGCCACTCAAGGCGCGAAGGAGACAAGATGAAGGTACGCATCATGATTGCGAGCGCGCTGGCGCTCGGCACCCCCGTCCTGACGTCGGCCGTCGCGCTGGCGAAGCCGGCGACCGAGGACGCCAAGCCGAAGATCACCGCCAAGGCGGCGCGCGTGATCGCGCTCGCGAAGGTGCCGGGCACCGTCGAGCATGAGGAGCTCGAGAGGGAACATGGCCGGTGGGTCTACTCGTTCGAGATCCGAACGAAGGGGCGCGCGGTCAAGGAGGTCAACGTCTCGGCGAAGGACGGCTCGGTCATCGCGATCGAGGACGAGGACGAGGACGAGGACGAGGACGAGGACAACGAGGACGCGGACGACGAGGATGACAAGGACGACCGAGGCGACGAGGGCGGAGAGGAGGACGACGACTGACCATGGAATGACGACAGCTCGGCCGACGACCGCGGCAAGGGCGGTCGTCGGCGTTTCTGCGAGCTCGTGCGCTCGCCCAGGCTCCGCGGTCACGGCACGCGCCCACCTTCGATGGCGTCGACGATCTCGAGGCCGAGGTCGGCATCGTCGGTGACCACCGCCTCATCCTGCGCCTCGATTCTCGACGGATCCGGGAGGCCGTCCACGCGCGCGCCACCTGCAACCGAATTGCACTTGGACTTGACGGGCCTGCGGTCGTCCGATACGACTGCGGGAGCCCCCGGACGCTGGGGCGTGCCTCGCGTGTCGGCCTCCACCTCGCATCCCAGCCTGCCGTCCCGGCGCTTCCTCGCCGCGATCGCGGTGGTGTGCCTGGTCGCGCAGGCGTTCGCGATGGTGCACCTGATGGTCGTGCGCCACGCGCGCTGCGCGGCGCATGACGAGGTGGTCCATGTCAGCGTCGATCGGGCGCAGCCCGCGCACGTGACGCCGACGCCCGACGCGACGTCGATCCAGGGTGCCGACGGCGACCTCGCCGAGGTCGACGACGCGCACTGCACCTGGCTGTCCGAGCTGCGCACGACCCGCGTCGGCCACCCGCCGGTGTTGACCGCCGCGCCGGCGACCACCGTCGACGAGCTCGGGTTGCCGCGCGACCTGCCGCTGGCGGGCCCGCGCGCGCTGTACCGGCTCGCTCCCAAGATCTCGCCTCCGCACGCCGCGTAGACCCTGTCGTCCCGGTGTCAGCCGCGCTCGAGCTCCGGGCGCGCTGACGACGTCACCCCGCTGCTCAGCGGAAGGTCTCCCCGTGCGATCTGTTGCGAGACAAGCTGTCCTGTCGTCGATCTCCGGCGCGCTCTGCGTCTGGCTGGGGTCGGCGCGCGCTCACGCTCAACCCGCCGCTCCCCCGGCGGCAACCCCGGCGGCCCCCGCCTGCACCGGCACGCTCGACGGCCACGCGGTCGACGCGTCGACCCACGAGCCGGTCATCGGCGCCACGGTCACGGTCGATGGCGTGGTCGTCGGCGAGACCGACGGCGACGGCCGGTTCGTGCTCGGCCAGCTGTGCCGCGGCCTGGTCGCGGTCGAGGTCGAGCGCGCCGACTACGCGGTCAGTCGCCACCCGCTGACCGTGCCGGGCGCGACCTCGGTCGAGCTCGAGCTCACCATGCTGACCGGCGAGGTGATCCTCGTCGAGGAGGAGGCGCCGACCGAGATCGACATGCGGTCGACCACCGAGGTCTCGGGGGCCGCGCTGGCGCGGACCCGCGGCCGCGCGTTCGCCGACACCCTGGCCGAGGTCCCCGGCGTCACCCAGCTGCGCTCGGCGAGCGGCATGGCCAAGCCGGTGATCCGCGGCCAGTACGGCCGCCGCTTGCTGATCCTGGTCGACGGCGTCCGCCACCGCGCGCAGGAGTGGGGCCTCGACCATGCGCCGGAGATCGATCCGTTCATCGCGGACAAGCTCACGGTCGTGCGCGGCGCGTCCGGCGTGCGCTACGGGCCCGACGCGATCGGGGGCGCGGTCCTCGCCGAGCCACCCGGACTGCTGACCGCGCCGGGGCTCGCGGGTGAGGCCCACCTGATCGGCATGTCGAATGGCCGCGGCGGCACTCTTGCCGGCCGCCTGCAGTGGGCGTCGAAGCGCGGGCTGGCCGGCCAGCTCGAGGGTAGCTTCAAGCGGCTGGCGGCGCCCTCGACGCCCGACTACGCCCTCGACAACACGGGCACCGCCGAGTGGAACCTGGGCGCGACCGCCGGCTACCGCGACGACGGCGACGAGTACAAGCTCTCGTACCGGCACTACCAGGCGCGGCTCGGGGTGTGCAGCTGCCTGCGCATCGAGTCGCTCGAAGACTTCCGCGCGCAGCTCGAGCAAGACCGCCCGACCGGCGCCGACCTGTACACCTCGGACCTCGAGATCGAGCGGCCCTACCAGGCGGCCGGCCACGACCTCGCCCTCGCGCGCGCGACCTGGGACTGGCGCCGCGTCGGCACCCTGACCGGCACGTACTCGTTCCAGCACGACCTGCGGCGCGAGTACGACATCGTCCGGCAGGCCCAGGCCGGCGCCCAGTTCAACTTCCGGCTGATGACCCACGAGGCCGAGCTCGCCCTCGACCACGTGCCGATCCACCTCGACGATCACCTGCACCTGCGCGGCTCGGCCGGTGTGGTCGCCACCGCCCAGATCCACCGGTACCAGGGCCTGCCGCTGGTACCCGACCACACGTCGTTCGGCGCCGGCGCCTACGCGATCGAGCGGCTCATCGGGCACGACTTCGAGGTCGAGCTCGGCCTGCGCTACGACGGCCACGCCCGCAGCGCCAACCTCGAGCGGCAGGACTTCCTGCGGCTGGTGCGCAGCGGGCAGCTCGCCATGGACGCCTGCGGCGACGCCGAGCGGGATCCGGTCGAATGCGCGTCGACGTTCCACACGATCTCGGCGTCGCTCGGCGGCCTGCGCCAGCTCACCAGGGCCTGGTCGATCAAGCTCGATCTGTCGACCGCGTCGCGGCCGCCCAGCCCGGACGAGCAATACCTCAACGGCACCGCCCCCACCTTTCCGGTCCTCGCGCTCGGCAAGCCCGACCTGCGCCCGGAGACAACCTACTCGGCGTCGGCGACGACGTCGTACCAGGGCACGCGGGTGACCGCCGAGGCCTCGGCCTACTACAACGCGATCGAGGACTACATCGACTTCGCGCCCGCGATCGACGCGGACGGCAACCCGATCTTCGACGTGCTGATCCGCGGGACCTTCCCGCGCTTCGTCACCCGGGCGGTCGACGCGATCTTCTACGGCGTCGACGGTGGCGTCGCGGCGAAGGTGGCGCCGTGGCTGGAGGTCGGTGGCCAGGTGTCGATCGTCCGCGCCCGCAACACGACCGACCGTGGTTACCTCGGGTTCGTGCCCGCGGATCGCGCGCGCGGCTCGCTCACCTACCGGGCACCCGACCTTGGCGGCCTGCACGAGTCGTTCGCCTCGGTCTCAGGCGAGTACGTCACCCGGCAGCATCGCTACCAGCTCGGCGCCGACTTGGCGCCGCCGCCGGCCGGCTACTTCCTGCTCGGCGCCGAGCTCGGCACCCAGACCCGGATCGGCGGCCACGCCGTCGAGATCGCGCTGCAGGGCAGCAACCTCCTCGCCACCCGTTACCGCGACTACACGAGCCTCCTCCGCTACTTCGCGGATCAGCCGGGGCGCCAGCTCATGCTGCGGCTGAGCGCGCACTTCTCCTCCCGGTAGCTACACCCGAAAGGACCCGATCATGCCTCTCATCACGAAGGCGTTCACGCTGGCGCTCGTCGGCCCCCTCGCGCTGCTCGCCGCCTGCGGCGACGACGGCGGCGCCGTCACCGAGCCTGAGGTCATCACCACCGTGTCGCTGAGCTTCGCGCCGGCCGGCGGCGGCCCCACGGTGACCGCCGCGTTCGACGATCTCGATGGCGACGGCGGCGCCGCGCCGACGATCGATCCGATCAACCTCACCAGCGGCGTGACCTACGCGCTGACGGTGCGCTTCCAGAACAAGCTCGAGACGCCACCTGAAGAGATCACGGACGAGGTCCGCGACGAGTCCGACGAGCACCAGCTGTTCTTCACCGGCACCGCGGTGAACGGCCCGGCCAGCAACCGGCCGGGTGCGCCGCTGACGCACAGCTACGGTGACACCGATGCCAACGGCTTTCCGATCGGCCTCACCAGCTCGGTGGTCGCCGCGACGGGCACCGGCCAGCTGACCGTCACGCTGCGGCACGTGCCCCCGATCAACGACACCGCCGTGAAGACCGGCACGCTGGCCACCACCGTCGCGACCGACGGCATCGCGGCGTTACCGGGTGCCACCGACGTGCAGGTCAGCTTCACCACGACCGTGCCGTAGCGGCCTCGGCCGGACCGCGCGCCGACGGTGGGCGCCTGGGCCTGCGCCGCTACCCCTACTTGCCGAACCTGCGGGCCAGCCCGACGACGAGCCGGCCCAGGCCACGTGGGCGCAGATCGACGTCGGGAAGCTCGGGCGGCGTCCAGTCGAGCTCGGGCCACGTCTGCTGGATCGCGGCCGTGGCACGTCGGGCCATCACGTCCACCCGAGCAGGACCAGCCGATTCCTGGCACCGCCGGTCTTCTTCCACAGCTCGCCCGCGCTTCGCCAGGCGCTGCCAGGCCGCGCCTACCGGAGCTCGCCGCGACCGGTCCGCCGATCAGCTGGCGGGGTCGCTGCATCCTCGGCGTCGCGCTGCGTCAGAGCTGGCCGCGGTAGAAGTCGGCGAGCAGCGCCGCGAGCGCCGGGTGCTCGTAGGCGAGGTCCCACGGGCGCGTGAAGTAGGTCTCGGTCGCCACCGCAAAGAACTCGGCCTCGTTGGTGGCGCCGTACGCGTTCATCAGCGTCGGCCAACCGGCGTCGACCCACGCGCGATGGTTGGCGTACGCGGCCGCGCACACGTCGGCCCAGCGCTGGCGATCCGCCTTGCGCTCGAGCGGCGGGCTCCCGTCGATCCGGCCGGTGGCCATGTCGAGCTTGTGCGCGAACTCGTGCAGGACGACGTTGCCGCCGGTCTCCTCGCGCCCCCCGGCGAGCACCGCGTCCCACGCCAGCAGTACCGGGCCACCCAGCATCGCCTCGCCGAGCAGGGTCGCGCCGTCGGCGATCGGCGCGCTCGGCTGCTCGAACAGCCCGAGCCGGCGCGGCGGCGCGATCATCGTCGACGGATACACCAGGATCGAGTCGACGTCGCGGTACAGGCGATCGTCCCGATCGAGCACGAGCAGGGCCGCGTGGGCGGCGATCGTGACCTGCATCTCCTGGGTCAACTCGAGCCCGCCGCAGCCCTCCCAGTGCTTCTCGGCGATGAAGACCTGCACCCGCTCGCGCAGGCGCTGGCGCCGCGCCGGATCCAGGTGCCGCGCGAGCTGCACGTTCTCGTCGATGTACCGGTCCCATGCGACCGGGAACGGCTCGGCCAGGATGCGTCGATGACGGCGGGTGCGAAGCCAGTCGAACATTCCCGCAAGCTAAGTCGCGCCCCGAGGCCCAGCGACTCGCCCGATCGGGTAGCTGTGCGCGCCGCCGGCGGTCCGCGGCGGTGGGCAGCCGTCAGCCGACGCGTACGATCGCGCGCGCGACCCGCACGCCGTCCATCGCGGCCGAGACGATGCCGCCCGCATAGCCCGCGCCCTCGCCGGCCGGGTACAGCGCGGCCAGACCGGGGCTGACCAGCGCCTCAGGATCGCGCGGCACCCGCACCGGACTCGACGTGCGCGACTCGACGCCGACCAGCACGCCGTCGTCGGCAACGAAGCCACGCAGGGTGGTGCCGAACGCGCGCAGGCCCGCGCGCATCCGCGCGGCGAGGTCGAGGCCGGTCGCGGCCAGCACCTCGCCGACATCGGTGCCAGTCAGGCCGGGCTCGTAGCTCGAGTCCGGCACGGTGGTCGAGCCCTTGCCCCGGACGAAATCGCTCACGCGGGTCGCCGGCGCCCGCAGCGCACCGCCGCCGGCGACCGTCGCCGCCCGCTCGAGGCGCCGCTGCAGCTCGACGCCCGCGAGCTGGCCGTGCGAGGCGGTGAGGCCGAGCCGCTCGAGATCGGCGAGCTCGATCGCGACCACGAGCCCGGAGTTGGCGTACGGCGAGTCGCGCCGGGACAGGCTCATGCCGTTGACGACCAGGCCATCGGGCTCGGTCGAGGCCGGCACGATCCACCCGCCCGGGCACATGCAGAACGAGAACACGCCGCGCGCGCCGGCCTCGCCGTCGCTCTGGTGGGCCAGCCGGTAGCTGGCCGCGCGGAGCCGGGGATGGCCGGCGAACTTCCCGTACTGGGCCTGGTCAATGAGCGGCTGCGGGTGCTCGACGCGGACGCCGACCGCGAACGGCTTGGCCTCGAGCCCGACCCCGGCGGCGGCCAGCCAGCCCCAGACGTCGCGCGCCGAGTGCCCAGTCGCGACCACCACCGCCCGGCCGGTCAGCTCGCGACCGTCCGACAACCGGACACCCACCGCGGCCCGGCGGCCGTCGCGGCTGTCGACCAGCAGCTCGGTGACGCGCGCCGGCAGCTCGAAGCGGACGCCGTGCAGGGTCAGCTCCTCGCGGATCGCGGTGATCACCCGCGGCAGCTTGTTGGAGCCGATGTGGGGCCGAGCATCGACCAGGATCTCGGGCGGCGCCCCGTGGCGGGCCAGGATCTCGATCACGTCGCGGACGTCGCCGCGCTTGTGCGCGCGCGTGTACAGCTTGCCGTCGCTGTAGGTGCCGGCGCCGCCCTCCCCGAAGCAGTAGTTGCTGTCGGGATCGACGATGCCGTGCTGGGTCAGGCCCTTGAGGTCGCGGCGGCGCGCCTGCACCAGCTTGCCGCGATCGAGCACGATTGACGCGATGCCGTGGCGCGCCAGCTCGTACGCGCAGTACAGCCCGGTCGGCCCGGCGCCGACGATGATCACCGGCTCGCCCTCGACCTGACGCGGGTGGGGCGCACCCATCATGTGGGGCTGAGATGGACGGGCGCCGATCGTGAGATGGAAGCGAACCCGGTGGCGACGCGCATCGACCGCGCGCCGGCGCACCTCGATCGGCGGCAGCTCCGGCTCCGGCACGCCGAGTCGGTCGGCGACCAGCGCGCGCAGCGCCGGCTCGTCGTCGGGCGCATCGAGCTCGAGATCGACCTCGACCTCGCGGTCACCGTCGAACGGGACCCGGTCGGAGCCGGCGGGCGTCCGCGCGATCATCGGCGGCCTGCGGGGATGACTGCGAACCGCACCTGGCGGCAGCCGCGCACGAAGAAGACAGCAGCTGCGGCGCGACGCACCGGCGCATGGTGCCACAGTTCACCGGTCGGCCCGGCGCTGCGGGCGAGCGTAGTTGGCGTAGGTGAACTTGCCAGCGATCTTGCCGTGCGCGTCGAAGTGGAAGACGTCCAGGCCGCGCCAGGCGACGCGGCTGCCGTGGCGCAGCCGGATGAGGCGCCGCAGCCAGCGTCCGGTCCGGGCCCGGCCGCGCCCGCCAGGTCGTGGCGGCGGATCCGCCGGCGCAGCAGGAACCCACCATGGCCGCTCAGGATTGATCCGAAGTCTTCATGTGATCGGAAGTGCTCACCCTTTCCCGGTGGCCCTGAGCCGGCGCCGCAGGCGCCGTGTCGAACAGCAGCGCTCGGGCTTGATCACAACTCGCCAGGTGATCGAAAGGGTTGTCCTTTCCCGGTGGCCCTGAGCCGGCGCCGCAGGCGCCGTGTCGAAGGGCCAGACGCGCAGGGTGCAGTACGCGATCTTCGACGGGCCGCCCTTCGACTTCGGCTCGCTGCGCGAGCCTTCGCTCAGGGACACCGGAAGAACATGTGCGGGATCCTGAGGGCAGAGCGCCAAGGTGCCGCACGTGATCTTCGACGGGATGCCCTTCGACGGCGGGCTCGCTTGCGCTCGCCCTGGCTCAGGGCCACCGGGGAAGCTGTGCGGGATCCTGAGATGGCCCCTTCGACAACGCTCGTCGCCGCCGAGGTCCTGTTCAGCAACGAGTTCCAGGTCGCCGCGCTGCCGGCCCGCAAGCCGTCGTCAGGGCAGGTACAGCTCGCCCTTCGCCATCAGGACCGCGCGTCCGGCCATGCGCACGCGCTCGCCGGCGAGGGTCACCGCCAGCTCGCCGCCGCGGCGGCTGATCTGGTGCGCGGACAGCGACGCCCGGCCCAGGCGCGCGGCCCAGTACGGCGTGAGCGTGCAGTGGGCCGAGCCGGTGACCGGGTCCTCGTCGATGCCGTGCTGGGGCGTGAAGTAGCGCGACACGAAGTCGACGCCGCCGTCGCCGGGCGCGGTCGCGATCACGCCCTCGGTCGGCAGCGCGCCAACCCGCCGGAAGTCCGGGGCGAGCGCGCGCACCGCGGCCGCCTCGGCGAACACCGCCATCAGGTTGCGCGAGCGCCACAGCTCCACCGGGCGCGCGCCGAGCGCGTCACCGACCGCGGCGACCAGCGCGGCATCGTCGACCGGCTCGGCGATGCGGGCCGGGAAGTCGAGCGTGAGCAGGTCGTCGGCGCGGCTGATGTCGAGCGCGCCGCTGCGGGTGTGGAAGCGGATCGCCGCGCGCGCCGGCTCGAGCACCGCGGTGATCACGTGCGCGGTCGCCAGCGTCGCGTGGCCGCACAGATCGACCTCGACCGCCGGCGTCAGCCAGCGCAGGCGGAAGCCGTCGCCTTCCGGCGCGAAGAACGCGGTCTCCGATAGCGCCATCTCGGCCGCGATCTGCTGCAGCAGCGCGTCGGGCAGCCACGTGGTGAGCGGCACGACCGCGGCCGGGTTGCCGGCGAACGGGCGCGAGGTGAAGGCGTCGACGACGAAGTACGGGAGGGTGCGGGGCATGAGGTCTCCGGACGGGGTCAGGCGGTGCCGCGGGTCGCGCGCGCGCCGCGCGCGGCGAGGTCGGCGGCGAGATGGCCGAGCAGATCGAGGGCGCCCAGGATGCGGGGCGTGAGCGGCTGGCCACACGACAGCCGGATGCAGCTGGTGAAGCGCTGCTGGCGGGCCGAGAAGATCGGGCCCGGGGCGATCGCGACGCCGCGCGCGAGCGCGCGCTCCTGCAGGACCAGCGTGTCGATTCCGCCCGGCAGCTCGATCCACAGGACGAAGCCGCCGCGCGGGGCCGACACCCGGGTCCCGTCGGGAAACCGGGCCAGCACCTCGTCGCGATAGCGACCGACCTGGCCGCACACCAGGTGGCGCAGCCGGCGCAGGTGCCGATCGTAGCCGCCCGAGGCCAGCATCTCGGCGACCGCCATGTTGGTGAGCGTCGGGCACGCCAGCGACTGCGAGAACTTCAGCCGCTCGACGTCGTCCTGGTAGCGACCGGGCGCGATCCATCCGACCCGGTAGCCTGGCGCCAGCGTCTTCGACACCGAGCCGCACAGCAGCACGCGGCCGTCGGGGTCGAACGCCTTGAGCGGCCGGGGCCGGGTGCCATCGAAGCACAGCTCGCCGTAGACGTCGTCCTCGATGATCGGCAGATCGTGGCGCACCGCCAGCGCGCACAGCTCGGCCTTGGCCTCGTCGGGCATGATCGAGCCGAGCGGGTTGGCCGCGGTCGGCATGCACACGATCGCCCGCACCGGCGTCACCCGCAACGCATCGGCCAGCGCGGCCAGGTCGATGCCGGTGCGCGGATGAGCCGGCACCTCGACCACCTTCATGCCGAGGCCCTCGATGGTCTGCAAGATGCCGAAGTAGGTGGGCGACTCGACCACGATCGCGTCGCCGGCGCGGGCGACCGCGCGC
Source organism: Kofleriaceae bacterium (assembly GCA_046597055.1). GTDB lineage: Bacteria > Myxococcota_A > Polyangia > Haliangiales > Haliangiaceae > UBA2376. The sequence continues at coordinate 1,864 of JBKJLC010000173.1, read as the reverse complement.
AGCGCCAGCGTGATCGCCTCGGTCGCGCCGATCGTGCACACGAAGTCGTGCGCGGTCAGCGCGCAGCCCCAGGTGACCGACCGTCGCGCCAGCGCCCGACGCAGCGTGAGCAGCCCGGGCGGGGTGTCGTCGCGCGCGCCGAGCGTGGTCACCTCGCGCGCGATCGCGGCGGCGATCCGGTTGAGCGCCGCCACCCGCAGCACGTCGGGGTCGAGGTACGCGGCCGCCAGCGGGACCACGCCGGGATCGCGCAGCGCCGTGATCAGCCGCGCGATGCCGTCGGACACCGCCGGGCGAGTCGCGGTCACCGCCTTGCGCGGCGGCCGCGGCGCGTCGCCGTCCGCGGTGCGCCGACGCACGAAGAAGCCCGACTTGGGCCGGGCCTCGACCAGGCCGGCGCCCTCGAGCACCCCGTAGGCCTGAACTACCGTCGCGACCGAGACCGCGCGGTCGCCCGCCAGCCGGCGCACCGATGGCAACCGCTCGCCGGGCCGGAGCGCGCCTCGCTCGATCGCGTCGCCGAGCTCGGTGGCGAGCTGCTCGTAGAGGAAGTCGGCGTCGTCGGCCACGGTGGCCCAGTGTACCGACCTCATGTACTGGCGACCAACACAGATGGCGGATGCTGAAACCCGTACAGCTGTACCGGTCTTTGCCTGGCCGTTGCGAATCTGTACTGGCTGGCGGCCTCGCGTCTGTCGCGGCCGGCGGCGCGGCGACGTGCCAAGCTGCGCTGGCCGTGCCGTCGCGATCGCTGTCTCTCGCGTCCTCTGCTCCGCTGGTCGCGCCGGTCTCGACGCCCGCGCCGGTCGCCGCCGATGGTCGCCTGCGCCTGATCCTCGCGATGGCCGCCGTGTACATCGTGTGGGGCTCGACCTACCTCGTGATGCGGATCGCGGTCGAGCACCTGCCGCCGATGTTGATGGGCTCGATCCGCTTCACGGTCGCCGGCAGCATCCTCCTGGCCTGGAGCGCGGCGCGTGGCGCCACCTGGCCGACCGCGCGGCAGTGGCTGGCCGCGCTGCCCATCGGCGTGCTGCTGTTTGCCGGCGGCAACGGCTTCGTTGCGATCGCCGAGACCGAGGTGTCGTCGGGCATCGCCGCGGTCGTGTGCGCGACCATGCCGCTGTGGATGGCGGTGTTCTCCTCGCTGGCCGGCGAGCGGCCCAGCGGCCGCGAGTGGCTGGGCGTGGCGCTTGGCCTGGCCGGCGTGGGCATCCTGGTCTCGGGCGCCGAGATGGCCGCGGCGCCGGTCGCCGCCGCGATCCTGTGTGCCTCGCCCCTCGCGTGGGCGCTCGGCTCGCTGCTGTCGCGCCGCCTGTCCCAGGCCCCCGGCCTGATGGCCGCGGCCAGCCAGCAGCTCCTCGGCGGCTTCGCCTTGGTCGTCATCGGCCTCGCGCGCGGTGAGCGCCTGCCCCACCCCGCCGACGTCACGTTCGACGCGGTCTGGGCGGTCGCCTACCTGATCGTCTTCGGCTCGCTGATCGCCTTCTCGGCCTACGCCTGGCTCCTGCGCAACGCCCGCCCGGCGGTCGCCACCAGCTACGCCTTCGTCAACCCAGCGATCGCGGTCGTCCTCGGCGCCGCCCTCGGCGCCGAGACGATCGGCCCGACCACGCTGATCGCCACCCCGCTCATCATCGCCGCCGTCGTGCTCGTGGTCGGCCGCCGCCGCTGACCGGGCTGTCCCAAGTCTTCATGTGATCGGAAGGGCTCACCGTTTCCCGGTGGCCCTGAGCCGGCGCCGCAGGCGCCGTGTCGAAGGGCAGCGCTCGGGATTGATCACAAGTCTCCATGTGATCGAAAGCGCTCACCCTTTCCCGGTGGCCCTGAGCCGGCGCCGAAGGCGCCGTGTCGAAGGGCAGAG
>JBKJLC010000149.1:0-4253 GCA_046597055.1 Kofleriaceae bacterium | reverse complement strand
CGAGTGCCGCATGTAGAGTGGCCCGACGATCGCTGCGACCACAGCCCCCATCGCGTCGAGCACGAGATCGATCATCGTGTCGTCGAGAGCCGCGAGACCGGGGGCGCCCTGCGTGGCACGACCGAAGGCCGTATCGACGGCGTACTCGCCGATCTCCCAGATCGCACCGAGCCCGAGTGTGACGAGCAAGATCGCGAGCCCGTCGAGCCACCGACGAAACCGGATCCGGCCGGTGACGTGCACGATATAGATCGCGAGGAAGCCGAGCAGACCGATCAGGATCGAGCTGCCAAAATGAAGAACCTTGTCGTACCAGGCCCACGAGAGATAGAGCCCGACCGTGCTGCCGAGTGTCATGTCCGACACCATGAGCCCGAGCAGAACGACATCGATTGCGACCGGGGATCTGACCTCGGCACGCTTGGCGAGCGTCGCGATCAGGGTAGTGAGCCCGAGTGCGGCGAGACAGTACACGCCATAGAGAACGTCCCCGCGTACGACCGCGACGATCGCCGTGACCAGGATCGCGCCTCGCAGAATCGCGCGAGCTATCGAGCGCGGAGGGGGCATGTCGCTCGTTCGACTTCGGTGGCAGGTCGGTCAACATGCATGCTCTTGCCGACTGCAGGAGACGAGCCATCACCCCGATCGGGGGGGCCGCACCGCCAGGCGCAGATAGCGCGCGTATTGCGGGCCGGCGCATTATTTGCGGTGCACTGCACCGGGCACTTCGTGGACCCCGACCCTGGCGGCGTGGCGTGTGCCCTGCATGCCTTGAAGACCAGAGGACAGACCGATGACCACGAACAACAAGGCGGCGAGAGAGATGGCGGGGACGCAGCCAAGCCGCCGAATCGCGAGGGATCAGTGAAGGAAGACATCTGGAATACGATCTGCCCGGTGTGCGGCTCTCAAGTCCCTCCCAACATGTCACTGATCGAGCTCGCGTTCGTAAGCGATGGACATCAGCATCACCATCAAGAGCGACCGGGCATACGCCTGTGCTCGAAGGAGTGTGCGATCTTCGCCGAGAAGGAACCCGAGATATATCGCGCCGCGGCGGCGGCAAACAGAGTCGCGGGCGACGGTAAACGTGGCCCCGAAATCCACTGACTTGCTGGACCGGATCCTGGCGCGCCCGTAGCGTCAGCGCTTCCACCACCGACGCGTGGCCACCACGAGCACCGCCAGCGCGAGTGCGATCCCACCGGCGGCGTAGACGTGCGGCTCAAAGCTCACGAGTAGTGCGAGACAGGCGGCGACGCCGAGGACAGCCGGCACGGGAACGAACCCGACCGCCCACGGAACACGGAACGGCCGCTTGCGATCCGGTGCCCGCCGCCGCAACACGATCAGGCAGACGTTGACGAGGAGGAAGCCGAGGAGCGCTCCGAACGAAGAGACCCCGGCCACGATCGCGATGGCCCCGAAGGGCAGCAGCGCTGCGGCGACGGCGAGCACGACGAGGCTCGCGACCCAGGGTGTCCCACGGACAGGAATCACGCGCGCGACCGTGGCCGGCAGCTCGCCGTCGCGCGCCATGCCGAACAGCATGCGACTCCCCGTCAGCATCGTCGCGAGCGCGGTGTTCGCCGTCGCGAAGAGGGCGATGCTGGCGAGCACGGGCACCACTCGCGGCCAGGCCCGGCTGACGGCGAACGCCAGTGGCGAGTCCGACCCCGCCAATTCTGCGGGCACGGCTAGCGCCACGACTGCGAGCGCGACGAGGATGTAGATCACGCTCGTGAACGCGAGGCTGATGAAGATCGCGCGGGGCAGGGTCCTCCCGGGATCCTTGGCTTCCTCCGCGAGGTTGGCGATCTCCTCGAAACCCAGGTATGCAAAGAACACGAGCGCAGCGCCCGCGAGGACGCCGCGGTCCGGCGCCGCGAGCAAGGCCCGTCCGAACCCCTCGTGCGTGACGCCGAGGTAGATCACGAGCCCGAGGCCCGCCACCTCGATCAGCGTGAAGATTGCGGTCACGATCGTCGAGTGGCGGACGCCGATGATGTTGACCGCTGTCGCAGCCGCGAGAACCGCGAAGGCGATGACCATGCGTGGCACCTCGACCAACTCGGCGAGGTAGCCCGCGAAGGCCAGCGCGACTGTCGTTGCCGTCGCGCACGTCGCCAGCACGAGGGTCAGCCCGCACGCGGCGGCGAGACCCTCGAACCGCGGGAAGGCCTCGCGAACGTACACGAACTCGGCACCAGCCTTGGGATGCATGGCTGCCAGCTCGGCGTACGAGAGCGCGGTGAACAGAGCGGCAAGGCTTCCGACGACGAACGCTACCCAGAGCGATTCGCCTGTCTTCGCGGCGGCGACGCCGATGACGGAGTAGATCCCCGCACCGAGGATCATGCCTACCCCGAAGAACGTGAGGCCAGGTAGCCCGAGAGTGCGCTTGAGCCCGGTCATATCGACGCCATGAGCGGTCCTGGTTACTACATGTCGCGCCCACGCGGGGTGCTCCGCTGCGGCTTCCGGTTCTCCGGGTTCGTCGGCGAAGCGACTCCCATCCGCGGGCCGGCGGCACGCGGCTTTCTCTACACCGTCCATGCACAGGCTACTCGAAAACAGGATTGCTCTCGTCACCGGCGGCGGCTCCGGAATCGGCCGCGAGATCGCCTACCACTACGCAGCGGAGGGCGCGAAGGTCGTCGTCTCGGATGTTGACGAACATGGCGGCTCCGACACAGTCGCCAGGCTCCGCGATCGGGGTGCGACCGCGCGATTCGTGAACGCCGACACGTCCAAGCCCGGCGACCATGCCGACCTGATCGCGACGATCGTGCGCGAGCTCGGCGCGCTCCATGTCGCCTGCAACAACGCCGGCATCGCGGGGCCCCAGGTGCCGCTGGGCGAGTATCCGATCGACGGATGGGATCGCGTGATCGCAGTGAACCTGTCCGGCGTTTTCTACGGGATGCGCTACCAGATCCCGGCGATGGTCGAGGCCCGGGGTGGATCGATCGTCAACATCACCTCCATTCTCGGTCAGGTCGGCTTCCGCAACGCCGGGGCTTACGTCAGTGCGAAGCATGGCGTGGTGGGCCTGACCCGGAATGCGGCGCTGGAGTACGGGCCGCACCAGATTCGTGTCAACGCGGTCGGCCCCGGCTTCATCCGGACCCCGCTGCTCGACAAGAACCTGACGCCCGAGGTGCTGGATGCCCTCGCGAAGATGCACCCGCTCGGCCGGATCGGCGAGGCCGCGGAAGTCGCGGAGCTGGTGCTCTGGCTCAGTTCCGAGAAGGCGTCGTTCGTGACCGGCTCGTACTACGCGATCGACGGCGGCTACCTGTCGCAATGATCCGCCACGCTCGCTGCACGGTTCTGGTCGAACGCTGACCGCCACCCGATCCTCCAGGATCTCCTGAGCTTGCTCATCTGCTTCGCGCGCGCTGCGGAGGGGCGATCACGCCCCGTTCGGGCGGTGAATCGCTCGCGCGCAGGAAATGCTGCTCGCCTACGACACGTTCGGGCAGGTGCCGCGTCACGTACCCGCCGTCGACGTCGGCGTGATCGGCGGGCTCATTTCGGTGCAGTCGCGAGCCATGTCCATTCGGTCACCGATGGCGGGTCTTCGCCGGTTGCGCGGGTGTGGAGCCGGGCTGCTGCGCGAGCGTCGACCATGTCCTGGCGCAGGTGCGCGCAACGGGTGTTGAGGTCTGGCACGCGGTCGATGACGTCGATCACGAGATGGAACCGGTCCAGGTCGTTGAGCATCAACATGTCGAACGGCGTGGTTGTCGTTCCCTCCTCCTTGTATCCACGGACGTGGAGGTTGGCGTGGTTGGTGCGGCGGTAGGTCAGGCGGTGGATCAACCACGGATACCCGTGGAACGCGAAGATCACCGGCCGGTCCGTCGTGAACAGCGCGTCGAACTCGTGGTCGGACATTCCGTGGGGATGGTCGTCAGGCGTCTGGAGTCTCATCAGATCAACGACATTGACGACGCGGACTTTAAGGTCGGGGATGAGCTCGCGCAGGATGCTCGTCGCTGCCAGTGTTTCAAGGGTTGGCACGTCGCCGGCGCAGGCCAGGACCACGTGGGGTTCGACGCCGCGATCGCTCGACGCCCAATCGAAGATGCCGATCCCGCGGGTGCAGTGCAAGATCGCGTCGTCGATGTGGAGCCATTGCGGGGCTGGTTGCTTGCCGATGACGACCACGTTGACGTAGTCGCGGCTGCGGAGGCAATGATCGAGGACCGAGAGCAGACAGTTCGCGTCCGGCGGCAGATAGACCC
>JBKJLC010000089.1:0-45641 GCA_046597055.1 Kofleriaceae bacterium | reverse complement strand
CAGGTCATCGTCGGCACCGGCGCTGGGCCCGACGCCGGGAGCGGCGGTCGCCAGCACGCCGAGGGCGCACAGCAAGACCGGCACGCGCGGACGCACGCCTACAGCCTAGTGCACCGCTGCGGGAACGAGGAGCGTTACTTCGCGGCGCGGGTCGCGGGGCGCGCGGCCTTGGCCTTGCGCTCGGCGGCGCGGGCCAGCTCGTACAGGTGCGGCAGCGACATCGAGCCGAGCTGGGCCAGGTAGTCCTTGTCCTTGGCCTTGTTCAGCGCCTTGGCCAGCGCGTCGATCAGCTTGTCGCGGCTGCCGTAGGCCTTCTTGACGGTCTCGACGACCGTCGCCATGCGCAGGAGCTGCTGGTTGGACGCCTTGAGCAGGCGGTCCTTGAGCGCACCGGCGTCATCGCCAGCGGCGGCGACGTTGCTGGCGATCGCGTCGACCAGCTTGTCCTTGGTGCCGTACTTCGCCTTGAGGCGGGCGAATGGTCCGGTGGGCGCAACCACCTTCTTCGCCGCCTTTACCTTCGGCGTACGGGGCGTCTTGTCGCCCTTGCTGGTCTTCGAGCTCTTCTTGGTCTCGGCCTTCGCCGGGGTCGCGGTCTTCTTCGCCATGGCAGGTCTCGCGGGGCTACGGTGTCGTCGTCGGCACGCCGGCGTCGCCGGGATCCGGCGACAACGGGGCTGGACCCGCGTCCGACGCGGGCTGCGCATCCTGACCAGCGGGGCGTCCCCTGTCAATCGCGCCCAGCAGCTGTTTCAGCTCGGCGTCTGTGAGGGTCACTCGGAGCTGGGTTTCCGCGCCCTTCCGCCCCACGGCGGCCTTCGCGACCACCATGCCGAGGCCCTTGGCCTGGGCGGCCAGCGCGGCCAGCGCGAGCTCACCCCGCGCGAAGCCGGCCAGCGCCTCGGCATCGGCGTCGTTGGCCATGACGAACGCGATCTCGGCGCGCAGCCCATCGGCCGGGTCGAGCGCGCCATAGAGCGCCTGCGGCGGCGTGGCCACCTTGCCCTTGGTGATCCGGGCGAGCGCCGTGCCGAGGTCGGCGTCCATCGCGGCGGCAGCCCAGATCGCCGCCGTGCGATCGACCTTGGCCAGCAGGGGCCCCAGCACCGGCGAGGTCTCGACCTTGGCGTCGCCGCCGAGCGCGGCCCGCACCCAGGTCTCCGACGGGCCGAGCACGACGGTGTCGGCCTGGCCGAACCCGAAGAACAGGGTGCGGCTGCCCTCGGTCAGCTTGTAGAGGCTGCGGCCGTCCGCGTCGCGGACGGTCAGGTCGCCACCGCCGGAGCCGACCCCGGCCTGCAGACAGCGGGTGAGCGCGGTCTCCGACAGCTCGCCGGTCGCGACCAGGAGCGACGGCTGGGCCGCGCCCGGCGGCAGCTTGGGCCCGAGCGCGAGATGGACCGAGCGCACCTGCCGGGTCACGTCGACCCCGCAATCGCGGGCCAGCCGCTCGAGCCGCGCGCTCAGCTCGGGATCGCGGATCAGCATCTGCTCGACCGCGCGCGCGACCAGCTGCGAGTCGGCCAGCCGACGCACGTCGATGCCGATGACGACGGTCGCGTCCGCCGGGATCGCGGCCAGCGCCGCGATCGGCACCGGCGCGCCGCCCGCGCCCGACCGCTTCTTGCACCCCGCCCCCAGGCCGGCGAGCACCAGTCCGGCGCACGCCACCCCCACGACCGCGCGCGTGCGCACCGCCACGGACGGCTGGTTCAGAGCCCGCCGCCCATGCCCTGGGCCAGCGTGACCATCTTCTGGATCTGGGCCTCGTCGTACTTGAAGGTCATGACGGTGTCGCTGTCGACGACCGACAGCTTGACGCCCTTGACCATGTCGGCGGCCATCGGCGCCTGCGCGGCCTGCCCGATCCCGAGCTCCGCCATCGCCTTCAGGCTCTGCGCGCCGTCGGGGTTCGCCATGCGGAAGCGCATCTCGCCGTCGACGCCCGCCGACACGTTCACCGAGCCGAAGATCGCGAGGAACTTCATGTTGCCGGGCAGCTGCGAGGTGGCCTGGGCCAGCATCGGCGCCGATGCGTTCATGAGGAACCACAGCGACGACGCGGTCTTGGTGCTGTCGAGCAGCGATACGAACGTCTTGGAGCTGGTCAGGCCGTCGCCGTCCTTGGCGCCGGCGGCGGCGAGCAGGGTCGGCTTGTCCGCGGCCGCCTCACCGCGCTTGAGGATGAGGATCGTCTCGTTGTCGATGAAGAGGAACCGCATCGGATCCTCGCCGGTCTCGCCCATCTCGACGTAGTCGCCGTCGACGGTGAGGGTCCTGGTGGCGGTGCCGCCCTCGGCCTTGGGCTCGTTGGCGAGCTTGCCGAGGCAGTCGAGGACCGCCTTCTTCTCGAAGCCGCGCACGAAGACCGTGGCGTCATCGAACTGCTGGCCCTTGCCGCCGACCAGCACGCCCTGGAGCTTCTCGATCGGATCGAAGCCGCACTTGGTCTTGAACTCGGCGAGCTTGGGGCCGGCCTTCGCCATGGCCATCGGCTCGTACTTCTTCCAGAGGTCGCTCTTGCGAAGCTGGGTGACGTCCATCCCGATGATGAACTCGGTGTCGGCCGGCATCGCCGCGAGGGCGCGCTTGAGCCCACCCTGGGCCGGAGCGATCGACGACGCGCCGGCCTCGCCGGTGGAGCCCCCGCCGCCAGCCTTCTTGCCCTTGTCACAGGCCGCAACCGAGACGACGAGAACCAGGGGCAGCACCAGAGTCCGAGCGAGCTTGATCATCACGTTCCTCCCGAAGTGCGCGGGGTTGTAACACGGCCGCCGCCCGCTGCAAGACACCTATCCCGAGGTCAGGGGGGCGTGGCTATTCTCCGCGCCGATGCCCTGGATGCGCCACACCCTCCGCGATTCTCAGGTCTGGGCCGAGGTCGACGACACCGGCCAGCTGCGCGCCGATCCCGGCGGCCGGGTGACCATCGTCTACAAGCGCGACCCGGGCGCCAAGCCGTACAAGGCAGGGGCGCGCAACCTGGCGCCGCTCGCCGGCTCGACCATCGAGCCCGACCTCGGTGCGGGCGCGGTCCCGGCCGCGCGGGCCGATGGCGCGCCGGCGACCCCGGTCGCCAGGCCGACGGCCGCGAAGCCGCGGACCGCCAAGGCCGTCAGCGCCAACCTCGGGGCGGCCCGGCTGGGCGACGCCGCCCCCGACGGCACGGTCCACGTCTGGACCGACGGCGCGTGCACCGGCAACCCGGGGCCGGCCTCGATCGGCGTGGTCGTGATCGACGGCGCCGAGCGCAAGGAACACGCCGAGTACCTCGGGCTCGGCACCAACAACATCGCCGAGCTCACCGCGATCCTGCGCGGCCTGGATCTGGTGGCCGACGTGACCCGGCCGGTCCGGGTCTACACCGACTCGCAGTACTCGATCGGGGTGCTGTCGCTGGGCTGGAAGGCCAAGGCCAACGTCGAGCTGATCCTGGAGATGAAGCAACGCCTGGCCGCGTTCTCCGACGTGCGCTTCGTCAAGGTGCCCGGCCACGCGGGCGTGATCGAGAACGAGCGCTGCGATGCGCTCGCGCGCGGCGCGATCACCGGTCGCCGCGGCCGCTAGGGCACCCAGCCGGTGGCCAGGGCGGCCCCGAGCGCCCGCCGGTCAGGCCGCTTCGCGCTGGACCCAGACCGCGGCCGCCTGCAGCGTCACCGGCTCGCGGTCGACCCGCAGCACGGTCAGGATCTCGTCGAGCGCATCGAGCTTCTGCGCGAGCGGCACCCGCAGGTCGTGCTGGCGCGCGACCAGCTCGCCGGGGATGCCGTCGAGCTCGGCGTCGATCAGATCGATGCCGTGGAGCTCGAGGTTGAACAGCGGCCGGTGGCGCATGGCGTGCAGCCAGCGCCGGCGCAGCCAGCGCGGCGCCAGCAAGAGCGAGGTGCCGATGGTCGGGACCCGGGTCCATGGCGTCACCGCGATCGGCAGCTCGACCACCGCCGCCTGACCGCGGCGCCACGGCGCCCGCATCGCGGGCCGGTAGGGATCGGTCGGCGCGATCAGCGCGCCCGGGCTGGTCAGCACCGCGCCGCTCGGGCGGCCCAGCATGCGCAGGCCGGCCATCACCACCGCCTTGGCCGCGTAGTAGCCGGGCGCCGGGAAGATCGACGAGTCGTATGTGTAGCCGAGCCGGCACAGCTCGGCGAGCATCGTCGGCGACAGGTCGTAGCCGGGGGCCCGGAAACCGGTGATGGGACGGCCTGTGATCGCGCGCAGCCGGCGATCGCAACCGGCGATCTCGTCGGTGACCTGGGCCGCCGGGCGCCGCGCGAGATCGTAGGGGTGCGTGGTCGAGTGGTTGGCCAGCTCGTCGCCAGCGGCGTGGCGCTCGGCCAGCAGCGAAGCCGCGACCGCGGCCGAGGCGGCGCCGACCGCGGCGGGATCCAGGTCGCTGCCGACCACGAACCAGGTCGCCGGCACCAGGTGCCGCGCGAACAGCTCGGCCAGCCGGGGCAGCGCGCACCGCATCACCACGTCGCGCAGGTCGGGCGGCGCCGGCGGCAGGCCGTGGATCCGGTAGTAACAGGGGATCGGATCGAGATCGACGGAGACCGCGAGCAGCGGGCGCATGCCGCGCCTACGGTTCCTGGTTGAAGCGGATGACCCGCGTCAGCTTGACCAGCCCACGCAGCACCCCGGGCACCCGCCTGACCAGGTTGATCGCGGGCGGGCGCTTCTCGGCGAGCCGCACCGGGATCTCGATCATCGAGATGTCGGCGCGGTTGGCGCGGATCACGAGCTCCGACGCGAACAGGTCCTTGTCGATCACGCACTGGTCGACGATCGGCGCCAGGGTGGCGCGGCGGAACGCCTTGAGGCCGTGGGTGTCGGTGCCGCGGAAGTCGAGCGTCACCCGCAGCAGATCGTTGATCACGCGGGTCGCCAGCCGGCGCACGAACGGCCGCTGGTCGCGGGCGCCGCGCATCGACTTGGAGCCGACCACCAGGTCACAGCCGCGCGCGCGCAGGAGCGCCAGCGCGCGCCGGTAAAAGTCGGTGTCGCACAGGTCGATCTCGTCGCAGATGACCAGATCGCCGCGCGCCATCAGGATGCCCTGGCGCAGCGCCTTGCCGTAGTTGGGCTCACCCAGCGAGAAGGTCCGGACGTCGGGCAGCTCGGCGGCGAGGCCCTGGGCCAGCGCGACCGTGTCGTCGCGTGAACCGTTCTCGGCGAGGATGATCTCGAACTCGAGCGGCGGATGTCCGAGATCGCCGCGGACGCTGAGCAGGCCCTCGCGGAGCTCGGTGACCGCCTCGCGCAGGATCGCCTGCTCGTTGTAGACCGGGATCACGATCGATACATCAGGCGCCCGGTCGGCCATCGAGTGCGGCTTGTAGCACGATCAGGTGGCGGCGGGAGAGACGGGGTGGTGCTTGCGGTCGCCCCACCCGACCAGCGCGGCGGCGACCGCGCCGGCCCCGGCCGCCACCAGATAGATGATGGGATAGTCGAGCTCGCGTGCGAGCGGCCCCAGACCGAACGCAGCGGTGACCGTGCCGGCGCCGAACGCGAAGGTCGAAGCGGCGATCGCGCGGCTGCGGCGGCCGCCCGAGCGCTCGACGATCATCGCCTGCAAGGTCGGGTAGTAGATGCCGTGGCACAGGCCGTAGACCAGACCGATCACGACGAGGTGCCAGGTCGCGCCCAGCCCTGCCATCACCACCAGGATGATCGCGTGGCCGCACAGCGCCGGGGTGGCCGCCGCGCGCCGGCCGATGCGATCGGACAGCCGGCCGAGCAGCAACCGGGTCGACACCGCCGCCGCGACGTAGGCCACGAAGAACGGGGTGACGTTGGGCACCCCGGCGCGGGGCCCGTAGTCGGCCAGGAAGGTCCAGATCGCACCGAACCCGAGCCCGGCCAGCACGCTGGCGGCCAGCGCGGCGGCCGCCGGCGCGCGCGGACCGTCGTCGCCCAGATCGCGGCGCACCGCCGCCGGCAGCGCCAGGGCGACCAGCGCGCCGGCCAGCCCGCTGATCCCGCCAACCCGCCACACCCAGCTCCAGCCGCAGAGATCGTGGATCGCCGACGCGGCGGCCGGCCCGACCGCCTGGGCGGTCAGCGTGAGCACGCCCGACACCCCGAGCGCCTCGCCGAGCCGGCCGGCCGGCGCGGTCTCGGCCACGTAGGCGGCGCCGCCCACCAGGACCGCGGCGAACCCGACGCCCTGGAGCCCGCGCGCGATCGCGAACCCGACCATGGTGGTGGTGGCGTCGAACAGGAACGCGCCGCTCGCGCACACCACGCAGCCGGTGGCGAGCACGCGGGCGTGACCGAAGCGCGCCGACATCCAGCCGACCGCCGGCGAGCACGCCAGCGACGCGACGCTGAACGAGCCCATGATGACGCCGATGTCGCGCTGATCGTAGCCGCGCTCGCCGAGGAAGCGCGCCGCGAGCACGAACACGTTGGGCAGCAGCGCGCCGAGGAAGAGCACGGTCACGACCAGGATCAGCCCCGGCGACCACAGCCGGGTGGCGGCCGTCACGACGCGGCCGCGAGCGGCCAAGGGCCCGTGCGCAGCGCGGTCGGCTCGGGCGACACCCCCTCGGGCGCCGCCTCGGGTGCGGCCTCATCGTCGCCGCCAGGCACCGCGGCCCGGCCGACGCCGCGCGGCGACGTGAACACCTCGGACTCGCCGGGCCCGAGCACGCGGATGTGGGCGTCGAGGCTGCGCTCGCGGGCCAGCGCCTCGAGCCACCGCACCGGCTCGCTCAGCCGCTCGTACGAGAGCGCGAACGCGCCGTGGTGAATCGGGATCATCATGCGCGCGCGCAGGTCCTCGAACGCGTAGACCGCGTCGAGCGGGCTCATGTGGCGTGCGCGGAACGACCGCGGCCAGAAGCCGCCGATCGGTAGCAGCGCCAGGTCGGGCGCGTGGCGCTGGCCGACGTCGGCGAACGAGGGCCCGTAGCCGCCGTCGCCACACAGGAACACGCTGGGGCCACCGCCGGCGACGACGTAGGCGAGCCCGTGGCCACGCTCCTCGTCGCCGTGGTGAAGGGGCCCGGTCGAGATCCGCACCCCCTCCAGACCGAGCTCGGCGCCGGCGCGCAGCTCGATCACCCGCGCGAAGCCGAGCGGCGACACCTGGGCAGCGACGCCGGGCGGCACGATCACGGTCGCCGTCCGCGGCACGTGCGCGAGGGTCGGCAGGTGCAGGTGGTCGACGTGGGCGTGGCTGATGAGCACCAGCCCGACGGTGGCGAGGTCACCGGGGGCGAGCCCGGGCTCGACCGCTCGGTGCACGCCGCCGACCCAGCGGCCGAGCATCGGGTCGAACGCGATCGTGAGCCCGGCGTAGCGGACCAGCGCGGTGGCGTGGCCTCCGAACGTGATCGCGACCTGGCCGGGTCCGACCCGGGGCGGCGGATCGCTCATCGCCGCGCGCGGCAGCCGCAGCCAGCCCCGGGTCCAGCTCGCGATCAGGCTGGGCGTGCGCGCGATCCGCACCCGTCGGTGCAGGCGATCGAGCTCGTCCTTGCGCGCCTTCCAGTCCACCGCGGCAGTTTCGCCGCCCGCGGGCGTGCCGGCAAGAATCCCGGCCGCCGAGGGGCGTTCGCGGTCATCTGCCGGGTCGGTTCGGGCGGGCGCGACCGTCCGGCCCGGGCGAAGGGCCTCCCCTGCCGGCTTGCGGTCGCGCCGGGTCTTTGCGTACGTTGCCCGGACGTGCGCCGGTCGCCCCTCGCCTATCTCTCGCACCCCCTCGGGCTCGTCGTGGTGCTCGTCCTGGCGATCGCGTGCCTGGTGCCCGGGCTCGGCACGCCGGGCCTGTGGGAGCCGCTCGAGATGGCGGTCGCCGACGAGGCGCTGGCCCGCTCCGACGGCACCTACCAGCCACCGCCGGCCGCCGCGACCTGCAAGACCCCGCCGGATCCCGCCGGCGCGCGCACGCTGACCGCCCGCAGCGCGGCCTGGGGGCTGCGGCACGTCGGCACCAGCGATCTCGGCGCCCGCATCCCGCTGGTCCTGCTCGGCCTGGTCGGCCTGGTCGCGACCGTGCTGACCGGCTGGCGGCTGGCGTCATGGCGCGCCGGCGTACTCGGCGGGATCGTGCTGCTGTCGTTCCCGCTGTGGGCGCTGCAGTCGCGCCAGTTCACCAGCGACATCGGCACCGCGGTCGGCGCCGCGCTGATCGCCTACGGCCTGTGCGCATTCGCGCAGCCGTGCCAGCGCCACGGCCGCGGCGCGGTGCGCGCGATCGATCTGGTGCTCGCAGTCGCCGCGATCCTGGTCGGCGCCGACCTCGCCTTCCACGGCGGCGGCGCGCTGCTCGGGCTGATCCCGCCGCTGGCCGGGGTCGCCCTCGCCGGCGGGCTCGGCCTGCCGGTGGTCGGCGCGGCGCTGCGCACCACCTGGCGCGCGATCGACCGGCGCGGGGCGCCCGGCGAGCCGCGGCCGGTGGCGAACGGCTGGGCCGGCGGCGCCGCGCTGATCGCGACGCTCGCGCTCCTGGTCGTCAGCGGCCTGCTAGTCGCGCAGCTCTTCGACCTGGGACCGCTGACGGTCGGCACCCGCCAGGTCGGCGGCAAGAGCATCCTCATCGACGACTGCTGGTCGACCCTGCTCGGCGGACAGTGGCGCAACGACGACGACCTGCGCGCGACCTACGACAGCATGTTCGAGCAGGCCGGCTTCGGCATGTTCCCGTGGTCGATGCTGGTGCCGATCGCGCTGGCCGCGCTCGCGAGCGGCCTGGCCGGCGAGCGCCGGCGCTGGGCGGGCGCGGTGCTGCTCGGCTGGGCAGCGGCGGCGTGGTTCGCGTCGGCGGTGATGAGCCGCAAGGTCGGCTTCGTGATCTTCCCGGGCTTCCCCGCCTGCGCGCTCGCGGTCGGCCTGTGGATCGACGCGCTGCTCGAGGAGCGCACCGCGCTGACCAACCCCGATGGCGATCCCGCGCGCTACCAGGCGCGCACCGTGAGCCTGATCGCCTTCGCGGTCCTGCTCGGCGCGGTCGTGCTCGGCAAGGACCTGGCCGCGTTCCCCGAGCGGCTGACCTCGCTGCTGGTCGGCAACGATCAGATCAAGTTCCCGCCCAACGCCGCGCTGCTCGGCCTGCCGCTCAGCAAGTGGATCCTGCCGCTCGGCTTCTTGGTGGTGATGCCGTTCGCGCTCGACCTGTGGCTGTGGCGGCCGCCGGCTCGCCCGGGCGCGGCGCCGACCTGGCACGACCGGTGGTCGCTGTCGACGATCGCGCGGTACGGGATCCCGGCGGCGCTGGTGATGACGGTGGTGATGGGCCTGTTCTGGACCCACGCCTGGCACCGCGGTCTGTCGGTCAACCTGTCCTCGAAGCACGTGTTCCAGGTCTACAAGGACCTCCGCCAGCCCGGTGACGGGTTCGGCATCATGGGCTCCATGGGCAACGCGCCCCGCTACTACGCCGACGGCAAGTGGGACGAGCTGCCCGGCCGCGAACAGCTGCTCGCGTTCCTGCGCCGGCCGACCCGGGTGTTCGCGATGGCGCCCGCGGCCGAGCTGTGCGCGATCCACCGGGCCCGCGCCGAGGGCGTGAACTATCACGTGGTCGACGACAGCAACGCCCGGACGATGCTGCTGTCGAACCAGCTGGGCGGCGCCCGCGACCTCAACCCGATCGCCACCGCGATGCTGCGCGAGCCGCCGGAGGACATGAGCCCGGCCCCGGCGGTGAGCTGGGACAACGCGATCGAGCTGGTCGGCGCGCGGATCCCGAAAAAGGTCCCGCGCGGCAGCTCGTTCGACGTCACGCTCATCTTCAAGGTCACCGCCCCGATCGGCGGCTCGTGGAAGATCCTCGCGCACTTCGATCACGGCGGCACCCGCTTCCAGGGCGACCACGATCCGATCCGCGGCCGCTGCGCGACCTCGTTCTGGCAGCCCGGCGACTACATCGTCGATACCTTCACGGTGCAGGCCGGCAACTCGGGCTTCAACGCCGGCGCGTACGACGTCTGGATCGGGTTCTTCACCGGCACCAACCCCAACTGGCGCAACATGACCGTCACCACCGCGCCGGCCGGGCTCAAGGACGGCAACAACCGCGTGAAGGTGGGCTCGGTCGTCCTCACCAGCCGCGGCGGCTGCGACGCCGGCGGCGCCGGCGAGCCCAGCGGGCTGGTGCTGATCGCGCTCGGGATGGGCCTGATCGTCCTCCGCCGCCGGAGCAAGCCCCGGCCCGGCGCGGACCGCCCACCTGAGACCACCTGATGGTCTGGCTTGCAACTGGGTACGACCCGCGGTTATGACGGACCCGATGGCCCGGCTCAAGACCGCGGGGGATGTCGCGCTGGACGGTGCGGAGCGTCGTGCCGCGACCCGCGTCCTGGTCGACCACGTCGTCGACTACCGCCGCAGCGACACGTACCTGTTCGCGTCGATCCGCGACATCAGCTCGACCGGCATCTTCGTGCGCACGCTCGAGCCGTCGCCGTCGGGCACCCGGCTCAACCTGCGGTTCCCGCCGCCGCCGAGCGTCGCTGACGAGCCGGCCCTCGAGCTCGAGGGCGAGGTGATCTGGGTCAACCCGTACCGGCCCGGCTCGCTCGCCAACATCGATCCCGGCATGGGCGTACGCTTCGTGGGCCTGCGCCCGGGCGGGCGTGAGCGCCTGCTCGAGCTGATCCGCCGGATCGCGTACATCGACTAGCCCGACGGGGACCGAGGAACCATGGCCATCGTCTGCGGTACTGACCTGTCCGAGCTCGCCCTCGAGGGCCTCACCGCCGCGCTCGCGATCGCCCGCCGGCGCGGTGACGGCGACCTCGTCCTGGTCCACGTGATCGATCCCGATCGGGCCGGCGCCGACGACGCGGCCAGCCGCGACAAGCTGACGACCGCCGCCCGCGCCCGCATCGACGTCGATGCCACCCGCCTGGCGGTCGGCACGCCGATCCGCGTCCGCGGCGAGGTGAAGGTCGGCCCGGCGATCCCGACCTTGGTGGCGGCCACCACCAGCGAGGGCGGCGATCTGCTGGTGATCTCGGCCAAGGGCCACACCAACTCGTCGCTGCACAAGCTCGGCGCGATCGCCGGCGGCATCGCCGAGACCGCCAGCGTGCCGGTCCTGATCGTGCGCGACGCCGCGCCGTTCGTGGCGTGGGCGGCCGGCGAGCGCCCGCTGCGGGTGCTGATCGGCCTCGACGAGTCGGCCAGCTGCGAGCCGGCGATCGCGCAGGTCAAGCTGCTGCGCGAGGCCGGGCCGGTCGACGTCGCGATCGCCCACGTCTACTACGCCGACGAGGCCGCCCGCCGCTACGGCCTGCGCGCCCGCTCGATGGTCGACGCCGATCCCGAGCTCGAGCGCCTGCTCGAGCGCGATCTCGAGCACCGGCTGGGCGAGCTGCCCGGCGAGGGCACGATCACCTTCCACCCACGCCCGGGCCTGGGCCGGATCGGCGATCACCTGCTCGAGATCGCCGACGCCTCCAACGCCGACGTGATCCTGATCGGCACCCGCCAGAAGGGTGGCCTCGGCCGGCTGTCGTCGGTGTCATCGCTGGTGCTGCACGACGCCAAGCAGTCGGTGTGGTGCGTGCCGTCGTCGATGCACCTGGGCCGGCTCGACGTGCCGCGGTTCCGGGTCGCGGTGGTCGCGACCGACCTCAGCGACTTCGCCAACCACGCGGTGCCCTACGGCTACACCCTGGTCGGCGAGCGCGGCGGCGAGGTCCACCTGGTCCACGTCCGCGACGAGGATCACGAGGGCGCTGACGCGGCCAGCCTCGAGCGGCGCCTGCTCACGCTGGTGCCGCCCAACCAGACCGGCGTCGTCACTCGCGTGCACGTCCTCAACGGCGACGACACCGCGCGCATCATCGGCGAGGCCGCCGAGCGGCTGGGCGCCGACGTGGTCGTGGTCGCGTCGCGCGGGCGCTCGGGGATCACCCGCGCCCTGCTCGGCTCGGTCGCCGACAAGCTGCTCCGCACCTGCCGGCGGCCGGTGCTGGTGCTGCGCCCGCCGACCGAGTAGCGCGGCGCGCGGCCGGCCCGGGTCCGTCGGGCCGCTCACAAGCTCGAGCCGGGCTCCGCCAGGAAGGTCGTCTCGTCCAGCGTCAACGGTCGGCTGCCGGGTCACCCGGCGCGACCTCGCGCGGGGACCTCGAGCTCCCAGACGCCATCGACCGCGCGACACCCGACCTCGATGCCGAGGAAGTGCCGCAGCAGATCGATCTGCGTGGTGGTGTGGCCGGTCGGCGCCATCGTCCGGAACACGCCACCGCCGCCGAGCGCCATCGGCACCAGCAGCTGATCGGCGAGGTGCTCGCCGACCGGCGCGTCGGTCGCGAGGTACGCCGCGCACTCGTCGGCGACCGCCAGCGCGACCGCCTCGGCCCGCCGGCCCTGGGCGCCGTGGCCGGTGAACACCTCGGTCACGTGCTCGGCCTCGACCGCGATCGAGAGGGTGTTGCCGGGACCGGCCCCGTCCGGGTGCGCGATGCGCCCGCAGCTCGCATCCCAGCCCAGCCGATCGCACGCGGCCGCCAGCTCGCGCTCGCCGATGGACCTTGGCAGGTTGCTCACCAGGGCGGTCACCCGGCGGTCGCGGATCGCGCCCCGCGCGACCAGCTCGAGCCGGCCGAGGCGACCGGTGCCGTGCGCCTCGACCCGCACCTTGCCGCCGCCCGCCGGCGCGAACCCGGGCCGGTCGAGCGTCGCCGTGAGCCGCCCGCCCATGCGCGCGAGCAGCGGCATCAGCGCCCGCTCGAAGAACTCGAACGACGGCGCCATCGGGTTGTGGGTGCCGCCTTCGAGCTCGATCGACCACGCGCCCTCGCCGACCAGCAGCGCGGGCACCAGCGCCTGCAGCACCAGCATCGTGCTGCCGGCGCTGCCGATCGCGAACTGGTAGGGCCCCGGCCGCAGCGGCCCGGGCACGAACGTCAACGCCTGCGAGCGCAGCTCGGCGCCGGTGACCTCGGCGCCGCTCACCGCGCGCGCCGCCTGCACCGCGGTCAGGTGCTGGCGCAGCAGCCCCGGCTTGGCCCGACCCGCGCGGATGTTCACCGCGCGAAACGGCCGGCCGGTCGCCAGCGCCAGCGCCAGCGAGGCGCGGAGGATCTGGCCCCCGCCCTCGCCGTGCGCACCCTCGATCGTGATCATGTCGGTCATCGCTCGCTCCGTGGCTGGTGCCGTCTCGACCCGCTCAGAGGGTGTGATTCTATCGAATCCCACCCTCCCTCCGATCGATCGGCCGCGGGCCCGAGCCCGCGCCCGATCTGTACGGAATCGGAGCCGCCTCGCTTCGCTCGGCTCAGCCCTTCACGCACAGCACCTGCCGCAGCGTGTACACCACGTCGACCAGATCGCGCTGCGCGGCCATCACCTGATCGATCGCCTTGTACGCGGCCGGGGTCTCGTCGATCACGTCCGCGTCCTTGCGGCACTCGATCCCGACCGTCGCCGCCGCGTGGTCGGCCAGCGTGAAGCGCCGCTTGGCCTCGGTGCGCGACATCGCCCGGCCGGCGCCGTGGCTACAGCTCTCGAAGCTCTCGGGGTTGCCGCGACCCTTCACGATGTAGCTCTTCGCGCCCATGCTGCCGGGGATGATGCCGAGCTCGTCCTTGCCGGCGCGGACCGCACCCTTGCGGGTCAAGATCACGTTGGCGCCGTAATGACGCTCGCGCGCCACGTAGTTGTGGTGACAGTTCACCGCCTCGACCGCGGCGTCGAACCCCGGCAGCTCGGTCGTCCGCATGGCCGCCACCACCTGCGCCATCATCAGCTCGCGGTTGGTGCGCGCGTACGCCTGCGCCCAGCTCACCGCCCGCAGGTACGCGTCGAAGTGCTCGGTACCCTCGGGCAGGTACGCGAGGTCCTGATCGGGCAGGTTCACGAACCAGCGCCGCATGTCCTGCTTGGCCAGCTCGATGAAGAAGCTACCGATCCGGTTACCCACACCGCGCGAGCCCGAGTGCAGCATCACCCACACGCGCTCGGTCTCGTCGAGACACACCTCGATGAAGTGGTTACCGGTGCCGAGGGTGCCGAGGTGGTTCACGTGCGAGCCGCGGTCGAGCTTCGGGTGCGCCGCGACGATCTGCCGGTAGCCCGGCTCGATCGCCGCCCACGCCTGCTGCTGCGCCACCGGCAGGTCGTGCCACGCGCCGCGGTCGCCGGGGCCACCGTTGGCGGTCCGACCGTGCGGCACCGCGCGCTCGATCGCCGCGCGCAGGCCGGCCAGCGAGTCCGGCAGATCGTTCGCGGTCAGCGACGTGCGCGCCGCCATCATGCCGCAGCCGATGTCCACGCCGACCGCGGCCGGGATGATCGCGCCGACGGTCGCGATCACGCTACCGACCGTCGCGCCCTTGCCGTGGTGCACGTCGGGCATCGCCGCGACCCACTTGTGGATGAACGGCAGCGACGCGATCCGCTGCAGCTGCGCGCGCGCCTCGTCCTCGAACGGCACGCCCTTCGTCCACGACTTGATCGGCACGCCGTGGGGCACGTGGGTGACCTCGTACGCGCGCTCGGCCGCGCTCGAGGCCGTGGTGGTGGGGGTCGCCGGCGGGGTCTGGTGGGTCGTCATCGAAGGTCTCCTGGAGGGGTCGGCGGACACCAAAGCAGCTCTTGTGCCGGGCGTCGGCTTTGCCGCCCGTCCTCGCCAACCCTGCACAAGACCGAGCTTTTCACGGTGTCACCCACCCGCGGCTGCGAACCAGGTGATACGTTGATCTAAAGAAGTATCCCACTATCTCGTCTACGCGCCCACGTCCGGTTGTCGTCATCGGCATGCTCGGCACCACCCTCGACGCCGGCGGCGGCCCGCGCCGGTGGGAGCGCTGGCGGCCGTCGGTCGCGCTGTGCATGCACGACGACCTGGTCGTCGACCGCCTCGAGCTGCTGGTCCCGCCGCGCTGGATCGAGCTCGGCCGCCAGGTCGCGGCCGACATCCGCCAGGTGGCGCCCGAGACGACCGTGCACCTGCACACGCTGCCGATCACCGATCCGTGGGACCTCGAGGAGGTCTACGGCGCGCTCCACGACTTCGCCCTCGACTACCAGTGGGCGCCCGAGCGCGAGGACTATCTCGCGCACATCACCACCGGCACGCACATCGCGCAGATCAGCCTGTTCCTCCTGGTCGAGTCGCGCCGCCTGCCCGCTCGCCTGATCCAGACCTCGCCGACCCCGCCCGATGGCAACCGCGGCCGCGTGCGTGGCGGCCAGGCCGGTAGCTGGGACACCATCGATCTCGACCTGGCCCGCTACGACCGGCTGGCGGCGCGGTTCGCGCGCGAGCACGCCGATGCCACCACGCTGCTCAAGTCCGGCATCGCCACCCGGTCGCCCGCCTTCAACCGCCTGATCGACGAGCTCGAGCGGGTGGCGGTCGGCGCCCGTGATCCGATCCTCCTGCTCGGCCCCACCGGCTCCGGCAAGTCGCAGCTCGCCCGCCGCATCTACCAGCTCAAGCAGAGCCGCCGTCAGGTCACCGGCCCGCTGGTCGAGGTCAACTGCGCGACCGTTCGCGGCGACGGCGCGATGTCGGCGCTGTTCGGCCACGTCCGCGGCGCGTTCACCGGCGCCGCCGCCGCCCGCGCCGGCTTCCTGCGCCAGGCCGACGGCGGCGTGCTCTTCCTCGACGAGGTCGGCGAGCTCGGCCTCGACGAGCAGGCGATGCTGCTGCGCGCGATCGAAGACCGCCGGTGGCCACCGGTCGGCGCCGACGTCGAGGTCGCCAGCGACTTCCAGCTCCTCGCCGGCACCAACCGCGACCTGGCCGCGCTGGTCGGCACCGGTCGCTTCCGTGCCGACCTCCTCGCCCGCATCGACCTGTGGACCTTCCACCTGCCCGGCCTCGCCGACCGCCGCGAAGATCTCGAGCCCAACCTCACCTACGAGCTCGAGCGCACCAGCACCGCGCTCGGCGTTCGCGTCACCCTCGCCGGCGAGGCCCGCGCCCGCTTCCTGGCCTTTGCGACCTCGCCCGAGGCCACCTGGCCCGGCAACTTTCGCGACCTCGGCGGCGCCGTCCGCCGCATGGCCACCCTCGCCCCCGGCGGCCGCATCACGACCGACGGCGTCGACGTCGAGCTGGCCCGCCTGCGTAAGGCGTGGCTGGCCCTGGCACCCGTCGTGGCTGCGGGCGCGCGCGCGGTCGACGACGACCGGCTGCTGTCCGAGCTACTCGGCGACGGCGCCGCCGAGCTCGACCTCGTCGATCAGGCCCAGCTCGCGGTCGTCATCCGTACCTGCCGCGCCGCTCGCTCGCTGTCCGACGCCGGCCGCCGCCTCTACGCGGTGTCCCGGGCCCGCAAGACCTCCAGCAACGATGCCGACCGCCTGCGCAAGTACCTCGCCCGGTTCGGCCTGACCTGGGAGCAGCTGGTCCGCTGAGCTGCGGGGGAGCGGCCGCGCGGTCCAACGTCGACATTCCGCCAGCTTCCGCCACACTGCGGGGGAAGATGGCCGCGCCGCTCCCCCCCGCTGAAAGCGAGCGCCTCGCGGCGCTGCACCGCTACCAGATCCTGGATACGCCGCGTGAGCTGGAGTTCGACGCGATCGCGCGGCTGATCTCGAACATCTGCGGCACGCCGATCGCCGCGGTCAACCTCATCGCGGAGGGCCGGCAGTGGTTCAAATCGGAGATCGGGCTCGGCGTCCGCGAGACCCCGCTCGAGACCTCGATCTGCGCGCACGCCATCCTCGAACGCGACCTGCTGGTGGTGCCCGACACCACGCGCGACAGTCGGTTCGCGTGCAACCCGCTGGTCACGGGCGTGCCCGGGTTGCGGTTCTACGCAGGCGCGCTGCTGCGCAGCAGCGGCGACGATCAGCCGCTGGGCACGCTGTGTGTTCTCGACGTCGTGCCGCGCGAGCTCGACGCGCACCAGCTCGACGCGCTGCGCACCCTCGCGAGTCACGTGATGCACTTGCTGGACTTGCGGCTCGCCAAGCAGGCAGCCGACGAGGCGCTGGCGGCGCATCAGCTGCTGCTACGCACCGTCTCGCACGACCTGCGCACCCCGCTCGGCATCATCAGCCTCTCGGCCCAGCGGCTCGACGCCAGCGCGCCCGACCCGGCGACCCGGCGGGTGGCGGACCGGATCAAGCGTGCGTCGGGCTCGATGGCGCGACTGGTCGACGACCTCATCGATCGCGCGAGTCTCGTCAATGGTGCGTTGACGCTCGAGGCCGAGACCGGCGGCGTCGAGGACCTGATCGGGGAGGTCACCGAGTTCCTCGCGCCGCTCGCGGAACAAGGCGGTGTCACGCTGACGACCGCGATCGAGCCGGAGCTGCCAGCGATCCGGCGCGATCCGCATCGCTTCCGGCAGATCCTCACCAACCTGGTGTCCAACGCGCTCAAGTTCACGCCGTCGGGGGGACGGGTCTCCGTGCGCGCCGCGCGGCTCGGTTCGGCGCTGGAGTTCGTGATCGAAGACAGTGGGGTCGGCATCCCGGCAGAGGCGCTGCCGCGCCTGTTCGAGCCCTTCTGGCGAGGTGGCGGTTCGACCGCGCGCGGTGCCGGTATCGGCCTGTCGATCGTCAAGGGCCTGGTCCTGGCGCACGGCGGCGACATGCACGTGGCGAGTGAACCCGGCGCTGGCAGCAGGTTCTCGTTCACCTTGCCGCTTTGACCGCGCCAGGCCACGGCGTGACCGTGACCGGCCGGTGTCACCGACCATGCCCCGGCGCGCCCGGCTACTGCTCGACCGGCACGGCGCCGGGGACGACGCCGGCCTGGAGCGCCTGTTCGATCTCGGCGATCGGTGCCGGGAGAGACGAGGTCGCGCCGGCGGGGGTGGTCACGACGTGCTCCTTGCCGTCGAGCGCCGCGCGCCAGGTGACCACCGCGCCGTCGGGACCCACCGTGGTGGCCGCCGCCGGCGTGGCGAGGAAGCGGTCGCGCACGATGCCCTCGATCCGGGTCACGGTCGCACCGGCGATCTGGGCGTCGAGGCGCCACGCCGCCGGCGCCGGCTCCCGCGTCGGCTTGCCGTCGGCGAGGCCGCGTCGGGTATCGCTGTACGTGTACAGGCGGCCGTCGGGGTAGAGCCGGGTCACGCGCGCCTTCTGCCGCTGGGTCGGGGCTCGCGCCGACTCCCACAGCGGGCGGGTCGCGGCGAGATCGGCCGGCAGCCCGTCAGTGGCGGTGATGGCGGCGGTCGAGGGGGCAGACGAACCAGACGACGATACGGGTGGCATGGCAGGTTCCTCGGGTTGAACGGCATCGGGCCGGGTCGACCCCGTCGACGATGCGCCGCCGCTGGATCCGGTCTCGGCCGGGCCGCCGGTGCCCTTGCAGCCGACGACCGCGAGCAGCCCGACGAAGACGATGAGACGAGTCATGTGCAAGATCCTGGTCAGGTGCCGGTGCCGGGCGCTGCGGCGGGCGCCGGTGCCGCGGCCGCCGCCCCGGGAGCCGCCGCGCCGACCTTCCACTCGTTGACGCCGGTGACCTGCATCAGGCCCCAGCCGAACGTCGCGTAGTGCTGCGGCCGGACCGCGTTGCCGAGCGACATGATGCCGTCGTTGTTCTCGGCGACCGCGCCCCCGGTGCCGATGGCGCGAGCCATGGCGTCGTGGCCGACCACCGTCCCGGTCGGGTTGCCGGTGCCCTGGATGGTACCGCCCGGATTGATGGCGTACTCGTCGAGCAGGCCGAACACGTGGCCGAACTCGTGCGACGCCACCGCCTGGCCTTCGCCGCTGCCGCAGATCAGGTCGACCCGGCGCCACTCGGGGGCCTCGACGGCCCCGTCCTCGCCCTGGTTGTCGACCGTGACGCGATCGTTGAGCCCGGTGAAGCCAGCGGTGCGCAGCTGGTCCTTGACCGCAGCGATGCGCCGCTGGGCGAGGTCGCGGTTGTACGCATCGGCACCCGACGACGACGCGTGCCCCTCGAGCGTGACCGGGTTGGTCAGGTCGAGGTTGGCATCCAGGAAGTCGGCGTTGAACGCGTTGACGGTCGCCTGGCCGGCGGCGTCGAGCACGGCGGAGTCGTGGCCGAACGTGACCGACTTGCGCAGGAGGCTGTTGGCGAGCGGCGTCGGCAGGACGTCGGTGCTCGACATCTCGACGCCGTTGTTGTGGGGGTCGCTGTCGAAGGCCGAGTTGGGGTCGTTGCGATTGCCATCGACCGCCGACGTGATCGTGTACTGGCCGCTGTCGGGCACCTTGTAGACCGTGGACTCCAGGTGATCGGTGCCGGTCGCGGCGCCGCGATGGACGTCGACATCGACGTTGACACTGGCGGTGAGGGTCTCCCAGCCGGGACGGGTGCAGCCGAACGTCAGCCCGGTGGTGCCGCTGCTCCAGGCGCCCTCGACCCGCGCCTGCAGGGCGGCGATGAACGCGTCCTCCTGGGCCGGCGTCCACGTGAAGTCGGCGACGAACGCGGGGCGGCCCGCGGCCGGCGCGGCGTTGCCGTCGATGGCGGCCTGGGCCAGGTCGGTGTGATTGGATGTGATCACCCCGGTCCCGGCGACCAGCGTGAGCCCGTTGATGAAGTTGATGCCGGTGCGCACCTGGATCGTCAGCACCTGGGCAGCCGGATCGTACGACACGGCGAAGCCGCCGATGTTGGTCGGCGGCACCAGGTCCTGCGGCCCGAACATGCCGTGCCCGATGAACGCCTGCAGGCGCGCGGCCTCGGCCTCGTCGTGAGTCTCGAGCCCGATCCCCTCGGCGACGTCGTGATAGAGGTTGCGCGCGCCCAGCGCGACGTCGCTCATGAGATCCCGCTGCACGGTCCCGGCACCGCCGCCGCCGGCGAGCTCGCCGTCCCCGAGGTGGGCCGCGGTGACGTCGTGCACCGTGTCCCCGCCGCTCACCCGCTCGGCGACCGCATCGGCCTCCTGCTCGTAGCCATCGCCCGGCGTGCCGACCGCCAGCTTGGGCTGGACCCGACCGCTCTGCTGGACGACGTGGGTGAGCTCGTGCGCGACCAGCCCCACATCGGGCGTCGCGGTGCCAAAAGCGACATCGTGACCGACCGCGAACGCGTTCGCGCCCATCGCGTCGCACGCCTGCGCGGCGGCCGCGTCGGTGTGGGCGCGCACGCCATCGAGCGGCACGCCGAACGCCTCTTCCATCCGTGCGCGGTGGGGCACCGGCCCGCCACTGCCCGCGATGCCGGCACCCGCGGCCGACGCGATCGCGTCCGGCGAGGTCGCCGGGGCCGCCGCGGCCTTCGACTGCACCGCGCGCCCGGGCAGTCGGGAGGTCAGCGTCCGCTTGCCGGCCGCCGTCCCCTCACCCGTCGACGAAGCCGCGCCCGACCCACCCGCTCCGGCTCGCTTGTCCCACGACATCGGTCACCTCCCCGCTTGCGCCAACCTAGCATCGTACCGGCCGCGATCGCGCGCCCGACCCGCCCGCGACCCAGGATACCTGTTGTACGGACCTCGGCCCGCCGACCTTCCCGTTGCCCCGCCTGCCGGTGGGGGCGCGGCCCGGGCGCCGCACTCAGATTCCTGTCGGGCCATGGCTGCCGTGGCGCGGAAACACCGTGACATCGCCGTCGTGGTCAGTCCCGGCCAGCCCGCGCGCGCCAGTCATGTTGCGTATCTCCGGAGCTGGTCTCCGGGTTGCTAACGTGCAGAGGATGCCTCGTCTCCGCTGGAGCAACCTCGCCCGCCACGGCCTCCTTGGCACCACCCTGCTCGGCCTCGCCTCGACCGCGGCGTCCGCCGACCCGTGCGACACCGTCGAGTCCCGCACGATCGCGCTGGTCCTCGGCATCGACGTGGCGCCCCGCCTTCGCCTGATCGGCGGCATCGAGGCCCGCCAGTGCCTGACCAGCCGGACCGACGGGTTGCTCCGGATCGAGCTCGGCGGCGGCGCGCCGCGCCTGATCGGCGGCCTCCACGCCCGCCCGTTCGAGCGCGCCGCGACCGAGTCGCTCGTCGAGCAGCTCGGCGTGGAGGCCGGCGCCGGGCTCGATACCCACGGCCGCCTCGGGCTGCACCTCGGCGCGACCCTCGGCGAGCCCGCCGGATATCTCGCGCTGCAGACCCGCTTCGTGCTGGGCGATCCGCCGCAGCCAGCGCGGTACTCCCTGCTCGGCGGGCTCGCGCCGTGGGCGGTGGCCGAGGAGATGGTCGTCGAGGGCCGGCCGCTGGTGCGCGCCGGCCAGCTGGTGCGCCCGGCCCTGGCGACGCTGCCGCCGGCGCGCTCGGCCGAGGCCCGCGCCGCCCGCGATCACTTCGCGTCGTCGGCCCAGCTCGAGCTGTCTTCGGTGACGAGCTTCCTGCGCCTGGCCGCCGAGCTGGCCGCGGTCGGTGCACCCGCCGCGCTGATCGCGCGCGCGCTCGACGCCGCGGACGACGAGCTCCGCCATGCCGAGCAGTGCGCGGCAGCCGCCGGCGGCGTCGCGCTGTGGACGCTGCCAGCGTGGCTCGCGCAGCCGCGCTTCACGGCGCGCTCGCCGCACGCGCTCGCGATCCTGGCGACCGAGGCCTGGCGCGAGGGCTGCCTCAACGAGACCGCGGCCGCCGAGGAGGCGCGCCTCGCCTCCGCCGAGGCCGACGGGCCCATCCGCGCCATCCTGGCCGCGATCGCCGGCGACGAGGCCGGCCATGCCGCGCTGTCGTGGTCCGTGCTCGAGTGGACGTTCGCGGTCGCGCCCGCCACCACCGCGGCGGCGCTGGCCGGCCTCCCGCAGGTCGCGTCCGCGACCGAGGGCGCCGACCTCGACCCGGCGCTGGTCCGTCGCGGCGTGCCGAGCCGGGCCATGACCGCCGCGGCCCGCGGGTTCGCCGCGACCACCGCGCGCGCCCGGCTGGCGGCGCTGACCGCCTGACCCGGCGCCGGTTACTCGGTGCGCCGCGCGCGGCCTCGTCGCGCCCGGGCGGCGGCGCCCGGTTCCGGCTGACGTTCTGACCGGCCCACGGGCGACCGGCTGGATTCCGGTACGTCTTTCGGAATTGCTGATCCTGTGGTGGCCGGCGGCCCTCCGCGCGATCGTCCTCGAGGGCGGTCACGGCTACGACTCGTGAGCTGACCCGACCATCCGGTCCGCGCTCAACCCGCTTCCGGCCCGGGCGCAGGTCGTATAGGGTGCGCCGCATGTCCTGGAGCAAGCGCTGGATCTGCCTGATCGTCGTCGCCGCGTGCGGGGACGACGCCGGCGCACCGGATGGCCCGGTGACCGGGGCAGACGCTGCCGACGTCGACGCGGTCGGCTCGACCGACGCCGCCGCCGTGGCGATCGACGCGCCGGTCGGCACGGTCGACGGACCGGCCGGGCCGCCGACGATCGTGTACGTGGTCCGGCACGCCGAGACCACCGGGGTCGGCACCAACCCGGGGCTCAGCGCCGCCGGAATGGCCCGGGCCAACGCGCTCGCGCTACGCCTCGCCGACGCCGACGTGGTCGCGATCTACAGCAGCCAGTACACGCGGACCCACGATACCGGGGTCCCCACCGCCACCGCGGCCGGGCGGACGGTCCAGGTGGTCACGGTCAACAACGCCAACGCGGCGACCTACGGCACCCAGCTCGCGACCGCGGCCCGAAGCCACGCCGGGACCGGCAACGTCTTGATCGTCGGCCACTCGAACACCGTGCCGGACACGGTCCTCGCGCTCGGCGGCACGACGGTTTCGCCGATCAGCGAGACCGAGTTCAATCGCATCTACACGATCACGCTCGCTCCCGAGGGCGCGCGCATGGTCGAGAGCACGTACTGATCGTCAGATTCCGGCCTGCTCCGGGCAGGATGTGGCACCGCCACAGGTCGAGCTTTGGGTCCCGAGCGCCACGTGATATGTGCGGTTCAATGATGTACGTGCGCTTGCTGGCAGTCGCGACAGCGATGGCGATGGGCTGCGTCGACAGCGAGCCCGAGCTCGGTGAGGTGGAGGCGGCGGTGACGTCGCCATCGGGCCAGGGCACGCACTACCAGGGCACCCACTACCAGGGCACCCACTACCAGGGCACCCACTACCAGGGCACCCACTACCAGGGCACCCACTACCAGGGCGCGACGTATGGTGGCAGCAGCCTGACTGGCGTGTCGGTCGCCGGCACCGCGCTGGTGGTCTGGAAGAAGCAGACCCGCGAGCCGTTCGGGTACGAGCAGCGCTTCCCCGGCAAGATCTGTTACTGGAACCGCACGAAGACGGTGCGGTCGAGCTGCACGGACTACAACCTGGCGACCACCCCGAGCCCGCTGGCGGGCACGCTGTTCCCGGCGACGTTCACGACGCCGGCAGGCACCGTCATCACCGGCTCGATCCGGATCGGCAGCAGCCGCGCCGACATCGGCGCGGTGACCACCGACCCGACGTCGATGGCGATGTTCCCGCTCGACCGCCACCTGTCGAGCCAGTCGTGCGGGGTCGTCGCGTGCGACAATCCGGCCGGGTGCCGGAAGAACTGCGACCTGTGGCTGTACGAGCTCCAGCTCACCGATGCGGTGCAGGCCGACGGCCAGCCGCTGAGCTTCTGTCCGAACGGCGAGCGCGCGATCGCGGTCGCCGGCACCTACGACGCGACCGGGCAGCACACCAGCGGCGGGACCAGCTTCACGTTCGCGTGCACCAACGGCACGATCGCGAAGTGTACGCAGTGGGGCTACCGGCCGTTCGGGAGCTCGCGCAAGAACTGCGGCACCAGCCTGTCATGCGTACCGGACACCACGAGCTATGGGCTCCGCGACTTCCACCAGGCGTGCGTGCGGGCCGCCACCGCCGACTACTGCTCCAACGGTCACTCGTTCACCCGCGATGGGACCCTGGTCGACATCTGGGACTACGACGCGACCCGATCCGAACCCGGGTTGATCCCGCGCGCAGCGAAGCTGTTCCCCCGGGCGACCGCGCTGCGGCTGGAGTCCCTGTTCGACCGGGTCGGTGCCACTCAGATCGATCACCTGCGCTACCAGGAGCTGACCGGCTCGGCGGACTACGGCAGCATCGAGGATCCCGAGGTCGGCTGTCCCGCTCGCTTCGAGCGGGGCAGTAGCACGGACGACGTGCAATCGACCTGGATGCGCGCGAGCGGCTGGCTGGGGGGGATGGCGACGGTCCAGATCGACTCGACCACCGCCTGTTCGCATTCGGAGCGGACGGTCGGCAAGTGGCTCCATCGGGAGTGCACCGCCTGCACGCGGTCGGTGTCGGCCTACTGCACCGATCCGGCCGACCCGCGCGGCTGGGACGCGAGCTGCGTCGCCGAGGCGCAGAGCTGCACGCGCGCCATGACGACCCACAGCGAGTGCACGGCCGGTACCGGGCTCGACAAGTACAGCACCGGGTGCGCCCTCCGCGTGTGCCTCGATCGCCCCGGCTGCTGCGTCGCCGGCACCGGGCAGTGGAGCTCGACGTGCGTCGCCACCGCCAACGCGGTCTGCACTGGCGGCCGCGAGGGGCGGAGCGGCGCCCTGACCGTCGGGTTCTGCGGGCTGAACCTGACGACAATCACGCCGTCGCTGAACCTGAACCTGACCACGACCACGACCACCAACACCCCGTCGCGGTAGGTCCGGCCGGGTCGCCGCATGGCCGAAGCTCCCGAGGAGACGTCGGCGGGGCCGCCCGCCGCGTGGAGCCCGCCGATCGAGTTCGAGGAGTACCGGCTGCTCCGCCTGCTCGGGCAGGGCGGCATGGGCAGCGTGTGGCTGGCCGAAGATCGGCTGCTCGATCGGCTGGTCGCCGTGAAGTGGATCGCGCACGCCGCGCCCGACGCGCGGGTCCGCGAGCGGTTCGCGATCGAGGCGCGCGCCGCCGCGCGCCTCCAGCACGTCAACGTCGTCACCGTCCATCGCTACGGCGAGGTCGCGGGCCGGCCGTACCTGGTGTCCGAGTACATCCGCGGCGAGAGCCTCGAGCAGCTCGCCAAGCCGATCGGCTGGGAGCGCAGCCTCGACATCGGCATCTCGCTGGCGCGCGGTCTGGCCGCGGCCCACCGCCACGGCATCGTCCACCGCGACATCAAGCCGGCCAACGCGATCCTTACCCTCGACGGCGACGTCAAGCTGGTCGACTTCGGGCTGGCCAAGCTCGACGCCGCCCCGGCCGTCGCCGGCGCGCCGGCGGCGACCGCCGGGGTCGACGGAACCCTGACGCGCCCCGGTGCGACCCCGGGCACCCCGCGCTACCTGGCCCCCGAGGTTCGCCGCGGCGACGTGGCCAGCCGTCGCTCCGACGTCTACCAGATCGGGTGCGTCCTCTACGAGCTGGTCACCGGGCGCGCGCCGCTGCTCGACATGCTCGGCACGCCGGCGACCACCGCCGGGATCGAGGAGCCGTCGGCGCTGGTGCGACCGCCGCCGGTCCACGAGCTCGACGCGCCATCGCTGAGCGACCGGCTCGGTCCGGCTGGCGCCCGGTTCGCCGCGGTGGTCGACCGCTGCCTGGCGCGCGATCCGCAGGACCGGTTCGCGTCCGGTAGCGAACTCGGCGCGGCGCTCGAGCTGATCCGCGGGGCGGCGCTGACCGGCGCGCTGCCTGCCGGCAATCCGTATCGTGGGCTGGCGGGGTTCGACGCCGAGCACCGGGCGGTGTTCTTCGGGCGCGGACCCGAGATCCGCGCGGTGACCGAGCGGCTGGCCAGCGACCCGTTCGTGCTGGTCACCGGCGACTCGGGGACCGGCAAGTCGTCGCTGTGCCGGGCCGGGGTGCTGCCACGGATGGCCGAGCGCACGCGCGCCGGCGAGCCGTGGACGATCGTGTCGGTCGTGCCCGGGGTGCGGCCGATGATCACGCTCACGGCCGCGCTGGCCAGCGCGCTGGGGCTGGCCGAGGCGACGCTGGCGGCGCTGCGCGACCAGCCGATCAGCTTCGTGCGCGAGCTGCGGCGCGCCCGCACCACGGGCAGCGGGATCGTGGTGTTCGTCGATCAGCTCGAGGAGCTGGTCACGATCGCCGACCGCGACGAGGCGACCGCGGTCGCTGCGGTGCTGGCCGAGCTCGCGGCCGGCACCCCGGGCCTCCGCCTGCTGGCGACGGTGCGCAGCGACTTCCTGACCCGGGTCGCCGAGCTGCCCGCGATCGGTGCCGAGATCGCCCGGGCGATCTATCTGCTCGGGCCGCTCTCCGCCGACGGCGCGCGCCAGGCGATCGTGGGGCCGGCCAGCGCGACCGGGGTCCGCTTCGAATCGGACGAGCTGGTCGACGGGCTGGTCGGGTTCGTCGCCGATGCCGACTGCGAGCGGTCGGTGTCCGCGCTGCCGCTGCTCGCGTTCACGCTGGCCCAGCTGTGGGAGGCCCGCGACCCGGCGACCGCCACCATCAGCGCGCGGTCGCTGGCCGCGATCGGGGGCGTCCGCGGCGCGCTCGCGCGGCACGCCGACCGCGTGCTCGACAGCCTGCTGCCGCACCAGCGCACCGCCGCGCGCACGCTGCTGCTCCAGCTGGTCGCGCCGGGCCGGACCCGGACCCGGCGCAGCGCCCGCGAGCTGGCCGGGCTCGACCGCGCCGCGCTCGATGCCGTGGTCCGCGGCCGGCTCGTGATCGCGCGCGGCACCGACGAGGAGCCGACCTACGAGCTGGCCCACGAGGGCCTGATCGATGGCTGGCCGACCCTGGCCGGCTGGATCGACGCGACCGCCGAGGTGCGCGCGATCCAGGCCCGCCTGGCGATCGCGGTCAGCGACTGGGAGCGACGGCAGCGCGCGCCCGACGGCCTGTGGAGCGCGCGCCAGCTCGCCGACCTCGCGGGGCTCCCGTCCGATCAGCTGACCGCGGACCAGCTCACCTTTGTGCGGGCGGCGCGGCGGGCGGTCCGGCGCCGGCGCTGGCTGCGCGGCGGCCTGGCCGCCATGATCCCGCTCGCTGTGATCTCGGTGTACGTCGGGGCCAAGCTGGTCGCACGCCGCGATCTCGAGGCGCATGTCGCGGCCCGGCTCACTGACGCCACGCAGCTGCTGGTCCGCGCCCGCGCCGCGAGTGACGACAACACCCGGCTGCGCACCGCGGCGTTCGCTCGGTTCGACGCCGGCGAGACCGAGCCCGGCGAGACCGCCTGGGCGGCCGCGGGCGCGCAGAGCCTGGCCGCGCGCGACCTCTATGCCCAGGCCTCGCGTGCGCTCGAGGCGGCGTTTCTGCTCGATACCGACGACCACGACGTCCGCGGCGAGCTGGCCGAGCTGACCTACGAGCGCCTCCGGCTGGCCGAGCGCGAGTACCGGAGCGCCGACCAGCGCGAGCTGACGACCCGGCTCGGGCTGTACGACCTGAGCGGCGCGCTGACCCGCCGGCTGACCGCGCCCGGCGCGCTGATGGTGGCGATCGAGCCGGCTGATAGCACCGTCGCGCTCGCCGCCGACGGCCCCGATGGCTCCAATGGCGCCGCGCCGCCGACGCCGGTCACGCCGCTGACCTCGGTGCCGCTGACGCCGGGCACGTATATCTTGACCGCACAGGCGCCGGGACGGGCGACGGTGCGGCAGCCGCTGCTCGTCCGACCGGGCGAACCGCAGCGGATCGAGCTCGCGCTACCGCGCGCCGACCAGGTCCCGCCCGGGTTCGTGTTGGTGCCCGCCGGGCGGTTCGCGTTCGGCAGCCGCGACGAGGAGGCGATCCGCGCGTTCTTCGCCACCGCGCCCATGCACGAGGTCGCGACCGGGGCCTACCTGATCGGCACCACCGAGGTGACCTACGCGCAGTGGATCGACTTCCTCGAGGCGCTGCCGCCCGACCAGCGCGCCGCGCGCACGCCGCGCATCGAGAGCTCGGCGACGGTGCAGGCCGGTGGCGAGCTCGAGCTGAGCCGCCTCGCCGATGGTGCCTACCAGCTCCGCTTTTCGCCGGGCGGCGTCGAGTACACCGCCCGCGCCGGCACACCCATCATCTATCGCGATCGCACCACGCGCGCGTCGCAGGACTGGCGGCAGTTCCCGGTGTCCGGCATCACCGCCGAGGACGCGACCGCGTACACCGCGTGGCTCGACCGCTCGGGTCGCCTGCCGGGCGCCCGGCTGTGCGACGAGCGCGAGTGGGAGCGCGCGGCCCGCGGCATCGACGGCCGGCCGT
Organism: Kofleriaceae bacterium; assembly: GCA_046597055.1. Lineage (GTDB taxonomy): Bacteria > Myxococcota_A > Polyangia > Haliangiales > Haliangiaceae > UBA2376. The sequence continues at coordinate 17,732 of JBKJLC010000089.1, read as the reverse complement.
TTCCGCACGGCGACCGGCTCGGCCCCGACGACGCCAACGTCGACGTGACCTACGGCCAGAAGGACGGGGGGTTCGGCCCCGACGCGGTCGGGTCGCATCCGGCCTCGACCAGCGTGTACGGCCTGGCCGACACCTCGGGCAACGTCTGGGAGCTCACCCGCGCGGCCGCCGGCGACGGCCACGTGATGAAGGGCGGCTGCTACTACGTCCACGCGACCGACGCGCACCTCGCCAACCGCCAGGCGATCCCGTCGAGCTTCCGCCATCTCCACATCGGCTTCCGCGTCTGCGCCGACGCACCGTGACCGAGGCACCCATGCAGCGCTATCTCCTCCTCGGCAACTCCGGGTCCGGCAAGTCGACCCTGGCCACCCGGCTCGCGCGCGCGCACGGCCTGGCCCTGCTCGATCTCGATACGCTGGCGTGGGAGCCCACGCCGCCGCCGCAACGGCGGCCGGTCGCCGACAGCACCGGCGAGCTCCGCGGGTTCCTCGACGACCGTGACCGCTGGATCATCGAGGGCTGCTACGCCGACTTGCTCGCGGTCCCGCTGCCGCACTGTACGCGGCTCTTGCTCCTCGATCCGGGCATCGAGGCCTGCGTCGCCAACGCCCGGGCCCGGCCGTGGGAGCCGCACAAGTACCCGAGCCGGGACGCCCAGGACGCGAACCTCGAGATGCTGATCGGGTGGATCCGCGCCTACGAGACGCGCGACGACGTCTGCTCGCGCGCCGCCCATCGCGCGCTGTTCGACGGCTTCGCCGGTGACAAGCTCGAGCTGGCGTCGCGCGCGTCGATCGCCGCGTTCACCGGCTGATCGCCGGCGGTCAGCGGTCGCGCTCGTCGTCGCTGCCGGGCATGCCGTCCGACCCGCCGCCGCCGGACTGGTCGTCGGCGTCGGCGATCCGGTACTCCTCGCCCAGCCACTTGCCGAGGTCGATGAGCTGGCAGCGGAACGAGCAGAACGGAAACGCGTCGGCGCCGGTCGGGTTCACGCTGACGCCGCGCGCCGAGGCCTTGGTGCAACTCGGACAGACGCCGGCCGGTTCCTTGCGGGCGGTCCCCACGGTCATGGCTCCTTGCGCTCGAGTCCGTAGTACGCGCACTTCTGGATCAGGTAGCTGCGCGAGATGCCGAGCTCCTTGGCCAGCTGCGACTTGTTCCAGTGAGTGCGGATGAGCCCCTGCAGGATCACCTCGGACTCGACCGACTCCACGACCTCGCGCAGGGTGCCGGTGAGGTCGCGGTTGCCGAGCCGCGCGGCGCCAGGACCGGGCTCGGCGTCGCGGATGCGCTGGCTCAGGAGCTCCGGGAGGATCTCGGTGGCGTCGCCGCCGAGCACGAGGGCGCGCTCGATCTCGTTCTCGAGTTCGCGGATGTTACCGGGCCACGGATAGCGGACCAGCATCGCCAGCGCGGCGTCGGTCGGGCGCGGGATGTCGGCGTTGGCGACGTCGGCGCCGATCGCGTTGGCCGCCTTGCCGCGGTGGTGCTTGCGGATGAAGTGCTCGACCAGGATCGGGATGTCGGTCGCGCGCTCGCGCAGCGGCGGCACCGTGATCTTGAGGACGTTGACCCGGTAGAACAGGTCCTCGCGGAACTCGCGGCGCGCGACCATCGCGGTGAGGTCCTTGTGCGAGGCGGCGATGATGCGGACGTCGACCTTGATCGGCTTGGTGCCGCCGACCGGGGTCAGCGTACCTTCCTGCAGGACGCGCAGCAGCTTCACCTGCAGCGCCGCCGACATGTCGCCGATCTCGTCGAGGAAGAAGGTGCCGCCGTCGGCGACCTCGAACAGGCCCTTCTGGTCTTTCACCGCGCCCGTGAACGCGCCGCGGACATGGCCGAACAGCGCGCTCTCGAGCAGGTTGTCGTTGAACGCCGAGCAGTTCTGGACGACGAACGCCTTCTTACCGCGCGGCCCGTGATAGTGGATCGCCCGCGCGATCAGCTCCTTGCCGGTGCCGCTCTCGCCGTGGATGAGCACGGTCGACTCGCTGCGCACGATCTTCTCGAGCAGGCGGGCCACGTCGCGCACCGCCGGGCTGTTGCCGACGATCTCGGTGAACGGATGATCGGGGCCGGTCTGGGCCGACGGCTCGGCGAAGCGCGGCGCCTGGCGCACGACCTCGGCGGCGGCGGCCGCGACCAGATCCTTCAGGCGCTCGAGGTCGGTGTCGTCGAGCCGTGGCAGATCGGCGACGTGCTGGTCGGCGTCGCCGTCGATCTCCGCGAACTCGCGCACCTTGCGCAGCAGCTCGGCGCGGCCGATCGGGGTCGGCTCGGTGCGCACGCTGCCACCGGTGAAGACGAAGCCGATCAGCTCGCCCGCCAGCCAGATCGGCGCGGCGACCACGTCGAAGCCGAGGTGGCAGTCGTGCACGTAGGCCGCGGTCGGCTCGCCGGGCCCGCTCGCGCGGCCGGCCTTCAGGTGGTCTTTCACCACCCGCACGCTCTCGTTGCAGCGGCGGAAGCCCTCCTTCGAGAACAGGGCGAGCCGGCACAGCTCGTTCTGCGACGGGAAGATCTTGCCGTCGGCGTGATCGAGGACATAGCCCTTCGCATCGGCGAAGGCGAGCTCGAGCCCCCACCACCGCCGCATCACGTCGCGAATGAGCGCCACGTTTGGCAGCTCACGGAACCGGCGCAGGTCGACCACAGCCGCGAACTATAGCCGCAGGGTGCGTCGCCAGCCACCGTCGACGGTGACCGCATCACCATCCTCGACCAGCTTTGCCAGGTGCGCGAGGAGCGAGCGCTCGGCCAGCGGCCACAGCAAGGTCGGGGTGTCGGCGTAGGCGATCGCGCAGAGCTCGCGCGCCGGCCGGGGGGCGTCGGCCAGCGCGGCGCGCACCCGCGCCTCGCGCATGCGGCGGTGGGCGAGATACTCGCGCAGCTTGGCCGGTCCGTCGGGGATGGCCGGACCATGGGCGGGCAGGACCGCGCCGGTGCCGACCGTCAGCAGGCGCTCGAGCGAGGCCAGGTAGGTGGCCATGTGACCGCCGTCGGGATCGATCAGGATGGTCCCCACCCCGGCGACCATGTCGCCGGCGATCACGGCGCGCGACGCCTCGTCGAGAAAGCACAGATGGCCGACCGCATGCCCCGGCGTGAACACCGCCCGCAGCCGTCGGCCGCCGACCTCGAGCACCTCGCCGTCGTCGAGCAGCCGCGCCACCGGGAGTCGCCCGCGCAGCTCGGCCGCGGTCGCCGCGTGGGCCCAGATCGGCGCGCCGGTCGCGGCCGCCAGCGCGCGGGCGCCCCCGGTGTGATCGCCGTGATGGTGCGTGAGCGCGATCGCGACCAGGCGGCCGCGCGCGGTGATCGTGGCCAGCAGCGCGGCCTGCTCGTCCTCGAACGGCGAGCCCGGATCGATCGCGAGCAGGTCGCCCTCGCCGACGAGGTAGCAGCTGGTGTGGGCCGCTGGCGGCAAGGTCGGCGTCCGTACCGCCACCGAGACGATCCCGTCAGCAACCTGGGATACCACCGGGGCCGCTCCGGCTGCCGCCGCCGCGCCGGCCAGCCGACGCACTTCTGCGTAGATGGACTCGATCCCGGTCAACTCGGGAGCGGTCGCGACGGGCGTCTCGGGTTCGGGCGGGGATGTCACGGGGGTCTCGGCGGTACTCAAACGGGAATAGCGCGTGACGGGACTTTGCGTTGTGCGTATGCTTTCTGTGTTGTTACGGCGGGTTCCATGGTCAGCGTAACTGCACGAAAAATTCGTGACCACAGCATCGAACGCGCCGCTTCGACCAGCGGTGGGCTGGGCCGTGTCTACACGGGTTATCTCATCAGTTATCCGTACGTCGGACGCGGCATGGTCATCTTCCGTGATCCGCATGGCCACCGCATGATCACCACGCCGGTGAAGCGGGTTCTTGGCGAGCCCGGCGGCAAGATGATCTACGTCGAGACCGAGAACAGCGTGTACCGGCTCGAGATCCATGGCGAGCCCCTGTTTCCGATGAAGACGCCTGGCGAGTAGCCAGCCCCGCGCTCTGTCGGTATGGTCCGCGCTTCGTGACGCTCCTCGACCGGCGCCTCATCCTCGTCCTCGGCAAAGGTGGAGTCGGCCGTAGCACGATGGCCGCGGCCATCGCGTCTGCGTGCGCGCGCCGCGGCCGGCGCACCCTGCTCTATCAGAGCAACGCCAAGGATCGCTACGGCGACTACTTCGGCAAGCCGACACTGGGCCCGTCGCCCACCGAGCTGGCGCCGAACCTGTACGGCCTCAACACCAGCCCCGCGCACGCGCTGCGCGAGTACGGGTTGATGATCCTCAAGTTCGAGCGCATCTACGACATGATCTTCGAGAACCGGGTGACCAAGGCGTTCCTGCGCGCCGTCCCCGGGCTCGACGACTACGCCGTGCTCGGCAAGGCCTGGTACCACACGACCCAGGAGAAGCGCGGCAAGCCGGTCTGGGACACGGTCGTGTTCGACATGCCGGCGTCGGGGCACAGCCTGTCGATGCTGCGGATCCCGTGGGTGATCGTGAACACCGTCCCCGAGGGCCCGCTGACCCGCGACGCCCGCACCGTGCAGGGCCTGCTCCGCGATCAGGCGCGCACGGCCGCGATCCTGGTGACGATCGCCGAGGAGATGCCGGTGACCGAGGCCCGCGAGCTCGCGGACAAGCTCACGCCGCTCGGGATCATTCCGCAGCGCGTGCTCGTCAACCAGATGTTCCCGGATCACTTCCCGCCCACGTCGCCGCCGGCGCGCGTGCTCGGCGCGCTGGCCGCGGCGCACCCGGCCGACCCGCTGGCGTCGCTGACCGCGCATGGCCAGATGGCGTGCAGCCGCCGCGCGCTCAACGAGCACTACTTCGCGGAGGTCGCGGCGACGGTGGCGGCGCCGACCCATCCGGTCCCGTACCTGACGCGGCCCGCGCTGTTGCCGGCCGACATCCAGCTGCTGTCCGGCATCGTCGAGAAGGCGCTCACCGCGCCGATCGGCTCCTGATCAGCCGCCCGGCGAGCCGCGGTTCACGGCGCGGCGTCCGGCGCGCGCGGCGGTGGCTCGACCGCAGCCGGCGGGCCGGGCTCGGGACCGTCGTCGGCGCTCGGATCGGCGGGCGCGGCCTCGACCTGGACCGCAATCCCCGAGGCGCGGGCCGAGCGCCAGCCGAGCAGCTTGCGCAGGGTCCAGATGCCCGAGTCGGGGGTCACCTCGAACTCGAGGTTGGCGATCTTGTCGGCGCCCATGGTCTTGGCGGCGACGATCAGCATCCGGTTGACCACGCGATCCAGGCTGACCTTGCCCGGGATCGGGATGAACAGGACGTACGCGCTGGTCGCGTTGACCTGGATCGCCGCGATCGGCCGCAGCCCGGGACCGGCCGCGACGTTCTCGTGCTGGATGCGGACCGTCGACACCGACGAGCAGGCGGTGACGAGCGTCACCACGGTGGCGAGCGCAGCGCGCCCGAGACGGCTCCCGACGAGCCCACGATCGGCGCGACCCATACCGCACCGTAACACGCGCCCGCGCGCGGCCGGCGCGGCCCCGGCCGCGTGATCGCCGCCGCACCCGCAGTCGCCGCCGGGCGCGCGGCTGCAGCTTGGTGATACGATGGGCACCGTGATCGGGTCGGGGCGCCTCACCGGACGGATCGCCATGCTCGCGGCCGCGGTCGCGCTCGCGCTGGCGGCACCGATCAGCGCGCAGCCGGCCCCAGGTCCGGCCAAGCTGCCGCCCGACGAGGTCCGACCCGAGCAGGCCCTGACCCAGAAGATCGCAGTCTGGCGCATCGACGCGCTCGGCATCAGCCCGGAGCTGGTCGCGCGCCTCGAGGCGCTGTTCCGCATGGAGCTCGACCGCCTGGCGACCCGTGCCTTGCCCGGCCGCCGCGAGATCGACAAGGCGATCGCTGGCGATCGCGAGCTGACCGGGTGCGGCGGCGAGGACCACTGCCTCGCCGCGATCGGCAAGCGCCTCGGCGTCGACGTGATGGTCACCGGCTCGGTCGCCGCGATGGGCGACAACTACATCCTCAACATCAAGGCGATCGACGTCGGCAAGGGCACCCAGATCCGCCGCATCGCCACCGACCCGCTGCGCGGCAGCCCCGACGAGCTGATCGACAGCATCCGGGTCGCCGCCTACCGCCTGCTCGCGCCCGGCCAGCTCCACGGCTCGATCTCGGTGCTGTCGGACATGGTCGGCGGTGCGGTGCATGTCGACGGCGCGATCGTCGGCACCACCCCGCTGGCGCGACCGCTCGACCGGCTCTCGCTCGGCGAGCACGCGCTCCGGGTCGAGCTCAAGGGCTACCTGCCGTTCGAGGACAAGGTGGTCGTACGCTTCCAGAAGACGACCCGCGTGGTCGTGCACCTCGCGCCGGCCGAGCCGACGCCCGAGCTGGGGCCGCCGCGGATCGTGCACCGCAGCCCGACCCGGTGGTACGCGTCGCCGTGGTTCGTCGGCGGGGTCGGCGTCGCCGCGGTGGTGGTCGGCGTGCTGGTCGGGCAGTCGCTCGGCGAGCCTACCCTCGTCCGCTGCGGCGACGACGGGTGTCCACCGTGATGCGCCCACCCGCGCTGATCGCGGCGCTGGCCCTGGCGACCGCCGGGCTGGGCGCGACCGCCGCGCGCGCGCAACCGGCCGCGAAGGGGTCGGTGAAGCCGACGATGATCGCGATCGCGCCGCTGTCGACCCTGGGCAGCGTCGACACCGCGGCGTCGTCGCGCAAGCTCGAGACCGAGCTGGCCACCGAGCTCGGCGCAATCGGGGGCGCGAAGATCGTCCCGGCCGCCGACGTGCTGGCCGCGATCAAGAAGGCGAAGAAGCCGATCCTGCGCGCCTGCGACGGCGAGCCGAGCTGCCTGGCCGAGCTCGGCAGCCTGGTCGGCGCGTCGCACGTGGTCGCCGGCGAGGTCGGCGGGCTCGGCGAGGTCCAGGTCGTCTACCTGGAGCTGGTCGACGTGGGCGCGCGCAGGAGCCTGCGCACCACCCAGGTCTCGCTCGGTGATCCCGAGCAGGGCGGCGTCCGCGGCGGCGCGGTCCGCCTGCTCGCGCCCGAGCGCTACGTCGGCCGGCTGGCGATCGCGACCCCGGTGACCGGCGCCGTCATCTATGTCGACGGCAAGCGAGTCGGCCGCTCGCCGGCGCCACCGGCGCCGCTGCCGGTCGGCGCCCACGCGCTGCGCGTCACCCATCCCGAGCACCGCGACTTCGTGCGCTTCGTCGACATCACGTTCGACCGCGAGACCCGGGTCGACGTCGCCCTGTTGCCGTACGCCTCGATCGAGCGCCAGGTCGCGTCCAGCGGGTCGCCGGCCCCGGCCCGCAACGTGCGCTACGTCGACGCCCCGCCGGCCTGGTACCGCCAGTGGTGGGCGGTCGCCGGCTTCGGCGCGGTCGTGCTCACCGGCGCCATCGTGATCGGCGCGGCCACCGCCGGCGGCGTCGACGCCGACGCCACCGGCACCGTCAAGCCACCCTGACCCGCCCGCCCTGGGCTCCGGCTGGAGGGCGCCGGCAGACCGTCCAAGATCGCGTGCGGCACCTTGGCGGTCTGCCTCGGGATCCCGCACATCTTTCCGGTGTCCCTGAGCGAAGGGCTCGTTGCGAGCCCGGAGTCGAAGGGCCAGCCCGTCAAAGCGCCGGCGAACGGCCACGTCCGGTCGGGCCCGCGCGAAGGATCGGGCCCGCGCGGGGAACGCGCGGCAGGGGTGAATGGCCGCGGCGTGACGCGGCCAGAGGGGACGGCCACGTCCCCTCTAATTGATGATGGACCAGATCGCGTTGAGCTTCTTGTTCGCGCTCTTGTAGTCGCCGTCGACGAACTTCGAGGTCGCGTCCGCGAACAGGTCGTCGACCTGCTTCTGGCCGGTGGCCTCGAGCTTCTTGCCGCGGGCGGCGCCCGAGATGCGCGCGCTCTTGGCCTGGATGAAGCCGCGATCGATCGGGAGCGCGGAGACGGTCTTGAACAGCTGGGTGGCGGCCAGGTAGGCGCGGCCGTAGTCGGCGTCGGCCATCGCCGAGGTCGCCTCCTTCTCGAGCTCGCGCACGTTGCCGGGCAGATCGCTCGCGAGGATGCCGCGATCGCTCATCACCGAGCGCGCCTTCTTCAGGGTCGGCTCGACGTCGCGCTTGTCGTACTTCGAGCCCTTGGCGTCGACGGTCTGGATGATCGTCGTCGGGGCGCCGCCGACCCCGCAGGTCTCCTTCTCGCGCGCCGCCAGCGCGCGCTCGCGCTCGGCCAGGGTCGCCTCGCGCTGGGCGACCCGGTCCTCGCGGGTCGCGACCCCCTTCTCGCGGCCGGCCATCGAGGACTCGCGGACCGCAACCTGCGCGGTGGCGTCGGCGCCGCCCGACGAGGCGGCCAGCAGCGTCTTGTTCTGCTCGAGGATCTGCTCGAGCATGTCGGACTCTTCCGACGAGATCTCGGCCTCCTTCGACCTCAGCTCGGCGGCCTTGCGATCGATCTCGGTGGTGTCGCCGCCGGTCTCGATCACCTTCTGGCGCTCGCTGGCGAGCCGGGCCTGCTCTTCCTTCAGGGTCGACCGGCTCTTCAAGAGCGCGTCACGACGCGCGATCAGCTGGGCATCACCGGCCGGATCGCTGGCCGCGGCCGCAACCACCTTCTTGTCGCGGCCCTTGTCCTTGCACCCCGCGCACCCCGCGAGCGCCACGAGCAGCGCCATCGTTCCAAGCCAGGGTCGAACCATAGGCCGACATTGTAAGGGCTAAGGCCTCGCTCCGAGCGATCGCGATCCCCCGCAGGAAGTTGGTGCAATGGCTGACGCGCCGCGTTAGTCTCCCGCGCGATGTCGCTGAATGCTGGCCCGGGTCTATACGAACCGTCGACCGAGCACGATGCCTGCGGGGTTGGCTTCGTCGCCCACGTGAAGGGCGAGAAGTCCCGCGCGATCGTGCAGGACGCCCTCGAGGTGCTGCGTCGACTGGCCCACCGGGCCGCGTGCGGCGCCGATCCGGAGACCGGCGACGGCGCCGGCATCCTCCTGCAGCTGCCGCACCGCTTCTTCAAGTCCGAGGGCCTGCGGCTCGGCTTCGAGATGCCGCGCCGGCGCCGCTACGGCATCGGCCAGGTGTTCCTGCCGACCGATCCGATCGAGCGCGCGCACTGCGAGCGCATCCTCGAGGAGGTGCTGGTCGAGGAGGGCCAGCGCGTGCTCGGCTGGCGTGACGTGCCGACCGACGCTCGCCACGTCGGGCCCACCGCCCGCGCGGTGATGCCGGTGTTTCGCCAGATCTACGTCCGCATGCGGCGGGTGCCGCCGTCGGCCTACGAGCGGACGCTCTACGTGATCCGCAAGCTGGCCGAGAATCGCATCCGCGAGCGTGGCGTCGATCCGCGCGGCCACTTCCACGTGGCCAGCCTGTCGACCGAGACGATCGTCTACAAGGGCCTGCTCCTGCCGCAGCAGCTCGAGGGCTTCTACCGCGACCTCAGCGCCGACGACATGGTCTCGGCGATCGCGGTGGTGCACTCGCGGTTCTCGACCAACACGTTCCCGACCTGGGACCTGGCCCAGCCGTTCCGCTTCATCGCCCACAACGGCGAGATCAACACGCTGCGCGGCAACGTCGGCTGGATCGACGCCCGCCGCAGCCAGCTGCGCTCGGCCAAGTTCCACGGCGGCATCGAGCGGCTCCACCCGATCATCGTGCCCGGCAAGAGCGACTCGGCCCAGTTCGACAACCTGCTCGAGCTGCTCACCCTGGGCGGCCGCACCCTGCCCCACGCCATGATGATGATGATCCCCGAGGCGTGGGAGGGCAACGCGGCGATGGCCGAGGAGCGCAAGAGCTTCTACCGCTACGCGTCGAGCCTGGTCGAGCCGTGGGACGGCCCGGCCGCGATCGTCTTCACCGACGGCTACCTGGTCGGCGCCACCCTCGACCGCAACGGCCTGCGCCCGGCCCGCTGGGTCAAGACCGTCGACGATCGCGTCATCCTGGCGTCGGAGACCGGCGTCATCGACATCCCGGCCGACCGCATCGTCGCCAAGGGCCGGCTGCAGCCCGGCAAGATGTTCGTGGTCGACACCGTCGAGGGTCGGATCGTCGCCGACGACGAGATCAAGCACGACATCGCCGGCCGGTTCCCGTACGGCAAGTGGCTCGACAAGAACGTGTTCGAGCTCGGCGAGCTCGACGTCGCGGCGCCGCCGGCGCCGATCGCCGGCGAGGAGCTGGGCCGCCAGCTGCGCGCGTTCGGCTACACCGACGAGGACCTGCGCCAGATCGTCGAGCCGATGGGGCGCGACGGCAAGGAGCCGACCGGCTCGATGGGCACCGACACCCCGCTGGCGGTGCTCTCGGATCAGTCGCCGACCCTGTTCCACTACTTCCACCAGCTGTTCGCCCAGGTCACCAACCCGCCGATCGATCCGATCCGCGAGGCGCTGGTGATGACGCTCGAGACCAACATCGGCCCTGACGGCAACACCTTCGACGAGACCCCCGAGAGCTGTCACCAGATCCGGCTGCCCAGCCCGTTCCTCGACAACGCGTCGCTGGCGCGGATCGCCCACGTCCGCGAGGGCGCGTTCGAGACCCGGACCCTGTCGACCCTGTTCGACGCCGCCGCCGGCGAGGGCGGCCTGGCGGTCGCGATCGACCGGCTGTGCGCGGCCGCGGTCGCCGCGATCGACGACGGCTGCAACGTGCTGATCCTGTCCGACCGCGGGGTCGACGCCAAGCGGGTCCCGATCCCGGCGCTGCTGGCGCTGGCCGCGGTCAACCAGCACCTGGTCAAGGAGGGCATCCGCATGCAGGCCGGCCTCCTGGTCGAGACCGGCGAGGCCCGCGAGGTCCACGACTTCGCGCTCTTGATCGGCTACGGCGCCGCCGCGGTGAACCCGTACCTCGCGCTCGACGCGGTGGCCACCCTGGCCGAGCGCGGCGACGTGCCGGGCCCGGCCGCGGCCGCGGTCGCCCGCTACCTCCACGCCGTCGAGGAGGGCCTGCTCAAGATCATGTCGAAGATGGGCATCTCGACGGTGCAGAGCTACCGCGGCGCCCAGATCTTCGAGGCGGTCGGGCTCGACAAGTCGCTGATCGCCCGCGGCTTCGGCGGCACCCCGTCGCGGATCGGCGGCATCGGCCTCACCGAGCTGGCCCGCGAGGCGATCGACCGCCACGACCGCGGCTTCGGCCGCCAGGCGATCGCGATCGCCGACGAGCTGCCGGTCGGCGGCCTGTATCAGTGGCGCCGCCGCGGCGAGCGCCACAAGTGGAACCCGGCGACCATCGCCGAGCTGCAGGCGGCGGTCGCCGCCGACGACCCGGCGGCCGCGCGAGCTCGGTTCGACGAGTACCAGCGGCTGTGCGACGACGAAGATCAAGGCCTGACCACGCTGCGCGGGCTGCTCGACCTCGACCTCGATCCGACCGCCGCGATCCCGATCGACCAGGTCGAGCCGGTCACCGAGATCCTGAAGCGGTTCGTCACCGGCGCGATGTCGTTCGGCTCGATCAGCGCCGAGGCCCACGAGACCCTGGCGATCGCGATGAACCGCATCGGCGGCAAGTCCAACTCGGGCGAGGGCGGCGAGGAGCCGCACCGGTACCAGAAGGAGGAGAACGGCGACTGGCGGCGCAGCGCGATCAAGCAGGTCGCGTCGGGCCGGTTCGGCGTCACCGCCGACTACCTGGTCAACGCCGACGACCTCCAGATCAAGGTCGCCCAGGGCGCCAAGCCCGGCGAGGGCGGCCAGCTGCCCGGCCACAAGGTCGACGAGCGAATCGCGAAGGTGCGCTGGTCGACGCCGGGCGTGACGTTGATCTCTCCGCCTCCACACCACGACATCTACTCGATCGAGGATCTCGCCCAGCTCATCTACGATCTGCAGTCCGTCAACCCGGCTGCGCGCGTGAGCGTGAAGTTGGTCAGCGAGGTCGGAGTCGGCACCATTGCCGCGGGCGTGGCCAAGGCCGGAGCGGGCGGGGTGACCATCTCGGGCTACGAGGGGGGCACGGGCGCCTCTCCGGTCTCGTCGCTCAAGCACGCCGGCCTGCCCTGGGAGCTGGGGCTGGCAGAAGCGCAGCAGGTGCTGGTGATGAACGGCCTGCGTGATCGCATTCGATTGCAGGTCGACGGAGGCCTGCGCACTTCACGCGACATCACCATCGCAGCCCTGCTCGGCGCCGAAGAGTTCGGCATGGCCACCGCGTCGTTGATCGTCGAGGGCTGCGTGATGCTGCGCAAGTGTCACCTCAACACCTGCTCGGTGGGCATCGCCACGCAAGATCCCAGGCTGCGTGAACACTTTCAGGGCCGCGCGGAAGACGTGGTGCACTTCTTCATGCTGATGGCCGAGGGCGTGCGGCGCCGGCTGGCTTCGCTGGGGGCGCGCAAGCTCGAGGAGATCGTCGGGCAGGTCGAGTGGCTGCGACAGCGCAAGGACGTGACTCACTGGAAGGCGCGCAGAGTCGATCTCACGCCGTTGCTGCAGCCGCCGCGGGCGGGGCCCAGGTTCTGTTCGAAGCCGCAGAAGAAGGATCTCTCGGGGCATCTCGATCATGCGCTGCTCGCGCGGACTCGTGGAGACAAGTCCGTGGTTCCGGTGTCGAACTCGCAGCGGGCGGTGGGCTCGATGCTCTCGGGCGAGCTCGTCCGGCGTCACGGGGCGGCGGGGCTGGCCGATGACTCGATGCACCTCAAGCTGCGCGGCTCAGCAGGGCAGAGCTTCGGCGCGTTTCTGTGCCGCGGCGTCACGCTGGAGCTCGAGGGTGAAGCCAATGACTACGTAGCCAAGGGCCTCTCGGGCGGACGTGTCGTGGTCTACCCACCGCACGGTTCGACCTTTCATCCCGAGGAGAACGTGATCGTCGGGAACACGGTGCTCTACGGCGCCACCGAAGGAGAAGCGTATTTCTCAGGGCTGGCAGGTGAGCGCTTCGCCGTGCGGAACTCAGGTGCGAAGACCGTGGTGGAAGGCGTGGGCGATCACGGCTGCGAGTACATGACCGGCGGAGTGGTGGTGGTGCTCGGGCCGACAGGACGCAATTTCGCTGCGGGCATGAGCGGCGGCACGGCGTACGTGCTCGATCGATCGCGGCTCTTCAAGCAGCGCTGCAATCTGGAGATGGTCGAGCTCGAATCGCTGGTCGACGAGTCGGAGATCTGGCTGGTCTACGGGCTGGTGGAGAGTCACCTGCGGTTGACCAGGAGTCCGCTCGCGCAGCGGGTGATCGACAACTGGGAGCACCTGGTCGCCTCGTTCGTGAAGGTGATGCCTACGGACTATCGAAAGGTGCTGCAGGCAAGGCGCGCTTCGCGATTGCGGCCTCCCGCGCCCACTCCGGGTGAACCCCGGCTGCGCGTCGTTGGCGGGAAGGAAGGGTAAAGGCCATGGGGAAACCAACCGGCTTCATGGATTGGGAGCGGCATCCGCCCGAGAAACGCGAGGTCCCCAGGCGCTTGAAGGACTCGCGCGAGTTCATTCTTCCGATGGCGCCTGAGGAGACCAGGCATCAAGCGGGGCGCTGCATGGATTGCGGCGTGCCGTTCTGTCATCGGGGCTGTCCGCTGGGGAATGTGATCCCCGACTTCAACGAGCACCTGTACGCGGGCCGGTGGCGCGCGGCGTGGGAGGTGCTCTCGACCACCAACAACTTCCCAGAGTTCACCGGGCGGCTCTGCCCTGCACCTTGCGAAGGTGCGTGCGTGCTGGCGATCGATCAAGACCCGGTCGCCATCGAGCACCTGGAGAAGGAGATCATCGAGCGGGCCTTCGCGGAGGGGTGGGTGGTGCCGAAGGTTCCGCCCGTTCGCTCGGGGAAGCGCGTGGCGATCGTGGGCTCAGGGCCCGCGGGGCTGGCGGCCGCAGCGCAGCTCAACCAGGCCGGGCATCAGGTCACCGTGTACGAGCGGTCTGAGAAGATCGGTGGGCTGCTTCGTTTTGGGATCCCAGACTTCAAGATGGAGAAGTCGGTGATCGATCGCAGGTTGGCGATCCTCGAGGAAGAAGGGATCGAGTTCCGCACCGGCGTGGACGTGGGGCGGTCCCCGACCTGGGCTGACCTGAAGGCCGGCAGCGATGCGGTGGTGATCGCTATCGGTGCTGCGCGGCCGCGGCTGTTGGAGATCCCCGGGACTGAGCTGCGCGGCGTGGTGATGGCCATGGATTTCCTCGAGGCGCAAAATCGCGGACAGGCGCAGATCGCGACGGGAAGGCGGGTGGTGATTCTCGGGGGCGGCGATACCGGGTCGGATTGCTTAGGCACTGCTCATCGGCAGGGTGCGGCGTCCGTGATGCAGGTTGAGCTGATGCCCGCTCCGCCTCTGGTTCGCGGAGAGAAGAATCCATGGCCGCAGTGGCCCCTCGTGTTTCGGACTTCGTCGAGCCAGGAGGAGGGTGGCAAGCGGTTGTTCGCTCGGCGCACGACTCGGCTGGAGGGCGTCGATGGGCAGCTCACTGCCATGCACTGGGTCGATGTGGAGAGACCGGACCAGGAGGAGCGGGTCGAGGTCGACGTGCTCATTCAGGCGATGGGTTTCCTGGGGGCGGATGGCACTCAGGCCAGCGAACAGCTCGGGGTTTTGCTCGATGCGCGCGGCAACGTGAAGGTCGACTCGCGCTTCGCGACCAATGTCGATGGCGTGTTTGGTGGTGGTGATGCCGCTCGTGGAGCTTCGTTGATCGTCTGGGCGATCTCGGATGGGCGTGAGCTCGCACGGAGCGTCGATTCGTTTCTGAGCGGAAAGGTTTCGCGGCTTCCGAGCAAGGCTGGCTAGAGGGTTGATCGAAATAGGGGGCCGACGCCCGTTCATCCCGAGCGGAGTCGAGGGACGAGTTCTGCTTGCGCCAGGTTCCGATGCGAGCCGAACGCGGCGTCCCTCGACTCCGCTCGGGATGAACGGTTCCTCGCTATTTCGGCCAACCCTCTCGGGATGAACGGTGGGCAGTTGTCAGAGGACGTCAAAGCCGAAGCGGGTTCCTCGCGGCTCTTCGATCACGTCACCTGGCAGCAGCCGGGTCTCGACCGCGGGCCGCCCGTTGAGCAGCACGCCGTGCTCGAGCGGAATCAGGCACCACTGCGGCGATTGCTGGCGGACCAGGAAGGACTCGACCACGCCGCTGCGGTGAACCCCGGGGGCCAACGCTCTGAGCTGGCCTCGCGCCGAGCTTCCCACCCACAACCCCGAGTCGAGCGGAATGCGATCGTCCTTCGCCGCGGGCGCGTGGAAATCGAGCTCTCTGGGAATCTGCAGAACTTCCAGCGTGGCAGTTCGCACCGGCGCGAGCAGCAGGCGTGGGTTGGTCTTCAGCTTCGGAAAGCGCTGCTTCAACCGATCGAGCATGGAGAGCAGGTAGATCGACGGTGGCAACGGCTCGGTGAAGTAGCCGAAGGACAGCCGCTCCAATGACGGCAGATGGGGCCCCGTGAGCAGGCCCTTGAGCACCGCCGCCGCGTCCTGGTGAATGCGATTGGCTGAAGGCATCACCCAGGTCGAGAGATCAACCGTCAGCTCGCGCGTCCACCTGGCGACCCGAAGAGAAAGGAAGCGCGCGATCAGCTCGACGTCGCTGTAGGTCGCGTCGTTGATGCAGCGCAGCCGGGCAGTGTGAATCAGCCCATGACGCCAGCCCAGCTCGAGCCGTCCCTCCTTCACCAGCGGAGACAGGCCATCGAGCGCCGTATCGGAGGGCTGTTTGGCGAGCAGGTGATCCCCCAGCGGGTCGCCTCGCTCCAGAAGCCAGTCAGCCCACACCTGCACCCGGCTCGCGTCGTCGGGATCTTCGTCGAGGTGCGCTTCGGGCCCTGAGCCGGTGACCGGCGGTGTCTCCAGGAAGACCAGCAGCGCGTCGTAGAGCCAGAGCGTGTCTCCGTGCGTGAGCGTGTGGCGATGCACGCGGCGCCCGTTGAGGAAGGTGCCGCCGGACGAGGTGACGTCCTCCACCAGCCAGCGGCCGCCGTCGCTCACGAAGGCGCACTGTTTTTTCGAGAGCCGCGGAGACTCGATCACGATGTCGGCGCCCGCGCGGCCGACCGTGACGACGCCGTTCACCTCGTCCAGCTCGAAGACGGTGGACGCAAAGGTGTCGAGATCGATCCTTCGAACCCACGCCTTCACGCGACCACCTCGAGCCGAAACTTCGCGCCGGCCAGCACGTCGATCACGTCGTCCGGGAGCAGCTCGTAGAGCGAGTCGATCCGATTATTGACCCGCACCTCTCCGCGCATTCGCCCGGCGATCAGCCGCGGCCGGCCGTCGGTGAACGAGAAGAAGCACGGATCTCCGTCTGCCATGAAGGCCATGCCCGGCGCGCTCTCGAGGAAGAGTTGGTTGCGATTCCCACGGCG
The DNA here is from genome assembly GCA_046597055.1 of Kofleriaceae bacterium. GTDB lineage: Bacteria > Myxococcota_A > Polyangia > Haliangiales > Haliangiaceae > UBA2376. The sequence continues at coordinate 1,445 of JBKJLC010000089.1, read as the reverse complement.
AATGCGGGTGACGCTGTGGGTGAGCACCCGGCTGCCTTCGATGCCCCCCAGTTTCACGCCGTCCGCCACGTTGATCACGCGCAGCCGCACACCGTTGACCCGCTGGTACACCGGAGTCCCCCGAAGCCGGGGAAGCCGCAGGGCCAGCTCTTCAGTCACTGACAGCGATCCCGTCGAGGGCTGGGCCACGTGGTACCCGAACGACAAGCGCTCGAGGGTGCTGGGGAGGGCGGGCAGTTCAGCGAGGAAGTGCTGGGCGGCCACCACCTCGCCGGGAATCTGGATCGCGGTCAGGTTCTCGAGCCGAGGCAGGTCGATCACCAACGAGCGCACGAAGCGCCCGATGCGCAAGTTGAGCAGGGTGGAGACGATCGGCTTCCACTCGGCAGGCAAGCGGCCCGCGGCCGTGCGAATGGTGGCTCGCTTCACGAAGCCGAAGTGCCACTCGATCTCCAGCTCTCCGGCGACGAAGGAGTTCCACAGGGGGCCCAGCCACGGCATGTGATCGAGCCGGCCGCCGGCGCGCGCGCGGGAGATACGTTCTCCGAGCGCGTCTCCCCGTTCCTGGAGTTGATCGGCGTAGACCAGCCAGTTCGACTCGGCTTCGGGGGACCTTCCGATCGCGTCGAGCAGCTGCGGATCATCGATGGGAAGATCCGTGCGAAAGCGCAGCCGCACGGAACCGAACTCGATTCGATCTCCGGTGAACAGCGCTCGGCCGTGGGTCAACGACTGGCCGTTGAGCTTCGTGCCGACTTCGCTGCCTAGATCTTTGAGCCGCCAGAAGCCCGAGTCCCAGGCCACTTCGCAGTGCCGGGCAGAGAGCGTGATGTCGTCGAAGACCAGCGTGCACTTCGGGGAACGTCCGAAGACCAGTGAACCTGATCCGTCGGGGAGGGTGATTCGGTCACCCTCTGGCGATTCACGTTCGAGCCACGCATGCACACGGCGAGTGTAGCTCGAACGCCCTCACCCCGGCCCTCTCCCCACGGGGTGAGGGAGGCTCAGTCTTCCTTCTCGCGCTTCTTGGTGCGGTCGGAACGGTAGCGATCCTGGAAAGGAAGGACGCGCTTGCGGAGGCGGATGGACTTGGGGGTGACCTCGACGAGCTCATCCTCGGCGATCCACTCCAGGGCCTTCTCCAGGTTCATGTCGACCGGAGGCGTGAGGATGACGTTGTCATCTCGGCCTGCAGCTCGAATGTTGGTGAGCTTCTTGGCGCGGCTGGCGTTGACGTCGAGATCGCTGGGATGCGCGTTCTCTCCGATCACCATGCCTTCGTAGAGCAGCTGGCCGGGCGTGACGAACAGCTTGCCGCGGTCCTGGATGCTGAACAGCGCGTAGGGGATCGCGTCGCCCAGGCGGTCGGCGATGATCGCGCCGTTCGCGCGCCGGGGGATGTAGCCCATGTGGGGCTCCCAGCCGTCGAACTGCGAGCTCATGAT
>JBKJLC010000287.1:0-6431 GCA_046597055.1 Kofleriaceae bacterium | reverse complement strand
CCGGCCGCGGCGCGCCGAGCTCGTCGAGGATCGTGAGCGCGAGCCCGGCTGGGCTGGGCCGGGTCGTGAAGCGGAGGTCGCCCTTGCGCACCAGCGCGCGGCTGGCCTTGCCGTTGCCGATCAGCTCGACCACGTACGTGCCCGGGCGATCGCACGCCGGCAGCTCGATGCGCGCGCGCACCTGGCGCAGCGGCGGGTGCGCGGCCGGGCGCACCTCCTCCCAACCGGCGGCCAGGCCGTCGAGGTCGAGGCTGACGTCGACGTCGACCCCACGGGCCTGGAAGTAGGCGAGCGTGTTGATGCGGAACACGCGGACCCGCACCGCGTCGGCGTTCTTGATCGCGACGTCGAGCACCACCCGCTCGCCGGCGCCGAACCCCCGCGGGTTGGTCGCCAGCAGCTCGAGATCGACCCGGTCGCGCAGCGCGGTGGTCGCGGCCGCGCCGAGGATCGTGGTCCACCGCTCGACGTCGGGGTCGCCAGCGAGCAGCCGGGTCTCGGCCAGCAGCCGGTCGAGCCACCAGCCCTCGACGAAGTCGGTGAGGTCGCGACCGGCGTCGGTGGCGAGGAAGTGGGCGAGGTAGCTCCGCACCAGCGGCTCGTCGTCGGCGACGATCGGCAGGCCGGTCACCGCCGAGAAGTCCTGCTCGAGCCCGGCCACCAGCGCGTGCTCGAGCGCGCCCAGCCACGCGGCGCGCACGTAGCCGGCGCGACGCGGCAGCGCCAGGTACGCGCGCAGCCGGGCCCGATCGTAGGTGCCGGCGCGGCGGTCGCACGCGAGCCGATGATAGAGGACGTGGGCCTTGAGCGAGTTGAACGGCGCCGGCAGCGCGGCGACCTCGCGCCACAGCGCGTCGAGGAACTGGACCCGCGGGTCGAGCTCGTGCTCCCAGTCGACGTGGTCGGGCGGACGCAGCCGGACCAGGCTGGCCTCGACCCACGCCCGGTCCTTGCGCAGCGCGGGCAGCCGCGCGGCCAGCTCGATCAGCTCGGTGCGCGTGAGCAGGTGGTGGAGCGCGAGCGAGCCGAACCCGCGCGAGGTCTGCTCGCCGAGGTCGGTGGCGATCGCCTCGATCAAGCCGGGCAGGCCGGTGCGGTCGAGCCGCTCGAGCAGCTGGCGGCGGCGGGCTGGATCGAGCGGGCCGGTCAGCACCCGGGGCAGCCCGGCCGGGGTGACGCTGCCCAGGCTGCGATCGCGCTCGAGCGCCTGCCGGATCAGGACCGCCTCGTCGAGCAGCGCCGGCGCCAGTCGGGTCGGGTGGCGCGCGGCCTCGGCCTCGATCTCCGGCTGGTGATCGTGGCTCACGTCGAGCTCGGTCGCGAGGCGCGCGGCCTGGGCGGCGAGATCGTGGTCGGCGCGCAGCAGCAGCTGGCGGCGCTCGATCGCCGTGCGCCGGGGGGTGTCGCCGTGGCGGCTGCCCCAGCCGTCGAGGAGGGTGTCGACCGCGTCGAGTGCCCCCTGGTGCTGAAGCCAGATCGAGCGCCAGTAGTCGTGGTCCTCGGTGCCCGGGACCAGCGCGGCCAGCGCGGCGTCGCGGTCATCGGCCAGCGCCAGCGCTTCCAGCTGCTCGTTGTCCATCGGCCGCAGGATATCGGAGGTTTGCGGGCCACGGGCGCGACCGGGAGGCCCGTAGTAAGCTGTCTCATGTCGTCGTACTCGCACCTCGTCAGCCTCGCGGCCGCGGTCGCGTTGACGATGGCGGGAGCGGGGTCCGTTCACGCGCAGGGCGATGGGCCGGTGACCTCCCCGACCCAGGTCGAGGCGCCGGCCGAGCCCGCGTCAGCGCCGGCCGCGACGCCGACGACGGCGGCGGCCCGAAAGCGAGCGGCGGCGGCCAAAGCCAAGCAGGCGGCCGCCGCGGCCCGCGCGAGGAAGGCGGCGGCGGCCAAGAAGCAGCAGGCTGCCCGCGCGAAGAAGACCAAGGCGGCGGCGGCGAAGAAGCAGGCGGCGGCGGCGGCCAAGAAGAAGCTCGCGCTCGCCAAGAAGAAGCCGACCGCGAAGCAGAAGCTGGCCGCCCGCAAGCGGGCCGGGGCCAAGCCGTCGGCGGCGGCGCGGACCACCCGCACCGCGGCCGCCGCCGTGGGCGAGAGCCGCCGCAACATGCCGGTCGGCTGGGACTGGCCGCCGACCGACGCGATGGCGGCGACCGGCGCCCGCTGTACCGCCGAGCTCGACGCGCGCGGCATCGCCTGGAAGCCGGCGCCCACCGAGCCCAAGGTCGCGACGCCGATCGTCATCCCGGCGATGGAGCTCGGCGGCGTGAAGCTGGTCTCGACCTTCCGCAAGGGGCCGCACGTCATGGACTGCCACCTCGCGCTGGCGCTCGCGATCCATGGCGAGCACCTGTACGCGCTCGGGGTGCGCGAGCTGGGGTTCTCGCGCATCTACGGCTACACCAACGTGGTCGTCGACGGCGTCACCCGCAACGTGCTGTCGCGGCACGCGCTGGGGCTGGCGATCGACTTCCGCTGGTTTGCCGACGCGCTCGGCCGCAAGGCGATGGTGCTCGAGGACTATCCGCAGCACGACCCGCTGCTGCTCGCGGTCGAGGCCTATCTCAACCACTCGGGCGGGTTCCGCACCGTCCTCACGCCGCGCAACGATCCGGACAGCCACGACGATCACTTCCACGTCGAGGCCCGGGTCGAGTACCGGGCGGATCCGCCATGAGCCGGGCGCCGGCCGCATGATCCGCGCCGCGGTCGGGGCGGCCCTCGCGCTGCTGGCGAGCGCCGGCTGCACGGGTGAAGCCGTGGCGCCGGGCGGCGACGGGCCCGATGGGGCGGTCGACGCGCCGGTGGACATTGCCGACGACGGCGTGGTGTGCCCGGCCCCGACCGCGGCGCCGCCGTGGCTCGACGACTACCTCCGCGACCAGGTCGCGCGGTTGACCGGCGCGGCCGAGCTCACGCCGGGGGTGCGGCTGGCCGATCGCGCCACCGCGCCGGCGCGGGCCGCGGCGCGAACCTACCTGCAGGGCGAGCTGACCGGCCTCGGCCTCGCGGTCAGCCTCGACTCGTACGGCCAGGGCGCCAACGTGGTCGGCGAGCTCGCCGCTACTGGCACCGACCCGGTGAGCTGGCTCATCCTCGGCGCCCACTTCGACAGCGTGACCGCGAGCCCGGGCGCCAACGACAACGCGACCGGGGTTGCAACCGTGCTCGCGGTCGCGCGCGCGCTGACCGCGCTGCCGTGCCGGGCCCGCGGGGTGCGCTTCGTGATGTTCGACCAGGAGGAGATCGGCCTGGTCGGCAGCAGCATGTACGCGACCCGGCAGTTCCAGGCGCGCACGCCGATCGTCGCGGTCCACACGATCGATCAGCTGGGCTGGGACGCCGACGACGACCTGCGCTTCGAGGTCGAGCTGCCGGCGCCGGGGCTGCTCGCCGAGTACCAGGCCGCCGCCGCCGTGGTCGGGGCCCAGGTGGTCGCGACCACCACCGCCGGCACCGATCACACCGCGTTCCGCGAGCGTGGCTTCGCCTCGGTCGGGCTCACCGAGGAGTACGTCAGCGGCGACACCACGCCGCACTATCATCGCCCCGAGGACACCGCGGCGACGGTCGATCGCGGGTACCACGCGGTCGCGACCCGGCTGGTCACGCTCGTGATCGCCCGCGAGCTCGGCGCCGACTGACCCCGGGAAACGGGAGGGCCCGAGCGGGGCGGCGGGCGGGTGTAGAGGCAGGGGCCGGGATCAAGCACGAGCTCCGGTGGCCCGAGCCAGGGATCGCGCAGCGAGCGCGCGGTCGAAGCGCACACCTCGGCATTGATCACACCTCGCCAGGTGACCGAGAGCGTTGGCTTTCCCGGGGTCCCTGAGCCGGCGCCGCAGGCGCCGTGTCGAAGGGCCAGGCTCAGGATTGATCACAAGTCTCCATGTGATCGAAAGCGCTCACCCTTTCCCGGTGGCCCTGAGCCGGCGCCGCAGGCGCCGCGTCGAAGGGCAGAGCGCCAAGGAGCCGCACGTCGCTCCGACGGGCTGCCCTTCGACGGCGGGCTCGCGTGCGCTCGCCCTGGAGGAGCGCGATGGCGAGCACACCGGAGACGAGGAGGGCGGGGCGGAGGCGGGGCGCGGTCATGCACCGGCTCCATACCCGGCCGGTTCTTGCCCGGCAACGGCCGGAGGCCGACACCGCTGTTTCGTCACCTGGGATGGTTGCATTAGTTAGGCTGCCAAACCGATTCACAGCGCTGGCGCCGCTGCCTGCCGGCAACAACAGCAGCCGCCACGCCGTCGCCGCGTGCAAAGTCGCCGACTTCGAGCGGCGCGGACCTTGCGAGGGCGATCGGCAACCGCTCCTCTCGAAAGGCACGCCGCATGTCCCGCCGCACGACTCTTCCGGCCTCCATCCTCGCCGGCTCGCTCACGCTCTCCCTCCTCGCCTGCGTGTCGTCCCCCGATGACGCGAGCTCGCTTGCGCCCTGCGAGGGAAAATGTGACGGCGTCGCCACGGCCGCGCTCGATGCCAAGCGGCCTGGTGAAGCCGCCGTCCTGCGCCTGCATGCCGATGCCGCGCGCGACGGCCGCATCGATGGTGCCGAGGCCCAGGCGCTGGTCGCCTTCCTCAAGGATGCGCAGGGCCGGAACCAGCGGATCGCCAGCTTCCTGACCGCGCTCGTCGAGACCGAGACGCGCCTCGACGCCGACGCGCTCGACCTGATCACCACCGCGCTCGATCCCGCGGGTCGGGTCGAGGTGCCCCTCGACAACGAGGTCTACCGGCTGGTCGTGGGGCCGAGCTCGTTCCTTGAAGACGACACGCTCTACCTCAAGGCGGTCGGTCGGGTTGCCGCGCACACCGGCATCACGAGCCACAGCCGCGGCTACGCGGCCAAGCGTGACGGTGTCCTGTTCACCCGCCACGGTTCGCTCGCGCCCCAGCACCCGATGACGAGCGACGACGCCCGGACGACGCTGCTCCGGTCACAAGGCCCGGATGCGGCGCTCGACAGCGCGGCGCTCGTCGACGGGCTCCGGCTCTCGAGCTTCACGACCTTCGGCGCGACCGCCCGGAGCCCGGCGTACTTCGACCCGAGCCCGAACACGCCGTCCTGGGCTGGCATCTGCCAGGGCTGGACCCACAACGCCCTCGACAATCGCCTGAACGTGCTCGTCGATCCCCCGGGTGGGGCGGGCGCGCGCGGCCTGTGGATCTACGGCCAGTGGCTCAGCCGCGCCGATCTCGGCAACGCGATGATGGGCGCCTCGTTCAGCCTCGGCATCGCCGACTCGACGACGATCGACTCGTTCGTCCGACCGGAGAAGCTGGTGAAGGCGCTCGGCCAGCACGTGCTGCGCACCGGGCGCGGCCTGCGGGTGGACATCTGGAACGACGTGCACAACTCGAGCGGCCGGTACAACCCGCAGATCTGGAATCAGCCCATCGTCGGGGCGTCGGTCGAGGTCATCGCGGTCAGCGCGGCGACCCGTGACGCGGTCGTCACCTTCGCGCGTGGCGATCGGACGCGGTTCGAGCCGCTGCCCGCCGTCGCGGGCGTGTCGCTGGTCCGCGCGCGCGCCAGCTGGGGCGCCGAGACCGACGACGCCTGGGAGCAGGAAGCTCGGTTCCGCGACAGCGAATGGAACCTGTACATGGTGACCGACGTCGACGGGCGGGTCGTCCGCGGGTACACGGCGTACGACCTGGTCGCCGCGGGCGTGACCGCGCTGCCGGTCAAGCGCAGCGACGGCCTGCCCGACTACCTGGCGATCCCGCGTCACGAGCTCACCGATGCCGCCTTCGCAGGCACCCAGCACCGGCTGCTCGAGCCCCACAACACGGACGGCGCGCGGTTCCGGTTCGTGGTCGGGACCGTGCTGGCCTACGGGATTCCCGAGCCGACCCGCGCGGCCTTCGAGGCCGAGGTGCGTGCCGGCGTCGTCGACGTGGTCGACCTGCGCGCGCGCTTCCCCGGGATCGCGAACGCCTACAGCCCCGAGGAGTGGCGTCGCGTGTTCGAGCCCAAGCTCGGCACCGGCGCATCGTTCGGCGCGCGCTGGACGCTGCGCTGACCGGGCACCCCCGGCCGGCCCGGCTCGGCTCGTTCTCGGTGTCAGCGATTTCGATCACATCGCGAACTGTGACCAGTCCTGAGCCGCCGCCGTCAGGACCCCGCAAACTTTCCGGTGTCCCTGAGCGAAGGGCTCGTTGCGAGCCCGAAGTCGAAGGGCCAGCGCCGTCGAGGCGCGCGGCCGCCACCCTGAGCCTGGCCCTCTGGATCCCACACATCTTCCCGGTGGCCCTGCGCCAGGGCGAGCGCACGCGAGCCCGCCGTCGAAGGGCAGCCCGTCGGAGCGACGTGCGGCACCTTGGCGCTCTGCCGTTCGACACGGCGCCTTCGGCGCCGGCTCAGGGCCACCGGGAAGGGTGAGCGCTTTCGATCACATGGAGACTTGGGATCAATCCTGAGCCTGGCCCCTCGACAC
>JBKJLC010000274.1:0-39769 GCA_046597055.1 Kofleriaceae bacterium | reverse complement strand
TCGGGCGACGGCGTCCCGGAGCTCGCGAAAGAGCCGGGCCAGGGTGTCGGGCTGGTGGTGCGCGTTGAGGCCGCTCGGATTGGGTAGGACCCAGACCAGGGCGCCGCTGAGCGGGGCCGGCTGGCGCCCGAGCGAGGCCCGGGGGTTGCGGGTGGCGACGCGATAGGCGGTCACGCCGAGGAAGGCGATGCAGCGCGGCTGCAGGCGCCGGAGCTTGCGCGCGAGGGTCGCGTAGCCCGCCACGATCTCCTCGGGGCTGAGCTCGTCGGCGGTGGCGGTGGTGCGCGCGACCAGGTTGGTGATGCCGAGCCCGAGCCCGAGCAGCGCGGCCTGGTCGCCGGGCGCGAACCGCCGCGGCGTGAAGCCCGACGCGAACAGCGCCGGCCAGAACCGGTTGCCGGGGCGGCCGAAGTGGTGCCCGACCGCGGCGGTGTAGAGGCCCGGGTTGATGCCGCAGAAGAGCACCGCGAGGTCGGGCGCGACCACGTCGGCCACGCGTCGGGTCCGCGCTGCCTCGAGCGCGGCGCGATCCGGCCGCGGGCTGCGCGCGTCCACGGGACTGGTGGGCTTCTTCATCGCGGGCAACGGTGGCGCATGGCAGACGACCCGGCAGCCGATCAGGGCATCAGCAGGACCGCGCGGCTGTCGACGTTGAGGACCTGGGCGACGCCGCTGGTCGCGAGCGGCTCGTCCCAGTGGGTGTGGCCGCAGACGGTGAGCGGCGGTGTCGCCACCGCGTTCAGCAGCTCGCGGATCTGGATGCGGCCGGGCTGGTGCGACCCGCCGCCGGGGCCTTCGTGCAGGACCAGCAGGTCGGGCGCGCGGGCCAGCACCTCGCCGATCAGGTCGAGCTGCGCGCTGGGGTACCGGCGACCGCGCCGGGACGGGTCACCCGCAACCAACCCGACGCCGCCGACGCGCAGGCCGTCGATCGCCACCACCGTACCGTCGAGGAGGTGAAGCCCTGGTTCGGACATCAGGCGCTGGCGCTGGCGGTGGGTGCCGAAGTCATCGTGGTTGCCGGCAACCCCGACCACCCACCGGAACCCGCGCGCGAACGCACGCCACACCGCGGAGACCTCGCCCGACGCGCCCCGCTGGTCGGCCTGCGGGCTCGCGTAGAGGTCGCCGGCGAGGACGACGCCGATGCTGCCGGTGGGCGGGATGGCGCCGTCGGCGGCCAGGCCTTCGAGGTGCTCGACGACGATCTGGCCGAGCAGGGCGCTGGCGCCCTGGTCGTAACCGGACCGGGCAACCCCTTGCAGGTCGCTGGTCACGAGCAGCGCCGCGCAGTCGGCCGGGATGCCGGCGGCGCGTCCCCGCAGCAGCGGAAGCCGCCGGGTCTCGGTGCCGCCGCCCCGGGCCGCGCTCAGGAACGGGATGTGGTGGAACGGAGCGGGGCCGATATCGAGGATCCGCAGCGCGCCCATGGTTGCCTGTTACCACGCGTCGGGACGAGCCCGTCGCGGATTGCGTGAGCCCGCGGACCCCAGCGTCATCGTCGACCGCGCCCGCTCCGGGCTAATAATCGAGCAGGATCCCGACCTGCAGGCTGATGCCGTCGAGCAGCTGGCCCGAGGTCAGGAACTGGCGATCGCGACCGCCGGCGTTGGCGGCCGGATCGTCGGCGGCCAGCTCGTCGAGCAGGAGCAGGTCGGCCTTGAGGTTGACGTTCAGCTTGTCGAACGCGCCCCAGACCTTCTTGTCGTCCTCGGCGACCGAGATGACGGTGAGCTTGGCGCCGACCAGGGCGTTGCGCACCGGGGCCAGCTCGCGGTCGCCGGTGAAGTAGGCGCCAGAGGTGAACTCGGTCTCGTAGAAGAAGGCGTCCTTGAAGAAGGTCGCGGCGGTCTGCTGGTAGGCGCGCGCGCGCAGCCGCAGGAGCAGCGAGCTGCCGACGTATTGCGAGTAGGCGAGCTCGACGGTGCCCGAGCTCACGCCCCAGGTGTCGCTGTAGGCGCGGGTCGCGAGGTGCACCGCGCTGCGCAGGCGCGGCAGGAACCGGTTGAGCCGCACCGACAGAGCGCCGCGCGCGCGGGTGTCGGGGATCGCCTCCTGCGGCTCGTTGTTGTCGATGCGGACCCGGCGGTACGGGTTGGACTGGAAGCCCTCGAGGATCTGACCGTAGAGGCTGACCTGCAGGACCGTCGTCGGCGACAGGTTCTGGGTCAGCGTGCCTTGCAGGGTGTCGATCGACAGGTCGCGCCAGGTGGTCAGCAGCCCGAGGGTGGGCTGGTCCATCACGAAGCTGTCGGCGCCGAAGATCACGTTCTTCTTGCAGGGGTCGCCGCCGGTCAGCGCGCGGCGCTCGAGCGGGGTCAGCTCGGCGTTGGCGCGGTCGCACACCTCGTCGAAGCTGTGGGTGTAGCTGAGCGCGAGGTTGGTGTTCTTGCCGGGCAGGTCGACCGAGCCGCCGCCGCCGACCGCGAGCGACAGATAGTCGCGCTCGTGGCCGACCGAGGCGCTGAAGCCGAGCTGGGAGCGCTTGCCGACGAAGCCGATCCCGAGCCGGCCCTCGTGGCGCAGGTCGGAGAACGTGGTCGCCTGCGAGACCGCGTCGACCGCGTACACGGTCGCGGTGGCGCCGCTCACGGCGTCGGCCGAGTAGCCGACGTCGAGCGTGACGTGCTCGCCGGCGTCGATGCCGAGGTCGAGCTGCGGATGGATGACGGTCAGGCCGCCGAGCCCGCCCTGGCGGTTCTCCTGATACCAGGTCGTGGTCAGATCGACCTTGTCGTCGGCGCGCGCCGGCGTGGCCACGAGAGCGCAGCCGACCGCGAGCGAGCTGGCAAGGAAGCCGCGCATCAGTTGCAGCCGCAGCCCCCGCCCTGGGTGCCGCGTCCGCCCGACGAGCCCTCGCGGTTTGACAGCACGTGATCGTCCGCGGCGGCCTCCTGGCCGTCCTCGTCGAAGGTCATCACCGGGTCCGCGAGGTGCTCCTTCTCGTTGGGGCGCACCGCCAGCCGACCGCAGCCCGCGACGAGCGCGAGGGCGGCGAGCAGGGCGGGGGCGACCGGTCGGCGGGCGAGGTGCTTCATGTCGGCTTCCTAGAAGAAGATGGCCAGCCCACCGCTGACCTCGTGGCCACCTTGCGACGCGTCGGGATCGAACAGGACCCAGCGGCGGTAGTCGGTGCGCACCGTGATCTGCTTCTTGAACGTGATCTCGAAGCCGCCGCCGGCGGCGACCGCCATGAGGGTCTCGGTCTCGTCGATGAAGTTGTCGACCTTGGGCCGGACGTGGGCCGCGCCGAGCCCGGCCGAGACGTAGGGCCCGACCGCGGCGCCTGGCATCATGCGCAGGGTCCAGGCCAGGCCGCCGAGGAAGACGTCTTTCTGGCCGCGCGGCGACACCCCGGCGAAGCCCTCGAGCGCCCAGTGCGAGTCGACCAGCAGCGAAGGCCGGAGCAGGAACAACCCCTCGCGATCGAGCATGCCGGCCGAGAACGAGATCGAGATGTCGGCGTAGGGCGCCGGCGACGGGCCCAGGATCGCCTTGCGGATCGCGCGCCCCATCCGGGTGAGGGCGCCCGGGCGGTCGCCGTCGACGACCTCGAACGGGAACACCAGCTCGCCGAAGATCCAGCCGGTGGTGCCGTCCTCGAGCACGACCCGGAACCAGTAGCCGCGGGTGCCGCGCTCGACGACCTCGAACACCTCGCCGCGCTCGGCGTCGTAGATCTCGCGGTAGCTGGCAGCCGGGCCGCTGTACACCGGCGCCTTTTGCGCGATCACGCGCAGGAACGGCTCGGCGGTCGCGGGGGCGGTGGTGATCAGCAGCGCCGCGGCGATCGGGGCGCCGAGGGCGGCGAGCCGACCGCCGGTCGTGCCGGTCACGGAAACCATCCCAGGAACACCGTGGCCTCGGCGTCCGTGAGCTGGAACAGGTCGCCGCCGGCGTGCACGACCTCGCCGGCCAGCGGCTTGGTGAGCAACACCGACTCCTCGGGCGTGCTGCACAGCAGGAAGCGCGTGACCACCTGGTAGTTGCGGTCGTTGTCGGGCGGGACCGAGGTGTCGAGGCGCAGCGCCGACCGGCCGTTGGAGTCGTTGTGACAGCCGGCTTGCGCGACGCAGGACTTGGGGCCGCCGCCGGCCGGGGCGAGATACTTCGGCCAGATCTCGGCCTCGAAGTAGGGCTTGCTCGGCTGACAGCGCGCGGGCTCGGCCGGGACCTCGCCGAGATCGACCGTGGGACAGCCGGCGAGCGCGAGCCCGGCGAGCAGGGCCAGCGAGACCGCCCGGGCCAGCCCCGGAACCGCGGCTCGGTGGGAGCCGCAGTTGCGGGCAGATCTCGTGTACGACCGGGGACCCCGAACACCCAGCGTCATTGTTAAGCGCTCGCTTCGCTCGCTGAGGGCCACCGCGGTGATGGCGCGGATGCGCAGCATCAAGGGTTCGATGAGCCTAACGCGCAGGCGCCCGGGTTGTCATCTGCTGGCGGCGGCAACGTACGGCGCCCAGCGCTTGCGGCCGGCACCACCGGCCGGTAACGTTTTCTGCGGTGGCTTCACAGTCCGGTGGTCCGGGTGATCAAGACCGCCCGGCTCCGGGCGCGCTCGGCGAGCCGGCGGCGGTCCCGTTGCCGCGCATGCCGCCCCGCGCACCGACGGTACCTCCGCCGCTCCCGGCACCGCCGCCGGTGCCCACGGGGGCTGCGACGCGGCCGCCGGTGCCCGCAGCGGCTGCGACCCCGCCGCCGGTGCCCGCAGCGGCTGCGGCCCCGCCGCCGGTGCCCGCGCCCGCGGCCATCCCGCCGCGGGCGCTGACGAACACCGGCCCGGTCATGCTGCCGCTGTCGAGCCCACCCTCCGGCCCGGTCGCGGTCCCGTCGTCGGGCCCGGTCGCGATCCCGCCGTCGGGGCCGGCCGCGACCCCGCCGCCGCTGTCGCTCGACGACACCGGCCGGCGACGGCTGCCGCGCAAGACCGACCCGTCGCAAGCCCTCTCGCTGCGGAGCACGCTGGTGGGTCGCGCGCCGGCGCTCGCCGTCCTGCGCGACGTGGTCGCGCGCGCGATCGACTTCCAGGCGCCCCAGCTCGTCACCGTCGTGGGCAACCGCGGCACCGGCAAGTCGCGGCTGATCGCCGAGCTGTGCACGAGCCTGGCGCCGCCGGTCCGGGTCTTCAACGGCCGGGCCCGCGCCGACGAGAAGCTGAGCGCGCTGACCAGCCTGCTCGGCGACCGCTTCTCGCTGGCGGTGACGCCGGGTGCGCCGCCGGCCTTCGACCCCGCTCGCCAGGTGGGCACCGAGGTCAGCAAGATCCTCGGCGGCGCCGACAACACCGAGGTCCTCCACTATCTGGGCGGCTACCTCGGGCTCGACTTCGCGCCGTCGCCGTTCCTGCGCCTGCTGGCCGAGGACACCCGCCACCACGACGCGATCGCGCGCACCGTGCTGCGCCGCGTGATCGAGCTCGACGCCAGCGCGGGCCCGCTGGTGCTGGTGCTCGACGATCTGCAGTGGGCCGACGACGACACCCTGGCGACCCTGTCCGAGCTCGCGCGCGGCCTGACCGGCGCGTCGGTGGTCATCGTGGTCGCGACCCGGCCCGAGATGCTGGTGCGCTGGCCGAGCTGGGGGCACGGCGCGATCGATCACGAGCGGGTCGATCTGCGCAACCTCGAGCCCGACGACGCCGAGGTCATGTTCACCAACCTGCTGGCCCGGTGCGGGCGGGTGGCGGACGATCTCATCCAGAACGCGATGGAGATGACCGGCGGCAACCCGCAGTTCATCGACCAGCTGGTGCGGCTGTACGTGCGCAACGGCGCGATCGACACCAGCGGCCCGCTGTGGAAGCTCGACCTCGCCGCCGCGCTCGCGATCGAGCTGCCGCTCGGCATCGCCGAGGCGATCGAGGCGCGGATCGCGGCGCTCGAGCAGGACGAGCGCGAGCTGCTCGAAAAGGCGTCGGTGTTCGGCAACGTCTTCTGGTTGTCGGCGGTGGTCGCGCTGGCGCGGCTCGAGGTCAGCCCGCGCCGAGCGTCGGACGCGCTCGAGCTCGAGTGGGGCGACGGCGAGCCCGTGCGCCGGCGCATGACCGATCTGGTCCACGCGCTGGCCGAGCGCGACTACCTGCTGGTGCTCGATCCGACCGACTCGACCGTCGCCGGCGACATCGAGATCATCTTCAAGCACAACCTCGAGCGCGACGTGGTGGTGAAGTCGATCGACGCCGCGCGCTCGGCCCGCTACCACCTGGCCGCAGCCCAGTGGCTCGAGGCCCGGCTCACCGACAAGAGCGAGGAGCAGCTCGAGTTCCTGACCGGGCTCTACGAGCGCGGTGGCGATCTCGAGAAGGCCGCGCGCTGCTACCTGCTCGGCGCCGATCGCGCGCGGGTGCGGTGGGCCAACGAGGAGTCGCGCTCGATGTACGAGCGCGGGCTGTCGATGCTCGGCGACGACGACACCCCGGCCCGCCTCGACGCGCTGCACAACCTCGGCGACGTGCTCGATCTGTCGGGCGAGACCGCGCTGGCGATGGCGCGGTTCGACGAGATGTTGGACCTCGCCTGGCGCTACGACAACCCGCGCAAGGCCGGCGCCGCCCACAGCCGCATCGCCCGGGTCCTGCGTCGCCAGGGCCAGTACGACCCGGCGATGCAGCACCTGCGGCGCGCCAACGAGCTGTTCACGTCGGCGCAGGACGATCGCGGCATCGCGTCGAGCCTCGACGACATGGGCCGGGTCCACTGGCTGCGCGGCGCCTACGGCCAGGCGCTCGACTTCCATCGCCAGGCGCTCACCCTGCGCAAGCAGCTCGGCGATCGCCGCTCGATCGCGCTGTCGATCGCCAACATCGGCCGGGTCCACTTCGACTCGGGCAGCTTCAAGCCCGCGATCACGCAGTTCCGCGAGGCGCTCGACCTGCGCCGCGACATCAACGACCTCGCGGGCGTCGTCCAGTCGCTGTGCGACCTGGCGGCGATCTACGGCGCCGACGGCAACCACCCGCTGGCGCTCGAGTTGCTCGCCGATGCCCAGCGCATCGCCGGCGAGATCGGCGACAAGCAGGCGCAGGCCGAGGTGCTGTCGCGCGCCGGCGAGCACAAGACCGCGGTCGGGCGCGCCGCCGAGGCGGTCCGCGATCTCGACCGCGCGCGCGAGCTGGCCCGGATCATCGGCGACCGGCTGTCGCTGGTCGAGATCAACCGGCGGGCGGCCGAGGCCGAGCTGGCCTGCGGCGATCTGGTCAGCGCCGAGCGCGACGCCCGGGCCGCGCTGCAGCTCGGCGAGGGCCTGGGCGCGCGGGTGCAGGTCGGCGCCGCCCACCGGGTGATCGCCGCGGTGGCCGCGGCGCGCGGCGACGGGACCGTGGCCGAGGCCGAGTTCCGGCGCTCGATCGACGTGCTGTCGACCATGCGCAACGAGATCGAGCTGGCGCGCGCCTTCCGCGCGTTCGCCGACTTCCGCCACGCACGTGGCGAGAACGCCGAGGCGGCCAAGCTGCGCGAGCGCGCCGACGAGGTCTTCGGGCGACTGCGGGCGGCAGCCCAGACGGAGTGACGGTGACCGACCTCGAGATGGTGAGCGCTCAGGCGATCGCGCGGCTGCGCACGATCGTCCCGCCCGGGGTGCGCGAGGTGTGCGAGGTGCTCCGCCGCGCCGGCCACGAGGCGGTGACCGTGGGCGGCGCGGTGCGCGACGCGCTGCTCGGCCGCGATCCCGGCGACTGGGACGTCGCCAGCAGCGCGCGGCCCGAGGAGGTGACCCGGCTGTTCCCGCGGACGATCCCGACCGGCATGGCCCACGGGACCGTGACCGTGCTGGTCGGCCGCGGCGAGGCGCGCGAGGCGATCGAGGTCACGACCTACCGCGGCGAGGGCGCGTACCACGACGGCCGGCGGCCGGAGTCGGTCGTGTTCGGCGTGCCGCTGGTGGAGGACCTGGCGCGGCGCGATCTGATCGTGAACGCGATCGCGTGGGACCCGGTCGGCGAGGTGCTCCACGATCCGTTCGGCGGGGTCGCCGACGTCGCCGCCCGGCGGCTGCGCGCGGTCGGCGATCCGGTGGCGCGGTTCACTGAGGACGGCCTGCGCGTGATGCGCGCGATCCGGTTCGCGGCGACCCTCGAGTTCGAGCTCGACGCCGACACCGAGGCCGGGATCCCGGCGGCCCTGCCATCGCTGGCGAAGGTCTCGCGCGAGCGGGTCAAGATCGAGCTCGACAAGCTGCTGGGCGCACCGGCCCCGGGCGGCGCGCTCGAGATCGCGCGCCGCACCGGCGTGCTCGCCCAGGACGTGGCCGAGGCGGTCGCCGGGCCCGCGGCCGCGTGGCCGCTGCGCCGGGCCTGGATCGACGCCGCCCGCGACCACGACGTGCGGCTCGCTGCCCTGTTCAGCGGCCTGAGCGACGGCGCCTGGGCCACGGCGACCGACCCCAGGGTCGTGGCCCGGGGCGACAGCAAGGCCGCGTCCACCGCCGACGCCGCGCTGCGCCGGCTCAAGGCCGCCAACGACGAGCGCGACCGGGTGGTGCGCCTGGTCCGGGTCGCCTGGGCCGGCCGGGTCCCGCTCGAGGAGGTCGCGGTCCGCCGCCTGCTCGCCACCCTCGGGCGCGCTCGGGGCGACGACGCCATCCAGCTCTGGGCCGCCCGCGCCACCGCCGGCAGCGACGACGCCGCCGCCGAGGTCGCCGGCCTTGCCCGCGCCATCCTCGCCCGCGGCGACGCGCTGGCCGCATCCGACCTCGCCGTCACCGGCGCCATCATCATGCAGGAGCTCGGCATCCCGCCTGGCCGGGAGGTCGGCCGCCTGCTCGAGCTCGCGATGGACGCCGTCCTCGACGATCCCGCGCTCAACCAGCGCGACGGCCTGCTGCAGCGGCTGCGGGGGTGACCGGCCCCCGGGGCTGGCCCCGCTAGCGGAGCAGGGTGACGGCGTCGACGACCAGGGTGCGCTCGCCCTTGGCGCCGACGACGATCCGCGCGAGCTCGAGGCGGGCGATGCGGTCCTGGTGCTCGACCGCGAGGTGCGAGGCCCGGCGGAGGATGTTGGCGAGGCCAACCCGGTCGGGCTCGCCTTCGCCGGCGCGGCTGGCGACCAGGACCTGGGCGAGCGCGCTGGCATCGGCGACCCGCAGCGGTGCGGGCGCGGCGACCGGCGGGTGGCCGGGCACCTCGACGACCACGGTCCAGCCGAGCGCACCGAGGGGCGCGATGATGGCGGCGACGTCGCGGCCGGGCGGCGGGGTCTCGCGCACGATCACGGCACCCTCGTCGCCGGGGCCGAAGGTCACCTTGCCGTGGGCGAGGACCGCGGCGTAGGCGCGGCGCACCTCGGCCGAGGTGCCAATCCCGCGCTCGACCGGGCAGCCGGCGCGCTCGGTCTGCACGTCGGGGCCCCACGGCTTGATGTCGACCGGGAAGCCGGCCTTCTTGGCCACGCGCAGCGCCGCTGACGGCGTGGTCGCGACCGCCTGCCGCGTGATGGGCACCCCGTACGCGGACAGCAGCACCTTGGTCTCGTGATCGCCGAGGCGGGTGTCGGTCCGCGCCAGCTTGCCGAGCTGCCGCTCGAGGCGCTCCTCGTCGACCTCGAGCTCGCTGCGCGAGGTGCGCGCGGCCGGGCCCAGGCCGGCCCGGATGCGCTCGGCGGCGCGACCGACCGCGGTCACCGCGGCCAGCGCCGGGCGCAGGCCGAGCAGCGCGCCGGGCGGCCCATCGCTGGCGAGCTCGGCGCGCGCGACCACCGGCACCATCATCGCCGACGTGCTCTTGCGGCCCGGGACCTCGCTCCAGCACCGGCCTGCCACCAGCGCGACGTCGACTGGCGCCATCGCCTCGCCCGACGCCGACACCGCGGGCCGCCGGCCGTCCTCGTCGCCGAGGCTGGCCGCGGCGATCGCGAGCCAGCTGCCCTCGGGCGCGATCACGGCCGTGCGCGGCCCCTCGGGCAGGCCGTGCCACCACAGGACGCACAGGGCCTCGAGCCACGCGTCGGGATCGAGCGCCAGCACCGCGCCGTGCGCGCGCAGGTAGGCGAGCGCCGCGATCGTCTCGATCGCGCGCGGCTTCGACGGCCGCGCCAGCAGGACCAGCGGCCGTCCGGCCACGGCCGCGGCCCGGGCGGTCGCGGCGAGCCCGGCGACCGTCGTCGGCTCGGGATCGAGCCACGCGCCGATCACCGCGCCGGCATCGATCGCAGCGGCGATGCCGTCGAGGCCGATCACCGACGGCCGCGGCAGCCCGCGCACGGCCAGGCACGCGCCGACCTCGTCCTCGGCGGCCGGCTCGAGTCCGGCCAGCGCGACCGGCAGCGCCCGCGCGGTCGCCCGCAGCGGGGTCACCGTCACGACGTGCCCTCGCGGCCGCCGCCGCGATCGCCGGCGAGCAGGCGGTCGGCGGTGAGCCGCTCGATTAGCTCCGCCGGCGATCCGAGGATGGTCGCGTGGCGGCCGCCGCGGGTCGCGCGCAGTCGACCGGCGATCGCCTTGCGCGACGCCAGCCGCCGCAGATCGAGGCCGACCTCATCGGGCTCGAGCGCGTCGATCCCCTGCGGCGAGGTCCGGGCCCGGCCGCTGCCGGCCGCGACCAGCTCGGGATCGCGCTCGGAGCCGATCCGGGGCGGCCGCATGCACAGCACCGCCGGCAGCGTGACCTTGAGGCGCAGGCGATCGCGATCGCCCTGGCGCTCGCACAGCACGACCTTGCCCTCCGCGGTGGCCGAGCCGACCCCGGTCACGTGCGCGTAGCCGAGCAGCTCGGCCACCGCCGGCCCGATCGCCCCGACCCGCTCGTCGAGCGAGCGGTCGCCGCACAGGATCAGGTCCGAGCCGACCTTGCGGATCGCGGCGGCCAGGGCCTCGGCCACGCCGAGGTAGTCGAGGTCGTCGAGCCCGTCGGCCCCGAGCCGCACCGCGCGCGCGCAGCCGGCGCGCAGCGCCATCGCCAGCACGCGATCCTCGCGGCGGGCCGGCCCCACCGCGATCGCGATCGCGTCGCGGCCCAGGCCCGTGGCCAGCCGCAACCCGGCGACCAGCGCGCCGCGCTCGCAGGGCCCGAGCACCTCGTCCTCCTCGTTCTGGCCGGGGCGGGCCAGGGCGCGGCGCAGCAGGATCACGACCGTCATCGGGCCTCCAGTGCGGCGAGCAGGCCGGGCACGATGTCCTCGATCCGACCGATCAGGCCCCAGCGCGCGATCTTGAAGATCGGCGCCTGGGGATCCAGATCGATCGCGACGATTTCGGCGTCGGGCGAGACCGCGCCCAGGTGGCCGATCGAGCCCGAGGCGCCACACACGATGTAGAGGTCGGGGGCGATCCGCCGGGCGCCGACCCCGACCTCGCGGGTCGGCGAGATGTGGCCGCGGGTGCATGCCGACCGGGTGCCGCCGAGCTCGGCGCCGAGCACGCGGGCCAGCCGCTCGACCAGCGCCATCGCGTCGGGCGCGACCCCGGCGCCGGCGGTCACCACGATGCGCGCGCGCTCGAGGGCGGTGCCGTCATCGGGCGTCGACGTCAGGATCTCGACCCGCGGGTCGGACGCGACCGCGGCGTCGAGCTGGACCACCTCGGCGTCGTCGCCGCCCCGGGCCCGGGGCCGACGGTCGTCGAGGGTCGCGACCGCGACCACGTCGAGATCGTCGAGGTTGGTGCGTCGCCACAGGTCACCGCCATAGACCGGTCGCGACAGGACGATCTCGCCGCGCGGACCGGTCTCGACCGCGGGCTCGGCCAGGTAGGCGCCCCCGAGCCGGGCGGCCAGGCGCGGGGCGATGTCGCGGCCGCCGGCGGACGCGGCCAGCAGGACCAGGTTGGGATGGACGTGGTCGCACACGCTGACCAGGGCCGGACCGATGGTCGACCACAGGGTCGGCTCCGGACGCGCGGCCGTGACGAGGACGATCCGGTCGGCGCCGTTCTGGCCGAGCAGGGCGACCAGCGCCTCGGGTGGGGTGTCGGCCCCGGGCGCGATCACCACCGCGGCGTACAGCGCCGCGCCGAGGCTCGACGCGATCCTCCGACCCTCGCCAAGGACGGCGAGCGCATGGTCCGTGGGCTCGGCACCCTCGACCTCGATATGCACGAGGACGCACGCCACCGTCGGAAGGACGCTAGCCTGCCCCAGGCAACAACGCAAGAATCCTGACCCCTTGGACACGGACGCCAGCGCGGGCAGCCATGGCGACGCGCCGGCGACGTTGGACCGTGGGGAGTGATCTCCGCGCTGTGGCGACGTCAGGGGGGGGCCGTAGGGTGGCGTCGTGATCGCCACTGCCGCCCTGGTCGCCGATCTGCTCGGCCACGACCCCGACGTGCCCCGGCGGGTGCGGCCGACCGTCGAGGATGCGGTGCGCACGGCGCGGCCGGGCCAGGTCGTGGCGGCCCACGATCGCGGGGCGTTGGTGGCGGTCGCGGTGCTCGCCGACGGCCGGGCCTTCGCGGTCGAGGATCGGTGTCCGCACGACGGGGGCTGGCTCTCGGACGGCTATGTCGACGCGGACCGCCTGGTCTGCGCGCGCCACGGCTTCTCGGTCGATCCGTGCACCGGCCGCTGCGACGCGCGGCCCGGCGATCTGGTCGACGCCCGCCTGGTCGGGCGCGTTCGCCGCTGATCCCGACCCGCGACGGCAGGCCCCGACTGTCGTCGGCAGTGACAGGTCGGCAACGCTGGCGTCGCGGGCGCGGCGTCCGGCCGCGCGGACGTGGCTTCACGTTCAGCCTGGCTACTCGAGTAGCCGCCGCATCTTGCCACGATCAAGGTAGTTGGAAGTGTGCGCTGCGGAATGAACGTTGCTTGGGCGGCGACCGAGATGAAGCTTCGCCACATGTGGATGTTCGCGGTCGTCGCCGGGGTAGCTGGCACGGCTTGCGTCGACAAGATGGAGCCCGACAAGGGCGTGCTCGCGGACGAGCCGCCCCCGGGCGAGACCTCGGCGGCGCCGGCCGAGAGCAAGTCCGACGGTGGCGCGCTGGTCGTCGCCTTTTCGCTCGAGTCCGCCCACCCGTACACCAACAACCTGACCCGCGCGTACCCGATCGCCCTCGAGGGCCTGGTGCCGTCGTGCGCGCGTCGGGCCCGGGTCCACTTCGCGTCGATCCGCACCGAGGCCGGCTACGACTACGTCCATCTCGACGGGCCCGCCGGCCGCATCCAGTCCTTCGACGGCGACCACACCAACGTCTGGTCGAGCTGGGTCGACCTCGACGCGACCAAGCGCCTGACCATCCAGCTGGTGACCGACTTCAGCGTCACCCGCGACGGCTTCCGCATCGACTCGGTCGAGGTCGAGTCGGGCGTGATGTGCCCAGCGATCGCGATCGGCGTGTGCGCCACCAACCAGCTCGACATCAACCCGAGCCGCGGCGTCTGCGCGTGCCCGAGCCAGCCGACCTGCCGCGCCGAGGACGACATCACCCTCGAGCACGTGATCGGCGGCGGATTTACCGGCACGGTCAGCGGCCACCGCTCGGTCGGCGACACCGCCTACAACGTGACCTACCGCCCGGGCGAGCCCGCCGTGGTGGCCGCGATCGGCTCGATCGATCACACCCGGGTCCAGACCGTGGTCCGCGCCGTCATCGACGCGCGGCTCCTCGAGCGCTCGGACATCAGCGAGTCGTCGAACTGGAACGAGACCCTGCTGGTCAAGGTCGGCGCGATCACCCGCAAGTTCACCCGCGCCCAGGGCACGTTCCCGACCGCCGATGCCGAGCTGATCTCGCGCATCGAGGACCTGTTCGTGTGTGGCACCGGTGGCGCGCTCACCTGCGGCACCGGCTACACATGCGACGCCGGCCAGTGCGTCCCCGAGAGCCAGGGCTGCGTCTGCACCCGCGAGTACAACCCGGTGTGCGGCGTCGACGGCCGCACCTACGGCAACCCCTGCACGGCGGGCTGCGCCAACGTCGCCACCCGGCACGCGGGCGAGTGCGGCATCGCCGGTGACCTGTGCGGTGGCCTGACCGGCGCCGCCTGCGCCGCGGACTTCAAGTGCCGCTTCGGCACCAGCGGCTGGACCGCGCCGTTCCCCGACGCGGCGGGCACGTGCGTCGCCCAGAGCTACTGCGACGCGCCGGCCGACTGCGCCGGGCTGCCGCACATCGCGGTCCCGGGCACCTGGGGCTGCGCGCAGAACCTGTGCACCTGGGTCACCGGCCCGGCGTGGAGCGCGGTCACCGGCTGGCGCTTCGCCTCGGCCCACCCGTATGCCAACCAGGCCTCGGTCTGGAGGAAGCTCGACGCCCCCGCCGGTGCGACCCGGCTGCGGCTGGTCGTGGCGGGTGCGCGCTTCGAGCTCGAGAGCGGCTTCGACTTCCTCGAGATCCACAGCCGGAACGCGGCGGGCGCGTGGGTCGTCACCAGGCGCTACACGGGCACCACCGGCCCGGCGCTGACCGACGAGCTGGTCGGCCGCGAGTTCTGGCTGCGCCTGGCGACCGACGTCTCGGTCACCAAGTACGGCTTCGAGCTGACCGCGCAGTGGGCGAACTGATCGAGTCACTCGCCGCCGCGGCGACGAGCGGCTGAGGGCGCCCCTGCGCCCCGGGCGCGAGCCGCAGGGGCGACGGGCTGTCCAGGGTCGCGAGGGGCGGCCGGCCCGTCGCTATCCAACGGGTCGGTGGCAAGCGAACAGCCCACCCGTGACCAGGGCGTACCACTGGCCGCTCACGCGCGCGGCAAAGTCGGCATCGCGGATCAGGACGCCGAGCTCGACGTTGTCGCGCTGGCCCCGACCGGTGAAGTTGGCGGAGGTGATGAGCACTTCGCGATCGTCGACCACGATGCACTTGGCGTGCATGGTCGCCGAGGGGTCGGCGCCATCGGCGCGGGCGTCGTAGTAGAGCCGCGGCACGACGTCGCGCCACGGCCACGAGTAGGTGAAGAAGTTCGCCGGCGACATGCGGGCGTCCTGGCCGGTGCCGTCGACATGGATGAAGAACTCGACCTCGACGCCGGCCGCGAGCGCGCGGGCATGGAGCGGCGCGAAGATGGCGCTGGCCTCGTAGAAGGCAAACCCGGCGACGATCACCCGGCGCTGGGCGCGGCCGAACAGCGCCGGCAGCACCTGGCTGGTGTCGCGCGACAGGGTGTGGTCACCCTCGCGGCCGGTCCAGACCAGCTCGAGCTCCGGCCGCGGCCGGGCGGTGCGCTCGGCCAGCACCGACTCCACGATCAGGCCGGCGGCGGGGCCCGGCAGCGAGGCGAGGGCGCCGCAGGTGTCGAGTTCGAAGCCGTCCTGCTGCAGCCCGATGGCGGTCACCGGCGCGCCGCCCCGCCGGGCGAGCGCGGCCAGCAGCTGTTCGAGGCGCGGCGTGGACAGCTCCCAGACGCCGCGGCGGTTCACGCTGGGTCACCGAAGAACGCCAGCTCGGCGGGCTGGTCGATGATCGGCACCACCAGCGCACGGTCGAGCATCCGGTTCATGCGCTCGCAGCTGACCTCGGCCAGGTAGAGGCAGCCATGACAGGCGGCGCCCTCGAGGTGGTGGTCGCCGGGCTCGTCGTTCGGCGCGTGCCCGGCGCAGACCGGGTCGTTCGAGCACAGCCGGGCCAGGCTCAGCGCCCGCTCGACGTGGGCGTCGACCCGCCGGCCCTGGGCCACCAGGCCGCCGAGCGTGCCCTCGCTGCCGGGCGTGGTCGTGACCAGCAGGATCGCCGCCATCGGCTTGCTGGACCCGGGCGGCGAGCAGTAGATGCGCTCGCGAAGCGAGCTGGCGCCGTAGCCCCACTCGAGCGCGATCGCCTGGATCAGCAGGTGCGACAGCGAGTGCAGCAGGTAATAGCGCGGTCCGAAGAACGTCGGACCCTTGCGGCCGCCGAACTCCCGGTTCCAGCCGGTCCGCAGCGCCTCCGCGCGCCGCTGCACGACCGCGTGCTGCTCCCACGCGACCAGCCGGGCCTCGTCGAGCTGGATCCACACGCCCTCGCCGCGGTTCTCGATCGCCGGCAGCCAGTCGGTCATGTGGCCGAGGTGCGCGATGTCGACCTCGACGTCGCCATCCATGTCCGCGTCGATCGGCGCGAGCCGCGAGAAGCCGACCTGGGCGAAGACCTCGCGCAGCTGCCGCACCAGGACGACCCGCTCGATCCCGGCCGGCAGCGGATGCCTGGGCTTGAGCCGCCGCGCGAAGAACGAGGCCGCCCGCTCGTCGTCGGTCGGCGCATCGCCGGGCCGCTCCTCGGGCACGCCCTGCACGAACGCGTACTCGGTCTCGCGCAGCGGCTGGGTCGGCGCTGCCTCCCCGCGGCGCACGGCGTCGAGCACGCCCCAGACCTGGTCGAGCGAGTAGCCGCCGAGATCAGCCTTCACCGGCGGGACCAGCCGGAGGAGGCTGGCGAGGTCGTCGCGGCTGGCCTCGTTCAAGGTCGGCAGGTGCTTGCGCACCAGCTCCTCGAGCCGGTCGGCCGCGTTCGGGATCGACAGCGCGCTGGCCGCGACCCCGAAGTAGGTGCTGCTCGACGTGCGGACCTTCATCGACACCGGCAAGTCGCACGGCTCGGACACGTCGCTGGCGCGGCCCAGCCACGGCCGCGAGCCCCGGCACGGCGCGGTCTTCACGAACGGCTCTGCCTTCTCCATCGTGCGGCTCTGCTCGCAGGCCAGGCAGGTCACCCGCACGTCGAACAGCTCGGCGCCGGCGTCCTCGGTCATGGTCAGGGCGGTGCTGGTACACGCGCTGCCGTCGTGGACGAACGCCGACCACGGGAACTCCTCGAGGTGGCCGTTGCCGCACATCACCACGAAGCGCACCGGCACCAGCACGTCCACCTTCGAGCCGCAGGCGTGGCGATAGCGCCCATCCTCGAGCTTGAGGCTGCTGCTGGCCTGGACCAGCTTGCGACACGCCTGGCACACCATCCACTTCGGAAACTCCACGACCTGCAGGCCCGCGCGCTCCGAGGGCTCACGGTCGTCGCACTCCGGCGGTGGCGAGAAGGTCGCGCTCGAGCTGAGCGTGCGACCGGCCTGGCGGAACTTCATCACCAGCCGGGCCGACAGCCGCGGCTCCTGGATCACCGGCCGATCGCCGGGGTAGTTCCAGAAGTCGAGCCCGGCCACCAGGATCGAGCGGTCGACCAGGTCGATCATCGACCCGGCCCCGTAGGTGGTCAGCAGCTGGCTGCGCCGCGCCTCGCCGACCGGGGTCACCTCCTTGGACTTCCGCCAGCGACGTCGCTTCATACCGGCTTCCTCCCCAGCGCGTGGCGCAACCACAGGTGCACCGTCGGCTCGGTGTCGCGCATCGACGTCGGCGCCGCGAACTTCTGCTGCACGTCGTCGATCGCCCGCTCGCCGGGGGCCAGCAGCATCGGCTGGGCGAGCCCCTTCTTGTCGAGATCGAACGGCGAGTAGCCACGCTCGATGTTGCGGAGCCGCTCCTCGGCGACCTTGCTGTTCCACGCATCGGCGAGGGCGCGGGCGCGGGCACGGACGATCTCGGCGAGGCCCCCGGCGTCCGCGTCTTGCTGCATCGACGCCCGCGCGGTGAGCGCCGCGATCGCGCGGTCGACGACCTCGGGGTGGGCCGGCACCGCCATCGCGCCGCGGGCCGGCGCCAGCGCGGCGTGGCCGTGGCGCACCATCGCCATCAGCACGCCGGCCAGCGCGCGATCGAGCGCCGGCTGCGAGAACGGCGTGACGCTGGTGGCCTCGACCCAGCCGTAAAAACTCTGGTGGTAGGCGGCGAAGCGCTCGAAGAACGAGCGGTCGCGCACCCGCCGCACGTTGAAGCAGGTGACCACCAGGCCCGGGCGCTGGTGGTCGCGGCCGACCCGGCTCGACGCCTGGATGTACTCGGCCGAGGTGGTGGGCTGGCCGGCCACCACCATCAGCCCCAGCCGGTCGATGTCGACCCCGACCGAGATCATGTTCGACGCCAGCACGATATCGACCCGGCGCTCGTCGGTGAACGGCCGCCCCAGCCGGCCCTTGGCGTCCTTGATCTTGGCGGTCGACTCGCGGCTGGTCAGCTCGACGATCTGGCTCACGGTGCGCGCCGCGTGCCGCCGGTCCGGGTCGGCGCCTCCACCGCGACCCCGTGCCCGACCGCGTACTCGCACACGTGACGGTACTGGAGCGCGGCGACCAGGTCGTCGAGATCACCGCCGCGGCGCAGCGCCGGACGGGCCGTGAAGCCGCCCGCGTACGCGACCTCGAGCGACACCTGGAACAGCATCGTCTCGTCCCGCCGCCCGCGCTCGCCGGCGGGGCGCCGGTTGACCACGAACACGCTCAGCGCCCGCGTCCCCGGCCGCGGCGTCGACGACTCGCCCAGCTTGCCCTCGATCGTCACGCCCGCCAGCTCGGCGATCGCCACGCCGCGGGCCAGCGCCGCCACGTCGAGCGGCAGCACCACCGGATACGGTGGATGCGGCACCCGCCGCCAGCTCGGGCGCCGCGTCTTCTTCACGCCCTCGGAGTGGAACGGCAGGTACTCGGCGCAGCGCAGCGTCACGGTGACCGTGTCGGTCGCGGGCCCCGGCGGCAGCAGCACCGACAGCCCGAGCGAGGCGGGCAGCACCTGCGGCCGCCGCGACGCCTCCCCGGCTGGCCGCTCGCCCTCGCCCCCGCCGGTCTCCTCGTCGCCGTCAGCTTCGGCCTCCTCGGCCTCGGTATCGTCGTCCGGATCGGTCAGCGGATCGGCCCGCCGGTCCTCGCGCGGCACCAGGAACCCGGTCAGGTACGTCCGCGACGGCGCCCGGTCGAGCTCTTCGCGATCCGTGTACGGCCCGACCAGCTCGGCCTCGAGCGCGCGCACCAGGTGCGCTCGGACCTCCGACCCAGTCCCATGGTCACCGGCGGACGGTATCGCGACGGCGTCTGCGGCGGGTGTCCGAGCGGCGCGGGGGAGCGCAAGCGGACCCATCCGTGCGAACCCGGTGGGCCGTCGTCTCGGATCTGCGGACGAGAGCAAGCGCAACTCGCTGAAGAGCGAGATCGAGCGGTTGCTCTCGCACATCGCGAGCGAGCTGCGCGACGTCCCCGGTGACTCGAGCACATACCTCTCGACGCGCTGCCGTGTGACTTCGAGTCTCAGATCGAGCTGCTCCGCAAGCGGGACACGAAGCTCGGCCGGACCTGCGCGCGCCATCCGCGGTGGGGCACGTACTTGAACGCGGCCCATGTTGCCACGATCGGCGGCATCGAGCGGATCCGGTCGGAGGTGCAGCCGGCGAAGATCGAGGCGGTCGGCGAATTGACGTACATCCAGCTCACGGAGTCGATCGAGACGGGGATGTCGGCCGAGGCGGGCGAGGAGCGCGTGAAGCTGCAGGCGTGGATGGGCCCGATCCTGCTGCGCGCCGGGCAGTCGCCGGTGGCGAGCTGATTGGCATGGCAGGTGTGGTCGTTCCAGGAGCCGAGCGGAAGGCGAGCTGTGCAAGGACTTCGTGGTGCCGTGAGCGGGCATCGGCGGTGCGCTTCGAGGGGCCGACGGAGATGGTCTGGCTTGCACGCCGCCAGCATAACAGAGTGACTCCCGCTGTCAGACTGACGTGCTAGTCACTGTGAATGCTCGCCGAGATGATGGCTCTGGGGGATCGGATTGCGGAGCAGGCAGCACACATCGACGCGGCCATGTTCCGGCTGCTGACCGATCTGCGGGCGTTCGATGCCGCCGGCGGCTGGTACCAGGCCGGGGCCCGTTCGTGCGCGCACTGGCTGTCGTGGCGGGTCGGCTGGGATCTCACCACCGCCCGGGAGCACGTGCGCGTCGCGCGGCGGCTGGGCGAGCTCGCGAAGGTGGGCGCCGAGCTGGAGCGGGGCGCGCTGTCGTACTCCAAGGTTCGTGCGATCACCCGCGTGGCCACGCCGGCCACCGAGGACTGTCTGCTGCTGTTCGCGCGCAAGACCACCGCGGCGCAGCTGGAGACGATCTGCCGTCAGTACGGGACGGTGCGACGCCTGGCGAACCAGGGCCCCGATGGCGACCGCTCGCGCCGCCACGTCGCCCGCCGCGATCTGTCCGACGGCATGGTGCGGATCGAGGCGGTGCTGCATCCCGACGAGGCAGCGGTGCTGTGGGCGGCGATCGAGCGCTGCGCCCGGGACGCTTCCGCGGAAGCGCCGGGGGCGACCGGCGCGACCGTCCGGTTCGACCGCGCCGATGGGCTGGTCGCGATGGGGCAGGCGGTGGTCCGCGGCGAGCGTTCCGAGCGGACGCCGGTGGAGGTGATCCTGACGGTGACGCGCGACGCGCTCGCCTCCGACGCGGTGCCCACCGAGAACCCGGCCGACCGGCTGGGCTGCCTGGCCGACGGCGGGTACGTTTCCGCGGAAGGGGCCCGCCGGCTGTGCTGCGATGCCGGTGTGGTCGAGGTCGTCGCCGACGACACCGGCCAGCCGCTGTCGGTCGGTCGCAAGACGCGTACGATCCCGGCGCCGATCAAGCGCGCGCTCCTCGTCCGCGACCAGACCTGCCGGTTCCCGGGCTGCACCGATCGCCGGTTCCTCGATGGACACCACATCCAGCACTGGGCCGATGGCGGCGAGACCGCGCTCGACAACCTCGTGATCATGTGCAGTCGTCACCACCGCTTCGTCCACGAGCACGGCTATCGCGTCGAGCTGCGGGGGGGCGTGCCGGTCTTCTCCAATCACCACGGCGTGGTGGTCCACGCCACCCCGCCCCGACCGCCGCTTGCCCTCCTGTCCTGGGAGTACCTGCGCGAGCTCAATCGCGATCTGGGCATCACGCCGCAGACCGGTCAGTGCGAATGGGACGGCTTGCCGGTCAACTACGGCTACGTCCTGAGCGACCTGCATTACTTCGCCGCCCACGACACGCCCTGATCGCCCTGGCCACGGTCGGCGCGTTGACCGCGTCGTCGCTGCTGAGGTTGCCGACGAGCCGGGGCGGCGATACGGGCCGTCGTCCGGGCGCCGGGCTCAGGATCCGACCCACGGCTCCGACGGTTCTGCGCAGGTGCCGCAACGTGGGCGTCCGTCGACCGCGTCCCGAACGGTGGGCGGCGGCCACGGGCGAGGCACGACGGCGCGCGACCGTCGCTGCAGGGCGGGATGGTCGAGCGCCTTCCAGGCGTTGACGTCCCCGTCGGGCAGCAGCACGTAGTGGGTCCAGGCAGCGGCGTACTTCAGCTCGAGCCTCGACGCCGTTGACGACATGGAGGACCTACGGATCACCAGGGCCCCCTTCCATGGCGAGTGGAACTACACGATCCATCCTCGGCGTGCAGGTCAGTCGAGATCAACTAATTCCTGATCGGGCCCTAACAGAGACGGTGCAGCCTCGCCTCGCAGCGCAGCATGGACGGTGGCAGTCAGATACGGCAGCACGGCGCGGCCCTGCTTGCGGCAGGTGTGGACGACGGACTTGAGGTTGGCGGCGAAGACGTCGCCGCGCTCGCTGCGGCTGCCGTAGCAGCCCTTGCGCCACAGGACGAAGCCGCGCAACTCGCGCTCAGCGTGGTTGTTGGTCGGGTCGACGTCGCGGTCGTTGACGAAGCGCCACAGCGCGGCGCGGTGGTCGAGGATGTTCTTGCACGAGCCGGAGATTCCGGACGTGACCGTGCCTTCCTCGAGTAGTCGTTCGATGACCAGTCGAAGGTTCCCAGCGAACTCACGGAACTCGCGGTGGGTCATGGTGCCGTCGCGCACGCGGTGCCAGTTGTGGAACATCACCCGAGTCCAGAGGAGGAGCTTGTCGCCGAGCTGGCCGGCCTCGCCACTGCGCGTCGCGAAGGACGCGAATTTTCGCAGCAGATGGGCCCAGCAAATCTGCCGTTGCGCCATCGCCCAGAAGCCGAACTGCGAACCGCGCTCGGTGACGAGCACGCCGCGCACCCGTGACATCCAGACCTGCCGCTTCGCCTGAGTGCCATCGGTGGCGATCATGAACACGGTCACGGCGGCGGTGGCCATCGTCCACAAGCAGCGGTAGGCGCCGGCGCACGACCACGTCGTCGCGTCGACGTGCTTGACCCGCTCGCTCAGCGCGTGGAGACGTGCCTCGTCGACGGGGGCCGCGACCGCGTCGCTCACGATCTCTTCCGACTCGCTGAGCGTACTCAGCGACACCCGGATCCCAAGCAGATGGTGCCCCAGCTCCTGCTGGATGATGGCGACCTTCTTGACCAGCGTGTCGAGCACGTGGTCCTCGGGCCGGTGCCGGTACGTGAAGTAGTGGCAGCGCACCACCGGCTCGCGCTGCAGGGCGCGATCGATGCGGCCGTTGCGCTGCTCCATGCGCGCCGGGTTCCACGGGATGTCGAAGTGAAACAGGTCGGCGCAGTAGCCCTGCAGGTTGAGGCCCGCGCGCGCGGCGTCGGTGGCGATCAGGATGCGCACCGGGTACTCGTCGGGCGGGCCGTTGAAGGCGCGCTGGACCAGGGCGCGCTGATCGTCGGACATGCCGCCGTGGAACTGCAGGATGCGGGCGTCGCGCTCGTCGGGGTCGTCGCCGAGGCCGAGCGCGGCCGCCAGCTGCGCGACCAGGTAGGTCTTGGTATCGCCGTACTCGGTGAAGACGATGACGCGGCGCTCGGTCCACGCCGGCGCGCCGCGGCCCTTGCCGGGCGCGAGCAGGTGGGCGCAGATCCAGGCGACCAGCGCGGTGACCTTGGCGCACGGCAGCTCGCGGCGCTGCAGGGCCAGCCGACGCATGCGCGCCAGCAGGTCGGACGCGGTGGCGGGCAGCGCTGGCAGGCGGGCGGCGCGGGCCGCGTCGGCGGCGGCCTCGGCTGCGTCGCGCAGCTCGTCGTCGATGTCGTCCTCGTCGTCGAGCTCGGGGTCGACCCCGGGGGCGGCCCCGGCGCCGGCGACCCGCGCGGTGGCGGTGCCGGGCGCGTGGCGGTCGAGGGTGCGGCAGAACGCGGGCACGCTCGACAGCAGGCGCTTCTGTAGATTCACGAACACCAGGCGATCGCGGCCGCGGGCGGGCGCCATCAGCCGGGTGTACTCGGAGAGCATGCGCGCCAGCTCGAGCTCGGGCGCATCAGCCGCGGTGATCTCGAGCGATATCAACGACGTCGAGCTCAAGGCGGTGGTCCGAGCACCTGGCGCTCGGGGAAGCGGTCGGCGACGTCGAGCGCGCGCAGGTCGGACTTGAGCCGCCGCACCATGCAGCGTGCGCCGGCGGCCCTCCTTGAGCATCTGGTGCAGCGGCTCCTTGTACTCGGGGCGGCGCAGGGTCTGGTACGAGATGACGAAGCGCGCGTGGGTGCCCCACGGGTTGACGCCGAACCCGCGGTCCTGGCGCCGGCGCTGCACGAACGCGCGGTTGTACAGCTCGAAGCCCTGGCCGAAGCGGGTCGACATCTCGCGCTGCCACTGCGGGCACACCGACGCCGGGGCCACGATGAGGACGGTGTCGATCTGGTTGCGGAGCCGCAGCTCCTGCATGACCAGGCCGGCCTCGATGGTCTTGCCGAGGCCGACGTCGTCGGCGATGAACAGGTTGGCGCGCGGCAGCTCGAGCGCGCGCTTGAGCGGCGTGAGCTGGTGATGCATGAGCTGCACCCCGGCGCGAAATGGCGCCTGGAACAGCCGGGCGTCGGTGGCGGTGACCAGGTTCCAGCGCAGCGCGTTGTAGTAGGCCGAGAAGGTCCGCGGCGGATCGAGCCGCTCGACGTCGCCCAGCCCGTGATCGCGCTCGGACAGCACCCGGGCGCCCAGCTCCCACAGCACCTCGGTGCGGCGGCCCTGGTTATCGTCGTCGAGGCAGATGAGCGCGACGCGGATGGCGTCGTCGGGGCCGACCGGCTCGTGCACTCGATCGACCAGGTAGTTGCGGCGCCGGACCATGACCACGTCGCCCGCCCTGGGCGTGTCGCGATGCCCGGCGGGCGCCAGCAGCGGCGGGATGGTGTCGCGCGACCGCGGCAGCCCCGCGGCGTCGAGCAGCCGCCCGGCCAGCTCGGTGCGCGACCGGCTCTCGATCGGCAGCCCGTGCTCGCGGCACGCCGCGCGCAGCTCGTCGCGGTAGAGGTGACCCAGGAGCGCCGGCAGCCGCAGCGGCGCCGCGTCGAGCAGCCGGGCGATCTGCGCCTCCTTGCGCCCGGTCGACGATGGTGACCCCGAGGCCGCGGGCCAGCTCGACCAGCCGGGCCTGCGTGATGGCCGTGAGCACGGATGTGGAGGTAGGGCCGCCCATGGGGGATTGCGCCCGACGTTACGCCGAGCGGTCCGGACCGGTCGGGCCGACACCACGAAAAAGACGAATAGCGACTTCTGCTGAACCGCGGCATCGGCGGCATCGCCGCCGGGCCTTCGCAGTGAGGCTGGAGCGAGCTCCGTGCCGGGGTTTGATCGAGCCACGATCGGCTCACGATGATCCTCGACCGATCCGCGGTTGACCAGCGACGATCGCAAGCTGCGAGACCTGCTCAGCGTAGATATGCATTCGGATCGATCTCCGAGATGTCTCGCGCGCCCAGGGACGGCAGGATCTGCTTGAAAACCTGCTCGCGAACGTTGGTGAACGCGGCCCGCGCGCCAGTCTCGTCCTCCGACATGAGGACGATGTCGATCGCGAAGTGGTCTGACTCGGCGAAGAGCCTGATCGATCCTCGATCGGGGTCTTGCAGAGGGCACGTCGAGATGTGCTCGCCGAACCGATCGTTGTCTCGCTCGATCCACCGCCACAAGTCGAGGCCATTCAGAGCTTCGAACATCTGCATGAGCGAGCGATCAGACCTGAAGAAATAGGCACAAGCGTTGACGTACCTCATTCTTCTCTCTTGTTTTCCGGCAGTTCGGGAGCGCGCGCAGCTCGAAGTGAACCGACCGCGGCTCGCTGAACCTCGACGCACGTGAGCACCGCGTCATCGTGCATGGTGCCAGGGCCGGAGGGCGAGCAGCCGGGCGGCCCGGTCCCGCAGCGGCAGACCGAGCTCGGACCGCGCCGCCTGCGCGAAGGCGTGCGCCAGCGTCGCGGCGTCGGTGAACCGGTCGCCCGGCGTCTTGGCGAGCGCGATCGCGAAGAACGCGTCGAGATCCGGTGGGAGCGCGGCGAGCTCGCCGGGCCGGACCGGCAACCGGTGGATGACGGCGTAGATCGCTGCGTGCGGGTCGGGGCCGGAGAACGCCGGGTGACCGGTCACGCAGCGGTAGGCCACGGCGGCGAGCGCGTGGAGGTCCGTGCGGCGGTCGACGTGGGCGCCGGCCGCCTGCTCGGGCGCCATGTATGCGGGCGTGCCCACGAGAGCGCCGCCGGTCAGCGTGCCGGTGTCGCCGGCGAGCTTGGAGATCCCGAAGTCCAGGATCTTCCAGCGCGCGCCGTCGGGATGCTCGGCACGGAACAGGTTCTGGGGCTTGATGTCGCGGTGCACGATGCCGGCCGCGTGCGCCGCCGCCAGCCCGGTCGCCACCTCGCGCACCAGCTGGACGGTGTCGTCGAGCGTCAGCGCGCGCCGGTCGCGCAGGACCCGCGCGAGGTCATCGCCCTCGAGCAGCTCCATCGCGATGTACGGCACCGGCTCCTCGCCGACGTCGAGGATCCGGACGACGTAGGGGGTGGTGAACGACGCGGCGATCCGGGCCTCGCGCGCGAAGCGCGCCACGCGTGAGACGTCGCCGTAGGCCCGGCGCTGCAGGACCTTGACGGCGGCGGCCGCGCCGGTCTCGACGTGCTCGGCGCGGTAGATCTCGCCCATCGCCCCGCGGCCGATCAGGACGCCGAGGCGATAGGGGCCGAGCTGCTGATGGGAGAAGCGGCCGGAGCCGCCGATGTGCGCCACGCGGTCGAGTTCCTGGCGCGCCTCCTCGAACAGCGCGTCGCGCTGCGCGATCGCGCGGACCGCACCCTCGAGCTCGGCGATCGCCGCGACGGTCTTGCGCCGCGACAGCCGGCCGAGGAGGTACGCGAGCAGATACACGAACTGGACGTTGCCCTGGACCATCACCTGCTCGATGACGTCGAGGTACTCGGCGTGGACCATGCCGCGGTCGACGACGACGCCGGCGATGATCGCGCCGCCGAGCAGCGCCTGTCCGAGCGCGAGGTTCAGGTAGCTGGCGCGGGCGTCGCCGGCATTCGCGCCGAGCGAGTAGACGTAGATGCCGAGCGCGACCACCGCGGGGAACGGCGAGAAGACGCCGAAAAAATACGCGGCTGCGGTCGCGCACAGCTCCTGGAGCTGGACGGCGGCGAGCAGCCGGCGCCGATCGTAGCGGCGGGGCCGGCGGGTCATCCACTCGATGAACGTCGACGCCGCGGCGGCGACCAGCAGCGCGACCACCAGCACGCGCCACGCGATCGGGTCGCCGCCGTAGAAGGGCGACAGGACCAGCCCGGCCACGCACAGCAACAGCGTCAGCCGCGCGAAGACGGCGATCCGCCCGACCTCGTCGCGGCGGAGGGCGTCCTCACGCACGAAGGCCGTGGTCGTCGAGGGTGCCCGGGAGGCGGCCGGTGCGTCGCGGGTGGCTGCGGCCTCGGCGTCGTTCTCACCGTCGTCGGGGACCGGCAGCACCGACGTCGCGGTGGTCGCGGCGTCGTCATTGTCGTCGTCGGGACCGGGGCCGTCGTCGGGCGCCGCGGCATCGACGGCGTCGATCGGTGGCTCCCGGCGAAGCCCGTCCTGCACCAGGCAGGCGGGGCACATCGGACGGAGTCCGGAGCAGACGGCGCAGGCCACCCCGTAGTGTAGCCGGGGGGCCGACCGGGGTCGCGAACGCATCACGCATGGAAATCGGCTCGTGACGGTGCCGGCGCACCTACGCGCGATGCGGAGGATCCGCCAGCAGCAGGGTGCTCCGTATGAGTCGCAGCCGTGGCTCAGGGCCAGCGGAAAAGGGAGCGCTTTCGATCACGCTCCACAGCCCGGTCCGGGACCAGAGCCGATGTGACCGCTCGGCGTCAGCCAGCGCTGGCAGCGAGCGAGGAGCCTTCGATGCAAGGCGTGGTAGCAGCGAGCGAGGAGGCTCCGATGCAAGGCGTCGTAGCAGCGAGCGAGGAGCCCCGGATGCGAGGCGACGGTGGGGCCCCGACGAGGCGCGACCGTCTGGTCGTGACGAAGTTGGGGGCCGGCACCAGTGCCGCAACGACGCAGACGAGGCCCGCAGCCGCTGCTACCCGCCGACCTGGCCGCGATGGCGCAGGTAGTGGTCCGCGAGCGTGAGCAGCGTCATCGCCTCGACGATCGGGACCGCGCGCGGCAGCACGCACGGATCGTGGCGGCCGCGCGGCTCGAGCACGCTGGCCTTGCCGTCGCGGTCGACCGTCTCCTGCGGCTGCATGATCGTCGCGGTCGGCTTGAACGCGATGCGCATGGTGACGGTCTCGCCGTTCGAGATGCCGCCCTGGACGCCGCCCGAGCGGTTGGTCCGGGTCCGGATCCGCCCGCCGTCGCCCGGATAGAACAGGTCGTTGTGCTCGCTGCCGGGCAGCAGCGTGCCGGCGAAGCCCGAGCCGAGCTCGAAGCCCTTCACCGCCGGGATCGACAGCATCGCCTTGGCGAGATCGGCGTCGAGCTTGTCGAACACCGGCTGGCCCCAGCCCGGTGGCACGCCGCGGGCGACCGCGCGCACGGTGCCGCCGACCGAGTCGCCGTCCTTGCGGGCGCGCTCGATGCGCTCGATCATGCGCGCCGCGGCCGCGGGATCGGGGCAGCGCACCGGGGTGGCCTCGACCTCGGCGATCGTGACCACCGCCGCATCGACGTCGGCGGCGATGCCGGCGACCTCGTCGACCCACGCGAGCACCTCGACGCCGAGCGGGCCCAGGATCGCGCGCGCCACCGCGCCGGCCGCGACCCGCCCCACGGTCTCGCGCGCGCTGGCGCGACCGCCGCCGGCGATCGCGCGGATGCCGTACTTGGCGTCGTAGGTGTAGTCGGCGTGCGAGGGCCGGTAGCGATCGACGACCTCGCCGTAGTCCTTGCCGCGCTGGTCGAGCGAGCGCACCAGCATCGCGATCGGGGTCCCCAGCGTGCGCCCGTCGTCCGACACGCCGGACAGGATCTCGACCACGTCGGGCTCGCGGCGCGGCGAGGTCAGCGTGCTCTGGCCGGGGCGGCGGCGATCGAGCTCGCGCTGCACGTCGGCGACGGCGAGCGGCAGCCGGGGCGGGCAGCCGTCGACGATGACCCCGAGCCCGGGCCCGTGCGACTCGCCGAAGGTGGTCACCGCGAGCGCGCGGCCGAAGGTGTTGCCCATGAGGCGAAGGTAGCAGCCCGGCGCGTTACCATCTTCGGCATGCGCGTTCGAGTCATCTTCATCGCGGCCGCCGCGATCGCCGTCACCGCCGGGGTCGCCGCTTGCCCACCGTCGGGGGCGCCGCGTCCGTTCACACCCTCGCCGACGCCGACCACCGGCTGGGACCACGGCGCGCCGACGGTGAAGCTGCCCGATGGCGGTCGCTGCACGACCGCGACCGACTGCGTGTCGGGGATGTGCGAAGGCGAGGGGTGCGGCGCCGAGAGCGGCACCTGCGTGTCGGCGCAGCGTGCGTGCACGAAGGATCTGCGCGAGTACTGCGGCTGCGAGGGCGTGACGTTCCAGGCCTCGGGCTCGTGTCCGTCGCAGCGCTTCGCGCACACCGGCGCGTGCAAGCAGCCCGACGGTAACGCGTGCCAGGCCGGCACCGACTGCGCGAGTGGCGTGTGCGAGGGGCTCGGCTGCGGCGCCGCGACCCCCGGGGTCTGCGTCGGCGCCGACCGGGTGTGTGCGCAGGTCGTGACTCAGTTCTGTGGCTGCGACGGGACCACGCTCCGCTCGGGCTCGTCGTGCGCGGGCCAGCGCTACGCAGCCGCTGGCGCCTGCGCGCCGCCGGCGCCCAGGGCCGATGGTGCCGCGTGCCTGGCCGCGACCGAATGCAAGTCGGGCGTGTGCGAAGGGCAGGGCTGCGGCGCCGACGTCCCGGGCGCGTGTGCCCCGGCCCGCCGCGGGTGTACCCGGGATCGCCGCCCGTACTGCGGCTGTGACGGCGCGACGTTCTATTCGTCCGGATCGTGTGCCGGCCAGCGGTATTCCGCGAAGAGCGCCTGCGCCGGATCCTGACCGACGCGGAAGCGCCGACCCGGCGCGTTGCCCCGCCACGGTCCGCCGGGTTACGCTGTCCGCTGGCGCATGGCCGAGCCCAAACCGCGTCCAACCGCCGAAGAGCTCGAAGAGCTCGTGGAGCTCGTCCGCCGCGACCCCGCGTCGCCGGCGTTCGTCGACCTCGGCGAGGCCTACCTCGCGCTGGGTCGGGCCCGCGAGGCGGTCGACGTCGGGAACGCGGGCCTGCGCCACACTGCCGACAACCACGAGGGTCGCCTGATGGTGGCCAGGGGCCACGCCGCCCTTCATCAGTGGAAGGAAGCCCAGGCCGAGCTGCTCCGGATCGTGAAGGTCGACCGGACCAACCGGGCTGGCTTCGTGCTGCTCGGCGAGGTGCTGATGCGGCGCGCCGACTACGAGCGCGCCGTGCCGGTGCTGCAGCACGCGCAGAACCTCGACCCGGGTAGCCCGCAGGTGCTCAACCTGCTGCGGATCGCGCGCGGCGGTCTGCCGCTCGATGCGCCCCCGCCGATCCCGACCCCGGTCGCACCCCGGCGCGCCGAGGCCCGCCCTCGTCCCGAGCCCGGCGTGCCGTCGCCACCGTCGCGCGCACCGGCCCCGCCAGCGCGCGCGGCCCCGCCCAAGGCGCCACCGCCGGCCACGTCGCGCCGGCCGGCCCCCGAGCCGATCGACGATGGGCCGACCACCGTCGGTGGCAACCCCATGCTGGGCGATCGCGCGATGTCGGCGGACGAGACCGAGGTCCGCGGCGAGCGCGGCGATCCGACCGTCCCGTCGAGCGGCCTGGCCTGGAGCGGCGAGGAGAAGACCACCGAGCGCCCGGCCGAGCGGACCGCGGCGCCGCCGAGCCGGATGCCGCTGGCCCCGAGTCCGGCGCGGGCCCACCGCCCGACCGGGGCGCCGCCCGATGGGGCCCCGGTGCGCCCGCGGGTGTTGCCGCAAGCCAAGCCGATCAACGCGGCGGCGGCGTCGCTCCGGCAGTCGGCCGCGGTCGGCGAGACCTACCTCAACGATCTCCTCACCGGCGGCTTGCTCGACGTGCCGGGCGTCCGGGTTCCGGACGGAGACTACGACCTGCGTCCCGACCGCCGGTGGGGCCGGTCGACCACGCGCGCCTTCATCTTCCTGTTCGTGCTGCTGGTGCTCGGGGTCGGGGGCGGCGGCGGCTGGTGGTACTACAGCGAGCAGCAAAAGGCGTCGGCGGTCGCGGCCCACCGCACCGCGGCCCGCGCGCTGATCGCGACCGGGACCTGGGACGGCCTGACCGGCTCGCTCGACCAGTTGACCCAGGCGCTCAAGCGCGACGACAAGAACACCGTCACCTTCGCGGCGTTCGCCGAGTCGGCGGCGCTGCGGGTGCTCCTCTACGGCGGGCCCGACCAGGGTGTCGAGGAGGCGATCGCCGGCGCGGCCCGCGAGATCAAGAAGCCCGGCCAGCCCGGCTACCGCGAGCTCGTGATCGCGCGCACCGCGCTGGCGCTGGCGCGGCTCGACGGCGGCGAGGGCCCGGCTGACCGGCTGCTCACCGCGCGGGTCGAGATCGACGCCTGGGTCACTGCCCATCCCGAGGATCGCTGGGCCCAGTGGCTGGCCGGGCGAGCGCTGCTCGCCGGCGGTCAGCGCACCAACGCCGCCGCCGCGTTCCAGCGCGCCGGCGATCCCGCCGATGGCCTCGCGGTCGCCCAGATCGAGCGCGCCGATCTGCTGGTCGACGACGGCACGTTCGACCAGGCGATGAAGCTCTACGATCAGGCGCTGATCAAGGCGCCCGACCACCCACTGGCGGTGCTCGGCAAGTCGCTCGCCCGCGCCGAGCGCGCCAGCGACCTCCCGGGCGCGATGGACGATCTCAACGTCAAGCTCGACAAGAAGCTCGGCACCCGGACCGACGCCTACCGGCAGCTCGCGCTGGCGCTCGCGTACCACGGGCTCGAGCGCAACGTGCTGATGAACGAGGCGCTGGCCAAGGCGACCACCGTCAAGGAGCCGCGCTTCCTCGCCCGGGTCGCGCTCGCGCGCATCCTGCAGGGGCGGCTGCCCGAGGCGGCGATCGTGCAGGCCGAGATCAAGTGGTACGGCAAGACCAAGGCAGATCCGGATCCGCTGGTGACGCTGGTCAACGGCGCGACCGCGCTCGCCGGCGGCACCCCCGAGGCCGCGCTCGAGATCCTGTCGAAGCTCGACGGCACCCGCGCGCAGCTGCTGCGCGGGCAGGCCCTGATCGACCTCGGCAAGTACAAGGACGCGCTCGCCGAGCTCGAGCTCGCCTTCACGGCCGCGCCCGACTCGATCGAGGTGCAGATCTGGCGGCAGATGGCGATGACCTTGACCGCGACCGGCAAGGCGCGCGACGACGCCGCCACCGAGCTCGAGCGGACCTCGCGCAAGGCCAAGAGCAAGGTCGGCCGCCACGCCCACGGGTTGGCGATGCTGCTGACCGGCGATGCCAAGGAGGCCCGGCGTCGGCTCGAGCAGGCGCTCGACAACGTGTCCGAAGACGAGCCCAACCCGCTCGCGTACCGGACCCGGGTCGCGCTCGCGACCATCGAGCGCAGCGAGGGCCGCCTCGAGCCGGCGTTCCAGCAACTGACCGAGGCGCTGAAGATCAACCCCGGCTACTCGCCGGCGCGGATCGAGCTGGCCAAGGTTGCGGTCGCCCGGGGCGACGGCGACTACGCGGCCGAGATCCTCAAGCCGGTGCTCGGCGAGTCCGAGCTGGCGACGCCCGCGGTCAAGCTGCTGTGGGCCGAGGCCCTGGCGCGCCGCTCGACCGAGTCCAAGAAGGACAAGGAGAAGCAGGCGATGAAGGCCGAGGCGGTGACCGCGCTCCAGGACGCGAAGGCGGCCGGGGCGACGCCGGCGGAGCTCGCCGTGGTCGCCGCGCTGATCGACCCCGCCCTGGCCGAGTCGATGGGGCTGCCGGCGGCCGAGGAGGACGACGCGGCCAAGCCCACGCCCAAGCCGAAACCGCGCGGCCGCGGACGGCGCGGTCGCTGATGCGGCGACGCGCCTTCGCCGCGGCGATCGCCGCGGTGTGCGCGGGCGCGTGCGGCTCTCGGGACGCGCCCCCGGTTGGCGCGGACCCGCTGGACATGGGGGTCGAAAACGCCGCGCCCCGGCCGCGCCCGGCCGAGCTCGCGCACCTCACGCTCAAGGTCGTGGGCATGACGTGACGCGAGGAGTGCCCACGACGAGTGCGGTCGGCACTCGCGAGCCTCGCCACGACCTACCAGGTCGGGTTCGACCTCGATCGCGACGAGGTCTACGTCTCGTACGACCGCGCCGCGGGTGACGCGTCCACCGTCAGCGCCGCGATGGTCGCCGCGATCAACGCCGCCGGCTTCAAGCCGTGGCTGAAGACGGACGGCTGGCCCGAGACGGTCGACGCCAGCGTGCTGCCGGTCCGCCGGTAGCGCTGCGATCTCGCGGCGCGGCTGTCGCGGTCACTGCAACGATGCTCGGAGGTCGAGATCCATCAGGGCCGTCCAAATCGACGGCAACAGTTGGCAATCGCTGCCGCGAAGACAACCGGGGGCCGCGCGGGCGAGAAGCCGGGCATGACGCCGTCGTCCGCCCGACCTCCCGTACCACGAACCCATTCGCCCCCATTGCGAAGGCCCCTGACGCGCAGCTTCGCCCCGCTTGCTGCTGGCAGCATACTTGCCGCCGTGGCGATCGTGAGCGGTTCGATTGCAACTGCTGCGCCAACCGATCCGTTCTTCGCCGCCCTGCCGGCTCGGGATAGCAAGCGTCCGGAAGGCCTCAAGTTCGCCGCTGGAGCCGGCACCGTCGACGAGACCACCGGTGCGGCGAGTTACAATCTGTCGATCGAGCTGCCTGACGGTCGCGGCGGCATGAAGCCGTCGCTCAGCCTGGGCTACTCGTCCAACGGCGCGGTGCGCGGCGGCGTGGCGGTAGGCTGGAGCCTCGACCTGCCTATGGTCGAGCGCGATCCGGACTATCCACTCGAAGAGCATTACCAGTCGTCGCTGCGCGGTCGACGGGATCGCCTGGTGCGGGTCAGCACCGCGCCCGACGGCAGCCCAGTCCATCGCGGGGAGGTCGACGATAGCTTCACCAACTACAGCTTCGGGGGCGGGATTGACAGCAGCAGTTACTGGACCGCGCAATCGCCCGATGGCGTCACGCGCGAGTTCATGTTGTACGGTGAGAAACGCTGGTACCTGAGTCGCGAGCTGGACTCGTTCGGCAACGCGGTGATCTACAACTACGAGTACGTCACGACGAACGGCGCCACCGAGACGCTGCCGCGAGCGATCGAGTACACGTCGAATGCCACCGCGGGCTTGGCGGCGCACGCGAGGATCGATTTCGAGTATGCCCCGCTCGAAACTTGCGGAGGTGCGCCGATCGGCGCGGCGTTCGACGACCGGTTTGCGGCTCGCCGCTGGCGCGGTAGTCGCCGACTGACTGGCATCCGAATCTCGGTCAAGGAGGTGCCGGGCTCGGCATGGCGCACCGCGCGTACCTACGCGCTCTCGTACGACCAATCTGAGCTCGGATGCGGCGCGTCGGCGCTCCGTTACCTGACCCAGATCGACGTCTCGGCCTTCGATGCGCGCGGTCTCGAGAGCAAGGCGGCCCCGGTGCAGTTGACATACGGCGCGAAGCGGCGCGTGCTGGCGCGGACGCTCACCATTCCGAATGCGCCTCAAGAGCGCGGTGACATGTGGGGCCCCCACACCGGCTTCCTCGATATGGACAGCGATGGCCGGCTCGACTTCGTGGAAGTGCGCACCGAGCAAAAATGCCGGCTGGCGTGGCGACAAGGTCTCGGCCAAGGACGTTTGGCGGCGGCCGAGACCGTGATCGATCTGCCAACCGCGGCGTGGATGAACGGCGTCTTCGCGGACCCAGCGAGTGAAGGATGTCGGCTCACCGGCCAGAAGGTCTCGCGGCCAAACCCGGACTCGACGGCCAAGTTCTGCTACACGACGCAGGGTATCGAGGTTCGCTACAACTTCACCGACTACGACAGCGATGGACGAGTCGACCTTCTGACGTCAATCTCCGGTGCGTCCAATAGCGCTGGTGGCGATTTCACGAGCACGAGCAGTGGGAGCACGATGCGGGTCACGGTGAGCAGCGGCGGCAGCTGTCCCGTAGGCACCGTCCAAGTGGGCGATACTGGCAACACCATCGCCTGCAGCTGCAGTGCTGATTCATACAACCCTTCGGGAAACTGCCGGGCCTCCGCATGCCCATTCGGCACCTATCCCAACATTATCACTGGTACGTGCGACGGCGACGGGAACTGCCCGACTGTGCCCTGCCCGACTCCGCCGACGGGCGTGGGTGTGAACACCACGGGCATTCAGTGCACGATGCTCCCGCAACTCCCGGAGCGCGAGGCCAGCGGATCGGGCCGCTTTGTGTGGCGCCTTCAGCGGAATCTCGGCGGAATCTTCGCGCCGCTCGGGGGGCTCGGCAACACAGATAGCTGGCTGATCTACTCGCCGGTGCCGCTGCCGTCGGGAGCCACCGAGACCCAGCTGGCGCAATCGACCATTCCTGGGATGCCGGGGCTGGTAGACATCACGGGGGACGGCTACCTCGACGCGATCTCATTCGTCTCGACACCGGGACAGACGCCTTATCCGCCCGGCCAGATGACACAGCTCTACGTGTGGCCGGGGAACGGTCGCTACGAGTTCGGGGCGATGCAGACCTGGCCGTTCGAACTGCCGGCGAACGCGACCCAGCCGTGGCAGCAAGCCTACGAGCCGACCACGCTCACGACGGTTACCGGCGGGATGCACCTCACAACACCGAGCACCGCCGCGTTCCGCGACGTGAACGGCGACGGGCTGCCCGACTTCCTCGTGCAGGCCAACGGCCACGTGAGCGTGTCCTACAACCTGGGGAGCACCGCGTGGGCGGGCCGCCTCCCGGGCGGTGCGTTCGCGTCCTTGAAGCCAATGTACGGCATCGGCCCCATCGAGCAGACGCGCGCCGAGGTGACCGAGTGGCGTGAGCTGCAGAAACAGATTGTCACC
Organism: Kofleriaceae bacterium; assembly: GCA_046597055.1. Lineage (GTDB taxonomy): Bacteria > Myxococcota_A > Polyangia > Haliangiales > Haliangiaceae > UBA2376. Next base: position 4,846 of record JBKJLC010000274.1, on the reverse strand, counting down.
GGTACGCGCGGCTACCTGCGCCGTCTGGTTGACACTGACGGCGATGGCCGCCTCGAGATGGTCGTGTTTGCATCGAGCAGCCCGGTCGCGGCTGAGTCGGCCTCGCGCCAGCAGTGGCAGATCGCCGGAGGCGGTGGTGGCATCGACACCTCGCCGCGGCTCGGTGTCGAGTGGGAGGCTATCGAGAGCCTGGTCTCGTCCGACCGCGGCAACTGGGTTCGCACTAGCGATTTTCTCGACGTGACCGGTGACGGCTTGCCGGACGCCGTGACCTGGGCGAACGGTACGGCGACTATCCGCACCGACGCGGCGGTCACCAGCACCGTCGGTCCGATGCGCCTTCTCACGCATGTCGACAACGGACGGGGCAGCATCACCCGGTTCGAATATACCTTGCCGACCGATAGCGGTGTGCTCGAGGTGGCGACCGACGCACGCGGGCTCGGCAGCCGGTGGCTGGTCGCGCGCGTCGTCGTGTCGCCGGGTTTTGGTCAGCCCGAGCAGCGCGCGACCTACCGCTATCGTCAGCCGGTCTTCGGCCAGGACACCGGACTCGATCGTAGCGCGCCGCACTTCCGTGGCTTCGCCAAGGTTACCATCGAGACATCAGGGGCCCAAGGCGACGCATCGCGGCAGATCGTGTCGACGTTCGACTACTCGCCGCTCCTCCAGGACCGCGGACCGAGGCCACTGACCCAGCTCACGTCCATGAAGGTGGGGAGCTCCTGGGTACCGACCCATCACCAGCAAATCTCGCACGACGCACGCGCATTGTTCGCCGGCCAGGTCAGCGCCAGTTTCGTCGCGCAAACGTTCGAACGAACCTGCAGCGCCGGGACGACCCCGGAGGGCTGTGCCGGCCAGAACATCAGCCTCGAGGAGACGACCAACACATGGTCGCCTTGGTCGCCAGGCCCGAACAGCGCCGCGGTGCTGTTGCTGAAGTCGCAGACGCGTGAGTCGCTTCGTGACGGCACCGATCCGCGGTACACGTCTTGGCAGTATCAGGTGCGGTACATGCAAGCGCCCTACGCGAGCACTGACTATCGTGTGCTCGAGGTGGAGGAACAACGAGGGCGGGTATGGACGGCCTCGACCGTCAATGGGACCATCCTCAAGTTGTTGCCGTGGTCGCGCACCGTGGTCGTTCCGAACGCCGCGGGCTTGCCCGAGGAGACGCGCGTCTACAAGGATGCCACCACGTTTGCTACCACCCGGCGCGAGTTTCACCCGAGCACGGGCAACGTCAGCAGCATGACGCGGCCCAATCAGGTCGCGGCCGGTTCGGCAGAGAAGGAGACCTATCTCTATGATCCCCACGCGCTGCGCGTGAGGGTGACAACCAACTACGCGAGCGTGACCGATGCCTATGATGTCGCCACTGGCGTGCTCGTCCAGCGTACGGGGCCCGATATGCGCTTGGTTGATCCGCCAGGTGGCTGCTGGTGGTTCTGCTGGAATCCAGTGTATGAAAGCGAGCGCTGGACGATCGACGGCTTCGGTCGCATCGTGGAACATTATGACTCGCGCGATCCGGAGCCCGGGGTCCAAGGCTACGTTGAAGTTCTTGTCCAGCGGGTTAGTTACTTCGATGGCGAGCTGCCCAATCGCCGCGTGACGCAGATGCTCCGCACTGCCACGGCGCCGACCGTCGCTACCTCGTGGGTCTCGGGCGCGACCTACTTCGATGGCCTCGGTCGGGTGACCTCGGAGGTCTTGCACCGCCAGCGCAGTGGCCAGTGCGACGCGGTGACGAGCCACGGCTATGACGCTGCGGGAGACGTCCGACAGGTGACCGCCCCGAGCCCGTCCACGGACTGCGCGACAGTCACGACCAGCTATGCGCGCGACGGCTTGGGCCGCCCGACCTTGCTGACGCGACCCGACGGATCGCAGGAGATCGTCACCTACAACGGGCTCGATATCGAGGTGCAGAGGACGTCCGACCTTTCGGCGTCCGGGACTCGGACCACGATGCGCAAGAATGCGCGCGGTGAGTTGCGAGAGGTGCACGAGCACGACAATCCTCTCGCTGGCCAGACCGCGATCTCGCGCTACACGTACGATCCGCTCGGACGCATGGCCACCGTCGTCGACGCCGACGGTGCGCTCACAATGCTCGGCTATGATTGGCGTGGACTGCGCACGGCGGTTATCCGCGGCGGCCGGTCCTGGACGTACGAGTACGACGCCAGCAGCAACCTGACGGCGGAGACCGAGCCGGTTCCGGCGGGACAGCTGGCTACCAGCTATCGCTCGACCATCACCTACGATCACTTCAACCGGCCGCTGGTGCGCACGCCGGCAATCCGCGATTTGGACCAAGCTCGGCGATCGCAACTCGGCATCGGGCCGGTCACAGCGACGTATGGCTGGAGCGACCTGAGTAGCCGACCCGCGATGCTGTCGCTTCCGTTCGGGACAATCGTCTACACGTACGACGCACGTGGCAAGATCATCCGTGAGGAGCGAAGCCTCACCGTCGGTACCCCGACGCCGACCACGCAGTCGGTCGAGCGACGCTACGACGCGCTCGGCGCGATCACCAGCGTCCGTTGGGACGACGCCACTGAGTGGAGCTACGTCTATGATTCAACAGGCGCCCTCTCCGACGTGACCTGGCGCGAGCCGTCCAGTGGCCAGGAGGTGGTCCTCGCTCACTATGACCGCGTCGCGGCGGGGCAGCCGTTCCGCCGCACGTCACCGCATGGCGCCCAGCAGCGCGACTGGCGCTACGACGCGCTCGGACGCGTGGAGTTCGACCGAGTCTGGTCGACCGCCACCGCGACGACGTTCCACGAGCGCAACTACGGCTACGACAGTGGCGGCGAGCTCCGCGTGGTAGACGGCTCGACCAACGGCCTCAGCGCTGACGCGGTGATGGACTACGATGCGCACCATCACGTCGTGCAGGCACAGGGACCGATCGGCTACGACGCAGCCTTCACGTACACTGGTGGCGGGAACGTCAAGACTGCGGCGGTCCGCGGCGCCAGTGACGTGCCGGATCGCAACGTCAGCTACGCCTACGGTGCGGTCGACTCGCAGGCGGTCGATCGCCTGACCGATGTCATCAACGGCGTCGTGGTCGCAAGCCTCGACTACGACCGTTCGGGCAACACGGTCCGGCGGACGCTGTCGACCAGCGGCAGCCAACACACGTTCGTGTGGGACAGCGACGGCCAGCTGCGAGAAGCCGTCGGGCCCTTCGGTACGGAGCGATACTTCTTCGGTCCGGGAGCCGAGCGCATGGCGTCGATCGGACCCGAGGGGATCAAGGTCTGGTTCGGCGAGAGTGAGACCCTGTTCAATAGTGCTGGCACTGCCGTGCGACGTTATCACCACATCGCGGCCGGCGAGCCGATCGCCCGCATCGAGAACCGCACCAGCCTCGAGCTCCAGTATGCGGACGCGTTGCAGAACCTCGTGCTGGCGGTGCGCCCGAGCGGACAGGTGACCGCATCGGCCGTCTACGGCGCCTTTGGGGAGGTCGTGGCCGCTACCGACGCGACAAGCCACAGCCGACGCTTCAATGGCAAGGAGCATGATGCGGTGTCCGGCTTGCGCCACTATGGCTACCGCTCGTACGATCCAGTCACCCTCCGCTGGGTAAGCGCCGATCCGCTGTATCGATTCGTGCCGGACCTGGCCAAGCTCGACCGAGTTCAGGCCAATCTGTACGCGTTCTCAAGCAATAATCCGCTGCAATTCTACGATCCAGACGGACGCCAGAGCACCGGGGACTGGCGTCACGATTGGACGCCCGCGATGAAGAAAAGAGGTGCGGAAGACCGAACTCCAATGCCCAAGAATCTAAAGATCATGTTTGGGGTGACCATCGGCGCCGTCTGCGTCATCGTAGCAGCTCCCGCTGTTGTCGCCGCAGCTGCAGAAGCCTTAACCGTGGGAGCGCTCACTCTCAACGCGGCCGTGGCAACGTCGACAGGGGCGACGGTGGCCGCAACGTCGACCCTGGTGACAGTCGGAGCCAAGGTGCTGATCGACCCGGGGAAATTCCGGTACTTCTTCGGCGCGGTCACCAGCGGCTCTCATAACACCGCCCGTAGCCTTCAGATGGTGGCGCAGTTGGCGCGGATTGGAATCCACAACACGTCCAACGGACGGGCCGTCCTACAGGCCCATCTCCAGCGCGCGGGGGCGAGCATGACCAACATTACAAGCTTCTTCGTGAACAAGCATGGGCTGCACGAAGTACGCGAATCGCTCTTGGCAGGACAGAACGGTATGCTGAAAATCGTGTCGACTTGGCAAGTGACTGAAGGCGGGCGCCGCCTGACAACTATGATTACCCTGGGGGGGCCATGATGAACGGACCGATGCAGACTCCCGACGAACTCGACCTGCTCGAGTTCTTCGAGTCGGAACCGGTGGAGTGCACGCCGACAGACGGCTACTGGTGCTATCAGGTCACGGACCAGCGCGGCGTCACGCTGCGCTTCTCCTTCGACAAGTACCAGCGCTCCGTTCAGACCGTCGTCTCCGCCGGAGGGACCCCTGTGGCCACGGTCGTCCAAGAGGGTGCCGAACTCATGCGGGTGGCGGGCGACCAGCTGACCTGCGACTTCGCGTACCGCGGAGGAAAGGCGACGCTGGCAGTCACGCTGGGCGCGGCGCTCAGCATCCACTGGTCGAGCCTGCAAACGGCGTAGGCACGCTGGTCCGCTGGTTGCCGAGCGCCGCAACTGGGCGTTGGCGTCGACGTCGGTCCGGTCAGTCGAGGAGGCCGTCGACCGAGCCCAGGCCCTGGCGGACCAGGACGATCTGGTCGCCGTCGACCTCGAGCACGGTCGAGGGGGTGTCCTCGGTGGTGGTCGCCTCGACCACC
>JBKJLC010000191.1:0-63022 GCA_046597055.1 Kofleriaceae bacterium | reverse complement strand
GGCGCACCGACGGTGCGCTGGTATGGTGCGCGCACGATGCGCATCGACAAGGTCTATACCAAGGGTGGCGATCGCGGGCAGACCTCGCTGATCGGCGGCGAGCGTGCGAGCAAGGCGTCGCCCCGGATCGAGGCGTACGGCACGGTCGACGAGGTCAACGCGACCCTCGGCCTGGTCCGCACCGCGCTCGAGAGCTCCGCCGCCGGCGACCACCTCATCCCGATCATCCACCGCGTGCAGAACGAGCTGTTCAACCTGGGCGCCGAGCTGGCCACGCCGGATCCGGTGCGGCGCGCCAAGCTACCGCGGGTCGAGCTCCGCCACGTCGAGCAGCTCGAGCACGACATCGACGCGCTCAACGACGACCTGCCGGCGCTCACCAGCTTCGTCCTCCCCGGCGGCGGCGCGGCCTCGGCCGCGTTCCACCTGGCTCGCACGGTGTGTCGGCGCGGCGAGCGGCTGATCGTCGGCCTCGGCGAGCGCGAGGATCTCGGCGAGCTTCCGGTGGTGTATCTCAACCGCCTGTCGGACGCGCTGTTCGTGTTCGGCCGCTGGGCGGCGCTCAAGGACGGGCGGCCCGAGCCGCTGTGGCAGCCGCAGTCGACCTGATCGGAACCGCGCCGGCCGTCAGTACGGCCGGTCGAGGAACGCCACGATCGCCCAGGCCACCTGGGCCGCGCCGAGCGCGAACGCGGCGGTCGCCTCGGCCGCGCGGCGGCGACCGCGGGCCCGGCGGCGCGCGCGCGCCAGCTCGTCGTGCGCGCTGGCGCGGACCGCGGCGATGCGGGCGGCCGGCACATCGTATGGGGCCAGGTTGGCGCGCAGCAGCGCGTCGAGCTCGGCGTCGGGGTCACGGTCGTCGGTCATGCCACACCTCCTCGTCGATACGGTACGCCGTCGGCGTCGCCGAGCGCGCCCGCGACCATCGTCCGCGCGCGCGCCAGCCGCTGCCGCGCGGCCTCCGGGGTGATCTCGAGCACCGCCGCCGCATCGCTGGGCGCGAGGCCCTCGATCGCACACAGCAGCAGGATCTCGCGGTAGGTCGGCGCCAGGTCGGCGATCGCGCGCTCGAGCTGGCGCTGGGTCTGGCCCTGGGCGGCGACCTCGAACGGGCCGCTGCCAGGCGGCGGCGTCTCGGGCAGGAGGCCGCCGCCGAGCGCGGTGGCGACCTTGGCCGCCCGCCAGTGCGACACGTACAGGTTGCGCGCCACCGTGAGCAGCCACGGGGTGAGCCGGGTGTCGGGTGCCAGCCGGGGCGCGGACCGCGCCAGCCGCAGCCACACCTCCTGCGCGAGGTCGTCGGCGACGTCGCGGCGGCCGGTCATGCGGGCGAGGAAGCTGAACACCCGGGCCCGCATCTGCGCGTAGACCTGGTCGAACGCGCGGGCGTCGCCGCCGCGGAGGCGGGCGACCAGGTCACGCTCGGAGGCCTCGTCCACCCGTCCATAACGCGCCGGGCGGGCGAGCGTGACAAGCGACGTGCGATGCGATCGAGCTGTCACGCCACCGGACCGGCGGCGTTGTGACGAGACAACCCCGATCCCTCAGGAGTCCCCGATGCTCACCTACATCCAGGCTGGCGGCTGGTCGATGTACCTCGTCCTCGCGTTCACCCTCGTCCTCGTGACCGCGGCGGTCCGCTTCTTCTTGCAGGCCACGCCCGAGCGGCTCGCGTTCGTGCGGGCCATGACGCTCGCGCAGCTGTTCTGCATCGCCGGCGGGGTCGCGATCAATGTCACCACCGTCCTGTGGCACGTGGTGCCCGCGCAGGAGACCCAGCCGATCCCGTGGCACGCGCTGCTGGTCGGCATGGGCGAGGCGATCACGCCGGCCGGCCTCGGGCTGCCCCTGCTGGCGGCGACCTGGCTGCTGGTGGCAATCGGCGTCCGCCGCGCCCACGACGTCGCCGCCTGAGCGCCCGGTGGGGCGATATCGGGTGGCGGACGCTCGATCCCGGCGTCGTCGGGTTGCCCGCGCCACCCGCTCGTATAATGTCCCGGATCGTGTCTCAACCGGACAAGCCCCAGACCCCCAAGAAGCAGTCCGAGGGCGCCCTGCAGCTCGCCGCCGCCGAGGAGGCCGCCCAGGCGCGCTTCGAGAAGGCGATGAACGAGCTGCGCGAGGGCGCCTACCGCTTCTCGTCCAAGGTCCGCGGCCAGACCGACATCGTGCTCGACGAGCTGATCGATCACGAGGGCGACGTGGTCGACGCCATCGCCGACGTGGAGGGCGACGCCGGCGCGATCGCGCTGGGGGTCCCGATCGAGCTCATCACCTTCGACACCTGGCTGTTCGGCCAGATCGGCGACAAGGACGAGCTCGACCTCAAGGACGAGGGCCACTGGGAGACCTGGTTCAACTTCGGCGCCTGGATCGGCGAGACGGTGCGTCGGCGCCACGGCGGTCACTGGATCCTGTTCGGCGACGATCCCCACACCTGGCGGATCGGCTTCTCGAAGGTGTTCCTCGAGATCGCGCCGTTCATGTTCGCCGAGCAGCTCCTGCGGATGGGCTCGGGCGCGATCCGCCGCATGGTCACCGAGATCGAGAAGATCCGCGAGCAGCACGAGCAGGGCCGCGAGGCCGACAAGGGCCAGTCGCTCGACCGCTTCCTCGCCCAGCACTACCTGCGGCTGCACACGGTGCCGCTGGGGCAGTGGATGTCGCTCGACTTTGCCGGCCTCGGCCAGCTGTGGACCAAGGAGCCGACCTCCGCGCTGATCGAGGCGGTGAAGGCCGCCGGCGTCCGGATCGGCCCGCAGAACCAGCAGATCGTCGACCGCGTGGTCGAGGCGCTGTCGCGCGCCGACCAGACCAAGCCGGTCTCGGAGCAGACCGCGGACCGTGGCCTGTTCGAGGCGATCGCGCAGATCGTCGCCTTGCGCCGGGCGACCGCGCCGCTGGCGATCGACATCCTCGAGCGGGTGGTGGTGCCGGCGATCCACGTCGGCGTGCCCGAGACCTTCCCGCCGCTCGACGAGGACGACCTCTCGAACCTGCGCAAGGGCATCGAGCTGTTCGTCTTCTTCGTCGAGGTCATCCCGCACCAGCACCAGGCCGACGACGAGGGCTTCCTCGGCTCGATCCCGCACGATCAGCTGTCGACCCCGTACGCCGACCGCACCGTGCTCGAGGTCGGCAAGGGCGACTGGGTGGTCGTGAACCCGGGTTACTTCATCCCGATGCTGAAGGATCTCGACCCGGGCAAGCTGCTCGAGAAGTACGACGAGTTCGTGCAGTACGTGGGCGCGCAGCCGGATGCGCCCCGCCGCCGCGACGACGGCCGCATGCTGGCCGAGACGGTGGTGCGGGCGGTGGCCGACCTGAAGGCCTGCGTCGGCACCGCGCTCCAGAACAACGATGTCCTGGTGTTTCGCATCCTTCCGCCGCCCGGCTGAGCCGCGCGTCCGAGGCGGGGTCGCCGTCGGCGCCGAGGCAGCCGCACCACGGTTCGTCCGCGGTCGGGACATCAGTGTCCGCAGGACGGACAGGGGCCTACACGCTTTGAGGAATGCTCAGACCGCGCGGCGGTGTGGGTGAGCCTCACTGACGTGTGCTTTTCCTTGACACGGTGCGTCTCACGCGTAGTGTTGAGTTCGTGGCGCGTCTCGACGGTTCTCGCGGGGGTCTGAGCGGAACGTCGCTCGCCGCCGAGGTCGTGGTCGCCGCTGCCGACGCGCGCCTGATTATCATCGGCGACGTGCTGCTGCTGCCGATCGTGCTGATTGCCGCCCGGTGCGGGCCGCCGACCTGAAACGGATCTCCGAATCAGTGAATGGCCCCCGCACCGAGAAGTGACGGGGGCCTTGTCGTTTGAAGTGGTGAGTGGCGTTTGGCGCCCCCAAGTCGAGAAGGAACCTGAATGCGCAGCGATGCCCTGAAACGCGACCCGAGCCGTGCGCCCGCGCGCGCGATGCTCAAGGGAACCGGCCTCAACGACGCCGACCTCGAGAAGCCGCTGGTCGCGATCGTGAACACCTGGACCGAGGTGATGCCGTGCAACCTGCACCTGCGCGCCCTCGCCGATGACGTGAAGCGCGGCATCCGTGCCGCCGGCGGCACGCCGATCGAGTGGAACACGATCGCGGTCAGTGACGGCATCACGATGGGCACGCCCGGCATGCGGGCCAGCCTGGTCTCGCGCGAGCTGATCGCCGACTCGGTCGAGCTGGTCTGCCTCGGTCACCTGGTCGACGCGGTGGTGTGCCTGGTCGGCTGCGACAAGACCATCCCGGCCGCGGCGATGGCGCTGGCCCGCCTCGACATCCCCGGCATCATCCTCTACGGCGGGCCGATCGCGCCCGGGCGGTTCCAGGGCAAGGACGTCACCATCCAGGACGTCTTCGAGGGTGTCGGCGCGCACGCGGCCGGCAAGATGACCCTCGCCGACCTGCGCACGCTCGAGGACAAGGCGTGTCCCGGCGCCGGGGCCTGCGGCGGTCAGTTCACCGCCAACACGATGGCGACCGCGGTGACCGTGATGGGCCTGGGCCCGATGGGGCTCGGCGAGATCCCGGCGACCGCGCCCGAGCGCGCCGCGGCCGCAGCCGGGGTCGGCACGCTGATCATGCAGCGGCTGGCCGAGGGCGCCAACGCGCGCCAGTTCATCACCCGCGCGTCGCTCGAGAACGCGATCACCTCGGTGGCCGCCAGCGGCGGCTCGACCAACGCGGTGCTGCACCTGCTCGCGATCGCGCGCGAGGCCGAGGTGCCGCTGTCGATCGACGACTTCGATCGGCTGGCCGAGCGCACGCCGACCCTCACCGACCTCAAGCCCGGCGGGCGCTTCACCGCGGTCGACCTGTACCGGGCCGGCGGGCTCGCCGTGCTGTGCCAGCGGCTGTTCGCCGCCGGCCTCCTGCACGACACGCCGACCGTCAGCGGTCGCACCCTGCGCCAGGAGGCCGACCTGGCCCGCGAGACGCCCGGTCAGCAAGTGATCACCTCGCTCGAGCAGCCCAAGTCGGCGACCGGCGGGCTCGCGATCCTGCGCGGCAACCTCGCCCCCGAGGGCTGCGTCATCAAGTTGTCGGGCCACACCCGGACCCGCCACCAGGGCCCGGCCCGCGTCTTCGACAGCGAGGAGGCCGCGTTCGCCGCGGTCCAGGCCGGCGCGATCATCGCCGGCGACGTGGTCGTCATCCGCTTCGAGGGCCCCAAGGGCGGCCCCGGCATGCGCGAGATGCTCGGCGTCACCGCGGCCCTGGTCGGGCAGGGGCTCGCCGGCGAGGTCGCGCTCATCACCGATGGCCGGTTCTCCGGCGCCACCGTCGGCTTCATGGTCGGCCACGTCGCGCCCGAGGCGGCGCTGGGTGGACCGATCGGTCGCCTGCACGAGGGCGATCAGGTCGTGATCGACGTCGCCAGCCGTCGCCTCGACGCGCTCGCCGATCTCGATGGCCGCGCCAACGCCCCGCTGCCACGCGCGCCGTCGCGCGGCGTGCTCGGCAAGTACGCCTTGACCGTGCGCTCGGCCTCCGAGGGCGCCATCACGTTCGATCCCAGCGCGCCGACCCAAGCGGAGCCCTCGCACCCATGACGCCGATCACCGCCACCGCCGCCACCGCCGCCACGGCGGTGACCTCCCACCCGCACCCCGCCCGGCGCACCGGCGCCGAGATCATCTGGGCGACGCTCGAGCAAGAGGGCGTCGACGTCGTGTTCGGGTATCCCGGCGGCGCGATCATGCCGGCCTACGACGCGCTGCCGAAGTCGCGGGTCCGCCACATCCTGGTCCGCCACGAGCAGGGCGCGGCCCACATGGCCGACGGCTACGCGCGCGCGTCGGGCCGGGTCGGCGTCGCGGTCGCGACCTCGGGTCCCGGCGCGACCAACCTGGTCACCGGCATCGCCACCGCGATGCTCGACAGCATCCCGTGCGTCTTCATCACCGGCCAGGTGACGTCGCACCTGATCGGCACCGACGCCTTCCAGGAGGTCGACGTCACCGGCATCACCCTGCCGATCACCAAGCACAACTGGCTGGTGACCCGGGCCGAGGACGTCGGCCCGACCCTGCGCGAGGCGTTCCACGTCGCGCGCACCGGCCGGCCGGGCCCGGTCCTGGTCGACATCACCAAGGACGCCCAGCAGGCGACCTGCGACTTCGACCCCGACGATCGCTCGTTCGCGCGCACGCCGCACGGCCGGCCGCCGCGGGCGACCACGCTCGACTCGCTGGAGCGGGCGACCGCGCTGATCGACAGCGCCGAGCGGCCGCTGATCTTCGCCGGCCACGGCATCGTCGAGGCCGGCGCCACCGCCGAGCTGCTCGCGTTCGTCGCGAAGACCGGCATCCCGGTGGCGTCGACCCTGCTCGGCCTCGGCGGCTTCCCGGCCACCCACCCGCGCGCGCTCGGCATGATGGGCATGCACGGCGAGGCGTGGGTCAACCGCGCGGTGCAGGAGGCCGACCTCCTGATCGCGCTCGGCATGCGCTTCGACGATCGGGTCACCGGCAACCTCAAGACCTACGCGCGCCGCGCCCGCAAGATCCACGTCGACCTCGACTCGTCCGAGATCGGCAAGAACGTCGCGGTCGACGTCGGCATCGTCGACGACGTGAAGCACTTCCTGACCACGATGACGCCGCGGGTGCGCGCCGACGATCGGGCGCCGTGGATCGCGCGGATCGAGGCCGACAAGGGCGACACCGCGGTCCGCGACATCCAGGCGTTGCCCGACGACGGCAAGCTCTACGCCGCCCACGTCATCCACGATCTGTGGCGGCTGACCGAGGGCAAGGCGCTGGTCGTCACCGACGTCGGCCAGCACCAGATGTGGGAGGCCCAGTACTACAAGCACGACCACGCCCGCGGGCTGCTCACCTCGGGCGGCCTCGGCACCATGGGCTTCGCGCTGCCGGCGGCGATCGGCGCGCGCATGGCGCGGCCCGAGTCCGAGGTGTGGGTGATCGCCGGCGACGGCGGCTTCCAGATGACCTCGTGCGAGCTGTCGACCTGCGCCCAGGACGGGATCAAGGTCAACGTCGCGATCATCAACAACGGCTACCTCGGCATGGTCCGGCAGTGGCAAGAGATGTTCTACGGCGGCCGCTACGTGGCGACGCCGATGCGCTCGCCCGACTTCGTCAAGCTGGCCGAGGCGCACGGCCTGACTGGCCTGCGGGTCCGGACCCGCAGCGAGGTCGCCGGCGCGGTCGCCGCCGCGCGCCAGGATCCCGGCACCGTCGTCATCGACTTCCGCGTCGAGCAGGAGGACTCGGTCTATCCGATGGTGCCGTCGGGCGCCGCCCTCCACGACATGATCCGCCGCCCGGTCGCGTCGACCACCCCACCGGGTGGCTCGGTGCTGGCCGAGACCGGCGCCGACCCCGACGATCAGGAGCTGCCGCGATGACCACCGGGACCTCCGCCCGCCCGCGCCTGCGCACGTTCGTCGCCACCGTCGAGGACGTGCCGGGTGTGCTCAACCGGGTCGCGTCGCTGTTCCGGCGCCGCGGCTACAACATCGTCTCGCTCACCGTCGGCCAGTCCGAGGTCACCGGCCTGTCGCGGCTGACCGTGGTGGTCGGCGCCGACGACGCCACCGCGGCCCGGCTCGAGGCCAACCTGTGGAAGCTGTGCGACCTGGTCGACGTGGTCGAGCTCGACGACGCCGCCGCGATCGAGCGCGATCTCGCGCTGATCAAGGTCAAGGCCGACGGCGCCAGCCGCGCTGCGGTCGTCCAGGCCGCCCAGCTGTTCGACGCGCGCGTGGTCGACGTCGCGCCCGGCGCGCTGATCATCGAGATCACCGCGACCCGCAGCCGCATCGACGACCTGCGCCTCGTGCTCGAGCCGTTCGGCATCATCGAGATGGTCCGCACCGGCGCGATCGCCATGCCCAAGGCCGCCGCGCTACCGACTGAGAAATTTGCGCGTTCCGCCGTCGACGGGCCGGTCGCCGTCACCGGCACCTGATCGCCGCACTGATCACTCCCAGGAGATCCTCATGGCCACGCTCTATTACGACAACGACGCAGACCTCGCGCTCATCCAGGCCCGCAAGGTGGGCATCATCGGCTACGGCTCGCAGGGCCACGCCCACGCCGGCAACCTCGCCGACTCGGGCGTGACCGTCCGGGTCGGCCTGCCGCCGACCTCGAAGAGCATCGGCAAAGCCAAGGCCGCCGGCCACGAGGTCGCGGCGGTGTCCGAGCTCGCCGCCTGGGCCGACGTCCTGATGGTGCTCACGCCCGACACCTCGCAGCCCAAGCTGTGGCGCGAGCAGATCGCGCCGCACTTCGACGGTCGCGCCGACAAGATGTTGATGTTCGCCCACGGCTTCAACATCCACTACGGGACGATCGCGCCGGCCGCCGGCCTCGACGTCGCGCTGATCGCGCCGAAGGCGCCCGGCCACCGGGTCCGCGAGACCTACAAGGAAGGTCAGGGCGTGCCCGCGCTGATCGCGGTGCACACCACCGCCTCGCTGAACGCCAAGCCGCTGGCGATGAGCTACGCGAAGGCGCTCGGCTCGCTGCGCGCCGGGCTGATCGAGACCACCTTCGCCGAGGAGACCGAGACCGATCTGTTCGGTGAGCAGGCGGTCCTGTGCGGCGGTGCCTCGCACCTGGTCCGCGCCGGCTTCGAGACCCTGGTCGCCGCTGGCTACCAGCCCGAGGTCGCGTACTTCGAGTGCCTCCACGAGCTGAAGCTGATCGTCGACCTGATGTACCGGGGTGGCCTCAACTACATGCGGTACTCGGTCAGCACCACCGCCGAGTGGGGCGACTACGTGTCGGGCCCGCGCGTGATCGGCCCCGAGGTCAAGGCGGCCATGGGCAAGATCCTCGCCGAGATCCAGGATGGCACCTTCGCCCGCGAGTGGATCGCGGAGAACGAGGCGGGCGCGCCGAAGTACCTGGCCCGTCAGGCCGAGGAGCGGACCCAGACCCTCGAGGAGGTCGGCACCAAGCTGCGCGCGATGATGCCCTTCCTCGACGCAGTGACGATCAAGCCCGGTGACTGAGCGTCGACGGTGACCGTCGAGCGCGTAGCAGTGAGCGAAGGGAACGAGCCATGACCACGACCCGCAGGATCCAGATCCTCGACACCAGCCTCCGCGATGGCGAGCAGGCGCCCGGCGCCAGCATGACGTCGGTCGAGAAGCTCGACGTCGCCCGCGCGCTGTCGCGCCTGGGCGTCGACGTGATCGAGGCCGGCTTTCCGGCCGCCTCGGCCGACGACCACGCCGCGGTCGCCGCGATCGCCAACGAGATCGGGCGCCTGCCGGCGCGCGGCCGCGCCGACGAGACCCCGCCGGTGATCCAGGGCCTGGCCCGCGCCCACACCGGCGACATCGACGCCGCGTGGAGCGCGATCAAGGGCGCCGCCCGCCCGCGCATCCACACCTTCCTGGCCACCAGCGACCTGCACCTCGAGCACAAGCTGCGGATGAGCCGCGACGAGGTGCTGGTCAAGGTCGCGGCGATGGTCGCCCACGCGCGCGCGCTGTGCTCGCAGGTCGAGTTCTCTCCCGAGGACGCTGGCCGCAGCGATCCCGGCTTCCTGCACCAGGTGCTGGCCGTCGCGATCGAGGCCGGGGCCACCGTGCTCAACATCCCCGACACCGTCGGCTACACGCTGCCCGACGAGTTCGGCGCCATGATCGCCGGGATCCTCGCCCACGTGCCCGGCGCGCGCGAGGTGACGATCTCGGTCCACTGTCACGACGACCTCGGCCTGGCGGTCGCCAACTCGCTGGCCGGCCTGCGCAACGGCGCCGGCCAGGCCGAGGTCACGGTCAACGGCATCGGCGAACGCGCCGGCAACGCCTCGCTCGAGGAGCTGGTGATGCTGCTGCGCACCCGCGAGCCGGTGCTCGGCCTCACCACCGGCATCGACACCACCCAGCTCACCGCGATCAGCCGCGTGATCTCGCGGGCGACCAGCTTCCCGGTGCCGCCCAACAAGGCGGTGGTCGGCAGCAACGCGTTCGCCCACGAGAGCGGCATCCACCAGGACGGCGTGCTCAAGCACCAGCGCACCTACGAGATCATGCGGCCCGAGGACGTCGGCGTCCCGCAGTCGAACCTGGTGCTCGGCAAGCACTCCGGCCGCCACGCGTTCGCCGAGCGGCTGGTCACGCTGGGCGTGCCGCTCGAGGGCGACGCGCTGGTCCGCGCGTTCGCGCGCTTCAAGCAGATCGCCGACCGCAAGCGCGCGGTCCACGACGCCGACCTGCTGGCGCTGGCCGCCGGCGAGCGGGTCGCGGCGCCCGAGCTGTACGTCCTCGAGGACCTGCAGGTGGCGTGCGGCACGGTCGGGCTCGCCACCGCCACCGTCCGCCTGCGCGGCCCCGACGGCGTGGTGCGGGTCCAGGCCGCGGTCGGCACCGGCCCGGTCGACGCGACCTACAAGGCGATCGACGCGATCGTCGGCACCTCGGTCGAGCTGCTCGAGTTCATGGTCAACGGCGTCACCGAAGGCATCGACGCGCTCGGCGAGGTCTCGGTGCGGGTGCAGAGCGGCGACGAGCGCGCCACCCACGGCCACGGCGCCG
Source organism: Kofleriaceae bacterium (assembly GCA_046597055.1). GTDB lineage: Bacteria > Myxococcota_A > Polyangia > Haliangiales > Haliangiaceae > UBA2376. The sequence continues at coordinate 52,516 of JBKJLC010000191.1, read as the reverse complement.
ACACCGACATCGTGGTCGCCAGCGCCAAGGCCTACCTGGGCGCGCTGAACCACGTGGTCGCCCGTCGCCTCGCGGCCACCCCGATGACGCTGCCGCCGGTCGCGGTCGCGGCGGCCCAGCAGCAGCCGGGAGACGCGGCATGACCGGCTACACCCCACGCACGGTGATCGAGAAGGTCTGGGACGACCACGTGGTCGTCGCCAGCGACGACGCCCCGACCATCCTGTCGATCGATCTGCACCTGGTCCACGAGGTCACCTCGCCCCAGGCCTTCACCGGGCTGCGCACGCGCGGGCTGAAGGTGCGCCGGCCTGATCGCACGGTCGCGACCATGGATCACTCGGTCCCGACCGCGCTCGCCGGCGGCGCCCGCGGCTCGCTTGCGGTGGTCGACTCGCAGGCGCGGACCCAGCTCGACCAGCTGGCCACCAACTGCGCCGAGCACGGCATCCGCCTGTTCGGCATGGACTCGCCTGACCAGGGCATCGTCCACGTGATCGGGCCCGAGCTCGGCTTCACCCACCCGGGCATGACGATCGTGTGCGGCGACAGCCACACGTCGACCCACGGCGCGTTCGGCGCGCTGGCGTTCGGCATCGGCACCTCGGAGGTCGAGCACGTGCTCGCCACCCAGTGCCTGCTGCAGCGGCCGCCGCGCACGCTCGAGGTGCGGGTCGACGGTCGCCTGCGCCACGGCGTGACCGCCAAGGACCTGGTGCTGGCGTTCATCGCCCAGGTCGGCGCCGGCGGCGCCACCGGGTTCGTGATCGAGTACGCCGGTCCCGGCATCCGCGCGCTCGGCATGGAAGGCCGGATGACGGTCTGCAACATGTCGATCGAGGCCGGCGCCCGGGCCGGCATGATCGCGCCCGACGAGACCACCTTCGCGTACCTGCAGGGCCGGCCCCACGTGCCCGGTGGCGCGGCCTGGGACCGCGCGGTCGCCCGCTGGCAGGCGCTGACCACCGATCCGGGCGCGCGCTTCGATCGCACCGTCACCCTCGACGCCGCCAGCCTCGAGCCGATGATCACGTTCGGCACCAACCCCGGCATGGGCGGCGCGATCGCCGCGCCGATCCCGGACCCCGGCGATCTCGCCGATGCCGACGAGCGGGCTGCGCTGCGCCGGGCGCTCGACTACATGGCGCTCGAGCCGGGCAAGCCGCTGGCCGGGCGCGCGGTCGACGTGGTGTTCGTGGGCTCGTGCACCAACGGTCGGCTGTCCGATCTCCGGACCGCCGCCCAGATCATGCGCGGCCGCAAGGTCGCGCCGGGCGTGCGCGCGCTGATCGTCCCTGGCTCGCAGGCGGTCGCCCGCGCTGCCGAGGCCGAGGGGCTCGACCAGGTGTTCCTGGCCGCCGGCGCCGAGTGGCGCACCCCGGGCTGCTCGATGTGCATCGCCATGAACGGCGACCAGCTCAAGCCGGGCCAGCTCGCGATCTCGACCTCGAACCGCAACTTCGAGGGACGTCAGGGCCCCGGCGGTCGCACCCTGCTGGCCTCGCCGCTGTCGGCTGCCGCCGCGGCCGTGACCGGCGTCGTCACCGATCCGCGCGAGCTGTTCGATCCCTACGGGGAGGCCGCATGACCGCCTTCTGCCCCGGGATGCAACCCGAGCTCGTCCTGAACCGAGAGGCCGCATGACCCCGCCCCGCTTCACCCAGCTGTCCGCGCGCGCGGTGGTCCTGCTCGCCAACGACGTCGACACCGACCAGATCGTGCCGGCGCGCTTCCTCAAGGTCACCGACAAGCTCGGCCTCGGCAGCGCGCTGTTCGCCGACTTCAAGCAGGCATACGGCGCCGACTTCCCGCTCGATCGTCCCGAGGCGGCCGGCGCCCAGATCCTGGTCGCCGGGAAGAACTTCGGCTGCGGCTCGTCGCGCGAGCACGCGCCGTGGGCGCTGGCCGCCGCCGGCTTCCGGGCGGTGGTGGCCCGCTCGTTCGCCGACATCTTCAAGCAGAACGCGACCAAGAACGGCCTGTTGCCGGTCGCGCTCGACGACGCCAGCCACGCGGCGCTGGTCGCGGTGCTGGCCGCCGACCCGGCCACGCCGCTGTCGATCGACCTGGTCGCCCAGGAGCTGACCGCGCCCGGCGTGCGCGCGAGCTTCGCGATCGATCCGTTCGCGCGGCAGTGCCTGCTCGAGGGCGTGGACGAGCTCGGCTACCTGCTCGGCCACTTGCCGGCGATCGAGGCGCACGAGCGCGCCAAGGATGCGCGTTGAGCCAGCACCCGCAGCGCGAGTCCGGCGGCGCCGGCGCGGTGGTCGAGCTATACGACACCACGCTGCGCGACGGCGCGCAGCGCGCCGGCATCTCGTACTCGGTCGAGGACAAGCTGCGCATCGCGCGCGCGCTCGACGCGTTCGGCGTCGGCGTGATCGAGGCCGGCTGGCCGGGCTCGAACCCCAAGGACGCGGCGTTCTTCGCGCGGGCCCGGGCTGAGACCTGGACGCACGCGATCATCGCCGCGTTCGGCGCGACCCGCCGGGCCGGGATCGCGGCCAGCGAGGACCCGCAGGTCGCCGCGCTGCTCGAGGCCGGCACCGCGATCGTGACCGTGTTCGGGAAGTCGTCGCGGTTCCAGGTGGTCGAGGTGCTGCGCGCCACCGCCGAGGAGAACCTGGCGATGATCGCCGACACCGTCGGCTTCCTGCGCGGGCACGGCCGGCGCGTGATCTACGACGCCGAGCACTTCTTCGACGGCTTCGCCGCCGACCCGGCCTACGCGCTCGCGACCGTCGCGGCCGCCGCATGCGCCGGCGCCGACACCGTCGTCCTGTGCGACACCAACGGCGGCGCGCTGCCCTGGGACGTCGAGCGCGCCACCCGCGCCGTCATCGCCCACCTCGCCGCTCTGCCCTTCGACACGGCGCTTCGCGCCGGCTCAGGGCCACCGGAAAAGGGAGCGCTTGGCGCGGAGTCGAAGGGCGCCCACGCAGCCCCGGTTGGCGCCCACCGCGTCACGGTCGGCGTCCACTGCCACGACGACGCCAACTGCGCGACCGCCAACAGCCTGGCCGCGGTCCGCGCCGGCGCCCGCCACGTTCAGGGCACGATCAACGGCTACGGCGAGCGCTGCGGCAACGCCGATCTCACCGCGGTCATCCCGGGGCTCGAGCTCAAGCTCGGCCTGCGCGTGCTGCCGCCGGGCCACCTGACCGAGTTGCCGGCGCTGGCCCGCCTGGTCGCCGCCGTTGCTAACCTGGCCCCCGATGAGCACGCGGCCTACGTCGGCGCCCACGCGTTCGCCCACAAGGGCGGCGTCCATGTCGCCGCCATGCTGCGCCACCCCGAGAGCTACCAGCACGTCGATCCACTCCTGGTCGGCAACACCGCCCGGTTCGTGGTCAGCGAGCTGGCCGGCCGCGCCAACCTGATCGAGAAGGCGGCGGCGCTCGGCCTCGGCGATCTCGACCCGGCCGCGGCGGCCGCCGCCGCGCGCACCGTCAAGGAGCGCGAGGCCGCCGGCTACGCCTACGAGGCCGCTGACGGCTCGGTCGCGCTGCTGCTCTTGCGCGCGCGCGCCGGCTACGCGTCGCCGTTCCGGGTTGACGGCTACCGGGTCGTCGCCGGCAACCGCGGCGCGGTCACCACGTCCGAGGCCACCGTCAAGCTGCTCATCGGCGACCACCCGGTCCACGCGGCCGCCGACGGCGACGGCCCGGTCCACGCGCTCGACGCCGCCCTGCGCAAGGCGCTCGGCCCGTCGTTCCCCCAGCTCGACGAGCTCGCGCTCGCCGACTACAAGGTCCGCATCGTCGACGGCGCCGAGGGCACCCGCGCGACCACGCGCGTGCTGATCGAGTGGCGCCACGCCGACCGGCGGTTCGCCACCGTTGGCGCTTCTTCGAACATCCTCGAGGCCACCTGGCAGGCCCTGCTCGACGGCCTCGAACTCGCGCTCACCTCTCCGCAACCCCGTAGGAGCTCTCATGCACGCGCAGATCGCACTCTGTCCTGGTGACGGCATCGGTCCCGAGGTCCTCGAGGAGGCCCGGCGGACGGTCGAGATCGTGGCCACCCGGTTCGGCCACCGCTTCACGATGACCGAGCACCCGATCGGCGGCATCGCGATCGACACGCACGGCACCGCGCTGCCGTCCGACACGCTCGCGGTCTGCGCGAAGTCCGACGCGGTGCTGCTGGGCGCGGTCGGTGGCCCCAAGTGGGACGACCCGCAGGCGACCGTCCGCCCCGAGCAGGGCCTGCTCGCGCTGCGCGCCGGGCTGGGCCTGTGGGCCAACCTGCGCCCGGTGTCGCCCTATCCGTGCCTGAAGGATCGGTCGAGCCTGCGCCCAGAGAAGCTGGTCGGCGTCGACATGCTGGTCATCCGCGAGCTCACCGGCGGCCTCTACTTCGGCCAGCCCAAGGCGCGCTCGATCGACAGCGAGGGCCGACGCGCGGTGGACACCCTCATCTACACCGAGAAGGAGATCGAGCGGGTCGTCTCGCTGGCGTTCCGGCTGGCCGCCCGTCGGCGCTGCAAGGTGACCTCGATCGACAAGGCCAACGTGCTCGAGTCGTCGCGGCTGTGGCGCCAGGTGGCCGGCGAGGTCGCCGAGCATCACCCGCGCATCCGGCTCGACAACCTGCTGGTCGACGCCGCCGCGATGCGGCTCATCACGCACCCGTCGCAGTTCGACGTGATCGTCACCGAGAACATGTTCGGCGACATCCTCACCGACGAGGCCGCGGTCCTGGCCGGCTCGATCGGGCTGTTGCCGTCGGCGTCGCTCGGCGACGGCCCGCGCGGCCTGTACGAGCCGATCCACGGCTCCGCGCCCGACATCGCGGGCCAGTCGATCGCCAACCCGGTCGGCACCATCCTGTCGGTCGCGATGATGTGCCGCTACTCGTTCGGCCTCGAGCGCGAGGCCGCGGCGATCGAGCGCGCGGTCGAGGACGCCCTGCGGGAGGGCATCCGCACCGCCGACGTCGGTGGCACCCACTCCACCCACGCCATGGGCGCCGCGATCCGCGAGCGGATCGAAGAGACCGACGCCTCCGCGGTCTTTCACCGCGCGTTCTGAGCCGCCTCCTTACCGCCTAGCTTCAGCTTCAGGACCTCATGAAACCCGCGCGCAATCTCGAACTCTCCGGCCGTGAGCCGCTGTCGCCGTTCTTCGACATCGTGACCGGCCCCGACGGCGTCGACCGCATGGTGGTCGCGGTCGACGGCATCGCGCTCCTGCGCCTGGTGCTCATCAACAAGGGCACCGCGTTCAGCCGCGAGGAGCGCGCCGCGCTCCACCTCGACGGCCTGCTGCCGCCGCAGGTCAACGACCTCGAGACCCAGGTCGCGCGCGTCTACCGCGGCTACGCGGCCGAGCCCAATCCGCTCGCCAAGTACCAGTTCCTGCGCGGCCTGCAGGAGCGCCAGGAGATCCTGTTCTACGCGCTGCTCGAGCGGCACCTCGAGGAGATGCTGCCGATCGTCTACACCCCGACGGTCGGCGAGGCGGTCCAGAAGTTCAGCGCGCTGTACCAGAACCCGCGCGGCCTCTCGATCTCGCCCGAAAACCTCGATCGGATCGACGACATCCTGGCCGCCTACCCGCTGGCCGACGTCCGCATGATCGTCGCGACCGACTCGTCGGCGATCCTCGGCATCGGCGACCAGGGCTGGGGCGGCCTGGCCATCCCGATCGGCAAGCTCGCGCTCTACACCGCCGCCGGTGGGGTGTCGCCGTTCCACACCATGCCGGTCGCGCTCGATGTCGGCACCGACCGGGAGGACCTGCTCGCCGATCCGCTCTACCTGGGCACCCGCCGCCGCCGCCTGCGCGGCAGCGAGTACATCGCCTTTTGCGACCGGTTCGTCGAGGCGGTGGCCCGGCGCTGGCCGCGCGCGGTCATCCAGTGGGAGGACCTCGCCAAGGACACCGCGTTCACCGTGCTCGAGCGCTATCGCGGCCGGCACCCGTCGTTCAACGACGACGTCCAGGGCACCGGCGCGGTCGCGCTGGCTGGCCTCTTGTCGGCGGCGCGCCTGATCGGACGCCCGCTGCGCGAGCAGATCTTCGTGCTCCACGGCGCCGGCGCCGGCGGCATCGGCGTCACCGAGATGATCGCCCGCGGGCTGGTCGCCGACGGCCTGACCTTCGATCAGGCCCGCGCGCGCATCTTCGTCCTCGACTCGCGCGGCCTGATGGTCGACGACCGCCCGCTCGACGACTACAAGCGCCGGTTCGCCCAGCCGGCCGAGCGCATCGCGGCCTGGGGCGTCGGCACCGCCCCCGATCTGCTGTCGACGATCGAGCACAGCGGCGCGACCGCGCTGCTCGGCCTGTCGGGCATGCCGGGCGCGTTCACCGAGCTGGTGGTGCGCGCGCTCGGCCGCAACACCGCGACGCCGATCGTCTTCCCGCTGTCGAACCCGACCTCGTCGTGCGAGGCGATCCCCGACGACGTGCTGCGCTGGTCCGACGGCCGCGCGCTGGTCGCGACCGGGTCCCCGTTCGCCGCGGTCGAGCTGCCGACCGGCCTGCGCCGGATCCCGCAGGGCAACAACGCGTTCGTGTTTCCCGGCCTGGGCGCCGGCGCGATCGCCTGCGGCGCGACCCGGGTCACCGACGGCATGGTGATGGCAGCCGCGCGCGCGGTCGCCGACCACACCGCGGCCCACCACCCCGACGCGCTGTTCCCGCCGGTCGACGAGCTGCCGGCGGTGTCGCGCGCGGTCGCCCTCGCCGTGATCGAGGCCGCGATCCGCGAAGGCGTCGCGGACCCCGCGCTCGACGGCCGTCCCGCCGCCGAGCTCGCCGCCAGCCACGCCTGGCGCCCGCGCTACCTGCCGGTCATCCGCCGCTGACCCGGCTAACGCCGGATCGCGTACACGAAGCTGGCGCGGGGCGCGCGCAGCCAGCGCTCGGCGATCGTGCCGCGCAGCGCGGCCCACGCGCCCTTGTCGTCGACGTAGGCGGCCTTCATCGCGAGGGCGTCCTGCTTGTCGGCGCGCGCCTTGGCCCGCAGCACCCGGACCGCGAGCTTGTCGACTGCCGGCGCCCAGGTCTTCAGGTCGACGTCGAAGCAGCCGCGGTCGGTGCCGTTGGCGGCGGTGACGTCGGCGCGCCAGGTGAGCACGCCGGCCGCGTGCAGCGTGCCGAGCTGGATGGCGGCGAGCTGCGAGTACGCCTTGGGCGCGCCGCTGCCGGTGTACATGCCGCGCGCCACGTGGCCGAACGCCCAGGCGACGTCGCGGACGTGGGCGGCGTCGGCATCGGCGCGCGCGATCAGGCCCTTGCCGACCAGCCACTCGGCGAAGTAGAGCGCCGCGGTCTGGGCCTTGAGCTCCTCCATCATCGAGGCGAGCGGGCCCCCGAAGGCGGCGTCGTCGGTCTTGCCCTTCACCTGGTAGTCATGGGCCGGGCCGAGGTTGTGCGCGGCCTCGTGCAGGACCGTGCTCATCAGGCCGGGCGCGGGGTCGGCCGACACCAGGCCCTGGGTCGCCGGGCAGAACAGCGCCGCAGTCTGGGCCAGGAAGATCGCGTCGCTGTCGGCGTCGCGATAGAGGTTGGTCATCGCGACGGTGCGCCCGCCGGCGTCGGCGACCTTGCCCCAGTTCGGGAGCGACTGCCCGATGGTGGCGCCGTGCGGCGGACGCGCGTTGCCAGCGTTGAGGACGATCTCGATGAAGTCGGGCAGCTTGAACTGCACGTCGCGCGCGCGGTACGGCGCGCCGGCCAGCTTGGCCAGCGCCGCCTCCATCTCGCCCTTGACCGGCTCGAGCCGCTGCCGCCACGTCGTCGAGCTCTGATCGATGCGGGCGAAGGTGACGTGGAAGCCGGCCTTGAGCGCGCACGGATCGTGATAGACCTCGTCGGGCCCGATGCGCAGATACCAGCGCGAGCCGGCATTGCCCATCGCCAGCCAGGCGACGTCGGCCGCCTCCCAGTCGTTGGTGCGGAACGCGCCGGCGGCGGCGGTGAGATAGGCCGCGAACGGCTGCTCGTCGGCAGTGGTGATCACCTTGGCCGCGCCCTCGAGCTCCTTGGCGACCGCCTCCATGTCGTCGCGATAGGCGACCGCGTAAGGCACCGCCTGGTAGCTGCCCTTGGTCTTGCCCTCGACCACCACCGAGAAGTGGCCGGTGAGCGCGGCGCCGTTCTTCTGGCGGGCGAGAACCTCGCAGAACTTGGGGTCGGCCTGGAGCGCCATCGGGTACAGCCCCGACAGGTGCTTGGGCTGGCCCGGCAGCGCGTTGCAGATCGGTTGGTTCTCGGTGCGGGGCGCGACGCACCAGGGACCCTGGTTGCGGAAGAACACCATCTTGCTGATGGTGTCGGCGGCGGCGATCTCGGCGTCCATGCCGAGCACGCCGCCCTGGCGCGCGTACAGGCGCTCGACGATCGCCGCGGCTCGCTCGATGTGCTCGACGATCGCGCGGTCCTCGGCGGAGCCCTTGGCGAAGTCGGACTCGACCAGCGTGGGCTGACCCTGGGCCAGCTCGTCGCGCAGCGCAGTGATCCGCGCGCGCTCGGCCTCGGGCAGGGCCGCCAGGGTCGCGGGCGCGATCGGCGTGGCGATGCTGGCATAGAGCGTGGCGAACCCGGGCGTGAACGCGCCGCCCGCGACCAGCGTCGCCAGCGCCGGACCGTCCCAGCCCCACAGCCGCACCAGCTCGTCCGGATCGAGCGCGCCATCCCCGTCGGCGTCGCTCCGCCAGAACAGCGGCAGCGCCAGCTCGGCCGCGCGCCGGTTGAAATCGAGGCGCGCGATCCGATCGTAGGTCGCCGCGCCCGGCGATCCGGGCCCGGTGGCAGCGCCGGTGCCGGCGCCCGGCTCGACCGGCGGCGTCGGGCCGCGGGACGGTGAGGAACAGGCCGCGGCCAGGGCCGCGGACAGGGCGAACGTCACGGACTTCATGCCACTTCCTACCCCGGGCGCGGTGACGAATGTGCCGGCGCGTGCCGTTGGTTACGGCCCCGGGCCGGCTGCCGCCCGGCGACCTCAGTCGTCGTCGAGCGCGGCGTCGAGCGCGCGGGCCAGCTTCTCGGCGTCCTGCGGCGACATCGTCGGGCCGCCGAACGCCGGCTCGGTCTGGTCGACCAGCGCGAGCTGGCGCGCGTCCTCGACCGACATGGACGACTGATCGCTGCGCAACCAGTCGTCGATCTCCTCGGTCAGGCGTTTCTTGCGCGCATCGGGTCCCTTGGGTTGGCCCTCGACCGGCACGTGGCGACGGTACGAGACGGTGCCGTACGCCTGCGGCAGGTCGTTGCGCAGCTCGGCCATGCTCTGGTAGCGGCGGCCGCGGTCCTTGGACATTGCGCGCATGATCACGCGCTCGGCGCCCTCGGTGATCTCGCGGTGCGGCGCGAACTCGCGCGGCGACGGCACCGGCGCGTGGATGTGCTTGTGCAGCACCTCGCTGCCGGCCTCGGCCTCGTACGGCGGGCGGCCGCACACCATGTCGAACAGGATCACGCCGAGCGAGTAGATGTCGGTGCGCAGGTCGACGTCGTCGCCGCGCGCCGCCTCAGGCGACATGTACTCGGGCGTCCCGAACACCGCGCCCTGCAGCGTGTCGGTGCCGAGCTCGTCGGGCGCCAGGATCTTGGCGATGCCGAAGTCGAGGATCTTGACGAAGTCGTAGCTGCGCTCGCGCTCGGTCACCCAGCCGCCGGGGCCGGTCGCGACCATGCGGACGATGTCGCGGCGCCCGGGCCGCTCGAGCAGCATGATGTTGTCGGGCTTGAGATCGCGATGGATCACGCCGAGCTCGTGGGCCGCCTCGAGCGCGTACGACATCTGGTTGATGACGTTGAGCGAGCGGTGCAGCTCGATCGCGCCTTCCTTCTCGATCAGGTCCTCGAGGCTCTTGCCGTCGAGGTACTCCATGACGAAATACACCAGCCCGTCGGCGAGCACGCCGAAGTCGGTGACGTCGACGATGTTGGGGTGGTTGATCGACGACGCCGCGCGCGCCTCGCGCAGGAAGCGATTGACCGCGTCGGGGTACTTGGCGAACTGCGGATGCAGCACCTTCACCGCGACCGGCTTCTTGATGTAGACGTGCTCGCCGGCGTAGACGGTGCCCATCCCGCCGCGGCCGAGGATCTTGTCGAGCCGGTAGTTGCCGACCGTGGAGCCCATGCGCGCCAGGTCCTGCTCCTCGACCAGCATGGACGAGTCGTTGAGGCAGAACCGCTCCCCGGTGGGGAAGCGTGTATGGCAGCGCGGACAGACGCGCATCTTGGCTCCTAGATACGAATCTGGCCGAAGAAGAGCAGGAAGCGATCGTCGTAGAAGTTCGGCGTCACCTCCATCATCGTCACGGGATCCGTCGTAGCGGCCGGCTTGAGATTGGGGAACCGGAACTCCATGCCGGCGTCGATCTTGTTGTTTGGCGAGAGCTGGATCGCAAACGAGGCCGGGATGCTGACCTTCGACGCGTTCGAGAAGTCGAAGTCGATGACGCGCATACCGGCCTTGACCAGGATCGCCACGATCGGGACTGGCTGCACGACGATGCCGATGTTGGGCGTCGCGTCGGGCTTGCCGTCGAACTGGATCTCGAACGCGGTCTCGAGCGCGACCACCGCCACCTGTGGCTTGGGCGCGTAGCGAAACGGGAAGCCGATCGGGATGCCGACCTGCGTCGTTCCCGGCACGTGGTCGACCTGGAAACCCGCCCGGAAGTCGACCAGGTCGTAGACGATCGAGCCCTCGAACGCCGCATAGGCGTTGATCACGTCAAAGTTCTTGATGCCCGAGAACCCCGCCTGCAGCTCGACGTTGTCCTGGTAGCCGTAGCGGCCGTCGAACGAGAGCCCGAACGTCTCGAACGCGGTCTTGTTGCTGATGTCGAAGCCGACGCCGGCCTTGAGCTCGGTGAGGCCCTTGGTGAGCGTCAGCGGCCGCTGGATCTCGCCCTGCGGGTACGTCTTGATCGTGTAGAGGCCACCGGCGGTGACGGGAGGCTGATCGGGATCATCCTCCTCGTCCTCGTCTTCCTCCGCCTCGTCTTCGCCGCCCTCGCCATCGTCCCCGCCGCCCTCGCCATCGCCCTCTTCTTCGTCGTCGTCCTGCGCCCACGCGCTCGCGTCGTCCAGTACCGGATAGACAGCAACGACAGCGCCGGTCAGCACGGCCAGACTCAAGCGAAGGCTTCGCAGCAGGAGCATTTTCCCGTCCTCCGTCGCGAGGTTAGCGCCCCCGGCGCGCGCTCCGCAAGCGAAGGCCCGGCGATTCCGTGCGGCACGCGATGGCACTGCCGAAACGACAGAACGGCGCCACCGTCGGTAGCGCCGCTCGCCAGAATCGAAACGCCGGCCGATCGAACGATCGGCCGTCGGATCACTTCTTCTTCTTCTTCGCGGGGGCCGCCTTCTTGGCCGGGGCCGCCTTCTTCGCGGGGGCCGCCTTCTTGGCCGGGGCCGCCTTCTTCGCGGGAGCCGCCTTCTTCGCGGGGGCCGCCGCCTTCTTCGCGGGGGCCGCCGCCTTCTTCGCGGGGGCCGCCTTCTTGCGCTTGCTGCCGCCGACCTGACGCTCCTTGCGAGCGACGTCGCCGTCACCGTCGAGGAAGTAGAGATACTTCGAGTAGTCCATCTGGATGCCGGCAGTGACGACCTTGGTCGCCTTGCCCTTGGCCTCGCCGGGCTTCTTGCGCGGGACTGCCCAGACGTCGCCAGTCTTGATGTAGTACATCATGTCGTTGTCGCGCTTGATGCCAGCCTTGAAAACCTTCTCCGCAGCAGCCATGTCAGTCCCTCCCGATAGGGTGGTTGGTTTTCCCGTGCCCGTGGAGGGGTCACTGGGATTGCGTTGGAACCTACGGAGGGGGTCTGACACCGGATCTCCGACGAGGGCTCGACGGAGAACGCGGCCGCTCTCGACGGAGATCGACGGCTCGCAAAATCCTCGTCGGTAAACCGCGGTTTCTCGACGGGAAATCGCGCGACCTGAACGGACGTACAGCTCTCCGACGACGATTGAGAAATCGTCGTCGAGCGCCCGTCGAAGATTCTTTCGTGAGGGCTCGAAACGCCCCTGGTCAGCGGGTGGGGCGCCGGCGACGAGCCGTCGACGGCGTGCACAGCAGCACCTGGCTCTCGCTCTGTTGCCCGAGCGGCCCACCCTGGAAGTCGGTGCGCTCGACGACCCGCAGCCCGGCGAACGAGACCAGCGCCTCGAGCTCGGCCGGGAAGTACTTCCGCTGGCTGAGCAGCACGACCTCCTCGGGGCCGCCGTCGACCGGCGTGTAATAGATCCGGATCAAGGCGATCTGACTGACCGGGTCGTAGTCGTGATTGGTCGAGTACCAGTACTTCCGGCCGGTGGTGGGGTGGGTGAAGCGCGTGCGCGCCCACCGCCGCGACGGGTCGCGCAGCAGCCAGCCCAGGTCGGGCACCTGCACGTCGAACGCGAAGCAGCCGCCGGGCGCCAGGTGGCGCCGGACGGCCCGCAGGCAGGCGTCGAGCTCGACCCGCGTGTACAGGTGCTCCAGCACGTTGAACGCGGCGATGATGAGCGGGAACCGGCGTCCCACCGAGAACGTGCGCAGGTCGCCCGCGCGGACGTCCAGGCGCTCCCTGACCGGCGCCGGTAGCCGGGGCCGCCGCGCCGCCAGCCCGGCCAGCATCGCCGGCGATTGGTCGAGGCCGACGACCTGGTAGCCGTCACGGGCCAGCGGGATGGCGACCCGGCCGGTCCCGACCCCGAGCTCGAGGATCGCGCCCGACCCCTCGAGCACCCGGGCCGCGAGGTCGCGATAGAAGCGCACGTCGGCGCGCCGGCGCTTGTACTCGTGGTCGTACAGGGCGGCGTCGCTGTAGTGCTCGCGCGAGCCCAGGTCGACCGCGTCGGCGTGGCCGCTGCGGCTGCCACGGGCCGTGGGCGCGGGCTTGCCGCGGGGCCGCGTCACGGGACGGGCGAGAAGGCCGTGGCGACCACGTCGTCACGTCGACGCCGGCCGCCCCGCCGCCGCCGGCGGCGCTTGCGGCCGCTGCCGTCGTCGTCGCCGGTCTCGTCGAGCGGATCGTCGCTGTCGGTCTCGCCACCGCCGCCCGGGGCGACCGCGCCGACGCCGCCCTGCGCGGCCGCGAGCAGGTCGGCGAGCTGGACCGCCTCCTCCAGCGAGTCGCGGCCGTTGCTGGTGTCGAGCGGCAGGTTGCGGGCGCGCGCGGCGGCGACCCGGCGCAGGCCAAACAGGACGTAGCGGGTGCGCTCGGCGTCGCGGCGGGCGACCCGGACCTGGTCGACCAGGGGCTGACCGATCTCGATGATCGCCTGGTTGGCCTCGCCCGGGCGGGTGGCCGGGGCGGTGATGGTGTCGGCCACGAACGGGCCGAGCAGGGCGGCGAGGGTGAGCGGGTTGCTGACCTCGGCGCCGCTCTTCACCAGGAGGTCGAGCTGGTCGAAGGTCGACCACGCCAGCGCCCGGCGCCGCAGCAGCTCGGCCGGGTCGTCGAGGAAGGACAGCCGCACCGGCACCCGGCGGGCGCGGGCCGGGCGGTCGTCGGCCCAGACCCGGTGCCAGGCCAGCTCCTCGTCGTCGAGCTCGATGCCGTCGTCGTTGACCGCATCGTCATCGGGCTGGTCATGGACCGGGCCGTCGAGCAGCGCCGCCAGGTGCGACGAGAGGATCTCGAGCACGCCGGTCTCTGCCATCAGCTCGAGCGAGCGACGGGCCGCGCCGCCGCGCAGCAGCCGGTAGATCTCCTCGATCACCCGGGGCGCGGCGCACTTGCGGATCTCGGCGCGCTGCCGGAGCAGGGCGGCCAGGGTCGCCGGCTCGATGTCGAAGTCGAGCCGGGCCGCGAACTTGATCGCGCGAAGGATGCGCACCGGGTCTTCCTGGAAGCGGACGTCGGGGTCGCCGATCGTGCGGACCATGCGGGCGTCGAGGTCGGCCAGGCCGCCGACGTAGTCGATGACCTCCTCCTTCTCGACGTCGTAAAAGAGGCCGTTGATCGTGAAGTCGCGGCGGCGGGCGTCCTCGGTCTCGGTGCCGAAGACGTTGTCGCGGCGGATCAGCAGGTCGGGCGAGTCGTCGGGCTCGTCCTCGCGCGGGTTCGCGCGAAAGGTCGAGGTCTCGATGATCTTGGGGCCGAAGAAGACGTGCGCGAGGCGGAAGCGGCGACCGATGATCCGGCAGTTGCGGAACAGCGCCTTGACCTCGTTGGGCGTCGCGCTGGTCGCCAGATCGAAGTCTTTTGGCTTCCGACCGACGAGGAGGTCGCGGACACAGCCGCCGACCAGGTAGGCCTTGAAGCCGTGCCGGGCCAGGCGTCGCACGGTCCGATCTGCGTCAGCATCGATCTGGGCTCGGTCGAGCGACGGCATCCTTCTGGCCTGGGTAGCACGTTGACGGATCTGTGGGCAAGGATGCGCGCTCCCGGGGTTCAGGACCGCGGGAACGCTGCGGGCGTTTCGAACGCCAAAAAAAAACCGCAGCGGCCATCGGGGGGGGTGAGGCCTGCTGCGGTCGCCAGCGAACGCCGAAGCGTGCGGCTGAGAAAGGTATAGGGCCGGCCGATCTCGGGGACAAGCTCTATTTCACGGTCACTACAATAAATCGTCAGTACATGTAATCGAGCTTACGTAATGAATAAGAATACATTCGCAAGCTCCCGGAACACTTCGCTAACCCATCGAAACATCTGGTTCCAGTGGCACTGGAATGAGCAACGGTCATTGGGCCTCCAGCCGCACTTCGCCCCAGGGGTCGAAGTACATCGGGGTGTCCGCGCCCAGGCGCAGCGCGCCGTCGCCGATCAGCGGCACGTAGCCCTCGACCACGACCATCACAGTGTAGGTCCCGGGCGTGGGGACTGGCTGCTTGAGGAACACATCGCCATTGGCGCCGGCCCGGCCCCACGACAGCACCATGTCGTCGAGCCGGTTGACGTCGACCTGCGACGAGCTGACCCCCGGTCGCAGCACCATGAGCAGGGCGCCGCCGATCGGCTGGTCGTTGGCGGCGTCGACGACGCGGGTGGACAGCCGCACGCCCTCGGCCTCGGCCTCGATCCCGGTCGGCTCGATCACGACCGAGGTGCGCCCCTCGAGCGGCGCCCAGCCGGCCCGCACGATCGAGAGCATCGCGCTGGCTGCCGTCAGCGGCCGCACCAGGCCGAGCTTGGCGGTCTCGACCCGCGTGCCCTGGATCGACGTGCGGGTCCGGTAGGCGGTGGCCAGGCCGATCAGGTGGCCTTCATCGTCGACGACCGGGCCGCCCGAGTTGCCCCGGGTGATCGCGGCGTCGGTCTTGATGTAGTCCTTGCCGAGCGCGCCGTCCTCGCCGGTGAACCCCTCCACCGAGCCGGGCAGGACCTTGATGGAGCCGCCGCCGACATCGGGATAGCCGAGCACCCACAGCCGCTGGCCGGGGGTGAGCTCGGCCTTGGTGGTCCCGGTCAGCGCCGGCCAGGTCGGTCCGCCCATCGCCGGCTGCCAGGGCCGCCCGTCGAGGTCCATGTCGCACTTGAGCAGCGCGAGGTCGAGCTCGGCCTGCAGCTTGGACGCGGCCGGGCGCGCCGCGCACACCAGCTGCGGCGGCTGGTCGGCCCCGACGAAGCGGGCCAGGATCGCCACGTCGTGGAGCTTGCCGTCCTTCTGGTGGAGCACGTGATAGTTGGTGAGGACCGAGCCGTCGCCGCCGACGATCACGCCCGAGCCGCCGCCGACCGCGCGCAGCTGGCCGTCGATGACGTCGGCGACCACCACCATCACCGTCGAGGTGAACGCGCGCGCGACCACCTCCGGGTAGCGCGGCTGGAGCCGGCTCGACTGCGGCACCAGGGGCATCCCGGTCTTGGACGCGACCCGCAGGGTCGGCGCGATGATCTCGGCCATGCGCTCGACCCGGCGCGGGCCACCGTACAGCGTGACCGAATACAGCCGCTCGCGGTCGACCGTGGCCAGCTCGATCGCGTGTCCGATCCGTGGCTCGTCGCCCTTGAGCGGGGCATAGGCGTAGCGGAACGGGGTCCGCAGCCAGTCGTGGCCGGCGATCGTGAGCACCCGGCCCGGGTGAGCGCCGTACAGCTCGCCCCAGCGGGTCCGCCGGTCGAGCTCGAGGCTGGTGATGACGTTGCTCCACGCCGGCCGGGCCTCGATGCGGACCTCCATGCGCACGTCGGGGTCGAGCGAGGACGTGTAGACGACGTGATACGGCAGCTCGGCGGCGTGGTCCTTGGGCTTGGGCGGCGGCGCGGCCACCAGCCGCGGCGTGGACGGCAGGACCTCCTCGGGCGCCAGCCAGGTCGCCGGGCGGGTGAAGGTGAGCCCGCGGGTCTGGAACTCCTCGCGGGTCGGGTCGACGAGCTGGCGGTGGGCCAGCGCGGCCCCCGCGACCACCGCGATCGCCAGCGCGACGACGATGAAGTCGTGGCGGTGGTAGGGCGAGGTCGGCCCGAGCGCGAACGCGACCTGCTTGCTGACGTCGACCACGACCGGGCCGATCGTGGTCGCCCGCCGCCACGCCCGCTCCGC
Organism: Kofleriaceae bacterium; assembly: GCA_046597055.1. Taxonomy (GTDB): domain Bacteria; phylum Myxococcota_A; class Polyangia; order Haliangiales; family Haliangiaceae; genus UBA2376. Next base: position 36,076 of record JBKJLC010000191.1, on the reverse strand, counting down.
CAGCGACGCTTCCTCCTCGGCCTCGAGCGGCATCGACCCGCCGGGGTCGGCCTCGCGCGTGACGATCACGGACTCGGCGGGCGCAGCCGGTGCGGCGGGCACCGGCGCGGCGGCGGGCGCGGGGATGGCAGCGGGCTCCGCGGCGGGCTCCACGGGCTCCGGCGGCTTGTCCGCCGCGGGCACCTCCTCGCTCGGGACATCCGGCTTCTTGTCGGTCACCGCGGCCCCCCCTTCCGCGGGTCCCATCCGGGGGGCCGGAACGGCGAATCCGCCAGCAACCGCTGCGCGAGCAACATCAAGAGCGCGAACACGCCCACCGCCAGCGCGGCCGCGTACAGCACGCCGTTCCAGCGCTGCTGGCCCATGCCGCGGGTCGTCACCCACTCCTCGACCAGCGCGAACTGACCGTTGAGCGCGGCCGCCCCGAGCAGCCCGAAGAACAGCAGGACGCCGCGCACCCAGGGCCGGCGCCGGGTGAACTTGGCACGGCCCATCACGTACCCGAGCCAGCCGGCGAACGAGGCATGGGCGAGGGTGGTCACGACCACCTGGGCCGCGCCAGTTGACAGGTACACGCTGCCGCCCATCCCGTGCAGCCGCTGGTAGTTGACCCACACGGCGAAGCCGGTCCCGACCGACATCATGTAGACGACGCCGTCCATCGGCTCGTCGAACTCCGCCGAGGTGTAGATCGTGTACCGGACCGCGACGTACTTGCAGAGCTCCTGGGCCAGCCCGAGCACCAGGACCGCGTGCACCACCCGGTCGAGCGCGAACGGGCGCAGGCCGTGCTGGCCGAGCGGGATCGGCGGGGCCAGCTGGTAGACGAGGAAGTCGGCCATCGGCGCGGCGACCAGGGTGCCGAGCAGGAACACCCCGAAGACGAAGTGCATCGGCTCGGGCTCGTGGCGGTCCTGCAGGTAGAAGAAGGCGAGCCACAGGCTGGCCGGGATGCCGGCGATCAGCAGCGCGACCGGCGGCGACAGGTGCACCGGCCCGTCGAGCCCGATCATCTGCTCGATGAGCCAGGCCAGGGCTACGAAGATTACCAGGCCGACCACGAGCGCCAGCTTGGAGCCGACCAGGAGTCGGGCGCGGCGAAGCGACCAGCGCAACGGCGGCGGTGGGGGCACGAAACATTGTAGAACGAATCGGCGCGATTCACCGTCGGCGCACGGGCGGCGTTCACACGCAAGGTGCTAGATTGCCGTCGCGATGGCCAAGAAGGCGAGCGATGAGCCGCTGCTGACCCTTCCCGAGCTGGCGGTCTATCTCCACCTCGACGAGAAGACCGTCTACAAGCTCGTCTCGACCGGCAAGCTCCCGTCGGTCGGTGGCGATCGGACCTGGCACTTCCGGCGCTCCGACGTCGACCACTGGCTCGAGCGCGAGCTGCTGGGCGACGACGAGAGCTTCGAGGACATCCCCGACGGCATGAAGCTGCCGCTCGAGGACCTGCTGCCCGACTCGGCGGTCATCACCGACCTCCGCGCCAAGACGCCGGTCTCGGTGATCGAGGAGCTGGCGGCCCGCGCCTACGGCAACGGCTGGCTGGCCGACAAGCCGTGGTTCGTCGGTGCGGTGGTCGAGCGCGAGTCGCTGTCGTCGACCGCGATGGATGGCGGCGTGGCCTTCCTGCACACGCGTGCGAAGGACAAGGGCAAGATCAACCGGCCCTTCATCATTGTCGGACGCTCGTACGACGGCATCGCGTTCGACGCGCCCGACGGGCGGCCGACCTTCCTGTTCTTCCTGCTCGGCCTCAAGTACGACAAGCTGCACCTGCCCATCCTGGGCCGGCTCGCCCGCGCGCTGCGCAACCCGACGACGATCGCGAAGCTGCGGTCGATGTCGTCGCCCGACAAGCTGAAGGCGCTGCTGCTGCGCGAGGACGACGCGGCGCGGGCCGGGCTGCTGCCCGACCTGCCTCCGCCCGAGTACAAGCCGATGCTCGACAAGACGCTGCGCCTGCGCGCGCTGCGCCGGCTCGATGCTGCCCGCAAGATCGAGGACGAGCCCGAGCCGGTGAAGGCGGCCAAGGCGGCCAAGATCGCGAAGGCGGCCAAGGCCAAGGCCGCCCGCGAGGCCCGCGACGCGCGCCCGTCGGCGCCCAAGCCGCCGCCGCAGCGCGGTCCGGTGACGCCGCCGTCGTCGACGCGGCTCGAGTCGCTCGCCGCAGCGGCCGCGGCCGCCGGGCTGCCGGTGAAGCCGGCCGCGCGCAAGCCGGCCGTCCGGCCCAAGCCGCGCTGACCGGCACGGTCCGGTCGCGACGGGCCGCGCGATCAGGTCGCGCGATCAGGCCGCGACGTCCGCGACCTCGGCGGTCTCGGCTTTCATGGCGCGTCGGGCCCGGTCGGCGGCCTCGCGCGGCGTGCCCACGTACGGCACCCGGGTGCCCATGACGATGTCGAACCACGGCTTGGTCACGCACCAGTTCTTGTGCTGGTCGGGACCCATGTGGTGGTCGTAGTGCCAGGGCAGATGGGTGCGGGCCCACTCGGGATCGAGGTGCGCCTTCTTGTGGACCTTGTAGTAGTTCCAGACTGACCACCAAACCGCCCCGGTGAAGAACGGCGCGAACGGCGCGATCGGGATGTAGACGGCGGCGGCCGCGACCAGCGCGAGGACCTCCTTCGTCTGCGCGTGCCAGCCCAGCAGCGAGCGATGATAGCCGGGGTCGTAGTGGCCCTGCTTGCGCGCCGCCCGGTGGTGCTCGTGGAAGTGATAGTCGAACGCCGACCCCTTCTTCACGCCCATGCCGTGGAGCACGTACTTGTGTGTGAGCCACTCGGTGACGTTGGCCCACGCGAGTCCAAGCGGGATGCCGATCATGGTTTTATACTCTGACCAAGTGGTCATGTTACTCAAGCACGATCGTGCAACAGTTCGACTTCACACGGATCGGTCGTGGCAGAACCCAAGAGCAGCGGCCGGCGGACGGCACGGACGCCGGCGATCGGCACGCCGCGGGTGCCCCGGCGTGCGGTCCCCAAGCAACGGCCGGGGCGCCCGGGTGGCCCGCGGGACGAGGCCCGACGCGAACGGGTGAAGGACCTGTGCGCGGCGGCGGTCCGGCTGTTCGTCGAGCGCGGCATCGACGGCGTCCGGGTCGAGGACGTCACTGCGGCGGCCGGGGTCGCCAAGGGCGCCTTCTACTATTACTTCCGCGACCTCGAGGAGCTGGTCGGCGCGCTGTTCGCCCCGGTCGCCGACGCGACCGAGGTCGCGTTTCGCAACTGCCAGGCCGGCCTGGCCAGCGAGAGCGACCTCACCGCCGTCTACCAGCGCCTGGCCGGCGACATCGGCGCGGTCATGGTGCAGCACCTCGACGTCGTGCGCCTCTACCTGCAAGAGCGCCGCGGCCCCGATCGCGGCGCGCGGCGCCCGGTGCGGGCCTGGGTCCGCCGGCTCGAGGAGGGCGCCCGCTGGCTGGCCGATGAAGCCCGGCGCCACCGCGCGATGCGCGACCTGCCGAGCAACCTGGTCGCCAACGCGGTGCTCGGCGCCGCCGAGCAGGTCATGTGGGCGGTCACGAACGGCGAGGACCTCGGCGATCACGCCACCACGATCCGCAACCTGATCGTCCTGGTGCTCGAGGGCACCCGGATGCCGCCGACGTAGCCGACGCCGGCCGTGCGAGACCGCACACGTCGGCGCGAACGACGGTGGTATCGTGAGGTGATGGCTCGGGCGAGTGCGCTGTACCGGGACGATGCGCTGTCGAGCGCGCGCGCCGGAGTCAGCCTGGCCTGGTCGGAGCTGTCGCTGTACCTGCCCGACGGGCGCTATCGCCAGATCGAGCTCGACGGTTCGAGCAATCAGGTGCTCGACGCGACCTTTCGCCGCCGCTTCGTCCGCATGATCGCGATCGAGGGCCGCGCCGAGCGCACGGTGCTGATCACGCCGCCCGAGCGCGGCGCGATCGCGCCGCGGGTCGCCCACCTGACGGCGGCGCCCGACGACGCGACCGTGCTCGAGGATGGCGTGTGGGACACGCTGAGCGACTGGGTGACCTCGAGTGGCCGGCTGGCCGGACGCACCATCGACGAGCTGGCCCGGCTGGCGACGATCGCGAGCGCGCCGTTCGCGGTGGCGATCGGCGAGGTCGCGGCGCAAGTCGCCAAGGATCTGGCCGGGCTGGTGCGCGGGCCCCTGCGCGGCGCCGGAGACGTGCTCGAGTGGCTGCGGCCGTTGATGCGGGCGGCGCGGTCGTCGGCGCGCGCCGAGGATGCGCTGGTGGCCGCGCTCGCGTACTGCCACCGGTAGCGGACGCGGGCGCCGCCGAGCGGGCGCCCTTGCCGGCGGCCCGGCGACCAACCACACTCGGCCGCGTGTACGCCCACGCGACGCTGTATCTGACCCGCCCGATCGACCCCGACCGCGCGCGCGCCGTGCTGGGCGCGACGGTCACCGTGGTTGCCAAGCCCGACGGGTTCGCCGAGCTGCGCGGTGGCGACGTGGTGGTGCGGCTGTCGGCCATGCCGGTGGCCGAGATCGCGGCGCACCTCGATGGCCTGCGCGGCTATGTAAGCGCGCGGTGCGCGGTGATGAGCCCCGACTTCGCGACCCACATCGACGACGTTCGGCAGGTGGTGGGCGTGGTGGCGGTGCCGGCGTTCCGACACGGCGATCGGGTGTGGCGCTGGCTGGCCGCGCTCGCCCGCGCCGGCCATGGCATGATCTTTCTCGCCGGGGGCTTCCTCGACGATCGCAGCCGGCCGCTGGCGGCGCCGCCCGGGATGGCGCTGGCGACCACCCGCGACGATCCAGGTGCCGAGGTCCACCCGCGGCCGGACGCGGCGCGGGTGCAGCGGCGCGCGTGGGCGCTGGCGGCGGTGGCGCGGCGTGGGCTGATCGAGGCCGGCGTCTGGTCCGATGCCGCCGGCGAGCTGGCCCGTCTGCGCCGCTGGGTCGATCTGTCCGGAACCCGGACGGAGCTCGAGCCCGCGGAGCACGCGGTGCTCGACACCCCGCTCGAGTCGCTCGACCGCCAGCAGGTCGCCGACGCGACCTGGGCCTGCGAGGGCGCGCTGGTGCTGGCGTGGGCGCTCGGACGCGCCCTGCTGCCGGCGCACGACGACGAGGCCGACCTCGACGGCGTCGTCCAGGCGCTCGCCATCGACCTCGATCGGCCCGAGGTATCGGCGCCGGCGCCGAGCCTGCGGCCGGCCGACGAGCTCGATCGCGCGGCGAAGCGCCTGCTCGGTCTGCACTGGCGGCTACGCCAGCTCCAGGCGGTGCCGGGCCCGGTCGACTTCGTCCGGTTCTCGCAGGAGCGCTGGGCGGGCGGCTTCGACCTGTTCGGCATCGCGGTCGCCGAGCGCGATCTGGCGATCGCCGGCGCGCCGATCACGCGGGCCGACCCGGCCCGGGTCGCGATCGCCGCCTCGATCGCGGCCGAGCGTCACCGCGCGATCAACTGGCTGGTCGGCCAGGACCCGAGCTACGCCGCGGTCGACACGTCGACCTGATGGCCGGGATCCAGCCACCGTTCCGCTGTCCTCGAGCGTAGGCCCAGCCCGTCGACGCGCGCGGCCACGACCCTGCGCCTATGCCGGCAGCCCTCTGGATCCCGCACATCTTCCCGGTGTCCCTGAGCCAGGGCGAGCGCACGCGAGCCCGCCGTCGAAGGGCAGCCCGTCGGAGCGGCGTGCGGCGCCTTGCCGCTCTGCCCTTCGACGCGGCGCCTTCGGCGCCGGCTCAGGGACACCGGGAACGGGTGAGCGCTTCCGATCACATGGAGACTTGTGATCAATCCTGAGCTCTGCCCTTCGACCTCGCGCTCCGCTCGGGACGCCAGGAACGGGAACGTGGCTCCGATCGCCGGGCGAGTCGTGATCAACGCCGACGGCGTTCGGGCGCCGGGGCGCTGCTCAGTTGCCGCCGGGCTTGCGGGCGACCAGGGCCTTGAACTCGTGCGGGACGAGGCCCATCAGGCGGTCTTCGATCTTGTCCCAGCGCAGCTCGCCGACGTCGGCGAGGTCGAGCTTGCCGGCGACCCGCGCGGCGAGCAGCTCGCGGGTGTAGCCGAGCTTGGGCAGGTCAATGTCGGCGTCGGCGAACATGGCGCGCAGCGCGCGGAAGTGGCTGCGGGTCGTGGCCAGGCCGTGGAGGCTGCGCTCCATGTCGATCAGGTCCATGACGAAGTCGATGGTGCCATCGAGGCCCTGCGAGCGCACCGCCTGCAGCAGATGACCGAAGTGGGTCGACAGCTCGGGGTGATCGAGGTGCGACGACAGCTTGGGCCACATGACGCGCTCGCCGAACTCGGTGACCACCGCGGTGCCGTCGGGGGCGAGCCAGCGCGAGATGCGTAGCATCAGCTCGAGCGCGCCGGTCAGCAGGTAGAACGGCTCGGGCGCATCCTCCAGCCGGATGCCGCACTCAGTGACCAGCTCGCCGGGCCGGCCCAGCGCGGCGACCCTGGCTGGGTCGGGCTCGCCGGTCATGTCGGTGCCCATGCCGACGTCGGCGCGCGACAGCTGCACCGCCGGCAGATCGCCGACCATCTCGTTCGACAGGATCAGGTCGAACCCGTCGTTCGCCAGGTCGGCGGCGAGCGCGTCGCCTTCGCGCACGGTGACCGGCAGCCCGGCGGTGCGCTTGCGCTGCTCGGCGGCGAGCGCCGGCGCGATCTCCTGGATCGTGTAGGTGACCTCGAGGCCGCGGGCGGCGAGGTCCTCGCACACCGCGCGCGCCACGTAGCCGAGGCCGCCGCCGATCTCGAGCACGCGGATCGCCTTCGGCGGCAGCCGGCCGAGCTTGGCCAGCGCGTCGATCAGCGCGGCGCCGTAGGTGCGGCCGCGCAGCGCCGGGTGCGGCTCGCGGAACAGGTGCGACAGCGTGGTCTCGCGATGATCGAACTGCGCGTCGGCGTCGGCCACGTCGCGGTAGTAGGCGTCGGTGGCGACGTCGGTGATCGGGCGCTCGAGCGGTTCGCCCGGCTGCCAGCGCGGGTACGGCATCGTCGAGGTCAGGTAGTTCGGCGTCAGCCCTGGCCGCTTGGCGAAGGTCGACATCGGGAACGCGCAGAGCTTGATCGCCTGCACGTCGGAGTGGGCGAGGCGTTGCACCAGCGTGGCCAGCTTGCCGGCCGGGAACCGCGCGCGCAGCTCGTTGAGCCGCTGCTCGCCGTCGAAGGCGTCCCACATGCGGGTCTCCTCGGCGTCGAGCGCGAGCTTGCGCACCGGATGATCGCCCCACGCGGTCCACACCGTGATCAGGCCACCCGCGCGCCGCCACACGTTCCACTTGCCCTTGACCGCGACCATCGGCCAGATGCCGGCGACCTCGTCGTCGTCGGGCTCCATCAGGCACGCGTGCTGGTAGAAGATGTCGACGAACTGCTGGGGTGGCTGGCCGTCGAACGCGGTGGCGTAGCGAGCCGCGACCTCGCGCACCGGCTTCGCGGTGGTGAACGCGTCGAGCAGCCCGAGGAGGTCGGGGCTCATCTGCAGGAGGTACCCGTACAGGTCGTGGTAGAGGTACACCGCACCCTGGTGGGCGAAGGTAGAGATGTGCGCCGAGCGACGGAGCACCTCGGGCGACGCGGTCCCCATGGTCATCGCGCCGTTGGTACCATGGCGCCAACCGCATGACCTACCTGTTCGAGACCGACGAGCACGCGGCGCTGCGGGCCCAGGCGCGCCGCTTCGCCACCGAGCACATCGCGCCGTTCGCGGCCCGCTGGGACGAGGCCGAGGAGTTTCCGCGCGAGCTGTACCGGCAGATTGCGGACGCCGGTTTGACCGGGGTTGGCTACCCGGAGGCGGTCGGCGGCGCCGGCGGCACGCTCGGGCACGTGCTGGCGGTGTCCGAGGAGCTCGTGATCGCCGGCACCTCGGTCGGGACCGTGGTGGGGCTCGGCAGCCATGGCATCGCGGTGCCGCCGCTCGTCAAGTTCGGGACCGACGCGCAGCGCGAGCGGTTCGTCACGCCGGTGCTGCGCGGCGACGCGATCGCGGCGCTCGCGATCACCGAGCCGGGCGGCGGCAGCGACGTCGCCGGGCTGACCACCCGCGCCGAGCGCGACGGCGACCACTACGTCATCACCGGCGCCAAGACCTTCATCACCTCGGGGTGCCGCGCCGACTGGGTGCTCACCGCGGTCCGGACCGGCGGGCCCGGCCACGGCGGGATCTCGTTCGTCGTGATCGAGCGTGGCACGCCCGGCTTCCACGTGTCGAAGAAGCTGAAGAAGACGGGCTGGTGGGCGTCGGACACCGCCGAGCTGGCGTTCGACAGCTGCCGGGTCCCGGTCGGCAACCGCATCGGCGGCGAGCACGGCGCGTTCCCGCTGATCATGTCGAACTTCGCCGCCGAGCGGCTGATGCTCGCTGGCCAGTGCGTCGCGATCGGCGAGCTCGCATACCGCGAGGCGCGGCGCTACGCGAAGGAGCGCCAGGCGTTCGGCAAGTCGATCGCCGGATTCCAGGTGATCCGCCACAAGCTGGCCGACATGGCGACCCAGCTGGCGGCGGCGCGCGCGCTCACCGGCGAGACCGCGGTGCGGGTCGATCGCGGCGAGTTCGTGCCGGCGCTGTGCGCGATGGCCAAGAACGCCGCGACCGACATGTGCTCGGCCGTGGTCGACGCCGCCGTGCAGATCCACGGCGGCCTGGGCTACATGCGCGAGGTCGTGGTCGAGCGGCTGTATCGCGACGCCCGGCTGTATCCGATCGGCGGCGGGACCCGCGAGATCATGAACGAGATCATCTCGAAGACCGAGGGCTACTGATCGGCCAGCTGGCGGTGGCCCGCATCTTCCACCGCCTCGGCGCGGCCATGCAGGCGCAGCCCGAGCTTCCGGTCGCGACCGTGGCCGAAGGGTGAAGGGGGCCTGGGCTCCAGGTGGCCGGCGCGCTGCGGTGCTGACCGACATCGGCTTACTCGGCGCCACTTGCCGGCCGGGCGACCTCCCCGGCGGCCACCGCCACGGCTAGCATCCAGGCATGTCCGTCGTGCGCGAACAGCTGTATCCGGTGATCGTCACCAAGCTCGACCGCCGCTCCGAGGCGTTCCAGGCCAACCGCACCGCCAACGCCGCCGCGGTCGCCAAGCTCACCACTGCGCTGGGCGAGGCCACCGTCGGCGGCGGCGAAAAATACACGAGCCGGCACGTCCGGGCCGGCAAGCTGCTGCCGCGCGAGCGGGTCGAGCTGCTGCTCGATCGCGACGCGTACTTCCTCGAGCTGTGCGCGCTCGCCGGCAAGGACGTGCCCGGTCACACCCCGGGCGCCAGCATCGTCGGCGGCGTCGGCGTGGTCTCCGGCGTCGAGTGCGTCATCACCGCCAGCGAGGCGACCGTCAAGGGCGGCGCGATGAGCGAGATGAGCGTGGGGAAGTCAGGCCGGCTGTCGGACATCGCCGAGCAGAACCGGCTGCCGTCGATCTCGCTGATCGAGTCGGCCGGCGCCGATCTGCCCAACCAGTCGAAGATCTTCGTGCCCGGCGGGCGCGGCTTCCGCGATCTCACCCGGCGCAGCGAGGCGCGGGTCCCCACCATCTGCCTGGTCTTCGGCAGCTCGACCGCCGGCGGCGCCTACATTCCGGGCATGAGCGACTACGTCGTCATGGTCAAGCAGCAGGCCCAGGTCTACCTGGCCGGGCCGCCGCTGGTGAAGATGGCGACCGGCGAGGAGTCCGACCACGAGGAGCTGGGCGGCGCCGAGATGCACAGCAAGGTGTCGGGCGTGTCCGACTACCTCGCCACCGACGAGCGCGACGCGATCCGGCTCGGCCGCGAGATCGTCTCGCACCTCGAGTGGAAGAAGGCGGCGGCGCCGTTGCCGCGGCCGGCGCCGCCGCCGCGCTACGACCCCGAGGAGCTGCTCGGCGTGGTCCCGGCCGATCCCAAGGTGCCCTACGACGCGCGCGAGGTGATCGCCCGCATCGTCGACGGCTCGCGGTTCAGCGAGTTCAAGCCGCTGTACGGCGCGACGCTGGTGTGCGGCTGGGCCCACATCCACGGCTTCCCGGTCGGGATCCTCGCCAACAACGGCATCCTGTTCTCCGAGTCGGCCCAGAAGGGCGCGCAGTTCATCCAGCTGTGCAACCAGCGCGACATCCCGCTCCTGTTCCTCCAGAACATCACCGGCTTCATGGTCGGCAAGAAGTACGAGCAGGAAGGGATCATCAAGCACGGCGCCAAGCTCATCAACGCGGTGTCGAACTCGACGGTGCCGGCGATCACCATCATGACCGGCGCCAGCTTCGGCGCCGGCAACTACGCGATGATGGGCCGCGCCTACGCGCCGCGGTTCCTGTTCACCTGGCCGAACCACCGGATCGCGGTGATGGGCGGCAAGCAGCTCGCCGGCGTCATGGAGATCATCCAGCGCGACGCCGCCACCAAGCGGGGCGAGACCATCGACGAGCAGAAGCTGGCGTTCGGCAAGGCGATGATCGAGGCCCAGCTCGACAAGGAGTCGGACCCGTACTTCGCGACCGCGCGGATGTGGGACGACGGCATCATCGACCCCCGCGATACCCGGACCGTCGTCGCGATCGCGCTGTCGGCCTCCTACACCGCACCCGTCGAGGGCTCGACCTCGTGGGGCGTCTTCCGTCACTGAGAGCCCGCCGATGACCATCAACGACAACCACGTGCATCACCCGGTCACGCCACGCGCGATCCGCTCGGTGCTGGTCGCCAACCGCGGCGAGATCGCCGCCCGCGTGCTCCGCACCTGCCGCCAGATGGGGCTCGGCACCGTCGCGGTCTACTCCGACGCCGATCTCCACGCGCCGCACCTCGAGCTGGCTGACGTCGCGGTCCGCCTGGGCCCGGCGCCGGCGCGCGAGAGCTACCTGTCGATCCCCGCGATCCTCGAGGCCGCCCGCGCCACCGGCGCCGACGCGATCCATCCCGGCTACGGCTTCCTGTCGGAGAACGCCGCGTTCGCGCACGCGGTGGTCGAGGCCGGGCTCGCGTTCATCGGCCCGTCGCCGCTGGTCATCCAGCTGCTCGGCTCGAAGAAGGAGGCCAAGCTGCGCGCCCACGCCGCCGGGGTGCCGACCGTGCCGGGCTACCTCGGCGACGATCAGGCGATCGCGACCCTGGCGGCCGAGGCGACCCGGGTCGGCTTCCCGCTGCTGGTCAAGGCCTCGGCCGGTGGTGGCGGCAAGGGCATGCGCATCGTCCGGCATCCGGACGAGCTGCGTCCGGCGCTGGAGGCGGCCAAGCGCGAGGCGGCCAGCGCGTTCGGCGACGACCTGCTGATCCTCGAGCGCTACGTCGAGCGGCCGCGCCACGTCGAGATCCAGATCCTCGGCGATCTGCACGGCGGCCTGGTCCACCTGTGGGAGCGCGAGTGCTCGATCCAGCGCCGCCACCAGAAGGTGATCGAGGAGGCGCCGTCGCCGGCCTTGTCGCCCGAGCTGCGCCACGCGATGGGCACCGCCGGCGTCGCGGTCGGTCGCGCGGTCGGCTACACCAGCGCCGGCACCGTCGAGTTCATCCTCGCGCCCGACGGCAACTTCTACTTCCTCGAGGTCAACACCCGGCTGCAGGTCGAGCATCCGGTGACCGAGCTGACCACCGGCCTCGACCTGGTCCGCGAGCAGATCCGCGTCGCGCGCGGCGAGCGGCTCGGCTACGACGTGGCGCCGCCCCAGCGCGGCCACGCGATCGAGGTCCGACTGTACGCCGAGGACCCGGCCAACGGCTACCTGCCGACCACCGGCACCCTGGCCGCGTTCGAGATCCCCGAGGCGCCCGGGCTGCGGGTCGACACCGGCGTGCGCACCGGCACCGAGATCGGCATCCACTACGACCCGATGCTGGCCAAGGTGATCGCGCACGCGCCGACCCGCGGCGAGGCCGCCGGCCTGCTGGCGTGGGCGCTCGAGCACGCGACCATCGCGGGCGTCACCACCAACCGCGATCTGCTGGCCCGGGTGCTGCGCCACCGCGGGTTCCTCGCCGGCGAGCTCGACACCCACTTCCTCGATCGTCACCCCGAGCTGGCGTCGACCGTGCCCGGCGCCGACGTGATCGCGCGCGCGGCGATCGCCGCGACCCTGTGGCAGCACGAGGCCGCCCGGCGCGGCCCCCGGCCGCTGCCCGCGGTCGAGCCCGGCTGGCGCAACGTGCGCTGCGGCGACCAGCGGCTTGGCTGGCGCGCCGGCGAGGAGCTGGTCGAGGTCGCCTATCGCAACCTCGGCGGCGGCGAGCTCTCGGTCGCGATCGGCGGCGTCGGCAGCGAGGTGCGCGTGGTCACCGCCGACGACGCCACGATCGCGTGGCAGCAGGATGGCCTGGTCCGCCGGGCCCGGGTGGTCGAGGTCGCCGGCGGGCTCGCGGTCAGCGGGCCCGGCTGGGCGGTGACGCTGGCGGTCGAGCCGCGCTTCCCCGAGCGCGGGACCGAGGTGGCCCCCGGCAGCCTGATCGCGCCGATGCCGGGCAAGGTGGTCAAGGTGTTCGTCGCCGCCGGCGATGCCGTCGCGGCCGGCGCGACCCTGCTGATCCTCGAGGCGATGAAGATGGAGCAGCCGGTGACGTCGCCGATCGCCGGCACCGTCGCCTCCCTCGCGGTCGCCACGGGCGATCAGGTCGAGGCCGACCAGCTGCTCGCCGTCGTCACCGCCGCGCCGGTGTAGCCGACCACGCCGGCGGGGTCACTCGGGTACCGCGAACAGCGCTCACGAGACAGCACGCGACAGCAGTGCGTGCTGGGCTCTCCCCGCGGCGCGACTATCCTCCGCGCCATGACCGACCCGCCGTCCGTCCCCGTCGCGAGCGGTCCGAACGGCCTGCGCACGCCCGAGACCACGCGCTACCAGGGCTCGACCGAGCTCGGGCGCGGCGGCCTCGGCCGCGTCATGCTGGCGCGGGACCACCGGCTCGGCCGCGAGGTCGCGATCAAGCAGCTCTCCGCGCCGAGCCCGACCAACCGGGCGCGCTTCGTGCGTGAGGTGCAGCTGACCGCCCAGCTCGAGCACCCCGGCATCGTGCCGATCTACGACGCCGGGGTCGACGAGCAGGGCGAGCCCTACTACGCGATGCGGAGGGTGTCGGGCGAGACCCTGACCGAGCGGGTCGCGGCGACCACCGACGCGGCCGATCGGCTGACGCTGGTGCCGCTGGTGCTGGCCGCGGCCGAGGCGGTCGCGTTCGCCCACGAGCGCGGGGTCGTTCACCGCGACCTCAAGCCCTCGAACATCCTGATCGGGGCGCGCGGCGAGACGATCGTGATCGACTGGGGGCTGGCCCGGCGCACGACCGAGATCCGCCCGGCCCCGTCCGCCCGCGCCGGCGCGACCATGACCGACCGGGTCGGCAGCGGCGACGCCACCACCAGCGCGGTCGCCGACGGCGCGACCCAGGTGACGTCCGACGAGTCCCCGATCACGCCAGCGCTCGACTCCGATCAGATCGTGACCACCGACGGCGAAGTGGTGGGCACGCCCGCGTTCATGCCGCCCGAGCAGGCGCTCGGCGACGTGGTCGACGCCCGCGCCGACGTCTACGCGCTCGGCGCGACGCTCTACCACGCGCTGGCCGGCGCCGCGCCGTACGTCGGCAGCGCCCGCACCGTGCTCACGCTGGTCGTCGCCGGCGCGCCGACGCCGCTCGCGGACCGCGCGCCCGGCACCCCGCCCGAGCTGGTCGCGATCGTCGAGCGCGCGATGGCCCGCGCGCCGGCCGACCGCTACCAGGACGCCGGCGCGCTGGTCGCGGATCTGCGCCGGTTCCTCACCGGCCGGCTGGTCGGCGCGCATCAGTACCGGCCCTGGTCGCTGGTCCGGTGGTGGCTGCGCCGCCACCGCACGGTCGCGCTGGTGATCGCTGGTGCGGCCGCCCTGCTGGCCGCGATCGGCGTCGCCAGCGTGCTCGGCATCCGCGACGAACGCCGGGTCGCGCGCCACGAGCGTGACCTCGCGGACCGCAGCGCCAACCGGCTGCGCCTGCTGCAGGCGCGGGCCGAGCTCGAGCGCGATCCGACCACCGCGGCGGCGTGGCTGGCCAGCTATCGCATCGAGCCCGATCAGGTCGCGGAGGTGATCCGGGTCGCGTCGGCGGCCGCCCCCGCGGTCGCGACCGACCTGTTCACGCTCGCGCAATCGACCGTGCTGCGGGTGTGCACGGCGCCCGACGGCGCCCGCGTGCTCGGCGTCGACCGCGCGGGTGACGTCCACCTGTGGGACCGCACGGGCGGGGCGACCGCCGGGGTCCGGGTCGGCACCATCGGCGAGTCGCCGACCAGCTGCCGGTTCTCCGCCAGCGGCCACGCGGCGATCGTGCTCGGCCGGCGCGGCACGCTCGGCGTCGTCGACGTGCGCACCCGGGTCTGGACCCGCTCGGCGCTCGCGCCGATGCGCCGGGCCGCGTGGGCCGGCGACCAGCTGGTCGTCGCCGGCAAGGACAACCACCTGTACGTCACCGACGCGGCCGGGGCGACCCCGCGCGATCTCGGGCCCACCCCGTACGCCATCGTCTGGATGACCAGCACGCCCGACGGCACCGGCGTCGCGTTCACTGGCCTGGACGGGACCACCACCGTGTGGCCGCTGACCGGCGCGCCGCGGCACCTCGAGAAGCACGCGCGGCCGCCGTCGTCGCTCGCGCTCGGCGCCGACGGCACCGTGGTCACCGGCGCGGCCGACGGCGTCAAGCTCCACGCCGCCGACGGTCGCACCCGCACGCTCGCGCTCGCGCAGGGCAACGACGCGGTCGTGATGGTGTCGGCCATCCCTGGCGGCGCGCTCTACACGGAGACCCAGACCCAGAAGCTGTGGCGGTGGTCCGGCGACGGGAGCGCCGAGCTGGTCGCGAGCGACGTCGTCTACGACTCGCTGTCGGCGTCGGCCGACGGCAGCCGCGCGGTCTGGGCGAGCCAGGACGGCATCGTCCACCTGCTCGACACCGCCAGCGGCGCGATCCGCGACCTGCGCGGTCACGCCAGCGGCGTTCGCGATCTGGCGCTGAGCCGCAACGGCCGCACGATCGTCAGCGCCGCCGAGGACGCCACGATCCGCGTGTGGGAGCCGCCCGCGCCCGACGGCGCGCCGCTGCTCGGCGCAGCCGGCGCGATCACCCACGCCGACTCCAGCGCCGCTGGCCACCTGGTCGTGGGCGACACCACCGGGCAGGTGACCCGGTGGGAGGCCGGCGTCGCGCGGGTGGTCGGCCGGCTCGACGGTCCGCTCGAGGGCCTGGCGGTCAGCGACGATGGCGCGCGGGTCGCCGCCGCCCGCGTCGGTGGCCCGGTGACCGTGTGGCTCGCCGACGGCGTGGCGCGGATCCGCACGGCGCCGACCAGCGTGACACCGATCGGCTTCGCCGCCGACGGCGCGCTGCTGGCCATGGGCGACGACCGCAAGCTGCGCGCGTGGGACGACGCCGGCGCGGAGCGGCTCCTGCTCCAGGCCAAGGCGCCGTTCACCGGCGGGGTCGTGACCTCGGATGGCCGCTGGGTGCTGGTCAGCGCGTTCGACGGCCTGCGGCTGGTCGAGGTGGCCACCGCAGTCGAGACGCCGCTCACCGGACCCGACGTGACGTCGTTCCGCATCACCGCATCACCCGACGCGCGGACGGTCGCCGCCGGCACCGGCGCCGGCGCGGTCTGGGTCTGGACGGTCGGCGGCGACGGAGCCGGCCGCCGCGTCGGTCAGCTGCGCGGCACGATCACCGAGCTGGCGTTCGCGCCCGATGGCGCGACGCTCGCGGCCGCCGACGAGACCGGGGCGATCGCGCTCCTGCCGGTCGCCGGCGGCGAGCCGCGCTGGCTGCACGGCCACGACGCCCGGGTCAGCCGGCTCGGCTTCACCGCCGCCGGCCGGCTGGTCTCGGTCGACCGCCGCGGGCTCCTGCGCGCGTGGGATCCCGCCACCGGCGCGTCGGCCGTCATCGGCGAGCATCGCGGCAAGGTCCGTCACCTGATGTTCGCCGGCGAGACCGTCACCGCGGTCGACGAGCGCGCGGCGCCGCGGGTCTGGCACCTCGACCGCGCCGCGCTGACCCCGGCCGATCCACGCGGGCTCGAGACCTGGGTCGCCGCGCTCACCCGGGCGCGCATCGACGACGCCACCGGCGCCGCCGCCACCCGGCCGGCCGCGCCGGCGCGGTGATCGTCGGCTCCACCAAGGCGCGGCATGCGCGGGCCCGCTGGCTCGGACGAGTCGCGCGCGCCAACGGCCACGAGCGGAGCTATGGCCGCCCACCGGAATGCAGCGTAAAGACGACGCTTCAAACTGTTCGGTGTTCCTGCAGCTCGCGGTCGAACGCAGCCGGATCGTCGGCAGCTCCCGCGCGCGATCGCTACACCGGGTCAGGTGCGTCGTCGGTGTACTCGATGGACCACCGGGCAATCAGTCGTACGGCCTCAGATCAGAGGCCATCGTGAGCGCTCCTTCGTCGAACTGAAGCGCGAACACTGCCCGTAACCTGGCAGAGGCTGGCAGGAAACGGGACCTCGGAGGTAAGCCTTGAACACCCGATGTGAGCCTGCGAGACTGCGGCCGAATGCGTTCACTGCACCGATCCTTGACCGTGATGCTGTCGCTGTGCCTGCTGGTGTCGATCTCCGAGGCGCAGAATCAGGGGGGCGCGGCCGAGCAGCGCTTCCGCGACGGCAAGAAGCTCATGGTGGAGAAGAACTACGCAGAGGCCTGCGTTGCCTTCGCGACCAGCCAGCGACTCGAACCCGCGGTCGCGACCCTGATGAATCTCGCGGATTGCCGCGAGAAGAACGGGCAGATCCAGTCGGCGTGGACCGCGTTCCTCGAGACCGAGCGCCAGACCCGCGGCGACACCAGGCGCGCCGCAGTTCACAAGATCGCCAAAGAGCGTGCGGCGAGCCTCGAGAAACGCCTCTCGTACCTCACGGTGTCGGTCGCACGCGACAACGACATCGATGGCCTCACGCTGACCCGCAACGGCGAGCCGTTCGATCCGGGGCTGTGGAACACGGCCATTCCGATCGACGGCGGCAGCTACGTCATCGCGGGTCGCGCGCCCGGCCACGAGGAGTGGTCAACCACGGTCACCGTGCCCCCCGAGGGAGGGCGGATCGGCGTCGATGTCCCCAGGTTCAAGCAGGCCGCCCAGCTGGTCGAGCCCACAGTGGCCTCGGGGGAGGTTGAGGACGAGGCCGGCGCTTCGCGGTCGAGGTTCACCGGGCGCCGCAAGCTGGCGCTCGGCGTCGGGGCGGCTGGCTTGCTCGGCGTGAGCGCGGGCGTCGTCCTGGGCATGCAAGCCAGTGGGTTCGACGATGATGCCAGCCGTTTGTGTCCCATGCTCACCGGCTGCGCCGACGCAAACGAGGCCAACGCTGCTGTCGAAAAGGCGCGCAGCCGCGCGCTGCTGGCCAACATCTCCTATGGCGTCGGCGGTGCTGCCGTGGTCGCCGCCGCAATCCTGTGGTTCACCGGTGCCCCCGAGCGCGCGACCGCGCGCACTGCGGTCGCACCCGTGGTCACGCCGACTTCGGTCGGACTCGACGTTTCCGTGAGGTTCTGACCATGCGCACGCTCATCCCCTTCCTGTGCTTGTCGCTCGCCGCCTGTCTGATCGACTCACGGACTTACTCGAACCAGGCCGCGCCGATCGACGCCCCAGTCTCCGACGGATTGGTGGAGGGACCTCAGGCGATCCTCGTCGACGAGATGTCGGAGCTCGCCTTGACGGTAGCGGAGGGTGGCAGCTCCCGGGTCGCCGTGACGCTGCGCAACCCGCCCGTGGTCAGCCTCGAGGTGGCGATCGCCGCGGCCGACAATGCGCTTGCCACGGCTACCCCGGCCATCCTGACCTTCGACGCCAGCAACTGGAACGTCCCGCAGTTGATCGAGATCAGCGGCAGCCAGGACGACGATAACGATCCGGAAACTACCTCGGTCGCGCTGAGCGCTCCCCAGACCCTGGCGGCAGCAGTCAACGTGACGGTCAATGACGATGAGAGCCAGGCGGTGCTGGTCTCGCTCGCCGACGTCAACCTCCTCGAGGGAGGCAGCGTCCAGGTCGGCGTCAGGCTGCGTTTTGCGCCAGCCGCGAACGTGGCCGTGGCAGTCAGCTCCGACCACGAGACGGTCGCCACGGTATCGCCGGCCACCCTGACCTTCACGCCGACCAGCTACGCGCAGCCGCAGAACGTCACCATCGTCGCCGCCCAAGACGCCAACACCGTCCAGGACGTAACCACCATTACGATGACGCTGGCCGACGCCACCACCGGCACCGTCGGCATCACCGTGCCCGACGACGACGTGCTCGGCTTCGTGGTCAGCGCCGGGTCCCTGACCGTCAATGAGAACGGCACGGGCGCCAGCACCTTCACGGTCGCCCTCTCGAACATGCCTGGCGGGACCGTGTCGGCGGCACTGACTCCGGCGATCGCCGGCAGCTACACCGTCTCGCCCAGCACCATCACCTTCAACGGGGCCAACTGGAACGTGCCGGTGACGGTGACGGTGACGGCGGTCCGCGACTCCGACAACGTCGACGAGGCGAGCCAGCTGCGGGTGACCGCCACCGATGTGGTCACGGGGGCCGTCGATGTGACGGTCAACGACACCACCGAGATTCTCAGCCTTGGCTGGCCGACCTTCTTCAACCGAACCGTCCTGGACTCGGGCGGCTTTGTCCACGCGTTCAAGTTCACCGTATCGGGTGCCCCGGTCACGATCGACAAGTGGGGCATGATCACCGGGCACACGGGACCCAACATGGCCCGGATGGGCGTGTACACCAACGGTGCCGACAGCCCCGGAAGCCTGATCGCCAGCTCTGGAGCCTTTCCCATCAGAGTTGGGGAGTACGACGTCCCGGACACGGTTACGCTGAGCGCCGGAACCTACTGGATGGTTAGGCAGATGGGCGCGGAGACGGCGATAGGGGAATCCAGCTCGAGCACTGCCCCTGGCATGTACTGCAACGATATGATCCCATTCGCGACGCCGCTGCCGGCGACGTGGGACTCTACTGGCGACCTGTGCGTCACCCTGCCCAACACCAACATCTACATCATCGGCTACCGCTGACAGTGCGGAACTGACCCTCAACGGGCACAAGATGCCGTGCCCGTGGCAGCGGGCGAGGGGCGCACCGCGGCCGTGACCCCGAAGACCGAGTAGCCGGCGCGCGGGATTCGGTAGGTGCGGCTGAACGCGGTCAGCGACGAACTCCGCGTGGTCCGGCGTCGCCTTCTCTCGAGCGCGCGGCGTATTCGTGCAGCCTGCGGTTAAACGCCGCCGGATCACGTCGCCCCATCGCCGCGCGCGATCTACACTGGGTCGGGCGCGTCGGTCGGGACGGCCGCGTCGGTCGGAACCGGGGCGTCGACGCCGGCGTCGACCGGCTGGTTCGACGGGCAGTTGGCGACCGGTGCCGGAAGGTTGGCGGGGGTCGTGTCGGTCACCCGGATCGCGCCGAACGTCGAGCCGGCGAGATCGAGGCCCGCCACCGTGCCGCTGAACGGACCGCACACGAGATCTGCCGAGAGGATCGTGCTTAACGCTATGCCGTCGAGCTGCACGCTGTTGAAAGACACTGGGTTCGCGTGGTTCGGGATAATGCCCAATAGCCGTGCGCCGAAGGTGCCATCAGCGCTGACGACGATGTTGCTGTCGACGAGCGGGGCGCCGATCGGCTCGCGGTAGACCCCACCCGGATTGACCCGCAGCGGCTGCAGGCTCGTGGTGAGCGTGGCCGTGGAGCCGGTGCGCGTCAGCGCGTAGGTCATGAGGAACTGGACGTGCTGCGCGGGATCGCTGCCGGGTGCGATCGAGGTATCGGACGCGAACAGGAAGGTACCGCTGATGTCGTAGAGCATGCCGACCGGCCCGTCGATCAGGCTCGGGTCAGGCGTGCCAGCGCGCTGACCGAAGGCTTCGAACTTGCCTGTCGGGTCGACGCAACCCCCGAGTCCGAGGGCCGTGACGAGACCGAGGGCCAGAGCCGGCAGGGAGGCAATCATGTTGCCCAAGTCTGCCAGGAAATGGGTCGCGATTCACCTGCCGCGAGCGGCCGCGGGCGCTTGGTTCAGGGACCTGCGGGAGTGGGGCAGGCGAACGTCAGATCGGCCAGCGCCGGCAGCGCGGGCATGGGGCCGGGGTCCGTGATCCGGATCGCAGCGAAGGTCGAACCGGCGAGATCCAGGCCGGCGACGGTGCCGGTCACGTTTCCGCACACGACGTCCGTCGACTGCATCACCGCGACGATCGTGGAGTCGATCGGTTGCTCGGCACCCGTGAGCGGGTTCGCGGGGCCCGGGAGCCGTCCGGCGAACACGCCGCTGAAAGCGCCCTCGCTGGAGACGGAGAGACTGGTGGCGGTCAGCGGCGCGCCGACCTCGGTGCGATCGCCATCCTGGTAGACGCGCAGAGGCTGCATGCTGGCGTCGACCGTGACGGCGCCATCCGGACGCTCGGTGAGCGTGTAGGTGGTCAGGAACTGCACGAACGTCGTAGGATCGCTGGCAGGGACGAATGCGGGATCGACCACCAGCAGGAAACGTCCGGTGATGTCGTAGATCATGCTCGGGGGCCGGTCGACCGTGCTCGCGTCCACAGTTCCAACGCGATCCTCGTATTCACCGAACTTCCCAGCTGCGTCCACGCAGCCCACCAGGGCGGCCGCGAATCCCACCAACAGAACCGACCCGGTTGACATTCTTTGCAGCATGCGTGAAGAAGTTGTAACGCTCGCTCACTCCCAGGTCAAGCGCAAACCATTGAAACCATTATGAAAAAAGTGTCATACAGCTCACCTCTTGTGCAAGGTCTTGCCGGCGTCCTGGTGCTGAGCACGTCAGCGGCGGCGGGTGGTTTCTCGACCGCGCGGTTCGGCGGCGAGCGGGGGCACGCGGCGTCCGACCATTTGTCATCTATCTATTACAATCCTGCCGGCATCGCCCTGGGCCACGGAACCCGCGGCGTGCTCGAGGGATTGGTCGCGTACCGCTCGGTCGACTACGTCCGCGATCCCGGCGCGATCGACAACCTGGGTGACGAGACGCCCACCGAGGCTCAGTCAGCCAATGCGGGGCCCGCCAAGCTTCGCAACGCGGTGGCCAGCCCGTTCCTCGGGATCGCGACCGACGGCGGCATCCCGGGGCTCGGCGTCGGCGTCGGCGTCTACGTGCCGTTCGGCGGCCAGGCCAGCTGGGACAAGAACGCGGCGTACGAAGGCAACGAGCGGTATCCCGGCGCGGTCGACGGGCCCCAGCGGTGGGCCGCGATCGACGGCGAGCAGCGCGCGCTCTACTACACGCTCGCCGCGAGCTACCAGCTCATGAACGGCAAGGTCGCCATCGGCGCCGGCCTGAACATCGTGCAGCAGCAGGTCGCGCTGGTCCGGGCGCGCAACGTCAACGGCACCGACGACCTGGTCACCGGCGACGTCCTGGTCGAAGGCCGCAGCCTCCTCGAGCTCAAGGGCCTGGACCTGGCGGCGTCGGCCGGCATCATCGTCAAGCCGACGCCGTGCTCGCGCATCGGGCTGTCGTACCAGTCACAGCCCGGCTTCGGCGAGACGCGGCTCGAGGGCACGCTCACCAACAAGTTCGGTCAGGGCGAGGTGGCCCCGGTCGACGTGATCCTCAGTCAGGACCTGCCTGACGTGATCCGGTTCGGCGCGGAGTGGCGCGCGTTCGTGCGCGGCTCGCTGCACTTCGCGGCGGACTACCAGCGGTGGTCGTCCTACCAGAACCAGTGCATCATCGGCGCGGCCACCCCCGACGCCAAGTGCGAGATCAATCCGGACGGCACCTCCGACCAGGCGGGCATCCTCGTCAACCTGCCGCGCAACTGGAAGGATACGTTCGGCGTGCGCGCTGGCGGCCGCTGGTTCGCCACCGACGCGTTCGAGGTCAACGGCGGCCTGTCGTACGACAGCAACGCGGTGCCCGACGAGACCATGGATCCGTCGCTGTTCGACATGAACAAGGTGATCGGCCAGGCCGGCGTCGCCTGGGCCGGCAAGACGCTGAACCTGTCGCTGACGGTGGCGCACGTCTACTACATGTCGCGCACCACCGCGCCGCGCCTGGAGGCCGAGGCGCCGATGCCGCCGTCGAAGAACCCCGACATGGCGGGTGACTACTCGTCAGCGGTCACCTACGCCATCCTCGGCGTCGGCGCGCGGCTGTAGGGCCCGCCGCGGCACACCACGGGTGTCGCCCGGCGTTGACGGTGGTGGCGCGCAAGTGGCCGCCACCGGCCGGCCGGTCGCTGGCGCGGCGGTTGCTCTACCAGGGAGCATGCTGACGCTCTCCTCTCCTCGCCTCACCTTCCTCTCGCGCGCGCTGATCTCGGCGGTTGCTCTGTCCCTCGTCACGCTGGCCGGCTGCGACTGGAACCAGGTCGAGACCGGCCGCAACGGCCAGATCGAGCTCATCCCCGACGACTGCGGCAAGCTGGGCTGTGACCTGGACGACGGCATCGCCGTCGGCGGCACGCTCGACGTCTCGCTGCGCGGCACCGACGGCCGCAGCGCCGACGACCTGACCCTGGTCTCGAGCGCGCCCTGGGTCGTCCAGGTCATCGGCCCGGCGTCGAGCGGCGGCGAGCCGCGGTTCGAGATCGTGGGCATGGGCGGGGGTCGCGCCGACCTGATCGCGATCGACCGCTACGGCTACGAGGTCGACTACCTGCCGGTCGAGGTCGCCGCGATCTCCGACCTCGCGATCGACGCGTCGGCGGCCGAGCTGACCGAGCTCACCGTCGCCGGGTTCGACGAGGCCTTCGCCACGCCGGCGGGCGCCGAGCTGACGATCGACGTCGCCGCCCTCGCGCTCGGTCGCGAGCTGACCGGCGCGGTGTCGTACCGGATCACGCTCGACCCCGCGCTGTCGGCCGCGCTGGTCACCGGCAGCGACGTCCGGCGCGGCCACCTGACCCTGCGGGTGCCGGCGGGCGACCACGCGCTGGATGTGACCGCGTCGAGCGGCGCGCACAAGCGGGTCCGCGTCAGCGGCCAGTAGTCGGCGACGACGGCGCTCGCCGTCAGCGCACCAGCGCGAGCTCGGCACCGACCCGGGCCAGCTCGGCGACCAGCAGGTCGCGCAGGCGCATGGCCTCGGACAGCGCGGCCCGCTCGAGGGTCCCGGCCAGCTCGGCGGCGCGCTGGGCGCCGACCATCGCGAGCGCGCCCCGGAGCCCGTGGGCGGCGCGGTGCAGGTCCTCGCCGCTGCCGGCGGTGAGCGCCTGATCGATCGGCTCGAGCAGGGTCGGTTGGTGGCTCAGGAAGGTGCCGACGATGGTGCGGGCCAGCTCGGACCGGCCGCCGACGCGAGCCAGCCGGGCGGCGTGGTCGATCGGGCCGGCCAGCTCGCCGCTTCCGGCGCGGGCGAGCAGCACCGCGAGCGCATCGAGGTCGATCGGCTTGCGCATGCAGGCGTCCATGCCGGCGCTGGCCGCGGTCAGCTCGGCGTCGTGGTGCGCCGAGACCGCGATCACCGGGACCCGCGGCCGGCCAGCGGCGTGCTCGGCCGCGCGGATCGCCCGGGTCGCCGCGGCGCCGTCGAGATGGGGCATCTCGAGGTCCATCAGGATCACGTCGAACGGCTCGGCGGCGGCGGCCTCGACCGCGGCCCGGCCGTCGGAGACCCAGCGCGAGGTGTGGCCGATGCGGTCGACCATGGCCCGCGCGATCTCGGCGTTGACCGGGCTGTCCTCGGCCACCAGCACCCGCAGCGAGCGGAACGTGATCGCGATCATCGGCGACGAGGCGGGCTCGATCGTCCGCACGCGCTCGGCGGGGTGTCGGCCGGTGGAGGGCTGCAGCGGCAGGCGGACCGTGAACGTGGTGCCGACCCCCGGCGCCGACGTGAGCTCGATGGTGCCGCCGAGCGCGGACACCAGCTCGCGGGTGATCGCCAGGCCCAGGCCCACGCCCTCGCGGCCGCGCTCCGCCGAGGCCTGCATGAAGGGCTCGAACACCGCGGCCTGCTGCTCGGGCGCGATGCCGATGCCGGTGTCCTCGACGACGATCACGACCTCGCCCGCCACGCCGGCGGCGATCCGGGCCTGGACCTGGCCGCGATGGGTGAACTTGACGGCGTTGTAGAGCAGGTTGACCAGGACCTGGCGCAGGCGCAGCGGGTCGCCGATGCGCTTGGTCGCGACGCCGACCTCGACCGTCCCGGTGAGGCGCAGCTGCTTGCGCTGGGCCCGCGGCGCGACCATCGCGAGCGCCTGGTCGAGGACGACCGCGAGATCGAACTCGATGTCGACCACGTTGATCCGCCAGGTGTCCTCGCGGCTGGCGTCGAGCAGGTCGTCGATCAGCTCGAGCAGGTGGCGGGCCGAGGCCCGGGCGCTGGCCAGGTGATCGGCGCGCGCGGCGGCGCTGACGTCGCCGACCGCCAGATCGATCATGCCGATCACGCCGGCCAGGGGCGTCCGCAGCTCGTGGGTGACCCGGGTGAGAAACCGGGTCTTGGCGCGGCCATCCTCCTCGGCCCGCTCGCGCTCGCGGATCAGGTCGGCGCGGCGCTCGGCCTCCTCGGTGATGTCCTGCATGGTGCCGCTCAGGCGCTGGGGCTGGCCGGCGGCGTCGCGCTCGCAGGCGAACTGCGCGCGCAGGAGCCGCCAGCCGTCCGCCTTGCGGACCCGGATCTCCACCACGCTGACCTCGCCGCTCGCGATCGTGCGCGCGGAGGCGTCGCCGAGTGGGCCGACGTCGTCGGGGTGGAGCAACCGGGCGTACTCGTCCACGCTGGCCGGGGCCGGGGTGCCCGGCGCCACCCCGTGGAGCTCGTACATCATCGGCGACCAGGTCGCGCGGCGGGTGCCGAGGTCGTGGTCGAAGCTGCCCATGCGGGCCAGCTGCTGGGCCGCGGCGAGGTGACGGAGGACGCGTTCGAGCGGGTCGTCGCCGCCTGGGTTCACGTGGCCACCCCGGCCGGCGTGCGGCGCAGGAGGACCCGGGTGGCGAACCCGACCAGGGTCGCGGCCAGCGCGAGCAGCACCAGCGACACCAGCCCGTTGATCCACGGCGTGGTCCACGCCGCGGCCCGGTACAGCGCCCGGGTCTGCAGGACCAGCGACGTCACCGTCACCATCATCACCAGCACCATCGGCACCGCGGTGAACCACGGCTTCTTGCCGAGCCGGTACAGCCACACCGAGATCGCGAGCAGCGACAGCGACGCCAGCAGCTGGTTGGACGTGCCGAACAGGGTCCAGAACAGGAAGAAGCTGCCCTTGTCGCTCGCCCACAGGAAGCCGAGCGGGACCAGGCAGGTCACCAGGGTCGCGGCCACCGCGGTGGCCCGGCTGGTCGAGCCGATCAGCTCCTGCAGCACGTAGCGGCCCAGGCGGGTCGCCGAGTCGAGGGTGTCGAAGATGAAGGTCGACAGCGCCATCGCGCCGAAGGTGACCGCGGCCTGGCGGGCCTCGGGCGAGTCGCCGATCACGAGCGTGATGAAGCGGGCCAGGCCCTGGGCGTAGATCGCGTCGGGCTTGGCGCCCTTGCTGGCCGCGGGGGCCAGGATCATGATCGTCGCCAGCGCGATCAGCGCGACGAACGCCTCGAGCAGCATCGCGCCGTAGCCGATCGGGTGGCAGTGGGTCTCCTTGTCGATCTGCTTCGACGTGGTCCCCGAGCAGACCAGCCCGTGGAAGCCCGAGCAGGCGCCGCACGCGATGGTGACGAACAGAAACGGGAACATCATCCCGGTCGCGCCCGGCGTGTCGAAGCCCTTGAAGGCGGGCTGCTGGATCGAGAAGCCGCCGAAGAAGATGCCGATCACGCCGACCAGGAGCGCGGCGTACAGGATGAAGCCGCCGAGGTAGCCGCGCGGCTGCATCAGCAGCCACATCGGCGTCATCGACGCGATCGCGCAGTAGGCCATGATCAGGATCGTCCAGGTCTGCCAGTCGAGCTGGATCCAGGTCGAGTGCTGGGTGCCGAACCAGATCACGAACAGGGTCGCCGGCACGAAGATCACCGTCTGCAGCCACAGCGGCGGGTGCAGGAACCGGTCGACCAGGCCCATCAGCAAGGCCAGGCCCAGGTAGAGCAGGGCGGCCAGCGCGACCGCGCCGCCCTGATCGAAGTCGGTCGTGATGCCCTCGGTGTTGACCTTCTTGAGGACGAACGTGCCGGCGGTGATGTCGGCAAAGGCGACGATCACGTAGACCAGCGCGACCCAGATGAACGCGAGGATCGCGAGCCAGGCGCCGCGGCCGAGGTGGACGCGGACCACCTCGGCGACCGAGCGGGCATCGTGGCGGACCGAGGCGACCAGGGTCGACACGTCGTGGACGGCGCCGATGAAGACCACCCCGAAGCCGATCCACAGGAGGCACGGCAGCCACCCGAACGTGTTGCAGGCGAGGATCGGTCCCACGATCGGCCCGGCCGCGGCGATCGCCGAGAAGTGCTGGCCGAACAGATAGAACGGCTTGGCCGGCACGAAGTCGACGCCGTCGGCGAGCCGGTGGGCGGGGGTGGCGGTGCGGGGATCGAGGTCGAACTGTCGTGCGACCCAGCGCCCGTAGAACCGGTAGCCGAGCACCAGGACCACGATCACCACCGCCGCCAGCGCGGGCAACTCCATGGCGGTAGGTCACCGCCTCCGGCAGGGTCTGTCAACCGCCCGGCGGCCCGTCGGGCGCGTTGACATGCGGGCGGTTTGGGGCGAAGACTGCGCCGCCATGTCCACTGACGACAATGACTTCGCTGCGATGTTCGCCGAGGCCGAGGACGCCAAGCCCAAGGGCAAGGCGGCCAAGCGGCCCAAGCCGGGCGACGTCGTGCGGGGCGTGATCACCACCATCGGCAAGGACGCGGTCTTCGTCGACCTCGGTGGCAAGTCCGAGGGCGTGCTCGACCGCGAGCAGGTGGTCGCCGACGACGGCAGCCTGCGGGTCAAGGTCGGCGACACCGTCGAGGCGCGGGTCGCCAGCGAGCGCAACGGCACGCTGCAGCTGCGCATCAAGCTCGGCCGCGGGCCCGAGGCGCGCGCCGAGCTGGTCCAGGCGATGGAGCTCGGCATCCCGGTCGAGGGCAAGGTCACCGAGGCGATCAAGGGCGGCCTGGTGGTCGACGTCGCCGGCGTGCGCGGGTTCTGCCCGGCGTCGCAGGTCGAGGCCCGCTTCGTCGCCGACCAGACGATCTACATCGGCCAGCGCCTGGAGTTCCGGGTCACCCAGTACGAGCGCGGCAACCTGGTCCTGTCGCGGCGCGCCCTCCTCGAGGAGGACAACGCGCGGCGCGCGGTCGAGACCCGCGCCAAGCTCGAGATCGGCGTGGTCATCCGCGGCAAGGTCACCGGCTTCAAGCCGTTTGGCGCGTTCGTCGACCTCGGCGGCATCGAGGGCATGCTGCACGTCAGCGAGCTCGGCTACATGCGGGTCGAGACTCCCGAGGAGATCCTCCAGCTCGGTCAGGAGCTCGACGTCCAGGTCATCAAGATCGAGGAGGCCGAGCCGGGCAAGCGCCCGCGCATCGGCCTGTCACTCAAGGCCATGCAGGCCGACCCGTGGCTCGAGGCGGTCCGCAACATGCCCATCGGCGGCCGCCTGCGCGGCACGATCGCGCGGCTGGAGTCGTTCGGCGCGTTCGTGACCGTCGCCCCGGGCGTCGAGGGCCTGGTCCACATCAGCGAGCTCGGCGCCGGTCGCCACCTGAACCACCCGAAGGAGGTGGTCCAGCCGGGCCAGGAGGTCGAGGTCACCGTCCTCTCGATCGACCCCGACAAGCACCGCCTGTCGCTGTCGATGGCCGCCGCTGCCCGCGCCGCCGAGAACGACATGGTCGCCGAGGCCCGCGCCTCGATCCCGGCCAACCCGGCCCGCCTGGGCACCTTCGCCGACCTCCTGCAGAAGAAGAAGTAGCGCCCGGCCCCCGCCGCGAGGGGACTGCAACGGCACGGGTTTCAGGCCCGCGTTCAGCCGAGCGCGGTGCGCAGACGCGTGATTCGCTCGCGCATGGCGGCGCGCGCGTCGTCGGGGCCGACGATCCACGCATGGCGGCCGAAGCCGAGGGTCCAGCCGGTGACCCACTCGAAGCCCTCGCAGTCGATGAGGATCTCGGCCGAGCCGTCGTCGTGGACCTCGACCTCACCGACCGGCCAGTTGGCGCCGACCCGGGTGACCGCGAGCGCGTCGAGGTGCACGCGCACCGTGACCGCGTCGGCCGACGGCACGTACAGCCGCTCGCGCCGGTAGGTCTCGAGGTCGAACGACGCCGGCGGCTTGAACCGCTCGCTGGTGTCGGCGACCGTCCCGATCCGGTCGATGCGGAAGGTGCGGACGTCGCCGCGCATGTGGCAGTGCCCGACCACGTACCATTCGCCGGCGTGGTGGACGATCCCGTACGGATCGACCGCGCGGCGCTGGGCGGCGTGGCGCGATGCGGTGACGTAGTCGATCTCGACGGTGACGTGGCGCCGCGCCGCGGTCACCAGCCGGCGCAGGTGACCGGCGACGACCTGATCGGGCTCGGCGACCACGGTGCCGGTGGCCAGGGTCTCGGCCTCGCCGGCGTCGCGGCCGAGCGCGGCCAGGAGCTTGCGCTCGGCCGACTCCATCGAGGCATCGAACGGCGCGATCCCGCTCTGCCGCAGCGCGCGGATGCCGAGCAAGAGCGAGCAGCCCTCGGCCGGCGTGAGCCGCAGCGGCCGGGTCAGCCGGTGGGCGAGATCGACGAACACCCGGCCGTCCTCGACCGAGACCAGCAGGTACTCGCCGGGATCGCCGTCGGGCGGACCGACCTGCGTGAGCAGATCGAGGTCGGCGACCATCTCGTCGCGATCGACGCCGAGCTTCTTGGCCAGCTCCTCGACCCGCACGCCCTCGGGATGCTTGGCGACGTAGGGCACCACGAACAGCAGGCGGCGCAGCTTCTGGCCGACGTCGCGGACGCTCACGCGGGCGGCTCCTGGTAGCGGGCGGCGACCGCGGCCAGCTCGTCCTCGAGCCGGCGGCGCAGGCGCTCGCCCTGGCGCACGACGATCGCGCCCTTGGCGGCGAGCACGCGCGACACCACGAACTCGGGGTTCCCGCACGGGAAGCGCACGATCACGGCGCCGGCCTCGCTGGTCTTGGTCGCGGCGGCGCCGAACTCCTCGTTGGCGGCGTCGGCGGCCTCGGCGTGCAGCTCGAGCTCGACGTCCTCACCGGGCTCGGTGGTGAAGGTCCACGGCGACCGGTTGATGAAGGTGCGCACGTCGAACCCGGCCGGCCGCTCGAAGTCGGGGCTCTTGGGCTTGGGCGCCATGTCCGACTCGTGGATGCGATCGACCCGGAAGCTGCGCACCTCGCGGCGGAGGTGGCACCAGCCGACCAGGTACCAGGCGCCCTCGCGATAGACGAGGCCGTAGGGATCGACCTCGCGCCGCGAGGTCATGCCGTTGCCGGCCGCCTGGTACGTCATGGTCACCCGCTTGCGAAAGCGGGTCGCCGCCTCGAGCGTGGCGAAGTGCTCGCCGATGTTGCGGGCCGCGGCGGCGCGCTGCTCGGGGAAGTGGACCAGCACCGGGTTGCGACCGGTCTCGAACAGCTCGGTGGGGGTATCGGGGCGTTCGGGCAGATCGAAGGCGAGCTTGCGCAGCGCCAGATCGACGATCTTCGGATAGGTGCCGCCGGGGATCGCGCGCGCGACGCTGGCGGCGAGCACCAGCGCCGACACCTCGTCGGCGGTGAGCCGGACCTCGGGCAGCCGGAACCGCTTGAGGTCGATGACGTAGCCGCCGTCTTCCAGCGAGTCGTCCTCGTCGGGCGTGACGTAGCGGATCGGCACGCCCAGCTCGAGCAGCTCGGCCTTGTCGCGCTCGAACGCGCGCAGCCCGGCCTCGGCGTTCGCGGTCTGGTAGCCGGGAAACTGCTCGCGGATCTCGCGGTAGGTGACCGGAGTCCGCGCGCGCAGCAGCAGCATGACCAGGTCGAGCAGCCGCTTGGACCGATCGCCGCGCCCGGGCGTCTCGTCGGCGGGCGCGGGCGGCTTCGACGACGACTTCGCCTTCGCTTTCTTGCCGCCGGCCGAGGCCGGACTCGGCGCTCCCTTGGCGCGAGGCTTGGTCACCGACGGTGTCTATCACAGTCGACGCGGATCGGCGCCCGCTCCGGACCGGTCAGGTTCTTGGCCCCCGGGGTCCGGGTCGGGTAGCTTCGCGCCCATGCGAGTCCCCGCAGCTGTCGTAGGGTCGATCGCGGTCGCGCTGATCGCCGTCACCACCAGCGCCGTCACCGCCCAGCCGGTCGAGAAGGGCGCGGTCGGCGTCGGCATCATCCTCGGCGAGCCCACCGGCGTGTGCGCCAAGCTGTACCTGCAGGACGACCAGGCGATCCAGGCCGCGCTCGGGCTGACCTTCGTCAGCGGCGGCTTCCAGGCCCACGCCGACTACGTCTGGCATCCCTGGATCCTCGAGGAGCGCGAGGACTTCACCCTGCCCGCGTACATCGGGCCCGGCGTGCGCCTGATGCAGCACAGCGCCGGTCGCGACGGCGACGACGACTTCCGCGTCGGCGCCCGCGCGGTGGCCGGCATGCTGTTCGACTTCAAGGAGATCCCGCTCGACGTGTTCGTCGAGGTCGCGGGCATCCTCGAGTTTCGCTTCGGCAGCGACGACCCCGACGTCGCCGGCGTCGGCCTCGCGCTCAACGGCGGCCTCGGCGCCCGCTACTACTTCTGAGCCCGCGGGTGGAGGCGCTCACCGCCGAGACCGCCGACGGCGTGCGGCTGGCGCTGCGCCGGTTCGCGCCGGTGGGACGTGTATGTGCGGCGGTCCTGGTGACCCACGCGATGATGACCGACGCCCGCTACTTCCACGCGGGGTCGGGCGTGGGCGGGTTCGCCGAGGCGCTCGCCGGCCACGGCCTCGACGTGTTCGTCCTCGACTGGCGCGGTCACGGCGCGAGCAAGCCGCCCGACCCGCGCCGCGATCGCTGGACGTTCGACGACCACGTCGGCCTCGACCTGCCGGCGGCGCTGGCCACGGTCGCGCGCGCGGCCGGCTGCGCCCCGGCCGACGTCGCCGTGCTCGGCCACTCGCTCGGCGGGCTGGTCACCCTCGCCGCGCTCGGCACCGGCGGGGTCCGCGTACGCCGGCTGGTGCTGGCCGCGACCTCGGTGTGGCTGCCCGGGCCGCGCGGACCCCTGGCCCGGCGCGCGCTCATGCGCGTCTACGGCGGCGTCGCCGCGATGCTCGGCTACGCGCCGATCCGCCGGCTGCGGCTCGGCAACGAGGACGAGCAGGTCGGCTACGTCGGCCAGCTCGCCGGCTGGGCGCGCACCGGCGCGTGGACCCGCCGCGACGGCGTCGACTACCTCGCCGCGCTGGCGGCGATCGACGTGCCGACCTGGGCGCTGGTCGGCGCCGGCGACCGGCTGTGCACGCCGGCCGACGCGTCGGTGCTCGCCACCCGCGTGCGCGGGACGCCGCCGCTGCGCGTGGTCGGCCGGGCCGCCGGGGACGCGTTCGATCCCGATCACTTCACGCTGTTCACCCGCCCGGCGATGGCGCCGGTGTGGGCCGAGATCGCCGCACACCTCGGGTAGCGCCGCGCGCACCGCGGTTGGCAGGCGCAACCCGGTTGGCGCCGCGCTGATCGCAAGTCGGCCACATCGCTCGGGTGGTGATGGCCTGCGAGTTGCTGTGTCCGCGTGGATGAAGTGGCGCGCTGCGGTCATGCTGGCGGTGTCGGTGGCGAGCGCTGCCTGCGAGCGCGGGGGACCGATCGAGCTGATCGCGCCGCCCGCATGTGGCCACCTGATAGCGGGCAGCTGGGACGAGCGCTTCGTGTACCCGGGCGTGGCCGGGCTCGACGCGTCGGTCGAGGCGATGGTCGCCCTGCCCGACGGCCGGATCGCGGTCGGCGGTCGGTTCGACAACGCCGCCGGTCTCCCTCTGCACAACGTCGCCACCTGGGACGGGGCGGTGTGGACCCCGCTCGGCGACGGGTTGCCGGGCCTCGTCCGCGGTCTGGCCGTCGACGATGGCGGAACGCTGTGGGCAGTTGGCGGCGTCCCGGACGCCGGATGGGGCAGCTACGTCGCGCGGTGGGATGCCGGGGCCTGGACGGTGGTGGTGGAGGACGCGTGGTGGATCACCGGGATCGCCGCCGTCACGGGTGGCGTGGCGATCCATGGTGGGTTCGGCTCGATCGATGGCGTCGTCGCGCACGGGCTCGCGGTGTGGGATGGCCAGCGCTGGTCCGCGCAGGGGCTCGATCCGTACAGCTCGGTATCGACCGTGACGCGCACCCCCGTGGGGGTTTGCCTCGGCGGCTACCTCGCCGCCGAGGGACTCGCGCTCGGTCATCGCGCAGCATGCAAGGAGGGCCCGTCGTGGACGGCGCTCGGGTCACCCGTCACCGGACCCATGTCCGTGCTGGCGCGCGCGCCCGACGGTCGTTGGTGGGCGGGTGGCGACCTTCGATTTTACGACGACCCCGAGGAGATCCCGATCCAGGGCATCGCCTCTCTCGGCGACGACGGTATGTGGCATCCGCTGGACGGGGGACTGCACGATCATGACGGGTTCTTCCCGGCGCCGGTTGTCTCGTCGATTCACTTCGACGGCGCCGGCCTCGTGATCGCGGGTCGGTTCAATCGGGTCGGGCCGGAGCGTCTGTATGCGGGAGGACTCGCGCGGTGGAGCCCGGTCCGCGGATGGCAGGCGGTTGCCGCGCCCGGGACATCGCCGCTGTGGCCACCGTGGCAGGTGAATGCCTTGATCGTCGATGACCGGGGACTCCACGTGGCGGGCAGCTTCGGATCGGTCGCGGCCACGGCCGCGGTGAATGTCGCGACCGTCGCGCCGGACGGGACTGTCAGTCCCTGGACCGGCGGTCGTGTCGCGCTAGCGCCGCAGGGATACGTGAACAACGTGGTCGACGGACCGGGTGGCGTGATCGTCGCCGGCGGCCTCACGGTGGCCGGCCTGTCCCACGCGCCGGCCGCGGTGTTCGACGGCGCCTGGCACCCGCTCCCCGGCAACCCGAGCCCGGACGACGACGTCCGGGCCGCGGTCGCGCCCGACGGTGCGATCATCCTGGCCGGCCGCCAGCTCCGACGCTGGGACGGCACCGCGTGGACCCCGATCGAGATCGAGTCGGCCGCGCCGCGCTTGCTGCTGGTCACCGGCGACGGATCCCTCTATCTCGCCGTGGCGGCGCCCGACGGCGTGGACATCGTGCGATGGCACGACGGCGAGATCACGGCGGTCACCACCGTGGTCGACGCGTCGGTCGTCGCGCTCACCGCGTTCGAGGGCGCGCTGGTCGTGGTCGTCACGTCGCCCGGCGGCACCCGCATCCTGATCGAGCGCGATGGACGCTGGACGGACATCGATGGCGCGCCGACCTATGGGATTGCCGGCGCCACCGTCGTGCCGACGTTCGGCCTGGTCGTGAACACGCACGCCGGCCAACTCCTCGTCTGGAACGGCGCCACCTGGCGATCGCTCGAGCAGCCCGCCGGTCGGGTCGCGGCCTGCGCCGACGGCCTGGTGACCGTGACGCCCGAGGTGACCTCCGAGGGGCCGAGCTCTCGGTTGACGTTCTTCGACGGCACGGGCTGGCACGCGCTGGCCTCGAACGGCCCCGGCGAGGTCGGCAGCCTCAGCGTCACCGCCGATGGGATCTACCTCGGCACCGGCGGAGGCGGCGAGGCCAGCGTGCGCCGCTGGGCGGCCCGCTGAGGATCAGCGCGCGGCGATCGCCTTGGCGTCGATCGTGATCGCCGGCGTCGCGCCGGTGTCGGCCAGGATCGCGCGGGCGACCGCCTCGCTGCCCGGCCGCAGCACGCTGAAGTGATCGGCGCCGGGCACGGTCACGAAGCGCACCGCCGGGCTGGCGGTCTGGGCCAGGATCGGCAGCACGCCGGCATTGCCGTCCTTGCCCTCGATCACGAACGTCGGGGTCATGACGTCCTTGATCCACTCGATCGGCGCGCGCGCGACGTACTCGGCCTCGGGTAGCCCATCCTCCATGCAGTTGCTGGAGCCGTACTGGCGCGGATCGGCGACCGGGCCGAACGCGAAGATCGCGCGGAACCGATCGGTGCTCGCGGCGGCGAGCAGCGCCAGCGTGCCGCCGGTCGAGTGTCCACCGAGATAGATGCGCGCGGGGTCGACGTCGGGGCGCGCGGCCAGGTGCTCCCACGCGGCGATCAGGTCGTCGACCTCGCCGAGGAAGCACTCCGACTCACCGGCGCTCTCGTTGTTGCCGCGCAGCGCGGGCAGCATCAGGACCAGCCCATCGGGCCGCAGCGCGGCCGCCGACTGATCGTTCTCGCGCGGTCCCTCCTCCCACGCGCTCGCGCCGATGCTCCAGTCGAAGCCGCCGGCGACCCAGATGATCGCGGGCCGCCGGGTGCCCGCGCGCGGCGGGCTCTCGTACGCGACGCGCTCGCCCGTGCCCTGGCCGAACCGGGTCTTGACGAACAGGCCCGCCGGCGGCTCGGCCGCGGGCGTGCGGTCGCTCGTGCGCCTGACGGCGGTGCGCAACGCGGCGCGGGCCGCGGCCAGCCCGAACCGGTGCGCGCCCGCGTCGGTCGGCGCGGCGACCGGCGCGGTGACGGTCGGAGCGGTGGCCGCCGGCGCTGGCTTGGCGGCCTCGCCGTCGGTGCGTGAGCGACCACACCCGGTCGACAGGGTCGCGGCGAACAGGACCAGCGGGAGCGCGCGCATGTCTCTCGACGGTACGCGAGATCCCGCGGAACCGGGCCCGCAGACGTGGCACGGAAGACCGAGGTCCGCTGTCAGACTGGCACGCACGCCGCGCGCCCATCGGCGCAAGCCGGCGAGACCACGCACGCGACGTCGGCACGCGCGCTGCTATCGTGGGCACCCATGGCGGCCTTCGACTCGATGCTCCGCGTGATGTCGCATCGTGGCGCCGAGGCGATGACGGTCGCGTCGGGCCAGATTCCGCAGCTGCGGCGCGCCGGCAACGCCGAGCCGATGGCCATGCCCGCGCTCGAGCCGGCCATGGTCGCGACCTTCGTCGACGAGATCGTGCCGGCCGAGGCGCGTGCCGAGCTGGAGGCGCGCCGCGCCGGCGAGTACGTGTACCGGGCGACCTCGGGCGACGTGATGATCATCCTGGTCGAGCTCACCACCGCCGGCCACCGGATGATGGTCCGCCGGCAGCCGCCGACCGCCGCGGCGCCCACCGCGCCCGCACCCGCGCCCCGTCCGGTGTCGGCGCCCGCCAAGGCGGCCGCCGCGTCGCTGGCCGCGACGCCGTTCGCGGCGCCGAGCTCGCTGCCCGATCCGGGCCCCGGGCTCGGGCTGGGGCTCGCGAGCGATGCGCCCGATCTGACCGCGGTCCCATCCTCGCTCCGCGCGCTGATCAATGATGCCGCCGCGCGCAATGCGTCCGATCTGCTGCTGTCGGAGACCCGACCGCCCCGGGTACGGGTGGACGGCGACATCCTCGCGCTCGACGAGCCGCCCTCGACCGCGGCCGAGCTCCTGACGCTCATCACCGCCGCCCGCCATGACGGCGCGGCCGCGCTCGCCGCCCGCGGCGCGGTCGACTTCGGCGCGACCATCGACGGCCATCGCCTGCGCGGCCACGGCTTCCGGCATGAGCGGGGCCTCGGCCTGGCGATCCGCATCATCCGCCGCGACGTGCCCACCGTCCGCTCGCTCGGGCTCCCCGACGATCTCACCGACCTCGCGCGGGTGCGCTCCGGCCTGGTCCTGGTCGCCGGGCCGACCGGCTCGGGTAAGTCGACCACCCTGGTCGCGCTGGTCGAACACCTCAACCGCACCGCGGCCCGCCACATCGTCACGCTCGAGGACCCGATCGAGTACGAGTACGAGCCCGCCGAGTGCCTGATCCACCAGCGCGAGATCGGTCGGCACACGCCGAGCTTCGCCGACGGCCTGCGCGCCGCGCTGCGCGAGGCGCCCGACGTGATCGTCGTCGGCGAGCTGCGCGATCGCGACACGATCTCGATCGCGCTCACCGCCGCCGAGACCGGTCACCTCGTGCTCGGCACCGTCCACGCGCCGGGCGCGGCGATCGCGATCGATCGCCTGATCGACGCGTTCCCCGAGCACCAGCAGCGTCAGGCACGCAGCCAGCTCGCCGCGGTCCTGCGCGCGGTGGTCACCCAGCACCTGGTGCCGACCCGGGCCGGCCGGCGCGCCCCCGCGATCGAGCGGGTGCAGGTCAACGC